>JAXIXR010000010.1:0-158298 GCA_036304905.1 Collinsella sp. | reverse complement strand
GAACAGGAGTCGCTCGAGCTCGTCGGGCGGCAGGTTGAGGAGCTCGTCGCCGGGACGGTGCAGGCAGACCTTCCTGAGCTTGCCGATCTCGGAAGGCACGTGCAGACCTTTCGTCATGGCCTCCTACCTTTCTTTCGGGCCTTTCGGCCGAATCTCTCAGCGCCCTTCCATAGCGGACGCTGCTTGCTGACAGCTCTAGTTATATCCAAATTCCACCCGCAATTCCACCTCGCCCCCGAACGGTCAACAAAGTGCGATGAACGGTATATCGCATGAGATTCCCCCATAATGTACTTCGGCGTTCTAAAGTAACTTTTCTAAGGTAAACGCTCTTTTTTCCTAAAAACTATTTGCAATTGCATCTCTAAACTTTTGATTCAGAATTGCATAGCTAAATCGGTTTTATGTATATAAATGATGTTTGTTTACGTTTCCGCCTGCATTCAATGATATTCAGCTATCCATCATTCTTATTCACACTTACGTACCAGTTGAGTGAGGATATAGACCGCTTGCAGACGAGCAGGGCGTCAGTCCTATGACTTGTCAGCGTAAGAAGTAGGTAAAGATACCGTTCGCACAATACGTCCGTGCCACAAGTCGACTAAATTGAGACAATAGTGAATAGGGTTAGGCTATCGTCCCCTGCGGGGACTGAACGGACAGATGCATATGCCGAGCAAAATCGAAAAAAAGCAAGCCGCCGCAAAGCTGCGCAAACCGCCTCGCGACTTCTCGTACACGCAGAACCGAGAGCTCAGCTGGCTACGCTTTGACAACCGTGTGCTTGACGAAGCCTTCGATGAGACCGTTCCGCTGTTCGAGCGTCTAAAGTTCGTGTCGATTTTCGAGTCTAACCTCGACGAGTTTCTCATGGTGCGCGTGGGCGGCCTGTCCGATCTGGCAGAGCTCAAAAAGCAACCTGTCGACAACAAGAGCAATATGACCGCCTCCGAACAGGTCGATGCTGTCATGGCCGAAATGCCCGGGCTCCTTACCCGTTGGGAGTCCATCTTTAAGAGCATCGAGGGCAAGCTCGACACCTTGGGCGTTCACCGCGCCCGCATCGATTCGCTTACGCCCGAGGAGCGCACCTTTGTAACCCGCTACTTCCAGGCCTACGTGTCGCCGGTCATCTCGCCGCTGGTCATCGATCCTCGCCACCCCTTCCCCAACCTACGCAATGGCGCGCTCTATCTGGCCTGTGGTCTGGACGGCGCCACCGACGAGGAGAGCCTGCTGGGCCTTATCGAGATTCCCGCCTCGATGAACCGCGTGGTCGAGATCCCCTCGCCCACCGGCACCTACTCCTACATCTTGCTCGAGGACGTCATCCTCGCCTGCCTGGACAGCTGCTTTGGCTCCTATAAGCCGCTGGATCGTGCGCTGATCCGCGTCACCCGCAACGCCGACATCGATCCGGACGGCGAGGGCGTCGAAGAGGAAGAGGACTACCGCCAGCACATGAAGCGCATCCTCAAGAAGCGCCTGCGTCTGCAGCCGGTAGTGCTCGCGGTCTCGGGGTCGCTCGAGAAGGCAACGCTCAAGACCATCCGCAAGGCGCTCGAGCTTTCGCGCCGCTCTGTCTTTACCTGCGATATCCCGCTCGACCTGGGCTACGTCTTTGGCATTGAGGGCAAGATTCCCGAGCACCTGCGCAACGAGCTGCTCTTTACGCCGTTTAGGCCGCAGCCCAATCCCACCATCGACATGACCCGCTCCATCCGCGAGCAGGTGCTGCAGCACGACAAGCTGCTCTTTTATCCCTACGAGGCCATGAACCCCTTCCTGGATCTGGTGCACGAGGCCGCCTACGACCCCGAGTGCATCTCGCTGCGCATCACGCTCTACCGCGTGGCCAAGCAGAGCCGCCTGTGCGAGTCGCTGATCGATGCTGCCGAGAACGGCAAAGAGGTCACGGTGCTCATGGAACTTCGTGCCCGCTTTGACGAGCAGAACAACATCGAGTGGGCCGAGCGTCTGGAAGAGGCAGGCTGCACCGTCATCTATGGTTCCGAGGGCTTTAAATGCCACTCAAAGATCTGCCAGCTCACCTATCGCGAGGGCATGGCGCTAACGCGCCTCACGCTTTTGGGCACCGGTAACTTTAACGAGAAGACGGCCAAACTCTACAGCGACTTTATGCTCATGACAGCCCATCCCGGCATCGGCGAGGACGCCAACCTGTTCTTCCGCAATCTGTCGCTGGGCAACCTGCGCGGCGACTACCGCTTCCTGGGTGTGGCGCCCGTCGGACTGAAACCGCTCATCATGCGCGGGCTTGACCGCGAGATCCAGCGCGCCCTTGCCGGCGAGCCCGCCCGCGTGTTCTTTAAGCTCAACTCGCTGACCGACCGCGAGGTTATCGACAAGATCGCCGAGGCATCGTGTGCCGGCGTGCGCGTAGACATGATCATCCGCGGCATCTCGTGCCTCAAGCCCGGTGTTCCGGGCAAGACCGAGAACGTACATGTCCGCTCCATCGTCGGACGCTTTTTGGAGCACGCCCGTGTTTACGCTTTTGGCGTGGACTCGGACATGATTTACCTGAGCTCGGCAGACATGATGACACGTAACACCGAGCACCGCGTGGAGATCGCCTTCCCTGTGCTCGACCCCACCTGCCGCGCCCTGGTACACGAGTACATGGGCATGCAGCTGCGGGACAACGTGAAGGCCCGCAGCCTCACGAGCGACGGCACCTGGGTCCCCGTGGAGCGTGCAGAGGGTGAGAAACCCTTCAACTCGCAGGAGGCTCTGCTGGAGCGCGCCTATCGCAACGCCGAGGCCGCGCCCGAGCCCGTCATTGAGGCGGAACCTGCCCCCGAGGCCGAGCCGCAGCCAGTAGCACCCAAGGTCCAAGAGGTCCAGGCGACCGTCATTGAGCCCGAGCCCGCACCTGCACCTCAGCCCGAGCCGCAGGTCACCAAACCCGCAGCCGAGACGAGCACCCGTCGCGATAAGCCCGCCGGCAAGACCAAGGCCATCGAGCGCCATCGCCCCGGTCGCGTGCGCATAGGCCTGGGCCTGATCGGTCTGGGTCTTAAGACGCTCATTACCGGCAAGACGAAATAGTCGTTTGTAGAAGCGCCCCGTATTTGAGGAATGCCCCAGATATGGGGCGCTTTTCCCTGCTACCATGGTTGCGAACAAAACCGCGAATGGCAGGCAGGAATATGAAGCTCACTATAGAATCGATGACCTACGGCGCCGACGGGCTGGCGCACGCCGACAACGGCAAGGCCGTCTTTGTGCAGGGCGCCGTGGCAGGCGACACCGTCGAGGCCGAGGTCGTACAGGACGGCAAGTCGTTCATGCGTGCCCGCACCACCGAGATTCTGGAGCCAAGCCCCGATCGCATTCAGCCTCCCTGCCCCTTCGTGGGCATCTGCGGCGGCTGCTCGTGGGGCAATCTCTCACGCACGGCACAGCTCGCCGCCAAGGAGCAAAATCTGCGCTCCACGCTCGAGCGTATCGGCAAGTTCAGCCCCGATCAAGTCGATGAACTGGTGCAACCCATCCGCCACACCAAGGATGATTGGGGCTACCGCAATAAAATCGAACTCGAGCCGACCGTTGTAAACGGCCGCGTGCGTCTTGGCATGCACGGCGTCGACCCCAGCAAGATCGTGACCGTCGATATGTGTCCGCTGTTCGATAAGCGCTTCCCGAAGGCGCTCAAATCGGTCGTCGGCGCGCTCAATTATCTGAGCGGCAGCCACGACCTGGGCCTTGAGCGCGTGGGCATTCGCGCCTCGCGTCGCACCAAGGCACTCGAGGTGGCGCTCTGGACGCCTACGGGCTCTTTCCCGCGCTCGCAAGTCTCGCGCGTGTTGGCAGACGCCGCGCACCCCACAAGTGTCGTACGCGTGATGAGCAAGGGCGAAAAGAAGGCCCGCCGTGTCTCCAAGGTCGAAATGCTCGCCGGAGAGGGCTCATGGACCGAGAATATCGCCGAGGGTCAGATGCGCTTGTCTGCCCCGTCTTTTTTCCAGGTCAACACCAAGGGTGCCGAGATTTTGATCGAGCTTGTCATGGAAGCGCTCGATCCGCAGGAAGACGAGCTTGCCGTGGACCTGTACTGCGGTGCCGGCACCTTTACCCTGCCGCTCGCCCGCCGCTGCGACTTTGTCGCTGCCGTCGAGGCCTACGGCCCCGCCGTGCGCGATCTACGCCGTAACCTGGAAATCAACAAGCTTGATAACGTCGACGTCATTGGCGGAGACGCGGTGCGCGAGTTCCCCGACCAGGATGCCGACATCTTGGTGGTCGACCCGCCGCGCGCAGGCCTCGCCCCCGAGGCGATCGGCCTTATCGCCAGCACGAGTGCCCGCGATGTCGCCTACGTGAGCTGCGACCCGGCCACCCTGGCGCGCGATCTCAAACGCTTTGTCGAAGAAGGCACCTTCTCCCCCGTAAAGATCACGCCAGTCGACCTGTTCCCACAAACCTTCCACTGCGAGACCGTCGTCCACCTTAGGCGCAACTAGCCGCTTAATCATTGCTCAGAAAATCATTGGGAAATCGAGCGTGGCAAGCGGAGGTCTTCGGGGTATAAGACGGCTAATTGTATGCCGCCTATGAAAGGAACCCTCATGCCCAGCGTTGCCGTTCTCGCCGCCGATGGCTTTGAAACTATTGAATGCTTGACCATGGTCGATGTCATGCGTCGCGGCGGCGTGCGTGCCACGCTCGTCTCGATCATGCCCACGCGCGAGGTCGTAAGCTCGCTGCAGATCCCCGTGACCTGCGATGCGCTCTTTGATGAGATCAACTTTGACGAGTACGACTGCGTCGTGCTGCCCGGCGGCCTGCCCGGAGCCACCAACCTGCGCGCCGACCAGCGCGTCTGCGACGTAGTCTGCGAGTTCGCCGAGACCAAGCACGTTGCCGCCATCTGCGCCGCCCCGTTTATCCTGGGCGAGCTTTGCCTGCTCGAGGGACGCCGCGCCACGTGCTTCCCCGGCTTTGAGAAGAGCTTCCCCGAGGGCACCTATACCGGCGAGAAGGTCACGCAAGACGGCAATATCATCACTGCTAGCGGCATGGCACAGTCACTCCCCTTTGCCTTGGAGCTGCTGCGCACGCTCGCCGGCGAAAAGGCCGTCGAGAAGGTCGCCGAGGGCATCCAACTATGATTTTGGCTTCGCAATCGCCGCGCCGCATAGAGCTGATGCGCGAGGCGGGCTATAACATTCGCGTAATTCCCGCAGACATCGATGAAACGCCTTTTGATGGCGAAGCTCCGCTTACGCTCGTCGAGCGCTTGGCGCGTGCCAAAGCTGCTGCCGTCGCCGCCGAGCATGCCGAGCCCAATGAGTTGACCGTCGCGGCCGATACCATCGTCACCTTCGATGGCAAGATTTTGGGCAAGCCGGCAAACGAGGACGAGGCGCGCACCATGCTCCGCGAGCTTTCGGGCCGCACGCACCAGGTGGCGACCGGCGTCTGCATCGTTAAAGCCGGCGACGCTACAGCTCCGCATGCCGCCGAGAGCCTGTCGTTTGTCGATGTGACCGACGTGACGTTCTATGAGCTTACCAAAGAGCAGATCGAGCGCTATGTTGCCTCCGGCGAACCCATGGACAAGGCCGGAGCCTACGGCATCCAGGGCACAGGCGGCCGCATGCTCGTGCACGACATTTCGGGTGACTTCTACAACGTGGTGGGCTTGCCTATCGCCCGCGCCGCACGCGCGATTAAAAAACTCTCGTAATTGCATCTGGCGCTGGGTATCCCCCAGCGCCTACAATTTTGCCGTACCGTACGGATCCCGACCGGGCATAAGGCCCGGCGGAAAACCGATAGGAGAAAATATGGACACACTGCTCGAAGCCATCGATGTCTGCAACGTCGATGGCTTTTGCTTTGGCAACTATACGGACGAGGAGGCTGGCACCGGCTGCACCGTAATCGTGGCGCCCGAGGGTGCCACCGGTGGCGTTGACGTACGCGGTGGCGCTCCCGCTTCGCGCGAGACCGACCTGCTGCGCCCCGAAAACACCGTCGATAAGGTCCACGCCGTCTGCCTTTCGGGCGGATCGGCCTTTGGCCTCGAAGCCGCAAGCGGCGTCGCCCGCGAGCTTGAGAGCCGCGGCATCGGCCTTCCCGTCGGCCCCACGCAGGTGCCTATCGTGTGCTCGAGCTGTATCTTCGACCTCGCCTTTGGTAACCCCACCGTTCGCCCCGACATTGAGGCCGGCATCGCCGCCGTGCGCGAAGCACTCGACAACACCCCCACCAAGCTCGAACAGGGCAACGTAGGCGCCGGCACGGGCGCCACCGTGGGTAAGCTCATGGGGCCTGCCACCTGCATGAAAGCCGGCCTCGGAGCTGCCGCCGTGGCGCTCGGCCCCGTCAAGGTGGGCGCCGTGGTCTCGGTCAACGCCTGCGGCAACGTCGTCGACCCGACCACTGGCGAATGGGTCGCCGGCATGCGTGCCGCAGCCGATAGCGACCAGATCGTCGACATGGAGCTCGCCGCCTTTGCCGCCGCAGGATCTATGCAGATGCCGCTCGACCGCACCAACACCACCATCAGCTGTATCGTCACCAACGTGGAGCTCACCAAGGCCCAGGCCACCAAAGTCTCTCAGATGGCCGCAGACGCCTACGCGCACGCCATCCGCCCCACACACACCACCAACGACGGCGACACCATCTACACCCTCGCCAGCGGCAAACTGGGTGCCCAGGCAAGCGCCGCCGTTCCCCTAGACCTGCTGGGCATGCTCGCAGTAAGGGCCCTAGAAGCTGCCATCGTAAACGGAGCCAAAACCGCTAAAACCTCCCACGGCATCCCCGGCGCCGCGAAGTAAACTAACTCGTCCGGTTGCCCGGTGGGTCTTGGTTATGTTTGCTGCTCTACAGTCCTGGCTCGCACGAAGAGCACATTAAGTGCTCTTCGGCTCGTGCGGAACTCGCGACAAACATAACCAAGACCCACCGGGCAACCTACTCAACTAAATCCCTTTCAGCCCAGGCCCCTGTGTACCGCGCGTCTAAGATCTTCAAATTCTGGCAGCCTGACAATCGATTCTTGTAGCAGAGGCCCCTTGGCCTTTAGTTTGATACAAGTTCCGCACGAGCCGGAAAGCACTTAATGTGCTTTCCGTGCGAGCAGGACTGTTCGTAGTAGCAAACTAAAGGCCAAGGGGCCCAGTCAACCTATCAGCAGCGAATACTCAGCAGCTAGTTGAATTTGAAGATCTTTGAGGCAAGACGGTATAGGCCGAGTGTGGTTTTGTCACCGGCACGACCGCGCAGGTTGGTGAAGAAGCCGACCACACCGTAGCGTGCACGACGATACATACGCTCGTCATAGGCTTTCAGATCACTCCACAACGTCTTCAGGCGCTCGTCGGCACAATCCTCGTCGGAAAGCTTAGTAAGCACCGAGCAGATTGCCATCATCATGGTGAAATAGCCCATCATGTACGAGCGCAGACGCGACGACTCGACATCGCTGTACAGGTGGAACGACTCCATCATGATGCGCGTCACGCGAAACTGTTGGTCCAGACGCTTGACCATCGTGGCCTCGTTGACGCTTTGGCCCTCACGGCCGATAAAGTAGCGGTAGAGGTCGATGTCGGCGTAGTACATGGTCTTGCAGCGCGGCAGCGGCACGTAGGCGTAGATGTTGTCTACATAGAACGTGTGCGGCGGCATAGGCAGATTGGACGCGCGCAGCACATCCGTGCGATAGCACAGGCTGTGCATGAGCAGATTCTGGTCCAGACGGAAATGGCCAATCTGGTCCCAGGTAAAGATCTTTTTTCGCGGCAGGGCAAACTTGTAGCCAATAGCGGTATGCGTACCCTCGTAAACCTTCTCGTACACATAGTTCGAGATAAAGAGGTCGACGCGCTGGTCGCGCTCCTCAAAACCGCGCAGGATCGAAAGCATGGTCGACAGGGCTGCGCCATCGAGCCAGTCGTCCGAGTCAACGACCTTGTAGTAGGTACCCTGCGCCTCACGCAAGCCCGAGAGGACGGCGATGCCGTGGCCACCGTTCTCCTGATGCACAGCGCGGATGATTCCGGGATAACGTGTCTCCCACTCATCAGCCTTGGCTGCCGTCTCGTCCTTGGAACCGTCATCGACGATGATGATCTCGATATCGGTGGCATAATTGCTCCCCTCCAGAATGGAGGTGATGCAATGGTCCATGTCCTTGGCGGCGTTATACGAGGGAATACCGAATGATATGACTTTATGCATGGCAGGCGATAATCTCATCCGAAAGATCGAGGGCAGAGTTGGTCACGGCGTCCATATCGTAGTAACGATACTCGGCCAGGCGACCCACCGGGTGGAAGTTCGTCAGGTTCTGGACGCGCTCGAGATAGCGCTCATAGAGCTCGCGGTTCTCGGGCTCCAGAATGGCGTAATAGGGCGTCTCGCCCGAGCCGGGCGTATAGGCCTTGGAATACTCCTTCATGATGGTGGTCTTGCCGGGCAGGACCTGACCGGTCATGTTCTTGAACTCGGTGATACGCGTGTAATCCTCGCTCGTGGTGTAATTGACGGTGCCCACGGGCTGGAACTGGTCCATATCGAGCGTCTCGAACTTCATGTCGAGCGTACGGTACGGCAGAGCGCCCAGATCGAGGTTAAACAGCTCGTCGAGCGGACCGGTGTAAACGATCTCGCCGCCATAGACCTTGCCGTCGATCTTGACGGTAGTCTCGTCGATCTCGAAGAGGTCGCGGGCGTCCACGTCGCAGAACACATCAATCAGATCGTGGTCGAGCATGTGCTCGAACAGCGCGGTATAGCCGTCCTGCGGCATGCCCTGAAAGGGAGCCTGCGGGAAGTAGCGGTCATCGTCGCCCACAAAGACGGGAACGCGGCCGGTGATCGAGGGATCGATCTGGTCGGGCGTCTGACCCCACTGCTTCATGGTGTAATGCAAAAAGACGTTCTCGTAGACGTAATCGGCGACCTCGACAAGATCCGGGTCGTTCTTCTTGCGCAGCTCCATAATGGGCACCTTGACGTCCTTGCCAAAGGTCTCCACGAGCTTCTGATACAGCTCCTCGCCGCGCTCATCGCCAAAGGCGAGCTTGAGGCTCGCGTGGTTAAAGGGCACGGGCATAAGGGTACCGTTGATGTTGGCGAGCACCTTGTGCTGATAGTCCGTCCACTTGGTAAAGCGCGACAGGAAATTATGGACGCGCTCGTTAAAAGTGTGGTAGATGTGCGGACCGTACTCGTGGATAAGGATCCCGGCCTCATCAGCGCAGTCGTAAGCGTTGCCCGCAATGTGGCTACGACGCTCCAGAACGGCAACGCGATAGCCGATGGTCTCGGCGAGACGGCGGGCACAAACGGCACCGGCATATCCGGCACCGACAACAATCATGTCGTATGCGCCGGCGTTAAAGCCTTCAGGCAGGCCTGAGGTAATCTGCATCGATACTCCTTGTCAAAAGCCACGGGCTCGTTAGCTGGGCTTTTCTCGAACATTCTTCGAGACATATTTATCAGAGCGATTATAGCGCTAATGCGTCCTATAATGAGCTTGCCACACAAGGAAAGCTCAAGCACCGCGGCGTACATTATTGAAAGGTAAACCCGCTAGCAGCGGGTTTATTCGTGTGCAGTCAGGCGCCTGGAGCTTAGCGAAACGCTTGTAAGGAGTAACATGAGCGATTTCCTTAACCGTATGAAGTCTGCCGCCAAGGCCGACCTTAAGACGATCGTCCTGCCCGAGGGCGAGGATCCGCGCACCATCGTCGCAGCCACCAAGATCATCGAGGAGGGCCTGGCAAAGATCGTCATCCTGGGTAACCCCGACGAGATCAACGTTCCCGGCGCTACCGTCATCGACCCGCGCAATGCCGAGAAGCACGAGGAGTACGCGCAGAAGTTTGCCGAGCTCCGCGCCAAGAAGGGCGTCACCATCGAGCAGGCTCGCGCCCAGGTGATGGATGCTACCTACTTTGGCACCATGATGGTCAAGATGGGCGACGCCGACGGCCTGGTCTCCGGCGCCTGCCACTCCACCGCCGACACGCTGCGCCCCGCGCTGCAGATCCTCAAGACCGCCCCGGGCACCAAGCTGGTCTCGGCCTTCTTCGTGATGTGCACCGACACCCCGCAGTTCGGCACCGACGGCACGCTGATCTTCGCCGACTGCGGCCTCAACATCAACCCGTCCTCCGACGAGCTCTCCGAGATCGCCATCGCCTCCGCTCACTCCTGGTCCACCTTCATGGGCAACGTTGAGCCGCACGTGGCCATGCTCTCCTACTCCACCATGGGCTCTGCCGGCGGCGAGGTCGCCAAGAAGGTCCAGGAGGCCGTAAAGTTCTGCCACGAGAAGGCTCCCGAGCTCGCCATCGATGGCGACCTGCAGCTCGATGCCGCTATCGTCCCCACCGTCGCCCAGCTCAAGGCTCCCGGCTCCTCCGTTGCCGGCAAGGCCAACGTGCTGGTGTTCCCCGACCTTGAGGCCGGCAACATCGGCTACAAGCTCGTCCAGCGCTTCGCCGGCGCCGACGCCTACGGCCCCATCCTGCAGGGCATCGCCAAGCCGGTCAACGACCTTTCGCGCGGCTGCTCTGCCGACGACATCGTGGGTGTCGTTGCCATCACCGCCGTCCAGGCTCAGATGGCTGAGTAGCGTACATATCCCCTCGGGACAGGAATTTCCGCCCGCTAGCAAAAGGCCTCCGGAGCTGTTGCTCTGGAGGCCTTTCGTTTACTTGCAAATGCGAGCGTTAGTTGTTCTTGGTCAGGCGCTCGACGTCGTGGGCGATCATGTATTCCTCGTCGGTGGGGATGACCATGACCGTGACGGCGGAACCGGCGGCACTGATGACCTGCGGGCCGTTGCCCACGGCCTCGCGGTTCTTGTTGTTGTCGATGCGTACGCCCAGCCACTCAAAGCAGTCGCAGAAGGCCTTACGGATCGACCAGTCGTTCTCGCCGATGCCGGCGGTAAAGGTAATGGTGTCCACGCCCGCCATGGAAGCGATCATGGAACCGGCCTGCTGCATGGCCTTGTAGGCGAACATATCGAAGGCGAGCAGGCAGCGCTCGTCGCCCTCGGAGGCGCGCGTGCGGATGTCGCGGGCGTCGTTGGAGATGCCCGAGATGGCAAGCAGACCAGACTGCTTGTTCATCATGTCATCGACTTCCTGATAGCTGTAGCCGCCCTCGCGCTGCAGGTAGCACACGGTAGCCGGGTCGATGGAGCCGCAACGGGTACCCATCATCAGGCCGTCGAGCGGCGTGAGGCCCATCGTGGTATCGCGGCACACGCCGTCCTCGATGGCGGCGAGCGAAGCGCCGTTGCCCAGATGGCACGAAAGCAGACGGTGGCAGCGCGAGCCCAGGATCTCCTTGGCCATCATCCACTCGTAGCGGTGGCTCGTACCGTGTGCGCCGTACTTGCGCACGTGGTACTTGTCGCACACGTCCTTGGGCAGCGCGTAGGTGTAGGCGACCTCGGGCATGGTCATGTGGAACGAGGTGTCGAAGACCGCCACGTTGGGCAGCTCCGGATACTTCTCACGGCAATACTCAATCGCTGCGGCCTCGCCGTAGTTGTGCAGCGGAGCAAGCGGTGCCACCTCAAGAATCTTGGCCATAACCTCGTCGTCGACAACCGCGGAATCATCGAAGTGCCAGCCGCCCTGAACGATACGATGCCCAATGCCATCAATCGTAAAGTCGGTCTTCTCGAGCTCCTCGAGCACGCGAGCGATAGCAGAGCGATGATCGGGGAAAGGGACCTCCTCGGTCTGCTTAGCGCCACCGTTCTCGGAGTGGCCAAAGATGCCCATGTCCGATCCGATACGCTCGCAGTTGCCCTTGGCGAAAACCTCGCGGGTATCGGTATCCAAAAGCTGATATTTGAGGCTTGAGCTGCCGGCGTTGACAACAAGTACGTTCATGAGACTCCTTTGCAGTGCAATACGGTCGACGCAGACCCCTTAAGGCGGCCGCATGTTAATAAGAAGTTATCATAACTTAATAAATAGCTATCAGGCATATCGCCCAACGAGCACAAAAGAAGGGCCGAACGGCACTCGGTCGTCCAGCCCCTCCCCTCTTGCAATTACTTGCCGTTGACGATGCGCTCGACGTCGGAAGCGATCATGAACTCCTCGTCCGTGGGAATGACGAAAATCTTGACCTTGGAATCCTTGGCAGACAGGCACCAAGCGCCGTCACCACGCAGGGCGTTGCGCGCATGATCCATCTTGACGCCCATAAAGGCCAGACGGTCGGCAACGCCGGCGCGAACAGCCGGAGCGTGCTCGCCGATGCCGGCGGTAAAGACCAGGGTGTCCATGCCGCACATGGAAGTGGCCATCTCGGCAGCCTTGGCGGCAATCTTGTAGACGAACATATCGAAGGCGAGCTGAGCCTCGGGGTCACCGGCAGCGGCGAGCTCCTCGACGTTGCGGCAGTCGTTGGTCTTGCCGCCGGTCACAGCCAAAAGGCCGGACTTCTTGTTCATCATCTCATCGACCTCGTCGAAGGTGTACCCGCCCTCGCGCTGCAGGTAGCACACGGTAGCCGGGTCGATGGAGCCGCAGCGGGTGCCCATCATGACACCGTCGAGCGGCGTCAAGCCCATGGTGGTGTCCATGCACTTGCCGTCCTCGATGGCGCACAGGGAAGCGCCGGAACCGATGTGGCACACGACGACCTTGCGAGCCTCGCCGTTGGTCATCTCGGCAACCTTCTTGGAGATGTAGCGGTAGCTGGTGCCGTGGGCGCCGTACTTGCGGATGTGCAGCTTGTCGCAGACGTCCTTGGGCAGGGCGTAGGTCTTAGCGACCTCGGGCATGTTGAAGTGGAAAGCGGTGTCGTAGACCGTAACGTTGGGCAGGTCGGGATACTGCTCCAGGCAGTACTCGATAACGTTGGCCTCGGGGTTGTTGTGCAGCGGCGCGAGCGGGGCGACCTCTCGGATCTTGGCGAGAACGTCCTCGTCGACGAGGGAGGAGTCGCCAAAGTACCAACCGCCCTGAACGATACGGTGGCCAATGCCCTCGATCTTGACGCCGTTGGCCTCGAGGTCCTTCAGAACGACCTCGATGGCGACCTTGTGGTCGGGGAACTCGATGTTCTCGGTCACCTTCTTGGAACCGTTGGCAGCGTGGGTGAAGGTACCGCCGGTAAAGCAAACGCGCTCGCAGGAGCCCTTTGCGGACACCTTGTGGGACTTGGTATCGATGACCTGATACTTAAGGGTCGAAGATCCTGCGTTGACGACCAGAACGTTCATGTGTCTCCCTACTAACAGGCGGTGTGGCGCCGCCAGGTTACATACGCTTCAATAATAAACCCAAACGCCCTCGCGCTCGGGTTTATTGGCGTTGATATATAAGTTATCGGTGCTTGAGCTTCCGTTTCATTGCAAGGAAAAAGCGCCCTCAGATGAGGTTCTCGCCCAGGTTCTTGCCGCCGAGAACGTGCATGTGGAAGTGCATGACGGTCTGGCCGGCGTTGACGCCCTTGTTGGAGATGACGCGGAAACCGTCCTCCAGGCCCTTGACCTTAGCGACCTCCTGGATGGCGTGAGCCATAGCGCCCATGGTCTCGGCAGGAACGTTGTCGGCGATGTCACTGTAGTGCTTCTTGGGGATCACGAGCGTGTGAACCGGCGCCTGGGGGTTGAGGTCGTCGAAGGCGATGACCTGGTCGTCCTCATAGACAACGGTCGAGGGGATCTCGTGGTTGGCAATTTTGCAGAAGATGCAATCACACATGGTTGGTTCCTTTCTCACAGACCAAGGTAATTATATTTAGTCGGGGTGGTTAGAACGAGAGGTTGTCGTCCGTGTTGGCGGCCTCGCCGTCGGCGAGCACGTCGTTGCCGTCGACGTCCTTAAGGAGCACCGAGACCTTCTGCTCGGCATCGGACAAGCGAGTACGCAGGCTCTTGAGGAGCTCTACGCCGCGGGTATAGCTCTCGAGCGACTCCTCAAGCTCCATATCGCCCGACTCCAAGCTGCGGATGATGAGTTCCAGCTCCTGCGAGGCCTGCTTGTACGTAAGCTGCTCGACCGGGGTCTTCTCTGCCATATCTGTTTCCTTTCCTAAAGGTTTATCGCTGTGAAACGCGGCCTACTCGACCGTATCGACCGTTGCAGCCACGTTGCCGTCTGCCATGCGCACGCGGATGGCGTCGCCGGGCTTAAAGGTCTTGGCGCTCGTGGCCACACCATCATCGCTGTACGCGATGGAATAGCCGCGAGCAAGCACCTTGAGCGGTGACAGGGCATCGAGTGAGGCTGCCGCACGGCCCAGGTCGGACGCGGGCTTGTTGAGCATCGTGCGCCCCTGATGCTCCAGGCGGGAACTCGCAAGCGTGAGCGCATGGCGCTTGCCATCGAGCCCCGAGGTGCTTGCGATCAAGCGCTCGGGCAGACGCTCGAAGTTGGAACGGAAGGCCCCGACCGAACGCGTTATGGCGCCGGACAGACGATCGGCCGTCAAGGCAAGCTCAGACTCGCGACGCTCGACCATAAACGTTGGATCGTTGAGGCACGGGCGGCACGCGGCGGCATCGAGCGCATCGCCCAGACGAGCCGTATAGGTGTCCCAAGCACGACGACCGCGCTGGTTGAGCATTTCCAGATCAACCTGATTCGACCCGATCATCGAAGCCATCGCGGCGCCCAGACGCTGATGGCGCGTCTCGAGCACGTCGGCCAACTCCGTCATAGCCGGTGCCACCGATTCCGCCGCTGCCGTTGGCGTGGAGGCGCGACGGTCGCTCACCATGTCGCAGATCGAGGTATCGGGCTCATGCCCAATGCCCGTCACCACAGGCACGGGACAGGCTGCCACCGCACGGGCAAGCTCCTCGTCGTTAAAGGTCATGAGGTCCTCGAAGGAACCGCCGCCACGCACGAGCAAAATGCAATCGGGCGCCGGCGTAATGGCAGCGGCGCGGCGCAAGCCTTCAATAAGCTCTGCCGGCGCACCCTCGCCCTGGACCTTTGCGCCAACGCAGACAAGCTCGACGAGCGGGTTGCGACGGCGCAATGTGCGCTTGACGTCGTCGATTACGGCACCCGAAAACGAGGTGACGACCGCCACACGCGAGCAAAACACCGGAATGCGGCGCTTGCGTGCTTCGTCCATCAGGCCCTCACGGCGTAGCTTTTCGGCCAGTTGCGCCACTTGTTGACGCAGCAGGCCCTCCCCCGCCAGCGAAAACGAGCGAGCGACAAAGCTCATGCGGCCCGTGGCCTTATAGAGATTGAAGTTGCCCTTAAAGCTCACCTGCATGCCGTCGCGCAGATCGAACGTGCGCTTGAGATAGGCGCCCTTCCAGATGATGCAGTCAACGGCGGCCGAGTCGTCCTTAATCTGGAAGTAGCAGTGGCCGCTTCGGGCATTGGGGCCACGGAAGCCCGTGACCTCGCCCAGAACGCTCAGCTGCGGAATGGCATCGAGCGCACCGGCGGCGATCTCTACCGCCTGGCTCACGCTGAGCTCCTTGCGCTCTTGCTCGTCCGAACCGTCGAACTCGGCGGAAACGGCATTACCGGTTAGGTTCCAGCCTGCCACGCAGCCTCCTTTCGTTATCGAGCACAGAGGCTCCGGCCCCGTGCGAAATTAAGTCCAACACATAGTACAGCGCCGCGAGGACACGAATCCCCGCGGCGCCTGCCTGTCCCATTTGTTATCGGTTGGAGTTTCTGTTGTAGCGAGCCATAAGGTAGAGCAACTGAATGATCGAAGTGAGCGCTGCAGCCACATAGGTAAGCGCGGCTGCCGTCAGTACCTTCTTGGCGCCGTTGACCTGCTTGGAGCTCATGCCCGACTGCTCGATGTACGCCACAGCACGTCGGCTGGCGTCAATCTCGACAGGCAGCGTAACGAGTTGGAACAGCACACTAAACGAGAAGAAGATCAACGCGAGGGTCGTGAGCCCGGCAATGTTCATAAACAGGCCCAAGAGTAACACGATGGTCCAGGTGTTCTGGGTAAAGTTGACGACCGGCACGAGGGCGGTACGCACTTTCATCATGGCATAGCCGCTTTGACGCTGGGCGGCATGGCCCGCCTCGTGGCAGGCGACGGCAACGCTTGCGACCGAACCGCCCGAACGGTTGGCATCCGACAGATACAGGTTGTTGTCCTGCGGGTTGTAATGGTCGGTGAGCTCGCCAGCGACACCCTTGATACCCACGGCGCTACAACCGTTGGCATCGAGCATGCGGCGAGCGACTGTGGCACCCGTATCGCCGTCCGAGCGAACCTTGGACCAGGTTTTGTACGTCGAGTTGATATAGTTCTGTGCGGCAAGGCCAAGCACCGTGCAGACAAGAACAACCAGCAGGTACAGCGGGTCGATGCCAAAGCCGTATCCATAGTAATAAGGCATGCGAATTCCTCCGAGTCGAGTTACACGTTGGAGGCATTTTACCCACTCAACCGGCTAGGCTTCCCTACAGGAGCTCGATTTTGCCGTCCTTCACCGTCAACCCCATATTGCCGGAAAGCAGATCGTCCAGGCGCGAGCCCACAAGCTCAAAGCGCCAACCTTCGCGCAGGCGGCTCTGCTCGGGATGCTCAATGTAGTCGGCCAGGTCATCGCGCGAGGCAATGACCGAGGTCGCAACGCCTGAGCGCTCGGCAACCAGGCGGATAAGCGCATACATAAGGTCAGTCACGCTCTCCAGCTCCGGCGAAATCTGACGATGTCCGCGCACCAAGAGCGGCAGGCGATCGTGCGGACAGCTCGCACCGCGCTTGATGGCCATGAGCGCACCGTCCACGTCGCGCTCCCCCAATTGATCGGTACCGCGAATGCTACGGAACTCCTCAACGCGCACGGGATTGCGCTTAACGAGCGCTAGCAGCGTGTCGTCGGACATGACCCACTTGCGTGGGATGTTGTGCCGCTCGGCGCGGTCCTCGCGCCAGGCGGCGAGCTCGCGCGCGATACCCAGCTGATGACGGCTGCACGAATTGATGCGCTTGACCTTGCGGAACGCCTCGTGGCGATCGGCGCGATAGTGCGACTCGTCAGCCAGCGGGCGCAGCTCGTCGAGCACCCAGTCCACACGGCCCAGCTCGCGCAGGCGGCTCATCATCTCGGCATAGGCGACGATCAGGTACTTGACGTCATCGATCGCATACTCAATCTGCTTATCGGTCAGCGGGCGGCGCGACCAGTCGGTCAGTGACTCGGTCTTGGGCAGCGATACGCCGCAGAACGTCTGAACAAGCGCGCCATACGAAATCTGCTGGCGCTCGCCCAAAAAGGCGGCGGCGACCTGCGTATCGAAAATCGGTCGTGGCAGCACGCCCACGGTATGGAGCATGACCTCCATATCCTGCGAGCACGCGTGGAAGACCTTGGTCACGCTCTCGTCGGCCATAAGCTCGGCCAGCGGCGATAGGTCGTCGATTACCAGGGGATCGACCGCGACGCTCTCAGCAGGGGTGGCAATCTGAACCAAACATAGACGCGGATGGAACGTGCGCTCGCGCAAAAACTCGGTATCGACGGCAATCGCGTCGAACTCACGGGCGCGCTGGCAAAAGTCGAGTAGAGCCTGATGTGTGGAAATGTACATATCAACCCATCGAATAAGGTTAGGCCCGAAAAACACGGGTAGGATATCGGCATTACCTTACAACTATACTCGGTTAGTCACAGAACGGGAACGTAAGTATGCGCTGCCTTATCATCCACAACCCGGCATCGGGCCCCAGCTCAGATGAAATCTTCGCATTCACGCACGCCCTTGCACAGGGCGGCGACGAGGTCGTGATGCGCTTTATCGGCGATGGCATGGAACCCGAGGACGCCGTGGCAGACGTGCGCGAGTTTGACCGCGTGGTCGTTTCGGGCGGCGACGGCACTGTCTCCAACGTGCTCGACCAGATGCGCGGATGCGGTGTCCCCACGCTCGTCTTCCCCTCCGGTACGGCCTGCCTGTTCTTCAACAACATCGGCAATGCCCCCGAGGCGGCGGCGCTCGCCAAGGCCTGCCGTGCCGGTCGCACGGTCAAAGTCGACATGGGCGAGCTCTTTTGGCTCGACGAGAACGGCAACGAGAAGCGCCACGGCTTCATCATCATCGCCGGCTCGGGCTTCGACGCCGAGATCATGATGAAGGCCGCCCCCACCAAAAACGACATCGGCGAGATCGCTTACTTCCTCTCCGCGCTCGCCACGCCCAATCCCACGGTGGCGCACTTTACGATTGAGCATGACGGCATTGTCGAGGAGCTCGACGGCATCTGCTGCATGGCCGGCAACACCTCGGTCATCCAAAACGACATCAACCTGTTCCCCGACTGCCGTATGAACGATGGCATGGTCGACATTGCGGTCATCGAACCCGTAAAAACTGTGCAGCTTCTACCGACTGTGATCACCGCCGCACTCGACCCCGCCGGCAAGGTACTCGGCCGCCCGCAGTTCAAGATCATCCAGACCAAGGAAGCCAAGATCACCTGCACCCCGTCGCTGGGCATGCAGTTCGATGGCGAGATTATCTCCAGCAATTCGGGCGTCTTTGGAGCCCGCGCGCTTCCGCAATGCCTCGACCTCATCGTCGACGAATTCTCCCCGCTCGGAAAATAGGAGGACCCTATGAACGACAATCCCCTGCTCGGCTTTATCATCATCGTTTTGGCCATGTTCGTCGGCTATGCGATCAACGTGATCCACCGCCGGAAGAAGTAATTCCACATTGGTATGATATTCATCCAATTATCGTCTCCCCTGCTGTTTATGCATTTGCCAAACAGCGGGGGATTTTCTTTGCGCCCCGTGCAAGGCGCTTTATTCAGGTAATGTAATTGCAGGACGTCTTTATTAAAGTAAAGCTACAAACCGAGTATAATTAACCACTCATCGCATATTTCATTACGCTTATCGAGTAAGTTTCTTTCATAGATGAATATTGTTTCCAGTTCGTTACGCTAATGGGGTGTCTTTATTGGCTGAAGCTCTCTGGCAACGGAGAGCTTTCGCACGCTGGGAGGGAAAATGAGGAAAACTCACCCCGTCAACGCGCTCAAAAAGCTTGGCATAGGCCTCGCCTTTGGAGCTGCAACCATCATGTCCATGCCGACGTCTGCGCTCGCCTGCACGCAGATCTACATGGGCGGCAAGCTCACGGCGGACGGCAACACGTACTACGGCCGCGCCGAGGACTTTGGCAAGCGCTATCTTAAGCACTACGGCATCGAACCTGCCCACGAACCTGGCTTTAAGTACAGCTCGATTGAATCTGCTTTTGAATACACTTCGAACAAGCCTACCTATCGCTACAGCTATGTACGCGACCACCCCTCCAACTGGATGGGTCGCACCGACGCCTACTCCGAGGCCGGCATCAACGAGAAGGGCGTCTCCTGCTCCGCCACGCTAAGCACCTCCTATAACGAGGAGGCGCTGCAGCAGACCTCATCGATGAGGAAGTGGGTCTGGGCGAGTACAGTTACGGCAGCATCATCCTGGGCGAGAGCGCCACGGCCCGCGAGGGCGTCGAGCTTCTCGGCAGACTGATCGATGATCAAGGCGTCTGCACCAACGACCAGATCATCATCGCCGACAACAACGAGACCTGGCTGTTCGCCACACTTTCCGCCCATCAGTGGATCGCCATGAAGCTCGCTGACGACGTCGCGTCGCTCAACCCTAATATCGGGAGCCTCAACTACGATGTCGACCTTGATGACCCCGAGAACTGCCTACACTCCGAGGGCATCGAGTCCATGCCCGTGGAGAAGGGCTTCGCCAAATACTCCGCTGACGGCAAATTCGATGTCGCCCAAACGTATGGCGAAAGCCTCGCCGATTCCGGCGTAAACCAGTGGTCCCGCTATGTGCAAGGCCGCGATTATTTTGGTAGTCAGCTGACCGAAGGCACAGATTACGACATTATCACAGTAAAGAAGGATGGAAAACCTGACCAAAAGGGAGCCATGGTCAGCGAAATCCAGCCCCTGTTCTTCAGGCCTGGCAAGTCTGGCTGGAGCACCTTTGAGCTGATTCGTGCCTTTGGCAACCGCGGCGAGAACGTCCCTGGCCTCAACGCGAACACTGATGGTGTTTATTGCATCGGCAGCGAGCGCAACACCGAGATCAACCTCTTCCAGATTCGTCGCGGGTATGACCCCGAAGTCGCTACCATCCAGTGGGAAATGCTCTCCCGCGCCGCGTACTCCGTCGCCATCCCGTTGTACTCCGCTCTGATAACTGAGGTCAGCCCGTACTTCAGCGATCAGACCGTCTCCTTCGATCACTGCAACCAGACTGACGTCGTGTACAACGAGGAGCCCGAGAACTCAATCAACTACGTCCTCATGGACATCAGCTCGCTCTGCTTCGAGAACCCTGACACCCTTGGTGTCAGCGTCCGTGCCTACCTCGATGCGCTCCAGAACGAGCTTATCGAGCAGAACAAGGAAGTTGACGCCGCCATGCTGGCCGAGACGACCACCGAGGGCCGCACTGCCCTGGCCAACAAGGCCGGCAAGGCTGCTACCGAGAACACCTACAAGAAGTGCAAGGCACTGCTCCAGGAGATGCGCGCCTATCAGAAGGCCGAAAACTTCGACCAGCCCTTTACCCCAAGCGACCTGAACACCGAGACCAACGGCCTCAAGGTGTCCATCACCTACGCCAAGGATGCTCTTGCCACCGATCCGGTCACCCCGGATCAGCCCGGCACTCCTGAGCAGCCTGGCACTCCCGAGCAGCCCGCTAAGCCCGAGCAGCCGGCCGCCAAGCCTGAGAAGCCTGGCAAGTCCGACACCACGACCACGGTAACCACTAACAAGACGAACACCAAGGGCGGCCTGCCCACCACTGGCGATCGTTTTGATGGCCGCATGGTGGCCGCATTCGCCATCGCTGGCGTTGCCGTCATCTCCGCGGGCGGTTACTTCCTCTACCGTCGCAATAAGGAGTAACGTCTTAGCTGAGCGGGCAAGGCAGCAATGGCAGCCTCTCGCCCGCTCAGCCCACTCTTTTGACCGGCGGGAAACCCGCCTGAAATCTTTTCAAAAAAGATTTCCCCGCACACACTTTGCTGTGCTATAGTGCAGCGCAACAGCAACTAGGTGCGACCGCGCCATGGCATCACGAAAGGAGCCACCGACATGAAGAACACGATGAAGTCTCTTAACAACTGGTGGTGGCGTGATGCGAATACGATCGGTCGACAGTGAGTCCCTCACGCCTGTTTTTGCGCTCTAGGTGATTGGAAGGCCTCCGGTTTCGACCGGGGGCCTTTTTCTATCTCGAGCCCGATCGCATTCGCATCACGCGCCTCCGCTTTTCTCTTGCACTCCCCTTCCGAAAGGATTTTCACCATGTCTCAGAACACCGCCGCCACCCAGCCCCGCACCGTCCAGACCGCCGACCGCGGCAAACTCGATGTCCGCGCCCTCGTCCTGCTTGCCATCCTGCTCGCCGCCGGCTTCATCCTCAACTTCACCGTCGGCAAGGCCATCTCGGGCATCTCGGGCGGCATGATCAGCCCCGAGTTCATCATCTCGGCCTTCTGCCTCACCATCCTGGTCGTTCGCCCCAACATCGGCCAGGCGCTCGTTATTGGCCTCATCTCGGCTGCCGTGATCCAGATCACCACCACTTCGCCGTTCGTCGATTTTGCCGCCGAGGGCATCGCCGCCATGCTCATGGCCGGCATCGTCAACGCCGCTGGCAAGAACGGTCAGGTCAAGCCCGCCATCGCCATTGTCGCAACCTTCCTGACCACCTTTGTCTCCGGCGTCATCTTCATGATCATCAAGATGGCCATGCTCGGCGTGGTCGGCGAGCTCGCCGCCGCCATGCTGCCCGTCGTCGCCATGACCGCCGTCTTTAACGCCATTCTGGTCGGCGCCCTCTACATGCCCATCCAGAAGGCCCTTAAGCTCAACTAACCTGCTCGGCTTTACGAGCCACCCCATCTTGGCGTTCATTCGTCGCTCGCGTACCCAAGTACGCTTCGTTCCTCTTTCGCGCCAACCTGGGGCACCTCGTAAAGCCGTCTCCGTACTTCACCACCAAAGACTGTCCCAAACAACGAGCTCATGGACGTTCTTATACGGTTCGTCATTCAAGAAACTCCGATGACTATGAAAGGTATCCATGGAAACGATCATCAACGTCGACGATGTCTCGTTCTCCTATGGCACGCAGACCGAGCAGGCGCTCAGCCACATCTCGCTCAGCGTGAACAAGGGAGATTTCATCGGCATCATCGGGCCCTCGGGCGCCGGCAAGTCCACGCTTGCCGCCTGTCTGTCAGGTGCCGTGCCCCACCACTACACCGGCACGTTCTTTGGGTCCGTCATGGTTGACGGCCATGACACCTGCGAGGCCTCGCTCACCGACGTGTCACAGATCGTCGGCAGCGTGCTGCAGGATATCGACACGCAGATGGTCGCCTCGGTCGTCGAGGACGAGATGCTCTTTGGCCTCGAGAACTTTGGCGTTCCCCACGACCTGATCGAGCAGCGCGTGAGCGAAACGCTCGAGACCGTCGGCATCAGCGACCTGCGCGACCGCGAGATCGCAACCCTCTCGGGCGGACAGAAGCAAAAGGTAGCCATCGCCGCCATCCTCGCCATGCGTCCGCGCGTCTTGGTTCTCGACGAGCCCACCGCGGCACTCGACCCCGCCAGCTCCACGTTGGTCTTCGAGACGCTGCGTGAGGCAAACCGCGCACTTGGAATCACCATCGTCGTCGTTGAGCAAAAGGTCGCCCTGCTCTCGGAGTACTGCAACCGCGTGCTCGTGCTCAACCTTGGCGAAATCGCGCTGCAGGGCGAGCCACACGAGGTCTTCGCGCATACCGACGAGCTTCGTGCCATCGGCGTCGACTGCCCTCGCGTCACGCGTATCTTCAATAGCCTCGAGGCCGATGGCCTGGTAAGCGGTACCCCCTGCTTGGATGTCGATGAGGCTGAGCGCCTGATTTCGGGCATCGTCGACCCCGCACACGCGGCCATCGAAGCCCAGGCGCCCACCGGTTCCCCGCATGCACCGTCGTTGCGTCCTCATGCCAAGGACGCCGAACCCGTACTCACCTTCGACCATGTTGAGTTTGCCTATCCCAATGGCGGCGCCGCCGTCCACGACCTCAACCTGACCCTCTATCCCGGCGAGCTCGTGGGCATCGTCGGCCAAAACGGCGCCGGCAAGACCACGCTCACCAAGCTGCTCACAGGCCTGCTTAAGCCCGCCTCGGGCAGCGTGCGCGTCACGGGACTGGATACCGCAACCGTTCCCACGAGCCGCATCGCTCGCGAAGTCGCGACCCTCTTCCAAAACCCCGACCGCCAGATCTGCAAGGACACCGTGCTCGACGAGGTCGCCTTTGGCCTGGAGCTTACCGGCATCGACCGTGCCGAGGCGCTGCGTCGCGCCCAGCTCGTCATCGACCGCTTTGGCTTGCCGGCCGACGAGGCGCCCTTCTCGCTCTCGCGCGGTCAGCGACAAATGGTGGCGCTTGCCTCCGTCGTAGTGGTTGAGCCCAAGATCGTCGTGCTCGACGAGCCCACGAGCGGCCTTGATTACCGCGAGTGCATGACCGTCATGGAAACGGTGCGCACCATGGCCGAGCGCGGTTGCGCCGTTATCATGGTCTGCCACGATATGGAAGTCGTCTCGGATTTTGCCGAGCGCATTGTGGTAATGGCCGACGGTCGCATCCTCGACCGCGGCCGCACGCACGAGCTATTCTCGAACATCGATCTCATGCGGCGTGCCTACGTGGAGCCTCCCCAGGTTATTGAACTCTCGCGCCGTCTGGCATCTTCCGTCTCGCCCGCTTTTGCGCAGGTGAGCGAGGTCTCCGATGTCGTTCGAATTACCAAGGAGATGGTCCACCGTGGTTAACGTCATCGACTACATGCCGGGTGACACGCTGCTGCATCGCCTGAACCCCGTCGTCAAACTGGGCCTCGCCGCCGCCATCATCGTCGGCATCTTCTTGTCCGACGCCTACGTGGCGCTGCTGGGCTTTTTGGCACTCACCCTTGCGCTGGGTGCCTATGCCGGCGTCGTCGACCGTCTGTTCTCGCTGCTCAAGTTGCTGATTCCGCTCGCGCTTATCATGCTGGTGCTCCAGCTGGCCTTTATGCGCGATGGCAACGTGGTGTGGGGCTTTATCACCGACACGGGCCTCATCACAGGATCGAAGGCCTGCCTGCGCCTGCTGGGTGTGGCGTTACCACTCATCCTCATGCTCATGGTGACCAAGCTCAACGACCTTGCCAACGCCAGCGTCGAGGTGCTGCACGTACCGTATCGCTATGCCTTCACCTTTACCACGGCGCTGCGCTTTGTGCCGGTGTTTGGTCAGGAGATGAACGCCATCATGGAGGCGCAGACCGCACGCGGCGTCGAGTACGACACCAAGAACCCCATCAAGAAGCTTAAGCTCATGCTGCCACTGTGCGTGCCGCTGCTCATCTCGAGCGTGGGCAAGACCGATGCCACAGCCTTGGCGGCAGAACAGCGCGGCTTCTATCTTCGTACGCGCGCCAGCTCGTACAAGCGCTACCCCATCAAGGGCCTAGACATCGCCGTGCTCATCGTCAGCATCGCCCTCATCGCCATCGGCTTCCTGTTCTAGTTCACCACCGACAGCAACCGCCCAACGCAAAAGGCCTCGGCTCGCACCAAACGAGCCGAGGCCTTTACTGTTTCACCAGATAAAACCTACCAAAATTAACCTGTCCCTTTTTGGCGGGTCGGAAGCTAGAGGCGGTAGGGAGCGCCGCTGCGGATGATGGATTCACGCACCAGGACGTCCATGGCGTCGAGGGTGATCTCGGGCATCTCTCGGTACTTTTGCAGCACCGATAGCTCGGTGCAGGCCAGAATGACGCGGTCGCAGCCGCTACGGGCGAACTCCCACATCACGCGGTCGAACTTATCCATATCGGGCTCACGTCCGGCCTTCACATCATCGTAGATAAGCGACATCACATCGTTCTGACGTTTCTCGCTGGGATAGACGACCTCAACACCCGCAGCCTTACATTCGCGGCCGTAGACGCCCGCGCCCACGGTGCCATCGGTGCCCATAATGCCAATCTTGTGCACCGGCTCGGCCGGCATACTCAGGTTGGGGTCGAACTCGCACTCCCCCATCACCGCACCGGCCAGAGCATAGCGCACCGACTCACGCGGCATGTGGATAATCGGCACCTTCGTAAACGACTGGATCTGGTCGTAGAAGTAGTGCGACGTGTTGCAGGGAATGGCAATGTGCGCACAGCCCAGCGACTCGAGTGCCTGGGCACACTCTTTCATGGTCGCCAGCAGCTTGGCATGCTCGCCGGTCTTAATGGCCAACGTGCGGTCGGGCATGGTCGACTTGGAGAGCACCACCATGTCGATATGTTCCTGATCGCAGGCAGCAGCCGTATGACGCACCACTTGGTCGTAGTAATACGACGTGGCCTCGGCGCCCATGCCGCCGATAACTCCCAGCTTTTCCATCGCCGCCTCCTTGGTGACGCTTGCGCAATTGCGCGTATCATACCCGCGCCCGCCCGATGCAAACCGGACGGGCGCCGCGCTCATCTACTTGTAATACGTCTTGAACAGCTTAAAGTGGCGCAGCTTGGTGTGCCACATGCGCAGCCAGCGGTTAAAGACAAAGTCGCCCTTCATAAACGAAGGGTCGGCGCCCTTGCCTTCCTTGTCCAGGCGATGCACCTTAGCGCGCAGCTCGGGATCCTTGACGTACTTGTCGACGACGCCCATGGGGACGACCATCCACAGGGCCTCGTCCTGAGCCGTCACAAACTCCGGCTCAAACGGACGGTTGAACACATACTCGTCCACCACATACTTGGCAACGTTAAAGCCGCTGTTGGTAACGTAGTAGTTGCTGCGGCCCTGGCGCGTGTTGAAATCGAAGAACTTAAACGAGCCGTCGCGCTCGTCGTACTTTACGTCAAAGTTGGAATAGCCCACAAAGTGAAGGTCCTCGAGCAACTTGCGCACGCCGCCCATGAGCTCGTCGTTGGGCTCGGTAATGATACAGGCATGGTTGCCGACACCGTGGGGCTGATGCTCCTCGAGCAGCACATGGCCCAGGCACATCATGCGGACCTTACCGTTGCGGTCGGAATAGCTGGTGAGCACGCGCATGTACTCGTCGTTGCCGGGCACGCGATCCTGCAAGATCAGGTCGTCGGTGTAGCCGCTGGCATACGAATCGCGAATGACCTGTTCCAGCTCGGCGCGGTCGGCAATCTCATAGGCCTTTTTCTGGCCCTCGAACTCGTGCTGCCACCACATGATGCCGTCAGAAGGCTTCAGAATCATCGGGTAAGGAAAATCGATCTGGTCGAGCACTTCGGCAGGTGCCTCGCCTTGGGCGTTCAGCATCGCCATGGTGAAGGTAAAGGTATGCGGATAGGGCACACCATGCTTCTCGCACAGCTCGTAGAAGATCTCCTTCTTCTGGCACTGCTCGAGCATGCTGTAGGGCGCGTAGGGAGCGACGATGTTATCCGCCAGCTCATGAGCATCCTTGGTTTGAGCCACGAGAGCGACATAGTTGTCGCCGCAGCCCACAAGGACAATAGTCTTGTCGGCATGCGCTTGGGCAATGCCGTTGACGGTTTTGAGCATCACGGGCATGGTGTCGATATCCACGTTGGGCGTGTAGTCGATAATCTGGCTGCGGTACGCGGGACCCGTCTGATACTTGCCAAAGACCAGACTCTTGACCTGGTACTCCTCGTAGAAGGCGCGCGCCACCGAATAGGCGTTGATGTCGCCACCAAGCAGCACGGGAATGAACTCGCGCTCTGTAAATTGCAATGCCATGGAAACTTCCTATCATGAACTGCCCACACAACGGGCGGTCTTTGCGCAACTGATTTATTCTAGCGTGCCAAGCCGCCGGCGCCCAAAGCTCCACCGTATCTATGGCAATCGACGCAATCGTCCAGCACGAAGACGGCGCTCACCGTTGTATGACAATGGGCAATGAACCTACCGTTGTTGTAGGATTCAGCGTATTGACATCTTCGAGCGAAAGGCGCACACGTGCCCCAAGACCATCCGACCGATAATCCCATCCTCAATGCCGCGAGGCGCGAGCTGGCGGAACGTGCGAAAGCGACCGCTCCCCTGTGCACGGCAAACGACGCCTACAACGGGCCTGCCCGTATCGTCTCAATCAACACGTCGGAGCACAAAGGCACGCGTAAGTCACCCGTCGCCGACGGGCACGACACCGTCATCGAGCAGTTTGGCCTCGCCTCCGATGCGCACGCCGGGCATTGGCACCGTCAGGTTTCCTTTTTGGCCGCAGAGTCCATCCAGACGGCGCAGACGCGCGGGCTCGATGTGCACGAGGGCGACTTTGGCGAGAACTTCACAACCCAGGGCATCAACCTGCTCTCGCTCCCCCTGGGAACGCAGCTCAAGATTGGCAACGATGTCCTGGTCGAAATCAGCCAAATCGGCAAGGTCTGCCACACCCGTTGCGCCATCTACTATCTCGCCGGCGACTGTATCTTTCCCCACGAGGGCGTTTTCGGCGTGGTACTAAAGGGCGGAGAGGTCCATACCGGCGACGATATCCAGGTAGTCAAACTCGGCGACGGCACCTGTTCGTTCACCCCCGCCGAGGCCCTCGAAGAGATTGAGCAGGCTCGCCAGAAGGGCACGCTATAGTTATAAAACCCCACGTTGAGATGGCTTTTACAGCCCAAAACTCCTCTCAAACAGGGCTCTGTAACGTTAAAGTTGAACTCTATGGTTTCTCAACAATTCATCATAACTGCAGGTCAAAGCCAAAGCCTCAAGTTCAACTTGACCCTTTGGGACCTTTAAGGTTCAAGTTGAGGTCGAAAGCAGTAGTAGAATACCGTTCGAACCATAACCTACGATTGATTGCAGAGGGACTGGATGCAGCATTCGAATCATCGCACCGCAGCGCTCATTGCGTCGAAGCCGGCTCGTATCATCACGAGCGCCGCGCTCGCCGTTGCGCTGACGGCCACGCCGATGCTCTCCCCCGTTGCGGCGTATGCCGCCTCGCAGGCAACGCAGGACCAGCTTTCCGCAGCCCAGCAGAAGATCGAAGCCGCCACGAGCGCCTACAACGACGCCCGTACCAAACTCGATGACCTGCAAAAGCAGATTGACTCCAATGAGGCAAGCATCGAGGAAATCGAGGCTAAGCTTCCCGATCAGCAGGCCAAGGCAAGCTCCGCCATGCGCGATCTGTACAAGTATCAGAAGGGCACCAATCCCATCGTGAGCTTCCTGGTCAACGCGCAGAGCCTGGGTGAGTTCATCACGACCTGCAAATACACCAACCAGATCACGAGCTCGAGCGTCGACGAGATCGAAGAGCTCAATAACATGCAAACCGAACTCGAGCAGAACAAGGCCGAGCTTCAGCAGGCCAAGTCTCAGCTTGAGGCAGAGCAGAAAAACGCCGAGGATGCGCTGGCGCAGGCCCAGCAGCTCCGCAGCGAGGCACAAGCAAAAGCCGAGCAGGAAAATGCCGCCGAGCTTGCCAAGCTTGAGGCCGATAAGGCCGCTGCCGCCGAGAAGCTCTCGGGCGAGGGCGTAAGCGGCAGCAATTCCAGCAGCCAGGCCACTAACACCAACACCACCATCGACACCACGGTGAACAACGCCAATACCGGTAGCTCCGATTACGATTCGTTCATTAATGAGTGGACAGGCCGCATCGACAATTATCTCGCCGGCTCCCCCATGGCAGGCCAGGGCTATAACTTTGCCGTCGCCGCTTGGAATACCGGTGTCGACCCCCGTTGGTCCCCCGCCATCGCCTGCATCGAGAGCACCAAGGGTGCTTATTGCGCCAATTCTTACAACGCCTGGGGCTGGAGTGCCCGCGGCGGCGGTTGGCGCAGCTTTGGCAGCTGGAGCGAGGGCATCTACGCTCACGTTGCCTATCTGGGCGCCAACTACGGCTCCACCCTTACCCCGGCTGCGGCCAAAAAGTACTGCCCGCCCACGTGGCAGGACTGGTACAACAAAGTCGCCGCTCAGATGAACCGCATCTAAGTGCAACTGCAAAGGGCCCCAATGGGGCCCTTTTCTTTTAGGTGGCGGAAGTATCGATGACGCCGGTCGCATTGGCAACCGCGACTATGACGATCATGCATAGGAGCAGCACACCCAATGCCTTGAGCCAGAGTTTCGCGAGTTTCTTGCCGCGATAGCTGTCGAGCAGTACGAATCGCCGACGAAGACGGCGCTTATCGAACAGCGCAAAATGCATAAGCACCATAAGGCCATCGACAAAGAAAAAATACTCGATTATGAGAAGCCACGTCGGGTAGCTTTGGTTTGCTCCCGTGGGGTGAAAGACGGCAAAGTGACTTCCGACAAAGAACACAAGCAGCGAGAAGCAGACGAGCGTATTCCAAATGCGCCCCAGAGACTCCGGAACGCGAGAGAGCAGACCGCATGCAGTGGAGGCGGCAGGCCTAGGAAGCCCTGTGGGGTTCTGGAGCCCTTGGGGCGTCAACACCGTCTCCGAGGCCGGAGTACGGACAAGCACAGGCGCAGGAGGCCGCACGGGGCGACTTAGATCGTATGCCGCGCGCGTCGCCCGTCCCAACGCTTCCGCGCTCGCAAAACGCTTGGCCGGGTCGAGCGCCATCGACATGCAGACGGCATCGGTAAGTGGAGTGGGAATGCCGCATGCCTCACATTGCTCGCGCATGTCGAGCCCTGGTTTAGGGTCGACTCCCGTCAAGCAAAAGAACAACAGGGCCCCAAGTGCGTAGACATCGCTGCGCACACTCGTCTGCCCAAACCCATACTGCTCGGGCGGCGCATAGGGTCGCGTGCCAAACTTGACGGTGTCAGCATCGGCGCCATCGCGCCATACGCGCGCGATCCCCAGGTCGATAATCACCAGCGATGAAAATGTCAGGCCGTCATCAGGCGTATAGTTGGCACCTGTCACGATGATATTCGACGGCTTGAGGTCGCGATGGATCACCGGCGCCGACGTCTCCCCCACCATTGCAAAACCGGCATGGAGCTCGCCCACGGCATCGCATAGGGCAGGATACAATTCACGCGCATAATCGGGGGTGGCTCCCAGACGGTCCACCAGCGCCCCGAGTGTCTCCCCTTCGATGTATTCCATAACCACGTTGAGCTCGTCGCCCACACGACGACAATCGACGATTCTGGGCAGGTGCTCAAAACGCCTGCCTGCCCGCTGAGCGGCAAACAGACGCTCGTATGCCCCGCCGATTTGAGCCGAAGCATCGATGCGTTTACGAACAAAGGGACCGAGCGAACCACCGCCGGTTCCTTCAAAGTACACGAGCTCGGTTGTTTCAACGGACGAGCGCTTAAGTACACGCTCCACGCGATAGCTGTCGTCGCAATCGAGCGACGCCAGGTGCTCGGCAAGCGCTGCGGTCAGCTCGTCATCGGAATATGTTGGGGTCTGAGTATCCATAGCCTCCATCATAGCGCAGGGCGCAGACACCCCATGGCATCCGCGCCCCGTTCGTTTGCATCGTTGTTCGGCAGCTCCGCCGGCTCAGATATCAGCCGCTAACTCACCGTCTCCTCGCCAAAGCGATACAGCTCCTCGTTGACCTTTTGGAGACTGCATCCGCGATCGATGCAAAAGATGATAATCGCATCGCGACGGTCCTTGCAGTTAAGGACGCTTACCCCGGCAGCCGTCAGCGCACGGTTGGTCTCTTTGAGCGTCAGCGCCATCGCAAAGGCAATCTGCAGCACCTTATTGCGACTCGGATGACGCGCACCGGTAAAGATCTGATAGCCAAAGGTCTCATTGAGATCGGCCATGCGAACCACGCGCGAGCGCTCCAAGCCCTTTTCCTGCAGCAGCCGCTTCAGGTAGTCCGAAAGCGACGGGGCGGCAAAGTCGTGTTCTTTGATATAGCCATCGATGTTTGGCGCGTCGAGAAGCTCATTGAGTAACTCGTCAGTCAGCTTTTTATCGGGCATACGACTTCACCTCCCCCAGTGCATACAACATGCTAGAAACCGCTTACGTCCGAACGCTCCCAACTGGCGACCTGATCGGGAGACACCGTGCCCAGCGCCTCGAACTTCCAGGAGCCGCCCGCCTTCAGATGATTGGTGTTTGCAAGAGCCGTTCCAACCTGGTTGCCATCGGCATCATACAGAACATATTCAATCTGAATGTAGCTCTTTTCCTTGTCCGTGTTATTGGTCAGGGTGCCCGTGATCTTATAGGTAAACTGATTGGAAGTGTCTTCAGCCTCGTCAGCAATGGTATACGGTTCTTGCGGTTCTTTTTGCTCCTCAGCCTGCTGTGTCGTCTCGGCAGGTTTTGCCGAATCGCTCGCAGACGAATCGGTTGAGTTGCCGCCCATAGAGCCCACGGCACCGACAATAACCAGCACCACGATGATGCCTAGGACAATCTTACCGATTGGCTTCTTTCCCTCTTTTGCCATTATTCATCCTTCCTACGATCCGGCTACCGTGCCGGCACACAGCACATCGTAGGAAGGATTGAACTTGAATTCATTAGCTGAGAGCTAAGGTTGCGGTAAACGGCCAATGCAGTTATCCAAACGCCGAGCAAACGCACTTTGCGCAACCGTCTGCTGGCAGTGCATCAACCCACCGTGACGGATTCCCCGGTAAAGGCACTGATCATCAACAAGACAAAGAACACCAGGTAGCTGACACTCAGCGGGTAGGCGATGACCAAAAAGGCAATCCATCCAACATTGGTCTTACCGTCGGCACGACGTTGCTCGCGAGAACGGGACAGCCAGACCGTCACGCCAATGGCCACAATCAGCAACACGAGTGCCGCTGCTGCCAACCCGGCAAGCGCAAACATCACGCCAATGCTCACAGCAATAACCGGAAGCAACAACAAGCCGCATCCACACCCACCGGGACTATAAACGGCAGACTGTCGGCGTCGTTCCATCGTCACTCCATCACAAGCAATCGTTTGTAGACATCGAGGCCTTTGAGAAGGATTTCCTCGTCGAAGAGCATGCTATCGGTATGCAGAGCGCTTGTGGCATAGGCGGGGCAGCCATCCGAATCACTCGGGTTGTCTTGGTCCTCTGACATACCCGTGCCCAGCAAGAAGAACACGCCCGGCAGATGGCGCTGATAGAAAGCGAAGTCCTCGGCAATTAACAGCGGCTCCTCTACAAGCTGCAGCCCGGGCAAGGCAGGCGTGATGTTGGCAAACAGCTCGGGGTCGTTATCGACCGGTGGATAGCCCTCGGCAAAGTCGAGATCATACCTGCAGCCCGTTGCAGTGCACGCCTCGTCGAGTACACGGCGTACGCCCTCGCGCGCACGGTCGAACATGTCGTCCGTAAATACGCGGAGGCTGCCAGCCACATGGGCCTCCCCCGCCACCGCATTGCAGACGGTGCCAGCCTGCAGCAGGCCGAACTTACCAATGCAGGGCTCGTCGGCACCTAACTCGTCCATGAGCTCGCGCTCGGAAACCAAGAACTTGGCCGCTGCCAGCGCGGCATCATGCGATTCCTCGACTGGAACGCCGTAGGTCTTGGCGATATGGATGCTCGCGCCATGGATATGAATGTGCGTCTCACTTGAGCGCGCCAGCAGCGGACCGGAACAGCTCGCCAACGTGCCGGCGGGCAGATCGGGCCACACATGGAAGCCAAAAATGCGGTCAGCCCCATAGCGCTCGAACACACCGCTCTCGCATACCGTCTTGGCACCACCGGTCGTTTCCTCGGCCGGCTGGAACACAAAGAGAACGTTGCGCCTAATGGCGCCCGGCTGCTCGCGAATCGTACGGTCGACATACGTCGCGGCGGCAAGTGCCATGGCCATGTGTCCGTCATGTCCGCAAGCGTGCATCTTGCCGGGATGGATCGAGGCAAAGGCCGCTCCCGTCGCCTCCGCGATGGGCAGCGCATCCATATCGGCGCGAATCGCCGTGGCACGCGCGGCACCAACGCCAGCGTCGAAGAAAGCGCAGACGCAGCTGGGGCACGGATGGGTCACCTCGCAAGCGAGCGGCGCCAACACGCCCTCGATATAGGCGATAGTCTGCGGAAGATCGAAATCGAGCTCCGGAATGAGATGTAGGTCGCGACGATAGCGACGAAGTTCTTGGAGCTCGGTCATAGAGGTTCCTTTCATGGGTGCGCGTCGGTTGCCATCTATTGTGCCGCAAGATTGCTACACCCTTATTTCCAGCATATCCCTGCATTTTTTAAACGTTATATACGAATACTCTTGTTTGGTAAAGTGCAACGTGGTAGGGTCGTTACCACTTGATAGAGGCGCGGGCACGAAGAACCGCGGGCGAGCCGGCAGGCTTTGACCCCGTGGGGAGGCGAAACCCGCCGAACTGGGCTTTTCGGGCACGAACAACCTGGTGGGCCTGCGGGAAACACCCACAGGACTGTCTGCAGCAATGCGGGAGCGCTATCCGGACATTGGGTCCACGCCATGCGGATTCGATGCGCAGGTAGCGCCGTCTGGATAGCGAGGTTTACGGGACATGTCACTGACTCCCAACGAGGCATATGCGGCAAAGCAGCCGTTTGTGGACAAGGAGACGCTCGAGCATATCGTCGAGCAATTCTCCACGCCGTTTCATCTATACGACGAGGCGGGCATCCGCCGCAACATGCAAGAAGTGCGCGACGCCTTTGCATGGAACCCGGGCTTTAAGGAATACTTTGCCGTCAAGGCCAACCCCAACCCGGCGCTCATCTCCATTCTCAACGAATACGGCTGCGGCTGCGATTGCTCGAGCTATACCGAGCTCATGATTGCCCGCTCGCTGGGCATCACGGGACACGACATCATGTTCTCGTCTAACGACACGCCAGCTGCCGACTTTGAGCTCGCCGACAAGCTGGGCGCCATCGTCAACTTTGACGACATCAGCCACATCGAGTTCTTTGAGCGCGTCGCAGGGCCCATTCCCAAGACGGTCAGCTGCCGCTTTAATCCGGGCGGCCTGTTCCAGCTCTCCAACGGCATCATGGACAACCCGGGCGACTCCAAATATGGCATGACCACCGAGCAGCTCTTCGAGGCCTTCCGCATGCTCAAGGCCAAGGGCGCTGAGGACTTTGGCATCCACGCATTCCTTGCCAGCAACACCGTCACCAACGACTACTACCCCAAGCTTGCGCGCATCCTCTTTGAGCTTGCAGTGCGCCTGGAGCGCGAGACCGGCGCACACGTCGCCTTCATCAATCTATCCGGCGGCGTCGGCATCCCCTACCTGCCCGAGCAGCAGGCCAACGACATTCACGCCATCGGCGAGGGAGTGCACGCGGCATACGACAAGATCCTGGTTCCCGCCGGCATGGGCGATGTGGCCATCCGCACCGAGATGGGCCGCTTTATGATGGGCCCCTACGGCTGCCTGGTCACCAAGGCCATCCACGAGAAGCAAATCTACAAGGACTATATCGGTGTCGACGCAAGCGCCGTCGATCTGATCCGCCCTGCCATGTATGGTGCCTACCACCACATTACGGTGATGGGCCAGCCGGGTGGCTCCGACAAGACCGCGGCGCCTGTCACAAACACGTACGACATTACGGGCAATCTATGCGAGAACAACGACAAGTTCGCCATCGATCGTGAGCTGCCGCATATCGACATGGGCGACCTGCTTGTGATCCACGATACCGGCGCGCATGGCTACTCCATGGGCTACAACTACAACGGACGCCTGCGCTCCGCCGAGGTGCTGCTGCGCCCCGACGGCTCGGCCGACCTCATCCGCCGCGCCGAGCGCCCGGGCGATTATTTTGCCACACTCGATGTGCTGCCGTGCGGCCGAGAGCTGCTGGCCAAGTCGCGCGCCGAAAGTGCTCGCCGTCGCGCTCAGGACGAGCGCTTGGCCGTCGCCGCCCAATGGAATAAGCGCATCCAGATCGCGGAAGCGAAGGTGAAGAACATGGATATCCGCAACCTCGAGGGCTCAATCGTCGCCCTTGTTACGCCGTTTAAAAAGGACGGCAGCATCGACTTTGACGCACTCGAGCGCCTTATCGATTTCCACCTGCAAAACGGCACCGACGCCATCCTCACCCTGGGCACTACCGGCGAGAGCGCCACGATGACCGACGACGAGGACAACTCCGTTGTCGCCGCCGTGGTCAAGCATGTTGCAGGACGCGTCCCCGTCATCGCCGGCTCGGGCTCCAACTCCACGCAAACCATGCTCACCAAGTCGCTCACTTACCAAGGCCTGGGCGCCGACGGCCTGCTGCTCATTACCCCCTACTACAACAAGTCAAATGAAGAGGGCATCTACCAGCACTTTAAGACCGTCGCCGATGCCGTGGACATCCCTTGCATCCTCTACAACATCCCCGGCCGCTGCGGCTGCAGCATCAGCGAGCGCAACGTAGAGCGCTTGGCTGCGCACCCCAACATCATGGGCATTAAGGAAGCCTCGGGCAACGTCGCCTACGCGGCCAAGATCGCTCACCTGCTGTCCGACGACTTCCGCATGTACTCGGGCGAGGACGCCCTCACCGTGCCGCTCATGAGCCTGGGTGCCTCGGGCACCATCAGCGTGTGGGCCGATGTTCAGCCGCGGCTCGTGCACGACATGTGCCGCGCCTATCTGGACGGTGACGTGGAGCGCGCCCGCGATATCCAGATTGCCGGTCAGCCGCTCATCAACGCCCTCTTTAGCGAGGTCAACCCCATCCCCGTCAAGGAAGCGCTCGCACAGATGGGTATGATCGAGGCAAACTACCGCATGCCGCTGTGCCCCATGGCAGACGACACACGCGCTGAACTTACCGATGCTCTGAAGGGAGCTGGTCTGCTTGATTAAGACCGTCATTATGGGAACGGGCCGCATGGGCTCGCTCATCCGCACCACTGCCGAGGGTATTGTCGATACCGCCGGACAGCCCGTTTTCGACATTGTGGCCCAGATCGGTTTTGACCTGTCTGAGCTCGAAAGCGCCCCGGCAGCCGACGTCATCATCGACTTCTCGAATGTCGTGACCTTCGATGCCGTCGTTGCCTATGTCGAGCGTACAGGCGCGGCACTCGTTTCCGGCACCACGGGTTATTCGCCTGAGCAGATGGACCGCCTGCGCGAGCTGGGTCAGAGCGCCCGCGTCATGCACTCCGGCAATTACTCCATCGGCATCGCTGCCCTGCGTCATCTGGTGGCACAGGCCACGCGTGAGCTGCCCGGCTTTGACTGCGAAATTGTCGAGACGCACCATAACCAAAAGGTCGACGCCCCCAGCGGCACTGCCAAGTTGCTGCTCGATGCCGTCGTCGAAGCCGAGCCCGAGGCGGGCTACCACCCCGTCTATGGCCGCGAGGGCATGTGCGGAGCGCGCGACCCCAAGGAGATCGGCATGCACTCGCTGCGCGGTGGCACTGTCGCCGGCGTGCACGAAGTGAGTTTCTTTGGCCAGGACGAGGAAGTCACGCTCACGCATCGCGCCACGAGCCGTCAGATCTTCGTCAACGGCGCCCTGGCAGCCGCGCAGAAGCTCGTCACCCGCGAGCACGGCTTCTATACGTTCGACCAGGTCATGTTTGCCTAACCAGGTATCAACCGGATCCACCCAAAGGAGAGACAGCAAATGAGCAATGCAGCCGATATGGATGCACAGGAGATTATCAACTACATCGCCACCGCGCCTAAAAAGACGCCTGTCAAGCTGTATGTGCGCGAGAAGCCCGGCATGAAGGTTGCCTGGGGCGATGCGCACGTCTACGGCGGCCGTCGTGGCAAGACCGTCTTTGGCGACTGGGATGAGCTCAAGGCCATCCTCGATGCCAATGCCGATTCCATCGATTGCTACGATGTGGAGAACGACTGCCGCAACTCCGCCGTGCCCATGCTCGACCTTAAGGGCATAAACGCCCGCATTGAGCCGGGCGCGATCATCCGCGACCGCGTCGAGATCGGTGACCGCGCTGTCATCATGATGGGCGTCATCATCAACATCGGCTCCGTTATCGGCGAGGGCTCCATGATCGATATGGGCGCCGTGCTGGGCGGCCGCGCCACCGTGGGCAAGAACTGCCACATCGGCGCCGGTACCGTGCTGGCAGGCGTCGTTGAGCCCGCGAGCGCCACGCCCGTCATCATCGAGGATGATGTCATGATTGGCGCCAACGCCGTGGTCCTGGAGGGCGTGCGCGTGGGCAAGGGTGCTGTCGTTGCCGCCGGCGCCGTGTGCGTCGAGGACGTCCCCGCCGGTGCCGTCGTGGCCGGTGTCCCCGCCCGCGTCATCAAGATGCGCGATGAGAAGACCGACAGCAAGACCGGCCTGGAAGAGGGCTTACGTCAACTTTAATAGTTACGCGGTTTTGACAAACCGCGTTTTCGCTGACGTATGCCCAACCTGCGGCGCAATGTCAGCAACCAAGCCGAAAACAAAAAAGGCCGAAGTCCCGAAGGGCTTCGGCCTTTACTTTCTCGCTGTAGGCGCAACGCAACTTATCGATTCTCGATGCTACCGATATTTTTGAGCTCGATGGAGATGAGGCCGTTAGGCTCATTGACGAACTCAATGTACTCGGAATTCGAACCCATCTCTGCCGGGAAGCTGATCTCGATACCCGTGTCGGTACGAATCTTGTGATTGCGCACCGCCGCGCGTTCGACCTGCTTGCGCTCCACGGGCACGCGCTCGGGCACTTTCTCCTCGGTCAGCGCCGCGCGTACGCTCTCCTTGATGACCGGCTCGTCCTCAAAGACCTCGTCCACGATATCCCAGGGCGGCAGCTCCTCGTCGTCTTCGACCTTCTCGGCGACGGCGGCCTTGACCTTGGCGAGCGCGACGGCCGTGTTGGCACCGTGCTCCTCGGCGACCTCCTCGACCACGCGCGTCACGGTGTCGATGACCTCCTTGCCCGATACGCCCGTGTCGCACTGCAGCAGGCCATCGGGGATAAGCATACGGTCCTCGCCGGCAATCTTGCGCTTCTTGTCCACGTAGCCGATCTCCATGGTGCTCGCGCGCACGATGGCATAGCTCGGCACCTTTTGCGAGGGGTTCGGCAGAATGGCGTAGTGGCGCGCAATGTCGTTGCGCACCTCCCCCTCCTCGCGGCCTACCTCGTGCATAAAGGCCTGCTTGGAGCCCAGGAGCATGACGGCAAACCAGCGGGCATCCTCATCGTCGTCAAAATCGGCCACGAGCACGTCGGTGGACTCGGCTTTCTCGGCTTTGGTGAGCTCGGAGGAGATAAACTCCGCAATCTGCTGCGACAGGTCCACGAACTCGCGCTCGCCAAAGAAGTAACCCTTGAGCTCGCCACCAAACGCAGAGTTCTCGGCAAACGTGGCGCGCTTGTTATCGGCCGATGTACGGGCACGGCGCAAATGTGTGGTCACAAAGTTGCGCACGGTGCGGCTCTCGATATCCAGCTCTCGCTGGCTCATGACGTTGACGGCAGAGTCAAAGTCCAGGATATGCAGAATCGCGTGATTGATTTTCATATACGGCATTCCGTTCTAGATCGATTTCGGCACGAACCAGTATAGCGGTCGAGCCCGCCCCAAGCGCATCGAAGATTGGTGCATCGGGGACAGGTCGCTTTGCACCAATGGCTAACGCAGGAGCTCGGACTGCCAAGCCTCGAGCTGTTCTGCCAAACTCTTGCCGGCAGCGGGCATGTCGATCTGGGGTCGTTTGGGCAGCAGCGCGCATTTAAGGATTGCCACGATGGTCTGCGAGACAAAGCGTCGCGTATCCTTGTCGAAACCTTGCGCAGCCTGGAGCATCACGGGCAGGCTCTCGCGCAGATTCCCAGCGATATCCGCAAACCGCTCAGCACCCGTAGCCTCAAACACGGAGAACAACGCATCTACAAAACGCTCGCGCTCGCTAGGCCCCACTGCAAGCAGCATCTCGCGAATGGAGCCATCAACGTATCGAGCACCGGCAGACAGGCGCTCACAGTACACGAAGTCGCGACCATCAACCACCCAGCTAAAGGGATTGTGCTGCAGCAGGCTGAACTCGGTGCTCTCAACGATGGCATAGTCCTCCTGCGTCTCGAACATCATGCCAAAAATCGACGACCGAGGTAGCGTCTTGTCGATTCGGCTGGATAGATCAGCGAAAGCGTTGCCGTTCAGAAACTCCTCGACGAAGCCCGGACCATCATGGGAATACGCCCGTTCGATTCGCTCACGGGCGACATCGGAGCACATCGCCGCACCGTACACCGCAAGGTTTCCACCCTTGGAATGACCTCCGCACAAAAGCGGCCCGTCAATCGCATCCGCCGCCTCGTCCACATAACGCGCCGCGGATTCCTGGGCCGGCACAGGACACCGGAACGCCACGTTAAAGTCCTCTTTCCAGCCCACAATCGTGCTGTCGGTCCCCCGGAAGGAAAGATAGCTAAACCCCGCCGGAAATCGGAACGTCATAGCCGCAAACTGCTCCGTCGTCTCGGCATCACTCACGGTACGATAGCCGCAAACGTGCACGCCACGGTAGCGAGGGCTTGCTGCCACGGCCTCCAACAAGGCCCTGCTCCCCTCCGGATCCCACAGGTCGCCAATCATGTCCCGGTAGCACTCGGCGCGCAGCAGCTCGCGTACGTCCAGGCCCTGCCAGTTCGTCAGCTCCGCCATATCACCCGGCAAACGCAAATAGGACAGCCACGCAAAGACCAGGCTATCCACCGCGCAGAACGACCGTTCCTCAAACGGATCAAACGCCGTCTGGACATAGGTCAAAAAGTTAGGTGAATCCGACATGACTCTCCCATCAACTATGGCGCATTGGGGTAGGGTTACTTTGCACCAAAAGGCGCCCGGACCGTGTGGACCGGACGCCTTTCATTGTAGCCTGTTGCCCAAACGAGCCGAATTTAGCAGGAGAAGTCGACGCTGTCGATGATGTCCTTGAGGGCCTTGGCGGAGACGGTGAGCTCATGCTGCTCGTCATCGTTCAGCGGCACGGGGACGCGGCAGACAACGCCGTCGCGGCCAACGACGGTCGGCATGGAGATGGCAAGATCGGACAGGCCGTACTCGCCCACCATGAGCGAGGAGACGGGCAGAACGGTCTGCTCATCGCGCATGACGGCGGTGCAGATGCGCTTAACTGCCATGGCGACACCGTAGTAGGTGGCGTGTTTCTTCTCGATGATGGTGTAGGCGGAGTTCTTGACGTCCTCAGCGATGCGCTTCTCGGCGGCCTCGTGCTCCAGGTGGCCGTGAAGCTCGCAGAAGGTGTTCAGCGGAACGCCGGCAACCTGAGCGCTGGACCAAGCGACAAACTCGGAGTCGCCGTGCTCACCCATGACGTAGGCCTGAACGTCGCGCGGATCGACCTCGACGTGGGCGCCGAGCATCTGCTGCAGACGACCGGTGTCGAGCACGGTGCCGGAGCCGATGACATGGCCCTCGGGCAGGCCGGACATCTTGATGGCGGCATAGGTCAGAACATCGACCGGGTTGGAGACGATGAGCAGAATGCCGTCGAAGCCAGACTTCTTAATCTCGGGAATAATGGACTTGAAGATGTTGACGTTCTTGTTGACCAAGTCCAGGCGGGTCTCGCCGGGCTTCTGGGCAGCGCCAGCGGTGACGACAATCATAGCGGCGTCGGCGACATCGGAATAATCGCCGGCATAGATCTTCATCGGCTCGGCAAACGTCATGCCGTGCGCGATATCCAGGGCCTCACCCTCGGCGCGGTTCTTGTCCACGTCGATGAGGACCATCTCGGAGAACAGACCGCTCTGCATCAGCGCGAACGCCGAAGACGAACCGACGAAACCACAGCCGACAATAGCGACCTTCTTCTCGTTAACCATTACTTTCTCCCATCTCTCTCCACAAACAAGCCGCCCGGGAACGACCCAAGCGGCTTGCCGTAATCCCAATATAGCCAATCGGGACTTTGATTATGCGCCTATTCGCAGCCAAAAATCGACCGTTTACCGAAATTGTTTGCAGAATTCGTAAGTTAACTGCCCGAAATCGGTTTCGAACTATTGACGCGTCTAAATGTCTTTTTAATACAGACCCGCCTCGCTAATAGCCTCGACGGCCAGAGCGATCTGATCGGGCGGCAGGACCAGCGCCATGCGCACGTGCCCCTCGCCCGAAGGCCCAAAGCTCGCACCCGGCGTCACCACAACGCCGGCCTTCTCCATGAGCTCCTCGCAAAACGCCATGGAATCGGTACGGCCGCCGGGAAGCTTGGCCCACACAAACATAGAGCCATGCGCGTTGGGACGCTCCCAGCCCAGTCCCTCAAGACCGTCGCACAGGGCATCGCGACGCTCCTGGTACTTCAGACGCTGCGCCTCGACCTCATCGCGCGGGCCGTTCAGGCAGGCGATAGCAGCCTTCTGGATCGGGAAGAACATACCAAAGTCGATCTGGCCGCGCAGCTTGGCAAAGGCAGAGACCACGTCCTCGCGGCCGACCAAAAAGCCGATACGCGCACCGGTGACGTTAAACGACTTGGAGAGCGAGAAGAACTCCACGCCCACCTCGAGCGCGCCGGGATACTGCAAAAAGCTTCCGCCCGGCTCGCCGTCAAACACGATATCGGAATACGCGTTGTCATGGACGATGAGCAGGTCGTGCTCACGGGCGAAAGCGATAATCTCCTCGTAGACCTCGGGCGTGCCCACCGAGCCCACCGGGTTGGCGGGCAGCGACACGATCATGTACTTGGCACGATCGGCCACCTCGGGATCGATGCCCGCCACATAGGGCAGGTAATTATGCTCGGCGACCAACGGATAGTACTCGAGCTTGGCATCGGCGATCTTGGCGCCCGCCTCAAAGACCGGGTAGCACGGATCGGGCACCAAGATGGTGTCGCCCGGATCGAGCAGGGCCAGACCCAAATGGCCCACGCCCTCCTGCGTGCCGTTGCACGACTGCACCATGGACGGCGTAATGCCCGAAACGCCAAAGCGGCGCTCGTAGTAATCGCACACGGCCTGCTTAAGCTCGGGCAGGTCGCGCAGGGCGTACTTCCACATCTCGGGGTCCTGGGCCGCCTGCGTGAGCGCCTCGACAACGTGGTCGTACGGCTTAAAGTCGGGCGTCCCCACGCTCATGTTGTAAATGGTCTTGCCCTGAGCCTTCAGCGCGAGAAGCTTGTTGTTGAGCGAGGCAAATACCTCCGCGCCAAAGCGGCCGAGACGCTGCGATGCCTGCATGGTGCCACCTTTCGATATAAAAAACGCGGCGCTCCGACAAGAGCGCCGCGCGATACGGGCCATCAGATTGCAAAAGTGTACCGCTTGCAACCCCTATATTGGTTCAATTTAGCCAACCTTAGTCAATCGGATTGAGTGCGTCGATCTGCGCGAGCCACAGGCGCGAGCTGGCGTCGCTCGGCATGCGCCAATCGCCGCGCGGGCTGAGCGTCACCGAGCCCACCTTGGGACCGTCGGGCAGGCAGCTGCGCTTAAACTGCTGGGCAAAGAAGCGACGATAGAACGTACGCAGCCACGTATGGACGGTCTTGGCGTCGTAGGCGCCCTCGAAGCTCTTGAGCGCCATGCGGTAGATCTTGCCGGGCTCAAAGCCAAAGCGCAGCAGGTAGTAGAGGAAGTAGTCGTGCAACTCGTACGGGCCCACCAAATCCTCAGTCTTCTGCGCAATCTCGCCGTCGCCCGTGGGCGGCAGAAGCTCGGGAGATACCGGCGTATCGAGGATATCGAGCAAGACCTCGGCAATACGCCCGCCAAAGACATCAGCCGCATAGCGCACCAGATGGCGCACAAGCGTCTTGGGCACGCTCGCGTTGACGGCGTACATGCTCATGTGGTCGCCGTTATAGGTAGCCCAGCCGAGCGCCAGCTCCGACAGATCGCCCGTACCGATGACAAAACCGCCAGCCTGGTTGGCCAGATCCATCAGAATCTGCGTGCGCTCGCGAGCCTGGCTGTTCTCGTAGGTCACGTCCTGCACGGCCGGATCGTGCTCAATGTCCTTGAAGTGCTGCTCCACAGCCGCGTGGATCGAAACCTCGCGGAAGCTCACGCCCAGGTCGCGGGCGAGCGACTCGGCATTCGACTTGGTGCGATGCGTCGTGCCAAAGCCGGGCATGGAGACCGCCGTGATACCCGTGCGTGGCAGTCCCAGTGCGTCGAAGGCACGCACGGTCACAAGCAGTGCTAGCGTGGAGTCCAAGCCACCCGAAAGACCGATGATTGCAGCCTTGGTACCCGTATGGGCAAGGCGAGTCTTGAGGCCCGCAGTCTGCAGGTTGAGAATAGTCTCGCAACGCTCGGCCAGATCACCGTGGTCGGCCGGCACAAAAGGCGCGCGAGGGAAAACGCGGTCGATATCGCAGGCATCGCGCAGAACAGGCTCTTTGGCCAGCACGCCCTCAAACGAAAACTCAACGGTCGTGGCCTCCAGCGCATCGTCCGCGCGTGTCCACGTCGTCGAGCGACGGCGCTCGGCAACCAGGCGGTCAAGATCGACGTCGGCGATGGCCATATCGCAAGTGAGGAGCTTCGTCGCGGCGAGCTTCGAACCGTTTTCGTAGACGAGGTTCTCGCCCGCAAAGACCATATCGGTCGTGGACTCGCCCTCGCTCGCATCCGCGTAGGCATAGGCGCAGTACAGGCGTGCACTCTGGTTGGAGATGAGGCTGCGGCGGTAATCGGCCTTGCCGATAATCTCGTCCGAGGCCGACGGGTTGAGGATCACCGTGGCACCCGCAAGCGCCATCTCGGTCGAAGGGGGTGCCGGCACCCACAAGTCCTCACAAACCTCGACGCCCAGCACTAGGCCCTCGGCACCCTCATCACAACAGCGGTAGACAAGCTCCGAGCCAAGCGCCACCGGACCCTGACCGGCAAATTCAACCCACACGGGATCGACCGGCGCCGGAGCAAACCAGCGGCGCTCATAAAACTCACCGTAGTTGGGCAGATACTTTTTGGCCGTAAGGCCCAAAAGCTCGCCCGCGCAGCACACGGCGGCGCAGTTGTAGATATTCTCGGCAACTGCAACGGGAAGACCGACGGTAAAGACAATCGGCAGCTCGCGGGTTTCATCGAGAATATGTGCCAGTGCGGCCTCGCAGGCATGCAGTAATGTGCGGTTATGGAACAGATCAGCCGCGGTATAGCCGCACAGGTTAAGCTCGGGCAGTACCAGCGCACGAACGCCGCGCTCGGCAGCATCGCGAACAGCCGCCAACGCCACCTCGGCATTGCCCTCGATATCGGCCACGCGAATCCGCGGCGACGCCGCCGCCACACGCAAAAAGCCATCGTTCTTATTAGCCGAAACGCAGCATTGCCTTGTTGATCTGGACACTGGAGGCCCCTTCTACCCTGAGATTCAGTCTAACGGACGTTCACATATCTCTAACTAGCCAAAGCAACCTCCCAGTTTACTGAGACGCCAACCTGTGCTAAGAGCATGTATTCCAAAAATATCTTTAATTAAAAAAGGAGAAATCGATAATCGACTTCTCCTTTAAGCGAGGCAAGTAAATTCCGAAACTAATGGCAGAATTTATCCATGTAGTCCTCAAAGTCGAACACTTCTACCACGACGCCCTCTTCCTGAGACTCTTTCAGTTGCTCCAAGAGATCTTTGTTAATAACGTCCATGTAGAAACCTCCTCTATCTAATCAATTGTAGTATATCTGCTTTCATGCAATTATCAACCAACTTGTTTAATTGCTCCTCGCTTGCCGATAGTCCCTCTTTTTTCAAAATGTCGCGCACCTCGTTCTTAGTAATCGGCTTTTCAAACAACGAAAGCAAAGCGAACGAAAAATCATTAACCGCACACATTCTATGGGTGGCACAACTCAGCAGTACTCTTAACCCCTCTTTTGAGCGTCCGACTTCTTTAACAAACGAACTTTTAACCAATTGAAAACCATTATCGTGCATTACATAATCGGCATCGATATTTGTATTCAGCAATCCATAATGCAACAGTTCTTCTATCGCCCTTGTCAGCTCGAGGTCGCCCTGATCAAGAATAAGAGAAATGCTACAATCGGCCTCCAATAAACGGGCCAACTTAAGGTATACCAACTGGGAAACAGCATAGACATGATGGTATTCAGAATTATAGAAGTAGGCAAATGGCTCAACGAGCACGACAGAGGTCTTGGAATCCAGCCAGATTCGATCAGCTGGATTTAGACTAGTTAGCCGTCGCTTTACTTTGGTCAAATGTCCCTTATACCTGACAGCGTGAATAGAATCTAGGATCCAGGTCACCTCTGAAATATGAAGCCGCTGGGGCAAGTCAATTGTGTCGCTACCGTTTATGACCTCTTGCATATAAAAATCAATATGATGCTCATCAGATAAGGATTTTGCTTCATTTAAAGTTAAACCAGTGCCTGAAACATAATCCACTTCGAGGCGCAAATCCTCATGTTGGGACTTCGGCATTACAGAGACACCATACTTATCGGGATGATTCCAAACATCCGACCCCATAACGAGACCAAAATTCGTAAATCCTCTCGTGGAATATGGAACACCACATACCTGTTTTGAATAATTCAAAACATTCTCTGTATAAGCTAAGGTGTTCAGAGCCTCTTCTTTAGTTTCGGTCGGAAAGCCAATCATAAAAAATAGATGAACAGGAATACCCGCATTGAGACAATCATGGATATTGCGATCAATCCAATCAACTCTCGTGTTCTTCTTCATTAGATCAAGAACTCTTTGGTTGTATGACTCGAGGCCAAACTGAATCTGCCTACATCCACTTTGGTATATCTTGTTAAAAACTTCTGTACTTAGGGTTGGAGAGAACCTCGTTTCTCCATGCCAGAAAAACGTTTTTCCCGATGCGTTTATTTCATCCGCGAGTTGCTCCATTCTTTTGCCTTCGAATGTTTCATCCACAAAAGAGAAAACTCTCGTGCCGTATTTTTCATTTAACCGACACATTATTTCAAATACTCTCGATATAGGCATCTTTCGGTAACAACCACCGGTAGCACCGGGAATGGTGCAGAAGGCGCAATGATTAAAACACTGCCTAGAGGAATAAACCGGCAATATTAACTCAGGCATGAAGTATTTAGAAAGGGCGAAGCCATCGAAATCGGGAACTGTATCGTTGATAAATGTTTACTCAATCCGATGGTTTTTATATATCTTTCCACCTTTAGCATGGCAAAGGTTTGGAACACAGTCGAGATTGTCATCACCAGAGTCAAGAGCCTCAAGAAGACGTGCAAGCGGCTCTTCGCCGTCATACATCATTATCGAATCAATGTATTCAAAAAAGGGATGCCATTCTTTCATGCAGTCATCTGCTAAACGAGTAATGTAATTGCCGCCCAATGAGACGTGTTTAACAGATGGACATTCTTCCTTAATCAGTTTCGCTAACGTAACTGCAGAAATCAATTGGAAACAGCCGCTCACCGAAATCCCAATAAACTCGATTTTTTCCCTCTGAATACGCTTAAGAAAGGCAGTTTCATAGAAGGAAATAAACGGATTATGCAAGGTATCCGCAAGCGATTTCATTATTTCTGGTGTCGAATAATAATCATAGGGCAGATCTATGGAGTTGAACGTGTATTTTACTCCATATGAGACGTGATTTATGATATAGAGTGCATTTCTAAAAATGTTTTCAGCATATTGTCTTTCTTTTAGATTAAAGTATCTCTTCGATCTGAAAATATCTTTTGCCTCGTCAACATTAAGTGCCGACTTTTGTATCAACTCGATTGTTAATTGAACATTCGAACTAAACGAATCCTTTGATTCCCGATACCTTTCACAGCACTCTTCGACATGTCTAAAAGATAGGAGGTCATCGTAAAATTCCACGTTTAAGTCAACAATGTCAACTTTGTATTGTTCAACCTCTTGAAGATATGACTTCAAAACAGGCAAGGCAAGATACGGCCCCACTGGACTCCATCCTGGGGGAAATACTAAAAGCGTTTTAGGCATATCAACGTCACATCTTTCGCAAATAATTCAATTGAAACACAACTACCATCATAATTGAAAATACACCAAGTCCTGTAACGAGAATTGAGAACATCGCGATGCTCGTGAACAGCGAAACAAGAAGTGTTGAAATAACAACAGCAACCGATTGCAAAGACTCCCTAATTGAAAACAGGCTTATCGATTCAGATCCGTCTCTCGCCAAATCCTGCAGCGATGTTATGAGAAGCACATCTTGAATGGCGTTTCCGGCACCGACGATAAAAAGGAAAATAAACGATATCCCAGACGCATAGCGATAGCCAAACGCCAGATACGCACCGAGCGCAAGATACGTCACAAAACAATATGATTTAACGCAATCGGAACCACTGATTAGACGACCATATATTGTATTTCCGAACAACAGTCCGATTGTAAGACTACTCTGAAGGAATCCGTATTGTATCGATGACGAGTCAAATTGCAATTGCGCTATAGCTGGCAAAAGAGAATTCAGAGAGCCGAATGCCACGCCACTAGAAATATCGATTAATAGGAAACCAATTGCCAAGTGCTTCGCGCTAAGATCACTAAATGCAGTCCTGTTTTTTTCATTTTTGCTTATTCCCTCTTTATCATTAACCTCGATAACCGACGGAACATCTCGCAGCAACCAGAACGACGCGGCAAAAGAAAGCGCGTCTAATGCAAGAACAGCCTCCGCCCCAAATTGAGCGACAACAAAACCGCCGGCAACTGGCCCCAGAACCATCATCAAATTCTGCAGGAACCCAAACGAATTATTAATTACGTCGCGATTGATACTATTCGTATTGGCTCTTAGCAACGAGTAAAAGCAGGGCATTTCTACCGTTCGGCAAAGCGATACCGCGCACGTAATAGCAAACATACTCCATTTACTATCAACAAAAATATAGCAAACGAATAATCCCGCGCGAATTAAGTCTGCCAATCTCATGGCCTGCAGTGTCCCGATACCCATCTTCTGAGGCAGCTGCGCGAGCGCAACTGAAAACAGAGAGGGGGCAAATCTGCAGCAGACCATCAAAGCAGTTGCAGAAACATCGTGAGTTACCTCGTAAATCAGCATTGGCAAAGCAATATTCGCACACCAATTGCCTATTTCGCTTATCCCTCTAGCAATATATAGGACCCGAACCGGACGGCTAGCTCTCAATACCGTGAACATCACGATTAACCTCGTATTTCAGGCCTCGTTCATCCCTTAATAGGAATCCATAATCAACCAAGTACCGCCTCAACACGGCATAATCAGGATAGAGCTGTGACAGCACACGATTAACCTGAAGCTCCGTATAACTTGTATTTAATTCAAAGAAAGAGACGGCCCATAGCAGCATGATTCTTTTATAGCTTTCCTTTTTTGGAATTGAAACCAGCTCGCCATTCTTGAGAAATCGTTTTTTAAAGTCTATTAGCTCATCCATTCACATCCTCCATTTCATACGCATCTAATACTAAAAATGCATACGCTTTAGGTCATCGCATTCAGCTTCTTTATTCGAACTAAACTCGAACTAATCTAAATTATTTGCTCAGACACTCTTCGAAAGCTCGTTTTTCACTCTGAGTAAAATGCCCTTCCCAGTCAGTCCACGAACAGGAAGGCAACTCACAACGAGCGGAGTCGAAGCCCTCTGCCGTCGGTCGCTCAAAATGCACGATAACCTTTTCGATATCGCCATCTGTAATCAGGTCAGAATGAATGACCTCGGTTCCATCTTCGAATGTCATATACGGGTACATCACGTAAACCACCTCGCAAACATAAATCCAGTTTAGCATCAAGCTATTGCACCAAAGACAGCAGGCCCCCTTGATGAGTTGATGGTATCTGTTAAATGTCACGTACGATTCACATCTGGTGGGTACCCTGATGGCTACACGAAACGAAGCAGATTTACACCGGGAGGACCCCGTATGGCAACCAAGTACACCGACGCGCCGCGCACGCGCGTCATGACACCGGCCGCGCTCAACAACGGCGTGCACGAGAACCATTCCATCGGACAGACCATGGCCATCGCGCCCAAAAAGGGCCTGTTCGATGACATTTCCATTCCCCAGATCATCGCCGGCGCCGCAGCTGCCGCCACGAGCGTGGCGCTTGCTTCAAAGATCGGCATTGCCGGCTCGGTGATTGGTGCCGCTGTGAGCTCAGTCATCACTGTTGTGTCCTCGCAGGTCTATCGCCACTTTATCTCCGCCAGCGCCGAAGCAATCAAGGGCACGCATGCCGCTGTCGACTACCCTACCGGCGCCTACGAGCCCGTTGAGCCCAATGTCGAGGAGCACCTAGGTGGCGCCGCAACCACGCAGGAGATGCGCCAGGTTGCGGGACGCGCGACCACGGCGCGCGTCGCTCCCAACAGCCTGCGCGCCAAGGCGGCGGCTGAGCGCAGCCAGACGCAAAAGAAGGTCATCGTCTTCTCGATCGCCATCGCCATCGTCGCGGTCATCGCTTGCGCCGGCGCCATCCTTATCACCACTGCCGGTGAGGGCCTGGGCGAGCGCCCCGAGCCGATCCTTTCGTCGCGCACGACCGAGAGCGATGCAAATGGCAACACCCAGTCGCAGGATCAGCAGGCACAGACGGACGATACGCAAGACAGTTCTACCTCTGCCAATTCGTCCTCGAACACCCAAAACCAATCGCAGGGCGTCGATTCCTCTGCGAACAACAGCGGCACGCAATCCGGCACGACTGACTCAAGCCAAACGACTGACGGCTCTCAACCGAGCACAGGCGACCAGGCGAATGGCAATACACCGAGTACGGGATCTACCGACAACAGCAACACCAACAGCTCGAGCGGAACCGCGTCCGACACGGCATCTGACAGCTCGAGCCAAGGCACGACATCGGGCAACTAGGCACTGCATCCCCAGATAGGCAACCTGTACAACGGGCGCGAATCGACAGCGGTTCGCGCCCGTTTGCCTTGGGCGCCGTCATGGCGAGCGCCATGCGATGGTAAGATGCTTTACATGTGTAAAGAGGAGATTTGCCATGAGCAAGACAATAGTTAGGCCCACGCTATCGCTGGGCAACCACATCTATCTGTATCGCCTGCTGCGCGATGCGATTGGGTGTGGCAAGCAAACGTTTATGACACAGGTCGAGGAGGCGCTCACCGCTGGCGACATGACCGCTTATGACCTGGGCTTCGAATCCACGCGCGAGCTGCTCGAAGAGCTTGACGACTGCATTAAGCTGACCGTCTTTAAGGGCGGTCGCCTGTATGCCACCGTCATCGCCAACGAGGCCTGGGATGCCGCACTTGCCAAGGGCGAGGACAAGCCCAAGACCGCCAAGGGCGCTAAGCAGTCCTACAAAAAGAAAAAGCGCAGTGAGAAGGACCTCAAGGCTGTGCGCCCCAAGCACGTTAAGCGTCCCGAACCAGAAGCCGCGGTTGAAGCTGTGCCGGAGCCCGAGCCCGAGACAGAGATCGAAGTCGCTATTGAGGTGACGGCAGAAGCCGAAACCGAAATCGCCGCCATGACCGATCCCGAAGTCATGCCAGAGCAGGAAGCCGCTGTGGAGCTCAACGAGGCATCCAAGTCGACAACCGAAGAGGCGGCTGGCCAGCCCGAGGCGCCCGTGTTCCAGAACCACGATGTCTTTGGCGACAACACCGAGGACAATCAGTCCGACGAGTTCGCGGATCAAGATGCTGCCGAGGCAACACCGGAGCCCGAGGCGCCCCAGCCTGCCATCTCGCTCACGGTTGTCTACGACCCCGAGAACGCCAACGCCGGCATCACCACCATGGTATCCACGCCGGTCGAGGCCAAGCCGAACGTCGAGGCAGAGGACACTCCGCAGGCCGATGCCAAAACCGGGACCGAAGACACGTCCATCTCCGTGGAACCGACAGATTCCATAGCTAAGCCAGAAGCGGCATCTGAGTCTGCACCTGTCATTGAGTCCGCATCCGCACCCGCCTGTGACCAGGCTCCCACACCTGCACCGACTCCGGTCCCCAATTCAGCACCGGCCCCCGCTCCCGCAGCACCGACCATCCCCGGGGACTTCCCCATCGATTTCGCGACCGAGGTCTTCTGCCCTAGCCCGCTGCTGCACCAGCTGTCGACTTATCTCCCCTACGGCGCTGACACCCTCGGCATCGTCGGCGAGTACTACTGGATCGCTCGCGAGCGCGGTACCATCGAGGCCGGCCGTAACCGCGCGTGCTTCCCCCTGCGCTACACACAGGCCGGCAAACGCCACGAAGTCACCGTACGCATTCGCCGCAACACCACCGGCGGCCTCGGAGCCACCTGGGCCATCGACAAGGTCGAAGCCCCGGTCGAGTAAAAAACGGCCTCGGATAGCCAATTGACCATCCGAGGCCGTTTGAATTCAGGCCTTTTAGTTGTCATCGGCGCATATAGACACCAGAGAAGCAAGCTCATCCTCAAGTTGCGGAGCAAAGTATCTAAAAGAAACCTGCGCTCCGGTCGGTATCGACTCAATCATATTCGCAGCATTATCTGAAACTCGGTACGATGCAGTTTCACCTGTCTTCAAATCCTCTATTGAGCAGACAGCGTCTTCAGCATCATTCGACCTAAGCACGCCTTTTCCTTGTAACATCACATCGGCATGCCCGCCAGCTATTTCTAATGAACCTGAGTCTGTCGCAGTCACTTCTCCGGAACCTCCGCGCGATATCTCTTCCTTTGTTGAACAGCCCACCAATGAAGCCATCAGCACCAAAGACAGAGCTAGACGAATCGCCCTACTTCGAAAAAGTCGTTCCATAAGTCCACGCATAATAGCTCTGATCATACTTCAGGAAGGATAAAGATGAATTCCAGCCGTCCGCTATGCCAATCATCTGCCTTGTCTCTCCAGTTTTCTTACCAGTAAGTGTGGCGTAAGCCTCCGCTGTTACAGAATGGGCTGATCCGTTGTACAAACTCGCATGTAAAACATTCGGTCTATTAGAGTTAATCTCATTTTGAATGCTCGCGATAGCCGGAGAGGAGACAGTGCGGGCGATAAGAGCACTTCCTCTGCTTGCGCAGTAATTTGTAAACCCCGTTGCACAGGTTGATATCGGCGTTCCGCCCAAAACAACACCGGGAACAGTCTGTTCTTCAGCGGAAAGAGCATGGGTATTGGTGTAATTCCATATCTGCATATATTGCGAAGGGTCGCTATATAAATTGGCAATGCCATACAGTTCCGCAACGTTCGAAAAAGCTGTCACCATACAAGCATAGTGGGCAGTAAGCCTCTTAATCTCGCTTTCATCATATGACATAAACTGAGAAATGGAACGAAATCCAGATACTGTGTAATCCTGCATTTGAGTTGCGTAAATTACGACATCGTTCCAGCTTGAAGGTTTATTCGATAAAACGACAGGCCGTCCTTCTATGGAAACAGCCGGGATTGTTCTTCCGCAATTTGTTGTTATTGAACCGTCCAAAGATTGCACACCGAATTCGAATGGATTGATCATTACGACTGGGTTATTGAAAGAATAAGACTCAACACCAAGATCTCCTCCCCGATCCATAGGGCTGACTAAGCCGTCTCCAAAACGATATCCCGTAAGTATTTCATCATCTGAAGCATCTAAAACCAAATAGCCCGCGGCTCTATTGAATGTCACAACCGGAACAATGTAGCCAAGCGGGGACCCATCAACGTCTACAAAAGGAATAGGGTCAGAAGGCGTATACGAAGAGCCGAGGAGTCCCTTTATATATTTATCGGCAAGCTCTTGCGCAATTTCTGAAGTAAATTGTATCTGCTCACCATCAATATTGCCCGTCGAAGCAAAAACCTCTTTCGGACGTGCGGCTAAGGCGACAATTGAAGACGCGACAAGTTGCAGAAAACGACGACGCGAAAGCATATGTTCTTCTTTCTAGAGGAGCGACTTATAAGATACTCCTATTCTATAACCTTTTTTGTAACGTTACAGCACTGGTTATATTTCAATTCGATTTGCTTATGTCCTTGTAACCCAATACGTCTTTACGTTTTAAACGGAATTAGAAAATCACTCATAGCAAAAACGGGCTTTAATCCCAAAGAGATGACTTTGATTACGAATCAAACCAGCAGCCAGGGCATAGCTGCAGTGCAATTGCTACAAGAAAGGCCGCCCTTGCTGGCGGCCTTTCTACTTGCTACTAGTCACGCGTGAGCTTGCGGTGAATACGATGCGGCTGGGCTGCGTCCTCGCCCAGGCGCTCGATACGGTTGGCCTGATAGGCCTCGAAGTTGCCCTCGAACCAATACCAGTTGCCCGGATTCTCGTCGGTGCCCTCCCACGCCAGAATGTGCGTGGCGACGCGGTCCAGGAACATACGGTCGTGGCTAATGACCACCGAGCAGCCCGGGAACTCGAGCAGCGCCGCCTCGAGCGAGGACAGCGTCTCGACGTCGAGGTCGTTCGTGGGCTCGTCGAGGAGCAGCAGGTTGCCGCCCTGCTTGAGCGTAAGCGCCAAGTTCAGACGGTTGCGCTCGCCACCGGAGAGCACGCCAGCGCGCTTCTGCTGGTCCTGGCCCTTAAAGCCAAAGCTCGCCACATAAGCACGGCTCGGAACCTCGGTCTCGCCGACCATCATGTGGTCCAGGCCGTCCGAGACGACCTCCCACAAGTTCTTATCGGGGTCGATGCCGGAACGGTTCTGGTCGACATAGGAGATCTTGACGGTCTCACCCACCTCAAGCTCGCCCGAAGTCAGCGGCTCCAGACCCACAATCGTCTTGAACAGCGTGGTCTTACCGACACCGTTGGGGCCGATGACGCCCACGATGCCGTTGCGCGGCAGGGTAAACGAAAGGTCGTCGATGAGCACACGGCCATCGAACTCCTTGTGCAGATGATGGGCCTCGAGCACCTTGTTGCCCAGACGCGGGCCCACAGGGATGCGGATGTCGGTCCAGTCGAGCTTCTGGCTTGCGCGGGCCTCGGCCTCCATCTCCTCGTAGCGAGCCAGGCGGGCCTTGTTCTTGGCTTGGCGAGCCTTGGGCGAGCTGCGCACCCACTCGAGCTCGGCCTCCATGCGCTTGGCGAGCTTGGCATCGCGGTTACCCTGAGCCTCGATACGGGCGGCCTTGGTCTCCAGATACGTGGAGTAGTTGCCCTTGTAGGGATAAAGGTGACCGCGGTCGACCTCGCAGATCCACTCGGCAACGTTATCCAGGAAGTAGCGATCGTGTGTGACGGCAAGCACCGCGCCCTGATAGTTATGCAGGAAGTGCTCGAGCCACAGGATCGACTCAGCGTCCAGGTGGTTCGTGGGCTCGTCGAGCAGCAGCAGGTCGGGAGCCTCGAGTAGCAGCTTGCACAGGGCCACGCGACGGCGCTCGCCGCCGGAAAGCACGTTAACCGGCATGTCGGAATCGGGCAGCTGCAGGGCGTCCATGGCCTGGCCGAGCTTGGAATCGATATCCCAGCCGTCGGCGGCGTCGATCTCGTCCTGGAGCTTGCCCATCTCGGCCATGAGGGCGTCCATGTCGCAATCCGGGTCGCACATCTCCTCGCCGATCTTATTGAAGCGATCGACCTTGGCGATCATGTCGCCAAACGCCATGCGCACGTTCTCGATAACGGTCTTGTCGTCATCGAGCGGCGGCTCCTGCTGCAGGATGCCCACGGTGTAGCCGGGGGTGAGCCTGGCATCGCCGTTGGAGACCTCCTCGATGCCAGCCATGATCTTGAGCAGGGTCGACTTACCCATGCCGTTAGGACCCACGACACCGATCTTGGCACCGGGGTAGAAGCTCAGGGTCACGTCGTCAAGAATCACCTTGTCGCCATGGGCCTTACGAGCCTGATACATCTGGTAGATAAACTCCGCCATTTGCCTGTTTTATCCTTTCTACCTGCTGTTTCCCTATTCTTGTTTTCGTTTTAGTGGAAACGAAATGAGGTAACCAGCTCTGAAATTTAACGAAAAAGGGGCATGGTTGCCCACACCCCCTAATACTACCTGGGAAAAGTCCCCCGGAACACACTATGAACTGCGTACGCTAGTTTTCCGCAACCTTAGCGAACGGCTCGCTGCGATTTGCGCCACAGCAGATACGAATAGACGTAGGCAGCGCCAGCTGAACCAAACGCCAGCACCGCAATCACCGCGGCGACGACTTCACTCGAAAGCACGCTACCCGCCACGCCCATCACAATCAGGCCAATACCCAGCACCATAAAGCAGGCACCGCCAAAACGCTGCGTACGGCGCCAGTTCTCGGGATCGGCAAGCGCCCAGGGCGTCTTGATACCGAGCGTATAGTTCTGCTTCACACGCGGCAAGTAGTTACCCACACCAATGAACAGCAAACCGACAGCACCGGAAATCAGCACGTTGACCGAACCGACCGCCGGCACCACGCCCCAGACCGTAAGCTCTCCCAGCCAGCTTATGGCGCACATGAACAAGGTGAAGGCAATTACGAAGCCCTGATAGAACTTACCCGAGGTTCGATATGCCTCACCTTTGGGATCGATGCGCGGCACCACGCAGAACATTGCGAGAAGCGCCAGAGGCAGCACGCCGAGCGCGGAGGCCATCCAGCTAGGACCCCAACCGTCGACAGCGCCGTTCGCGCCCCAGTGCGTGGGAATCTGCGCAGGCAAGCTCGGCATCACCATGAGGTGCGCTACGACATTGGCGACGCACAGAGCGACCAGCGCAATCCACACGCGCGACGATACCCCTGTGGGGTGAATGCCCTTGTTTTCGTTATTCATCCTTATCACCTTCATTGTTTGTAAAACCCATAAACCAGCCAATTAAATCCTGCATGACGGTGGTGTTTAAGCTGTATACGATGTTTTGGCCATGGCGCTCGTCGGTCACCAACCCGGCGTTTTTAAGCGTCGCCAAGTGATGGCTCAGCGACGGCTTACTGATATCGAAATGCTCGGCAAGCTCCCCCGCCGTGCAATTGCCCTCGCGCAGCAACTCCAAAATGCGCCGTCGCGTTGGATCGGCAAGCGCCTTAAAACCCTCTCCCGGCATAAGACCCCCTTTCATCATCTCTCATGACGCGCACACTATACTCGATATTTAGATGTTTGTCTAACTATCTAATCGCAATGCTTCAAACCACATCAAAGCAAACGCCATCGCAACCTATGGGCGATTACCTATAATGGCGATAGCTAAAACACGACCTGCTTCCCCATCGGAGGATATCTATGACCGAAACCACAGCCGCAACTCCCATCGAGACACGCGACACCAAGCTCGAGATTATCATGGGCCGCGAGGCACTCGATAAGCTCGCCGATGCTACGGTGCTAGTGCTCGGCTGCGGAGGCGTGGGCTCCAACTGCTGCGAGGCACTCGCCCGCGGCGGCATCGGTCATTTCGTCATTCTGGATAAGGACATCATCGCGCCCAGCAATATCAATCGCCAGGCCATCGCCTTTCATAGCACCATCGGCAAGCGCAAGGTTGACGTGATGGAAGCCATGATCCACGACATCAATCCCGCCGCCACCGTTATCAAACGCACCGAATACTTGCTGAGCGACAACATCGATGATTTCTTCGCGGGCGTTTTGGAGCAGACGGACGGCAAGCTCGACTACGTCGTCGACGCCATCGACACCATCTCGGCCAAGCTCACCATTGCCAAATATGCTCAAGACCACGACATTCGTTTGGCTAGCTCCATGGGCGGGGCCAACAAGCTCCATCCCGAGTGCCTCCGCTTTGCCGACATTTTCGATACGGTACGTGACCCCATGAGCCGCATTATGCGCAAAGAATGCAAGAAGCGCGGAATCAAGAGCCTACACGTACTGTTTAGCTGCGAGGAATCGGTTAAGACACAGCCCCGCGACCCTTCCAACATCCACGAGCGCACCGAGCTGGGAACTGCCAGTTTTATGCCGCCCATCATGGGCCAGATGATCGCCGGCGAGGTTATCCGTCAGATCAGTGGCCGCGGCACCGAGCGCGTGCGCGCCGATGGCCAGCGCCTAGACTAGCAGGATGTCCTGCGATGGAACCGCGATTCTTTGACACGCATTGTCATCTTGATTTGATGCTCAGCCCCGATGCTGCAGCCAGCGAGTCGGCGGCGTTGGGTCTGGGGCTCTTTGACTGCGGGGTCGACCCACGCGACTTCGCGGCAGCAAAAAAGCGGGCCAGCCGCCACCCAAACATTATCGCGGGCGCCGGCCTCCATCCCTGGTGGCTCGCCGACGGCCGCTGCGGTCCTGCCGAAGTCAATCTGCTTTGCGAAGTTGCTGCCCAAGAGCGCTATATCGGCGAAGTCGGACTCGACTTTTCCGCGCGCTTTGCTGGAAGTGAGCTGCTACAAATACAGGCACTTAACCGGCTCTGCGATACACTCGTGCAGCATCCTCTTACCGGGCGCGTGATATCAATTCACGCCGTTCGTTCAGCGGGAGCCGTACTGGACGTCCTCGAATCGCATGGACTACTCATCCCAAACTCCGACTCCCCCGTTATCATCTTCCACTGGTTTAGCGGCACTTCGGACGAACTCGTCCGCGCGCGTAATGCGAGCTGTAATTTTTCCGTCAACGAACGCATGCTTGCGTCTAAACGTGGACGTGAATATGCCCGACAGATTCCACTCGACCGTCTACTGCTCGAGACCGATGCGCCGGCCGAGCCAAACACAGAAACAAGCGCGCAGTCGCTCATCAGATCGCTCACAAGGACCTCGGAACACATCGCCTCACTCAAAAACTGTGACATAAAGCGCATCGAATCGGCAGTTTTAGCAAATGCGCACTCTGTATTTGACCTTCGCTAACCCCTGTGGGCAAAAAATGCCAAGGGACATGCGAATCACACAACGCAGTCCCTATTGGAAGGCAGTACAATTCGGCAGCATTACACCAATTCGTGCATGAGATCACAGTTGCGTGCATACAATTCGTCAAAGATATGACGACGCGACGCATATAACTCGTGGGCAGCCATATCGGGCACGATTGTTTGCGCAACGCCAAGGACTTGGGCGAGTTCATCCCATGATGCATAGGCGCCACCTGCGAGAGCTGCCATGATGGCATCACCGAAGCATGCGCCCACCGTAACCTTGGCAACCGAGACCTCGCGCCCGCATACGTCGGCGATAGCCTGCATCCAAACTGGATTCTTGGTTCCACCTCCGACAAGCATAATGCGCCCAATTGGCAGTCCATGCTCTCGCTCGATAATGTCGACATGGGATGCAACGGTATACGCGACGCCTTCCAAGGCGGCGCGAACCATATGGGCTCGCGTATGCCTTCCGGTCAGGCCAAAGAAGACGCCACGCGCCTCGGGATCGTTGAGCGGAGTACGCTCCCCCGCAAAGTACGGCAGACACACGAGCCCATCGGCACCCGGCGCCACATCGGCGGCATCATGCGCCATAACCGAATATGCATCGGGGCCACCGTGGCCCTCGGCCTCCACGGCGTCGCGATACAGCTCTTGGCGCAACCACGATGTGAGCGCACCCGCCGTATTGGTCCCCGCGCAGATCCCGTAAGTTCCGGGAATGATAAACGTCCCTGGCCACAGGCGGGCATCATCGACCATATGATCAGCTAGGTAGATGAAATACGCCGTGCTCCCCAACTGAACCATCATATCGCCGGGACGAAATACACCCGTCGAAATGGCCTCGGCACCAGAGTCGCCCGTTCCCACTAAGACAGGTGTCCCTGCCGCGAGCCCCGTCGCCTCAGCCGCACACTGCGTAATCACCCCGGCAATATCGGTAGCCGACATTACCTCCGCCATCTGGTCAGGCCGGCAGAAACGAGCACATTCCCGAGCATCAACCTTCCAAGTGTAGCGGTCATATAGGGGAAGAAAATCCTCCGCCAAATAACGGTCCACCGTAAAACGCCCCGTCAACTTCGCGCACAGAAACGATGACGCCGTCAGGAACTTCGCGGCACGTTCGTGCACCTCGGGCATATTCTCCTTAAACCACAAGATCTTTGGAGCAATATCTGACGAACAGGGATCGTGCCCGAAAAGCTCGCGTGCGCGATCTGGCCCATATTCGGAAAGAAGCTCGTCAATCTGCGGCTTCGAACGTGCATCGACTCCATATAAAATCGCGGGTGCCAGCGCGTTGCACTCGGTATCGACCGGTACGCAGTCGCAACCCAATGCGGAAAGGCCCACGCATCCAATCTGCGCCGCATTAACCCCCGATCGCACCACCAGCTCGCGCGACAAGCGGCAAAAATCTCCCCACCAAACTGCCTCCGCATCATGCTGGTACCATCCATCACGCGGGTTGTCCGTCTCGTGTCCACAAGAGGCCTGGCAAACGATATTGCATCGATCATCGATTAAAACGCCTTTAGAGGCGCTTGTCCCAATATCAATACCCAGATAGAACGCCATAGGTGCCTACTCCCCTCGCGCCGTACGAGCGGCAGCCATAAAACGAACTACCCGCTCAACATCAACCGGGGCATCCAGCTTTCCGTCGCGCTTTAAGCAGGTGCCGACAAACGCGCCATCGTAGTGAGCAAATACGTCAGCCACGGTATTTTCGCGACAACCGGTGCCACATACCACAGGCACTTCGCCAACACGCTCGCGGACCTCATCGGCAAGCTCGCCCGAAGCACCACGACCGGCAGCCGAACCGCCGATGACCATCGCATCCGGTAGGCAATTAAAGAGAAGTGAATCGGCAATGTCCGCAGTCGTGCGGTCGTTGAGATAAACCTCCCCCTCGCTCGTGATGAAGTGAAAAAGCTTGAGGTCGTCCAGGCGCAGCGCCGTCTTGCGACGCATGGTGTGAGCGAAATCTCGGTTAATCAGCCCGAGATCACCGGCCCAGGCACCGCAAAAATTGCAGCGCGTGAACTGCGCATCGACGGCAGCGCACAGCTCGATTGTGGCATCACCATCGTAAATAGCTTCAGCTCCCCAAGGGGTCGACAAATCATGGGACAGAACCCCGATTACATAGCCCATCGATGCAAGGGTTGAGGGAGAAACGTGCTGCTCATAGGGCATCGAGAGCTCATTGGTAATCAAAATGCCATCGACACCGCCCCGTTGCAACGCTTCGAGATCGCGCTTGGCGGCTTCCACGACCTGCGACACGCTTCCGCCCGGGTAATACAGTGGATCGCCCGGCAGAGGACGCAGGTGCAGCATTCCGATAACCGGCTTTTCGGTCTTGAACATCGAGATTAGAAACGACATAGCGTGCTCCTTCATAGGGTTATTGCAGGGACGTTACTCCCCCAGCACCTCGACGTACACTTTTCGCTTCTGCGGACCGTCAAACTCCGCAAGATAGATGTTCTGGGCACCTCCACACACGATGTGGCCATCTTGGACGGGAAAGAAGCAGCTGTTTCCACAAATCATGCTCTTGATATGCCCACAGGAGTTGTTGCCGGTGGCTCCATAGCTCGGCAGGAAGTGTGCATGCGCATAGGGGGCATCTAGCGGGGCGATGCGATCAAGCGTCTCCATAAGATCCGTCTCCACGCAGGGCAGCCCCTCGTTTACCACGATTCCACAGGTCGTATGCGACAAAATAATCGCTGCCAAGCCATTCGTCACCGAGCTGCGTTCAATGGCAGCGTGCACGTCTTCGGTAATATCGATGAACTGGTCCGGAGCAGTCGATAGATAGCTCAATGTCTCGAGCGTCACCATGTTCACTCATCCCCTTCAAGAAAACGCAGGGCATTACCCCAGTAGAGCCTTTCTCGCGCATCATCGCGCATGGACACGGTATCGAGCGCCCGTTTGAGTTTGAACGCACGGAAGCGCGGCGTATTGCTGGCGAACATCACTTGATGCGATAGCGCGCGCTCATACCACAGCGGCCCCATATCGACCGTGAAAAGACGCTGCATCATCTCCTCGGGCGAATCGATGTAAGTGATAGAGGTGTCCGTGTAGCAGTTGGGATACTTGAGCAGCATCGCCACGGTCTCGCGCACCCAGGGCCAGCCAAAGTGGGTCAAACTAAAACGCACATTTGGATGCGTTGCGATTGTGTGCTCAAATACAAGCGGATTACTGCGCGAGAGCTCTGCGCCCGGCTCCCAAGACATACCGGCATGGAAAACCACCGGCTTGTTATAGCGCTCGCACAGCTCGTAAAGCGGCTCGGCCACGGCATCATCGGGAGCAAAACCCTGCTTTGCCGGATGCAGGCAAAGCCCCTTTGCCCCCAACTCGGTAAAGGCGCGCCCCAATTCGTCTGCGGCACCGCTCACCTGCGGATCTACGCTCGCAAATCCCCACAGACGATCGGGATGCGCGGCAACCAGCATGGCAATCTGGTCATTGGTGCCAAAATGCCCTCCGCATGCCGTGGTTACATCGAGCGGCATGAGCACGCTCTTCTGCACATCGCAGACGTCCATCTCGACTTGAAGCTCATCCCAATCCATGGGGCCCATATGCCCCATACCAAATTCTCGTGACCAAAAACCGAATCCATCAGGCTCATCACCCGGCGTATAGATCTCGCCGTAGAGCATGGGCTGGACCAACATGTCGATAACCATTTCGCACTCCTTTCCAAGCATTTGACCCTAGTACGGCTCAAAAGAGCCGATGACGCGGGACGAAAGCTCGGCGCCCGCCTTCATACACGCCGGAATATCAAGGCCATCAATCACGCCCTTGGTAAACCCGGCGATATACGAGTCACCGGCGCCCACGGTGTTAACGACCTTCTCCGCCGGTACGATCCCGCACTCATAGAAGCGTTCGCCGTCAAAGGCAATGCTTCCCTTCTCGCCAAGCGTGGCAACTGCCACCCGCGGCCCCAACTTCTGTACGTGACGTACCCAATCACGCAGCTCCGGAGTGTCCTCTTCAAACGACATAAACGCATAGTCTACGTAAGGAAAATGAGCCTCGCAGGCATATTCGGGATCCTGGCTGAACACCGAGAAGTCCATAACCACCGTCTTGCCCGCATCATGCCATTCGGGCAGGAGGTCCAAACAATTGCCAAACAGGTCGGTATGAATGATGTCATGCTCTAGGATAAACGCCCGGTCATCTTCATTCGGTCGATATGTCTCCATAACACCATCGATTGCCTCGAGATGCACGCGATCGACGCCGTCTTTCAATGCCATGAGCATCACCGAGGTGTCGCCATCCTCCACCCGCAGATGTGAGATATCGAACCCCTCAGCGGCCAGCGCCTCTCTCATCTTGTCTCCGTACTCGTCCTTGCCGACAACCGACACGGCGGATACCGAAACTCCCATTCGTGCAAGATGGATACCCCAGTCAATGCCATTACCAGTCGGATAGAACACGCCGATGTTTTGATAGACGTCCGCACAGCAAAAACCAGCCGCGCACGCTTTAATACCCATGGTCTTCTCCAATGTTCAAAAGGGGACCCACCACATGGCGAGCCCCCTTTTCGCGTTTCGCTTATTGTTTTGCATCGGCCGTCCAAAGCCTCATAGCCAGACCGCCGTACGCTTTCTTAAGCTATTCGACGATTGGTGCTCCGTGGCCCCAAGAACCTTCCATGCCGCACACGGTCGAGGCAAACCCGGCAGCAAAGTCGAGCGCACGCTCGATGGCCTCGGCGCCATCTTCACCACGCTTGGCGGAATCGAGATAGCACATCAAAAACGAGGTGAGGAACGAGTCGCCCGCCCCCATGGTGTCCTTCATGTCCGTTACCGGTTTAGCCAGCTGGCGGTAATAACGCTCGCCGTCGTAAGCAATGCAGCCCTCGGCGCCCGCCGTAGCCGACACAAAACGCGGACCCAAGCCCTTCACCCATGCCAGACGCTCGCGAATCTCGTCCTCACTCGCGGCATCCGCCGCACTAAAGAAAGCGAAATCGACGTAGGGCGCAATCTGCTCGTAGTACTCGTCGGTGGAGTCGTCCGAAAAGTCAAAAGAGACCGTGACGCCCGCAGCCTTCAGCTTGGGCAGCTCGCGCTCGGTAAAGCAATAGTTGCCCGAATGAACCACATCGAACTGCTTCATGTACGAAAGGTCAAAGCGATCGAGGACATAGCGCGCATCGCCACGGATACCGCCCTCGTTGGAGCCAAGGAAGACACGGTCACCGTCAACGACGGTGACGCGAGCCGCTCCGTTCTCGCCAATCATCTGCTCGCACTTGTCAAGCTCGATACCCTCATCCTCGAGGCTTGCAATGACATGCTCGGCAGCGGCGTCATTGCCAAAAATGCCCATGTATGCGGAGCGTGCGGCACCGCATTTCTTGGCATAAACGGCGAAGTTCACCGCATTGCCGCCAGGATACATGGTATGGATATGCTCGTAGCGATCGACGACGTTGTCGCCAAATCCGAGCGCGTTAACGTTAAATGCCATGGCCTTTGTCCCTTCTAGTACTCGACAACACCCATATAGCGACGGAAATCGGGATCGTGATCAAACACCTTGCCGCGTGCAGCACGCAGCTCGCAGTTCATGGCATAGAACAGCACCGGGTCCAGATAGGCACGGACGCTCGCCGGCACGGCTTCCATACCGTACTCCTTGGCATCGAGCACCATCAGCGTATCGGTATGCGTCTTAAGGAACGCCAGGGCGCGCTCGTCCATAGCACGGCACTCGCTGGAGCCCATCTGCAGGAAGTAAAAAACGCCATCCTGAGTAGCCTCGAAGGGGCCATGGAAGTACTCGGCAGAGTGGATGTAGCTGCAGTGCTGCCACTGCATCTCCATAAGAGAGCAGATAGCGAAACCGTAGGTCTGGCTAAAGTTGGGACCGCTGCCCAGAATATAGAAGAACTCGTGCTCCTGGCAAAGCTTGGCAAAGCGATCGCCCAGCTCGGCATTTACCTTCTCGCGTGCCGGGGGAAGAATCTTATCCATCTCGGCGATACCGGCATACATATCGGCAAGATCGGCGTAGCCCTCCTGCTGATCGAGCAGCTCTGCCGCAAGCGACAGCGAAATACCAGCGGGGACCTCGGCCTGCGGCACACCCTCGCCCCACGGGTAGACCCACGTGGTCCACTTGCCGGAGTCGATCTTAGATCCAGCGTTGTCGGTCTGGGCGATCACCGTAGCGCCGGCAGCAAGGGCAATCTCGCAGCCCTCGACGACCTCGGGGGTGTTGCCACTGTGGCTACAAGCGATGACCAGGGACTTCTCGCCCAGACGACGCGGACGCATAATGTCGAATTCACGCGCGGTATAGATATACGAAGTGAAGGTGGTTGCCTCGCGCTGCAGAAGCTCATGAGCCGGGATCAAATCGATCATGGAGCCACCGCAAGCAATCCAGTAGACGCTGTCGAACTTGCCCTTCTCGGCAATTGCCTCTTTGATCAGATCGTGTGCGTTCATATCCAGTTCCTTTCTTGTTTGGTCCGCAATCAATGAGATTGGCTGCGTGGCCGATAGTTGTTTTAGTCAATCAGATATTTCTCGAATGCGGCCATGTTCTTGGCATCTGCCGCCGCCGGGTCATCGTAGTAACGACCGTCCGTGATTTCCTGGCCCAGCATGCCGTCAAAACCATGGGCGTTGAGCGTGGCGACGAAGGCGTCCATATCGTGCTTGCCATCGCCCCACACCAGATGGCCATACGGGTCACCGTCGATAAAGTGCATCTCGTGAATTGCCCCATCACCAAAGGCGGCAAACCAGTCCTCGAGCGTCTCGCCTGCAACGCCCATCGCGGTTGTATCAACCATGGGCTGTAAGTACGGGCTCGCGACCTCGTCAATCATGCGCTTCGCATCGGAAACCGTCGTCACAAGGTTGCTCTCCTCGGGACGCAGGCTTTCCATCGTAAGCACCAGACCGTGCTCGCCGGCATACTCCGCCAGAATGGACAAGTGCTCGCGGCTGCGCTTCCAGGCTTCCTCGCGATCCTCGTCCCAGTCGCCCCAGCCCGAGTTGACGGACATACGGTCGCACCCAAGTACCTCGGCAAGCTCAATGCCGTGCTTAAAGTACGCCAGGCTGCGCTGTTCATGCAGCGGCTTGCGTGCGCAGTATTGCCAAGGATAGACAACATTCTCGGGGCACAGAGTACGATACCTAAGCCCACGGTCTGCAGCCTTTTTCGCCAGGACCTCAGCCTCAAAGTAGCCCGTGTGGTCGAGCGTCACATGCGGCTCCGCACACCACAGCTCAATGGACTCAAAGCCCAAACGCTGCTGCGCGTCAAGGAAGTAATCGAGCGACCACATGATGTAGTGGATATTCATGCCCGCAATCTGTTCGCGGCGCAGCGTCGGTTTGGATTCAGACACCTTATGCCTCCTTATTTCGATCGAACACGATTTGTCCGTCCGACATCGTCATATCAACCGCAAGATCGCGTGCGTCGCGATAATCGAGGTCGAACACATCCCGATCGAGCACGCAGATATCGGCAAGCTTGCCAACCTCAAGCGTACCCAGCTCGTCTTCGCGCATCAGATCGTACGCGCCCCCGGCAGTCCAAGCGCGCAAGAGCTCGACAAGCGTCAGCACGTTGGCCTCATTCACGGGCAGTCCATCGTCGAAGTATCCGCCGCACGCGCTGTAGATTGACTCGCCCAGGCTCGGAATCAGCAGCGGCAAATCCGTACCACAGCACACCGTGCATCCGGAATCTTCCATGCCGCGGCGATTCCAGCTGTGTAAAAGTCGCGTCTCGCCAATTTGTCGACGCATCATCGATAGGCAATCCTCGCGCCGGTCCAGCGTCAGAATCTGCGGATAGACCTCGCAAATTCCACCTAACTTGCCAAACTCGACAAGATCGGTCGGGTCAGAGTTCTCGAGATCGGTAATCGCATGGCGGCGAAGCATCCGTCCATGTTCGTCTCGAGGCAGCGAGGCATAGAGCGCCACGGTGCGACGAACGGCGCCATCTCCCTGGCAATGCAAGGAATATCGGAAGCCGTCAGCATCAATTGCACGTAGCTCGTTCTCAATCAGATCCCACTCGGGCTCCTCGACGACCGTCTTGCCGGCGGCTCCCGCATCGGCCGTGTCCTCATAGGGGTCAATCATCTCGGCAAGCCCCACCCATACGCCGCGATCGGTCATACGGTTGAAGCCAGAAAAACGAACGAACGGTCCCCGGAAGCGCTCTCGTGCCTCGCGGGCATATGCCAGATTTGCACCAGCGCCCACCGGCTGCGACATCATAGAGACGCGAACCGTCAGCTCACCAGATTCCTCACGGCGAGCCATTTCGTCGGCAAAGCCGTAGTAGTCATCAAACGCCATCTCCTTGATGGCGGTAACGCCGCGCTCGTTAAGCATGCTCATGTAGTCCGAATACCCCGCACGTACCTCGGGCAGCGCGAGGAAATCGCTCATCATGCGCCAGATCTTCTCGGCATAGCACGCCTGCGGTGTAAAGCCGTATCGCGCACTGGCGGCAGCATTGAGAACGCAGGTCTCCGCACCCGGCGTAAAGCAGACGACAGGGATATCGCCAAAACAATCGTCAAACACAGCCGCCGTATTTGCGTTCTCGGCATCCGATGCCAGCGTTTCGGGTAGGTTGTGGCCAAAAGCCGCCGCGCAATCCGGATGATCTTCTTTCCATGCACGCAAGAGCGACACGGCCTCTTTGGCATCGGCGACGCCGGACAGATCAGACCCCAACGTCCGCAGCGCCCAGCCCGTATAGAAGGTATGCACATCGATCAGGCCAGGCATGACGGTGCGGTCGCCCAGGTCAACTACCTCGTCCGCTTGGGTCAAATACGAAGCTACCTCACACTTGGTGCCAACAGCCTCAATTCGATTGCCACGGACCGCTACGAAACCTTCAAACGGCAGGTCCCCCGTACCGGTAAAGACGCTCTTAGACGTCAGGACCGTCAAACGATCAGACATCACAACCACCTACACCGGAAGCATGCCAGAGATTGCCGTTACGATCAGGCCAAAGACGACCATGAAAATGAAGAACTTCCAAATGGTCTTCCACCATTGGCCAAACGAGATCTTTGCCACGGCAAGGCCGGCGACCGTCATGCCCGCCACGGGACTGATGGTGTTGATGGTCTGATTAGCAAACTGGAGCGCGGTAACGGCTGCCTCGGGATTGAGGCCCATAAGCTCGGTCAGGGGGCCCATAACAGGCATGGTGAGCGCCGCCAGGCCAGAACTCGAGGGAACCAGCAAAGAGAGCAGGCCAAGGACGATATACATAAACGTGGTGTAGACGGCGGCGGGTGCACCGGCGAGCGCAGTAGCGAGCGCCTGGAGAATGGTGTCGATGATCATGCCGCCCTCGGCGATGACCAGAATACCGCGAGCGATACCAATAACGATGGCGGCGTACGCAAAGTCGGCGAGACCTTTAACGAACTCCTCAGCAATCGTCTGCTGGTCAAGACCGCCCAGGATACCGGCAAGCAAGCCCATGCCAAGGAACACGGCGGAAATCTCATTCATGTACCAACCCTGGGTAACAAGACCCCAGACGATAATGCCCATACCGCAAGCAAAATCGATAAGCACGAGCTTCTGACGGATAGTGAACTCTTCCTCGATGGAGGCATCGGTCACGGAAAACTCGATACGCTTGAGCTTATCGTCCTCGTACGTAATGGACGACTCGGGGTTTTTCTTGACGCGCATGGCGTAGCGCATGGCCCATGCGATACCGACGGCAGTGAAGATGACCCAAGAAACGGCGCGCAGCCACAGTTGCGGATTGCCCTCGATGCCGATAATGCCCTGTGCGATCAAGACGTTAAACGGGTCGATGGTCGAAGCACAATATCCCAGGTTAGGACCAAGGAAGCAGATGATGAATGCCGTCATCGAGTCATAACCGATACCCATCATGATGGGAATGAAGATGGCATAGAACGGCAGGGCTTCCTCAGACATACCAAACGTAGTGCCGCAAATGGACAGCAACGTCATCGTGATGGGAATGATGAGGATGTCCTTGTTCTTGAGCTTTTTAATCACACGGCTCATGCCGGCATTCAAAGCGTTGGTCTTGGTGATGATTGCGAACGATCCGCCAATCAATAAGACGAACGCAACGACGTCGGCAGCCTCTTGGATGCCCTTAGTGGGCGCTTGCAGGACCGCGAAGATATCCTGACCCAGATTGATGGTCTCGCCGGTCTCGGAATCGGTGTAGTTCTTATCGACCTGTTCATAGGTTCCAGCAACGGCGACTTCACGCTCGCCCGCCGCTGTCGAAATCGTCTTGCGCTGATACTGACCAGAGGGAACGATCCAAGTCAGGACCGCAAAGACAACGATCAACAAGAACATGATCGTATAGACATGCGGTAATTTGAACTTAAAACGTCTGTTTGTCTTCTTCGCCTTCGTATCTGACATAGATACCTCCAAAGAACTCGAGACTGCATCGCATCTCGCTTCAACGTTTGCACAAGGCAAACGTTCTATGACGTTCTATAGATTACCAGCAGCTTTTCTCGTCATCAAGATAATTTCAAACTGATTGCCGCAACGCGGTTGAACGGTTGCGTTTGCGCCGTGAACGGTATGGAAACGCCCGGTGAGATGATCCACCGGGCGTCTCCATTCGCAATGTCCTAGATGTCAAAAACGTAGCGAGACCCAACGATCCGCTGACGACCGATGATAAACGGCCGCCGCTGCTCATCAAAGAAGAAGGCTTCCATATAAAACAAGGGTTCGCCAACGGGAACCGCCAGCAACCGAGCGACCTCGGGCGATGCGCACGCGATCTCGAGCGTGCACGGGTCGGTAAACGCAGGCGTCCGCCCCGTCCGGTTGCGCACGAACTCAAAAATGGATTGGTTAGATAGAGGCGCCGTTGATAGATAGGCGTTGTCCTCGTAAACGTATATGTTGTTCTCAAGCATGACAGGGACGCCATCGGCAGTACGCACGCGCTCAACGCAAATCAAGTCAGTTCCAACGGGAACACCAAAGAACTGTGCTTCGGTGGAATCCGCCGGCAGTATCTTTCTCGAAATGACACACGCCCCCGGTTCCATTCCGTTAGCGCGGCATGCGTCCGAAAAACTCTGGACGTCATCCTTCTGGCGAATCTTGCGCTTGAGCTTGGGGGCATTGACAAACGTGCCTTTCCCCTGTCGCTTCGTTAGATAGCCCTGTTGGACGAGCTCCTCAATAGCGCGTCGCACGGTAACGCGGCCAACTTTATAGCTCTCAGCCAATTCGAATTCGTTGGGTATCCGCGCACCTGCCTTGTAGGCACCGGAGTTGATTTCGTTTTTAATGATATCAATGACCTGTTGGTACAGCGGTATCGCTGCTTTACCGTCAGTTAGCCCTTCAGTCGGTGGCATATACCCTCTCCCAGCGCAATTACGTCTAAAACGGGCTTAAGGGCATTCAACAAGTCCTTAAGCCCGCATTAGCTTAAAGTATGCTAGGTGTCGCACCAAAATGTCGGGTATTTACTCATCGGACCCGAAAAACGCGCAACTAACGCGCTCTTACGCGAGTTCCAGCAGGTCCGGCAGCTGATCGATAATCTTATCCGCGGCGTCCTGACTAAAGCCAAAGCGCTCCTCGCGCTTGGCGATGACTGTCAGACCGGCGCGCTTGCCGGCAGTGATGCCAGGCACCGAATCCTCAACGCAGCAGCAGCGATTCGCGGGCAGCCCCAGCAGGTCCAGCGCATGCAGGTAGATGTCGGGCTCGGGCTTACTCTCCTTAAACTGCTCGCCGCTCACCACATACTCAAAGGCATCCGACAGCCCGCACGCGTTGAGCACTTCCTCGATGCTATCCATGGGAGACGAGCTGGCAAGCGCCACGCGAACGCCACGGCGCGGCAGCTCTCGAATCGTATCCACAGCGCCTGGGTTAATCAAAGCCTGATAGTCGCGCGGACGCTTATGCGCCCACTCGTCCCAACGGGCCAACGCTTCCTCGCCAGTGAAATGCCCCTTACCGGCGCGCTCAAACCAATCGACCAGCATATGCAGGAAGAACTGATGCGAGGTACCGACTTGCCCATTCAACTCCTCTTGAGTCAGGTTAAGCCCAAGCTCCTTGGCAAACGCGGCAGTCTCGCCCAGGTAGTAATACTCGGTATCGACAATGACACCGTCCATGTCAAAGATAACGGCGTCGAACGGAAATGCGGACACGGCACCCTCCCTAACAAAAGGGCGCCCGCAAGCAGGCGCCCAAACCATGCATTAATCGGCGATTCTAACCCAGCAGCTTATCCAGCGCCACTGCAATACCGTCTTCGTTGTTATTGGCGGTTACCATCTGGGCAACTGCCTTAACCTCATCGACAGCGTTGCCCATGGCAACACCGGTGCCGGCCCACTCAATCATGGACTTGTCGTTCTGGCCGTCGCCAAACGAGACGACCTCGCTGGCATCGATACCGAGCTTGGGCAGGGCACCCTCGAGCGCACGGGCTTTGTCGATACCGGGCGCCGTGTACTCAAAGTACCAGTCGGCCGTAAACATGCCCGAAAGCGTCTGGGTAAAGGGCGCATACATCTCCTCGTAATGCGCCTGCAGGTAGGTCGGATCACCCGCCGTCAGCAGCTTGTCCACGGGATAAGTGTCCACGACCTCATGCAAGCTCTCGACCTCGCGAATCTTAAGATCGCACGCATCGCGCTCATACTTGACGATATTCTTCTGCAAGCCGTCAGGCAGCGTGATCATGCAATGGTACGAGTCCTCGACGTGCAAATCGCGACCGAGCGAAATCATAGGGATCACGTCGAAATTACGCAGATGATCAATCAGACGGTGCAGCTCGTCAGCCGGCATGGCCTGGTCAAAAAGGACCTCATCGGTCTGAGCGTCGACCACATGCGCGCCATTAAAGGCAACTAGCAGACCGTCATGGTTTTGAAGGTCGAGCTCCTGCGCCAAGGCGTGCAACCCCCATGCGGGACGGCCCGAAGCCAAGATGAGCTTAATGCCCGACTCCTGCGTCGCGAGCAGCTTCTCGCGCGTACGCGGGCTGATGACCTTTTGATCGTTGGTGAGCGTACCGTCGATATCCATTGCGATGGCTTTGATTGCCATATATGCCTCCCTGTCATTGAACAACCTTGTCTGAGCCATCATACAGAACACCCACGGCGGCGCTGTTTGCAACGGGAAAAATGTCATATTGTCCCAAACATGAACGGCGCGCCTTCGACGATTGCGATGCCCGTCGAGGCGCCTCCCGATACATTCCATCCTATCCAAATAGCAAGGGGCCCGTATCCCAACGGATACGGGCCCCTTTCAGCCATAAGCCAACTCAGCCGTAAAGACTACTTGCGATGAGCGCGATAGAACTCGATGAGCGCCTGGGTCGAAGCGTCCTGCTCGGCCTTGGCGGTGTCGTCGTGGAAGGCCGGGGTGATCTGCTTGGCAAGCTGCTTGCCCAGCTCGACGCCCCACTGGTCGTAGGAGTCGATGCCCCAGACCGTGCCCTCGACAAACGTGATGTGCTCGTACAGGGCGATGAGCTCGCCGAGTGCGAACGGGGTCAGCGTGTCGCCGAAGATCGAGGTCGTCGGACGGTTGCCCTCAAAGCAGCGGGCCGGGACGATCTGCTCGGGCGTGCCCTCGGCACGAACCTCGTCGGCCGTCTTACCAAAGGCGAGCGCCTTGGTCTGGGCCAGGAAGTTGCCCAGGAACAGCTCGTGGACGTCCTGGCCGCTGTCGGTTGCGGGGTTGGCAGTGTTGGCGAAAGCGATAAAGTCGGCCGGGACCACCACGGTGCCCTGGTGCAGCAGCTGGTAGAAGGCGTGCTGACCGTTGGTACCGGGCTCGCCCCAGAAGATCTCACCGGTATCGGAGGTCACAGCGCTGCCGTCCCAGCGGACGTGCTTGCCGTTGGACTCCATGGTGAGCTGTTGCAGGTAGGCCGGGAAGCGGTGCAGATACTGGCAGTACGGCAGCACGGCGTGGCTCTTGGAACCGAAGAAGTTGACGTACCAGACGTTGAGCAGGCCCATCAGCGCGACGGCGTTGTTCTCGAGCGGGGTGTTGCAGAAGTACTCGTCGATGGCGTGGAAGCCCTCAAGGAACTGCTGGAAGCGCTCGGGGCCGAGCACGACGATCAGCGACAGGCCCACGGCGGAGTCGACAGAGTAGCGGCCGCCGACCCAGTTCCAGAAACCAAAAGCGTTGGCGGGGTCGATGCCGAAGGCCTCGACCTTCTCGAGTGCGGTGGAAACGGCGACAAAGTGCTTGGCCACGGCCTCGGCGTTCTGCTCATCGGAGCCGTCGATGGCACCCTGAGCCTTGAGCTGCTCGAGCATCCAGGTCTTGACCTCACGAGCGTTGGTGAGGGTCTCGAGCGTGGTGAAAGTCTTGGAGACGATAATCACGAGCGTGGTCTCGGGATCGAGGCCCTTGAGCTTCTCTGCCTGATCGTTGGGGTCGATGTTGGAGATGTAGCGGCAGTCAATACCGGCGTCGGCGTAGGGACGCAGGGCCTCGTAGGCCATGACCGGGCCCAGATCGGAGCCGCCGATGCCGATGGACACCAGGTGCTCGATCTTTTTGCCGGTAACACCCTTCCACTCACCGGAGCGCACGCGCTCGGCGAAGGCATACATGCGGTCGAGAACCTCGTGCACGTCGGCGACGACGTCCTGGCCGTCGACGATGAGCTGGCCCTTCTCGCTTGCCGGGCGGCGCAGCGCGGTGTGCAGGACGGCGCGGTCCTCGGTGGTGTTGATGTGCTCGCCGGAGAACATGGCGTCGCGGCGCTCCTCGAGCTTCACCTCGCGGGCAAGATCGCACAGCAGCTTGACGGTCTCATCAGTCACCAGGTTCTTGGACAGGTCGAAGTGCAGGTCACCGGCGTCAAAGCTCAGCTTGTTCACGCGCTCGGCATCGGCGGCGAACCAGGCCTTGAGGTCGATACCCTCGGCCTCGAGCTTCTCCTGATGGGCCTCGAGCGCCTTCCAAGCGGCAGTCGACGTAGCATCGATAGGTGCGGCAACAGTTGCCATAGAGTCCTCCTCAGCATACGGGCGCACGCCTCCATGCGCCCGGACATTCAGATGCCACTATTCTAGCGCAGGTCAAGACTATAATCAGCGAGCGTTGCCAATCGGCCCCCAAACGGCAACCGACCAAAAAGGGACAGGTTTAATTTGGCAGGTCAAACGCTTTACCAATCAAAAATAACCTATCCCTTTATGCCAAATATTAGGCCGCAGCGCAGACGCTACCGAGCAACTCACGCAGAGGAGACCCGATGCCCTCCAGCAGTTCGGGCGCGATGATGGCAAAAACGGGAACCTCGCCGGCCCCCACGACGGCAGGCACCTTGCCCTCCGAGACGATACATCCATAAGGGACAAAACCGTCTTCGCCGACATCGAGCGCCGCCATGCGACGGGCGAGCTCGCGCGCAAAGCCGGCAGTATCGGCATCGCCAATCGCCAAGACAAAGTCCACGCCTTCGTCGGTCGCCAGGGCCACGGCTTCGTCGATCAGCTCGTCTCCTCCGTCGCCTTCAACCGAGCCGCAGCGGAAAAGCACGCGCTCGAGCAGGGCGCGATCAACCGAGCCCAGCGCCGCCGAAACGAGCTCATCACGCGTGCGCTTGTCGCCTCCCAGCACAACCAGCGCCTTGGTGCCACCGTAGTGAGCGACCAATCGTCCGCACCAGCGAGCCACATCCCCATCCGCAACCAAGCGCGTCGGCATACCAAACCCATAGTTGACCATTATCCCCACAACCCTTCCGTGCGTATAGGCGGTATCAATCGTTAGGCTCATGCTACGAAGCGAGGTTTTCCGAGCTGTTTCGCGCTCTTTAGAGCTGCGTTAAAAAACCCGATGCAACCGCACGACCATACCCGCCAAAGAGGGACAGGTTTTGACGATGTCCGCGCAAGCAGGTATTATCGAACATGTATTCGATAAGAACATGTGTTTGATGGAAGGACACGGATGGCGCACGAGCAGCACACCTATATCTGCATCGACCTCAAGACGTTTTATGCCAGCGTCGAGTGCGTCGACCGTGGGCTCGATCCGCTCACCACCAACCTGGTCGTTGCCGACGAATCGCGCGGGCGCACGACCATCTGCCTCGCCATCACACAGGCCATGAAGGACCTCGGGATACGCAATCGCTGCCGTCTGTTCGAAATTCCCGATGGCATCGACTACATCACGGCCGTACCGCGCATGCAGCATTACATGGAGGTGTCGGCGAAAATCTACGGTATCTATCTGGAATACGTCAGCCCCCAGGACGTGCACGTCTACTCAATTGACGAGTGCTTTATCGACGTGACACCCTATCTGGACCTCTATCACACAGATGCGGAAGGGTTCGCCTGCACGCTGCGCGACGAGGTCCTCGCGCGCACCGGCATCACGGCGACGGTCGGCATCGGCCCCAACCTATTCCAGGCCAAGGTAGCGCTCGACATTACCGCCAAGCACGTACCCAGCCGCATCGGCATACTCGACGACGAGACCTTTCGCAAGGAGATCTGGCCCCATCGCCCCATCACCGACATCTGGGGCATCGGCCCCGGCGTGGCGGCCCGTCTCGAGAAATACGGCGTCTACGACCTGATGGGCGTCGCCGCACTCGACGAGAACCTGCTCTACGACGAACTCGGCGTCAACGCCGAATATCTCATCGACCACGCCTTCGGGCGCGAGCCGACAACCATCGCCGATATCCAAGCCTATCGCCCGCAAGCGACCTCGACCACCACGGGGCAGGTGCTCTCGAAGGGCTATGCCTACGAGCAGGCCTACACCGTCTTGCGCGAAATGGTCGATGCCGCCGTGCTGGATTTGATCGACAAACACGTGGTGTGCGACAGCATCTCGCTCTTTGTGGGCTATGCAAGCGAGCGCGCCGACATACGCCGGCTCAACGCCAGCGGCACGGCGCAGTATATAGACGGCTGCGGACACCTGCGCTCGAGTACCTCGGGCATCGAACCCGCAGCGACCGACGGCTCCGAGCTCGCGCCCCGTGCTCCCAAGCCCGTCCAGCGCGATGACGAAAGGCGTCGCCTGGTGCGCGAAGCGCAGGCAATCGATGGCATCTTTGTGGGAGAGCATGGCGGCAAACCGCGTGGTGGCTATGCCGCACTCTTTGCGCACTCCAACGCCTCGCGAAAGCTGCCCGAGCGCACTAATTCGTTTAAGAAAATCATGGGCTATTTCGATGAGCTCTGGGCGCAGACCGTCGATCCCAAACGACCGGTCAAGCGCATCAACCTTGGCTTTGGCAACCTCATGCCCGAGGAATTTACCACCATCGATCTGTTCAGCGATATCGAGGCCGATGAGCGCGAGCGCGACCTGGCGCGCGCCGTCCTGGCCGTGAAAGGCAAGTACGGCAAGAACGCGCTCGTCAAGGGATTAAGCTTTACCGCCGGCGCCACCGCGCGCGAACGCAACGACCAAGTTGGAGGACACCGTGCCTAAACCCAAACAACAGCCCGTGCGCCCGCCGACCGCCTTCGAGCGCCTGGCGGACCCCGAGGGCAGGCGCCGCGCCGCCGACCCCAAGCTCACTGCCAACGGTGCCGTGCGCGCCAACCGCGCCGCGCAGTTTATGCCCTTTGCCGCCCTCACGGGATACTACGAACTCGTGCGCAAGCAGGAAATCACCGTCGAGTCAAAACGTGAGCTCACGGAAGAAAAAGCCCTCGTACTTTCTAAAAAGCTCGAGGGTCTCAAACGTGGCGACTTGGTTCGTGTCAACTATTACGATACATACGGCTATCGCAGCCGCACCGGCATCCTCGACGAGGCGCTCCCCGCCTTCAAGCTCCTCAAGCTCCGAGACATCGCCATCAACTTCGACGACATCCAAGACATCGAACTGCGCGGACGAGCCTAGCCAAGGAAGCGCATCCAGGGCGGCGCTTACAGCGTCATGACGTAGTAGCCCGCGTCTTTCACGGCCGTCTCGAGGACACCACGATCAACCGGCTGCTTAGAGCGCACGCGTGCCGTGTGGTCCGCATACGTCACCGTTGCCCACACGCCATCCAGCGCATTGAGGGCATTGGCTACGTTCTGAGCGCAGCCGTCACAGCTCATGCCGCCGATGAGCAGCTCATCGCTATAGGGATAGTGTGACGCATCGGTATCCACCACAACAACCTTTTTGGCCTTCTTGCCGCTCGTACCATCGCTGCAGCAACTCTTCCCGTGTGTCGAAGCGGCAATGCGACGCAGTCCAAAAAACATGCCGACGGCAATGACGGCCAGCACGATGAGATTCGCAGGGTTGAGCAAGTCACTCATGCGCTCCCCTTTCAAGTAGCACTATCTAGATACCCCCATGGGGTGTCCCCATCTTAACCCAAAATCATGTCTGTTCGGTCAATTAGTTTCCCTCTTCAAACTTTTTTGTTGACCATGGCTTACTTTCGTGTATAAGTTTTCCTAGGCTAACAGTTTAGATCCGTAAGGAGCGCCGTGACTCGAACCATAGATATCCCAACGTTTCAGGCAGCGGTCGTGCGCAACTGCTCTCCCACGCTCGCGGGCATCAAGCCGGCATCGCTCTTTACCTATCCAGGCACCTACGCCCACGGGAACGGCTCGACCACAACCGAAACCATCGCAGAACGTCGAGCACGCCTGCTCAGCGTTATCGCCCAGTGCAATCGCGAGCTTGACCCGCTCGGCATCCACCTGAGTGTTTTGGTCTGGCGGCCCTGCGGAGCACTCGTGTACGTGTACCGAGCCAAAAGCCTCGCCACCTATTTCGCAGACCCTCGCGCCCAAACAGCGCTCGCCTCGGAAGGCTACGACACGAGAGACCTTTCGACATGCCTTGTGCATTTGGCATCACGCATCACGCTCGCGAGCAATAACGTCGCGGAATGCGCTTGTAGCCAGACTCGATGCGCACTACCCCAGCAAGCTAGCTGCAGCAACGACTGCACCTGCGAGTTTCCGCACGAAATAGGCTACTTCCTTGGATATCCCTACGACGACGTGCACGAGTTTATCGTCCAGCGCGGCGAGAACTACAAGGTCTTTGGGGCCTGGAAGGTCTACACGAATGTCGAGCAAGCGCTTGCGATGTTTGACGCCTACCGCGCTTGCACTCAATACCTCACCTTTGTCTATCAGCAGGGCTGCAGCTTGGCGCAACTTGCCCAGGCAACCCGATAGAACATAGAAGCCGCGGCAACCTGCCGCACAACTGAAAGGACTCAACATGAGCAAGATCGCCGTCGTCTACTGGAGCGGCACGGGCAACACCGAGGCCATGGCAAACCTCGTCTCCGAAGGCGCCACGTCCGCGGGTGCCGAGGCTGAGGTCATCTCCTGCGCCGACTTCTCTGCCGACAAGGTCACCAACTATGACGCCTTCGCCTTCGGCTGCCCCGCCATGGGGTCCGAGGAGCTCGAGTACGACGAGTTCCAGCCGATGTGGGATGAGGTCAAGGAAGTCCTCGGCGACAAGAAGGTCGTCCTCTTTGGCTCCTATTCGTGGGCCGAGGGCGAGTGGATGGATAACTGGAAGGCCGACGCCGACGAGGCCGGCGTCAACGTCGTGGACTCCACCATCTGCTACGACGCGCCCGACGACGAGGGCGAGACCGCTTGCAAGGCCCTCGGAGCCGAGCTCGCGTAACGAGCCCAGGGTCTCCAAGAGAGCCTGCGTCAAAGCGCATCCCCATCCCTACAAAAGAGCGGGGCTGGATTCAAGTCCAGCCCCGCTCTTTTGTAACGGCAGTTACATCAACCGGCTATGAGATATTGCCCAAGAACGCCTTGGTGCGCTCGCTCTTGGGGTGGTCGAAGACCTCGCTCGGCGTACCCTCTTCCACAATGACGCCGCCGTCCATAAAGACGACGCGGTCGGCGACATCGCGGGCAAAGCCCATCTCGTGGGTCACCACGATCATGGTCATACCGTCACGTGCCAGGTCGCGCATGACGCCCAGGACGTCGCGGACAAGCTCGGGGTCAAGCGCCGACGTGGCCTCGTCAAAGAGCATGACGTGCGGGTTCATCGACAGGGCGCGGGCGATGGCAACGCGCTGCTGCTGACCGCCCGAGAGCTGGCTCGGCATAAAGTCGATACGCTCGGCAAGACCGACCTTGGTCAGCTCCTCGACGGCAATCTTCTCGGCCTCTTCCTTGCTGCGCTTGAGCACCTTCTGCTGCGCGAGCATGACGTTCTTTTTGACTGAGAGGTGCGGGAACAAATTGAACTGCTGGAACACCATACCCAGATGCGTGCGCACCTTGTTAAGATCGACGCCCTTGGCGCACACGTCCACACCCTCAACGACAATCGAGCCACTCGTGGGATGCTCAAGACGGTTGATGCAGCGAAGCATCGTCGACTTACCCGAGCCCGAGGGACCCAGAACTACGACGACCTCGCCCTTGTGCACATCCAGATCGATATCGCGCAGGACCACGTTATCGCCAAAGGCCTTCTGGAGGTTCTTGATGCTGACGACGACCTCGTTCGAGTTATTGGTTTCGCTCATGATAGGACCTCCTTACAGACCGGCGATGTGATCGGCGGGCGTCGCGACGACCTGTCCGGCGCTCTTGGCGGGACGCTTCTTCTTAGTTTCGGCCGTGCCCAAAAGCCTCGCCTCAAGGCCGCTCACCAAGCGAGCGAGCGGCAGGGTGATGACCAGATAGAACAGGGCGGCAACCACGTACGGTGTAATAGAGCCCGTCGTGGCCACGATGGTGCGGGCGTTCATGACGATCTCGACCACGCCCACGGCCGCGAGCAGCGACGTATCCTTGTAAAGCAGGATGAACTCACTGGTCAACGTTGGCAGGACATTGCGGAACGTCTGCGGAATCATAACGTAGAGCAGTGTCTGGAAGGCGTTCATGCCCAGCGAGCGCGCAGCCTCGTTCTGGCCCTTGGGGATCGACTGAATACCGGCACGGAAGATCTCGCACAGGTAGGCGGACGAATTCATGGCCATGACGATGACGCCCAGCACATAGTCGTCAACCTTGACGCCGGCCAGCGGCAGGCCAAAGAACGCGATGTAGATCTGCAGGAACGCCGGCGTACCGCGAATGATATTCACATAGATACCGGCAAGACAACGCAGGATGCGCGACTTGGAGATGCGCATGAGCGACAGGGCGAAACCAAAGGGAATTGCCAGCGGAAACGCCACGAGCACGATCGAGAGCGACATGAGGAAGCCTTTGAAGACGATCGGCAGGCTCTGGACCAAAATGACCGGGTTCAGGAACAGGCGCAGGAACATGTTGGAATTCCATGCCTCGACCCACGGCTGCTCCTTAAGGTCGGCCAGGAAGTTATCGAATGCCGTCACGCCCTTGATCTCCACCGACGGAATCTTGGAGATCTTCTTGGTTGAACCGTCAGCCAACGTGTAGGTGCCGCTAAAAGCCTCGTCGCCGCCCTCGACGGGGAAGGTCACGCCGTAGACCTCGACACGGAAATAACCGCCGGCGGGCGCCGTCTCGCCAAAATCGATCTTGAGCGTCTGGCCGTCGACCTTGCACGTAGGCTTCATGGGCGTACGGTCCATAAGGTCATCGCCCGAGAGCATCGTCAGACGCGTGTCGTCCGCACCAAAGGTCGTGCCGTCGACAAACGTCAGCGAAAGACCGCTCAGTTCCTCATCGGCATCGGCCTGGACCTCCCAAGTGATACGAGTCTCGGTGCCACCGACCACGTCGCTACCCGAACCGGTATTGGGTCGGGCGGTAATCTTTGCGGTCTCAAGTGCCTGAGCAGTCGAGGGCACGCAGGCCCCCGCGCATACCAGGGCGAGCGCCACAGCCAGGGCACAGGCCAGCTTTTGGAGCATCGAGGGCAGTGGATGGCTCTTGCCCATGGCTCCTTGGTTCAATCGAGACAAGGTGGCTCCTAACGTTTAAGTTGCCGACATAACGGGGCAGGATGACGCCCATTCAAGAAACGCAAAGGCCCTCTCCGCCAAAACGGAAAGGGCCCGCGTGCAATCAAGTAGCTATTTTACTTGATGTTGTACTTAGCCATAAGGGCGTCAACGGTACCGTCATCGGTCAGGTCCTTGATGGCCTGGTTGACGTCGTCCTTGAGCTTAGTGTTGCCCTGGTTGATGGCGATGGCGTACTCCTCGCCGGTGCTGATCTGCTTGATGGTCTGGCAGGTGTTGAACTGCTCGGCGGTCAGCTGGCTGGCGACGGAGCGGTTGGTCACCACGGCGTCACCCTTATCGGACTGCAGGGCGCTAAAGCACTCGGTGGCGTCCTTGTAGGGAACAATCTTGGCCTTGGGGAAGTTCTCCTGGGCAAAGGCCTCGGCGGTCGAGCCAGACTGGACGATGATGGTAGCGTCGGCGTTGTTGAGCTTCTCGCTGTAGTTGTCGGCCGTGATGTCGGTGTTATCGACCTTGGTCACGATAGCCTGATCGTCCATGTAGTAGGAATCAGAGAAAGTGACTTCCTTCTCACGCTCGGGCGTGTCGGTGATAGCCGCGATGGAAACGTCATACTTGGCGCCCGAAGCGACGCCCGGAACCAGCGTGTCAAAGTCATTGTTGACATACTCGACATCCAGGCCCAGCTTGTCGCCGATAGCCTTGATGAGCTCAAGGTCAAAGCCCTGATAATCGCCGTTGTCATCCTTGTACTCAAACGGAGCGTACTCGGCAGAGGTGCCGACGGTGAGCGTACCGTCCTTGACGAGTGCATACTCCTTGGAGCCGTCGACCTTCTCGACCTTCGCGTTGTCAGAGCTGCTGGAACCGGCATCGGAACCAGAGGTGGCGTTGGACGAACCACAGCCCGTCAGTGCAAGAGCGAGCGCCATGGCGCCCGTGGCTGCAAACGCGCCAAGCTTCTTGAGCTTCATAATCAGTCTCCTTCCAGTGACCCCGTTTGATTCAGAGGTCTGCAAAAACTGTTGGCTATTATGCACCCGGAATTACGAATCTGCAATGAGAAAACTGATTGAAACAAACCCATAACGTGAATGGAATACTCCACTTAGCAACAGTCATTACTGCTGCAATGACCTTAACAGTTTGATTTCAGCCTCATAACCTGCAAGTTTGTTCGGCGTCTCCAAAATAAATGGAAGTGCACGCAAGCGGCTATTCGATACAATATTCTGCATAACCTGCATACCGCCGCCAAACTCTTCACTACCCAGGTAGCCCTTGCCGATGCACTCGTGGCGATCCTTATGGGCGCCGCAGGGGTTCTTGGAGTCATTGATATGCACGGCGCGCAAGCGCTCGATACCCACCACGCGGTCGAACTCGTCGAGTACGCCGTCCAGGTCATGGATGATGTCGTAGCCAGCATCGCTCACATGGCAGGTGTCCAAACAAACGCCCAGCTTATCGGACAGCTCCGGGCACTTGGCGGCAACGCCCTCGATAATGCGCGCCAGCTCTTCAAAGCTACGGCCCACCTCGGTGCCCTTGCCCGCCATGGTCTCAAGCAATACCGTCGTCTGCCGTCCCTCAAACATCACCTGGCACAGCGTGTCGATAATCATCTGAATGCCGGCGTCTGCCCCCTGTCCCACATGCGCACCGGGATGGAAGTTGTAGTAGTTGCCGGGCAGTGCTTCCAGACGCTGCAAATCTTCCGCCATAGCCTCCAAGGCAAACTCGCGCGCTCGCTCCTTAGCGGAGCAGGGGTTATAGGTATACGGGGCATGCGCCACCAGCGGTCCAAAGTCGTTTTGCGCCATAAGCTCGCGCAGAGCCGCCACGTCATCCATGTCAAGGTCTTTTGCCTTGCCACCGCGCGGGTTGCGCGTAAAGAACGCAAAGGTATTGGCACCAATGGACAACGCCGTCTCCCCCATTGCTCGATAGCCCTTCGTCGTCGAAAGATGGCACCCAATCGTCAGCATCTCCAGCTCCCCCTCATCAGTTGCGGTGAAATACGGTCTATTGGTGCCTTATTTTGGCGCAAACAGACCGTATTCCACCGCAAGATATAAAAAGGGGCATCAGGGGCAAGGTCCGCCGACCCCCCCCTGAGCACCAGCACCGCAGCCTAGAGCGTCAAGCGAATCGCATCGATAATCTGCGCGCAGCGCTGCGTGGCGGCAAGAGGCATAACGGGGCTTTCAAGCTCTCCCGTCTGGACGAGCTGCGTCGCATGCTGAATTTCGCCGTAGAAATCATCGACCTCAAACGGGGCATTAATTTCGAGCATTCGTCCGTCGGAGTACTTCACATGGGCGAGCTCGGGGCGATGGAGGCGCTCGATTTCCACCGAACCCCGTTCGCAGGCAATCGTTAAGCGGCTTTCATATGCTGCTTTGCCGTCGCACACCATATGAATGGGTATACCGCCGACACTCATATGGATCTCATCGGCCCAATCCACGCGGCCGCCTAATACGTCACGCCAGCGAACTTCACGAGACGAAACATCGCACGCACCCGCAAGCAGATCCTCAAACCACCCGACCGCATAGCAGCCCATGTCATATAGACAGCCGCCCTGCAACGGATCGAGCAGATAACTCGAAGGGGGCTCACCATAATCGAGTTTTTGCACGCTTTCGATCGAGACGATACAGCCGAGCTCGCCCGACGCAAGCAAACCCTTCACGCGAGTGCGCATCGGGCAAAACCGATTCTTCATCGCCTCCATAAACAGCACGCCGTGCTCGCGAGAGGCGGAGGAAATCGAGAGAGCCTCTTCCTCACTCAAAACGGCCGGCTTTTCGCACAGCACGGCCTTTCCGGCGCGCAGCGCGCGACAGGCCCAACGCGTATGCATGCCATGCGGAAGAGCCAAGTAGATTGCGTCGACATCGGGGTCGGCAATCAGCGCGTCATAAGCCGCATCGCCGCTACCGTCAGCCGTGGCATAACTGTGCGCGGCATCAATCGAAAACGCCCTGCAAAACCCCTCAACATGCGAAGGGGTGCGACCGGCGGCAGCCACCAGCCGTGCCCCGTCCACCTCCTTGAGCGACGATGCAAATCGATGCGAAATGTGCCCAGCGCCCAAAACGCCCCAACGAACCTCGCGCAAATCATCACATGAATCCCGATGGCCCACGACAGCCCCCTTCAGTTGCGGTGAAATAGTTCCTGTTTAAGCCCCATTCTGCCGCAAACAGGAACTATTCCACCGCAAGTTATAAAAGGGTCATGAGGAGCGCGTTTTGCCGAAGGCCTTGAGCACCGCCGTCACGGGGCCAGGCTGAAAACGGCGGCGTACGTCGTCCAAGCGCCCGGGGATATCGATGTGCTGCGGGCAGTGACGTGCGCATTTGCCGCACTTGACGCAATTGCTCACCAGCTTGGGCTCGTTCGTCCGCACCGCGCTCGCCGTAAAGTATTGAGACAGCCCCGTAAACCAACTATGCGCATAGCTTGCGTTGTAGGCGGCAAAGCAGCCGGGAATATTGATGCCCTTGGGGCATGGCATGCAGTAGCCGCACCCCGTACAGGGCACGCGATTCGATTTCTCAAACTCTCCCAGCACACGTGCGATGGTATCGAGCTGCTCTGTCGTCATCGAATTCGGCAGTGCGCGATCTGCCAATGCCGCGTTCTCGTCCACCTGTGCGGTATCGGTCATGCCCGAAAGCAGCATCGTGACTTGAGGGTGGTTCCACACCCACGAAAGTCCCCAAGCAGCCGGCGTCTTCAGGTATGGATCGAGTACGTCATCGAGCACGGCCCGGGCCCGCGGCGACAGCTTGCCCGCTAAACGCCCGCCCAGCAGCGGCTCCATCACAAACACCGCGAGCCCGCGCTCCGCAGCCGCCATGAGTCCCGCCGTTCCCGCTTGGTAGCGCTCTCCAGCGTAGTTGTACTGGATCTGGCAAAAATCCCAGTCATACGCGTCAAGCATCGTGAGGAAGTCCGCGGCGCTGCCGTGGTACGAAAAACCAATCTGGCGAATGCGCCCCGCCGCCTTTTGACGCGCAATCCAGTCCTCGATACCCAACGCCACCACGCGCTCCCACTGGGCGGGCGAGGTGATGTTGTGCATGAGGTAATAGTCGATATGATCGGTTCGCAGGCGGCGCAGTTGTTCGTCGAAAAACCGGTCGAAATCCTCCGCGCACTTGCACGAAGCATGCGGCAGTTTGGTCGCCAGCAACACCCGGTTGCGTAGCCCCAAGCGCTCAAGTGAGGCGCCCACGCACACCTCGTTACCGGGATAGAGATACGCGGTATCCAGATAATTAATCCCCTGTTCCACCGCACGGGAAATGATGGCATCGGCTGTCTTCGCATCCGGATGGCCCGGCGCACCGGGAAATCTCATGCAGCCCAGACCCAGAGCGGATATTCGGTTACCACTTTTGGGGTCAACGCGGTATTGCACGGCCCCTCCTTTCGCCATCAGCGCCCCGGCAAGGCGAAACACAATGGTCACGCGGCCGAAACATCGTGGAATCGCAATCGAGAACGTATCGTAACGCAGCAGAAATCGAGCTGTCACGGCACCGCTTTAACATCAGCAAAAAGCCCGATGAAAGGAGTCAACCATGCCCGCGCTCGACCTTTGGAACCTCGCAACCCAGCTCAAAAGCACCGATTATCGCTGGGTCGACCTCACCCACACGCTCTCATGCGACACCCCGCACTGGTTTGGCTTTAAGCCATTTGAGTCCACCAAGCTCTTCGACTACCTGCCCGGCACGCCCGAGGACATGCTCGCGCCCATGCGCTGCTTCCAGTATTCGGTTGCTTCGCAGTACGGCACCCACGTCGACGCGCCGCGCCACTTCCATGTTGACGGCCGTTCCCTTGGAGAGATTGAACCCATCGAGTTTATGCATCCGCTCTGTGTGATCGACAAACACGAGGAGTGCGCCGCGAATCCCGACTACGTCCTGACCGTCGAGGACCTCAAAGCCTGGGAGGATGAGCACGGTCGCATTCCCAAAGACGCTTTCGTCGCCTTCCGCTCCGACTGGTCCAAGCTCGCCGACCTCGAGAACAAGGACGAGGACGGCCATCCCCACTACCCCGGCTGGAACCTCGACGCCATCAAGTGGCTCGTTGAAGAGCGCAACATCGGCGCCATCGGCCACGAGCCGGCTGACACCGACCCGGCGAGCGTGACCACGCGTGAGGACGCCTACCCCTACCCCGGCGAACAGTACATCCTCTCGGTCGACCGCTATCAGATCGAGGTCATGGACCATCTAGACGAGCTTCCCGCCACGGGCGCCGTCATCTTCTGCACCTTCCCCAAGGTGCGTGATGGCGTCGGATATCCCGCACGTGTCTTTGCGGTCTGCCCCGCGTCATAAGTTCCCATGCGTTTGTTCTTCTAAATACGGCCATCCGGTGCACGCGACATGGCCCGGCGGCATACAATCCATCAGGCGCCCCATACGCGGGCGCCTTTTTATGGGGAGATGATTCACATGCAGATCAACAAGGTCGCCTTCATCGGCAAGGGCGGCGTGGGCCTGCTCTACGGCAGCATGATCGCCCAAGCGCTCGGCAACGACGCCGTCGAATACGTTATGGACGACGCGCGCTTTGAGCGCCACGCGGGTGATGCGCTCACCGTCAACGGCAAGCCCTGCGCGCTCAAGTCCGTCCGCGCGAGCGAGGCGACGCCCGTCGACCTGGTCATCCTCACGGTCAAGACAACCGGGCTCGATGTGGCGCTCAAAACCCTGGAAAGCGTCGTGGGACCCGACACGCTGATCGCGTCGCTGTGCAACGGCATCACGAGCGAGCAGAAGATTGCCGAGCGATTTGGCTGGGAGCACACCGTCCTTGGTATCTGCCAGGGCATGGACGCCGTATTCCTCAACGGGGAGCTCACCCATACCAATGCCGGCGAGATCCGCTTTGGTGCGGCAGCGGGCACCGACCCCGCAACCGTTATCGCCATCGACGAGCTCTACACGCGTTGCGGCATCGCCCATACCGTCGAGCGCGACATCGCACATCGCATGTGGGCCAAACTCATGCTCAACGACGGCATCAACCAGACCTGTATGGCCTACGGCGGCACCTACGGAAGCGCTACGGAGCAGGGCTCCGAGCAGCTCCGCAGTTTTGTCTCCGCCATGCGCGAGACGCTTGCAGTCGCCAATGCCGAGGGCATCGAGCTCACCGAGGCAGACCTAACGCAGATGGTGCGTCTCATAAAAGGGCTCGATCCCGCCGGCATGCCCTCGATGGCGCAAGACCGCATCGCTCAACGCAGAACCGAGGTCGAGGAATTTGCGGGTACCATCTGCCGCCTCGCGGCCAAGCACGGTATCCAGGTGCCGCAAAACGAATGGCTCTATTCGCGCATCCGCGAAATCGAGGCCAGCTGGTAACGCCGCCGTACCGCATCCAACAGTCTCAATAGCAAAAACCGCCGCAAAGGGCACTCCCCTTGCGGCGGCTTCCTTCTTCATCTATGGGCAAAACCAGCTTCACAACGGCTAGCGCCGCACCTGCGGCGTCTCGTCCTCGTCATCGCGGCAAAGGGTCACGCCCGCACTTCCCAGCAGCGCTGCTGCGATGAGCGCGCCGACCACAATAGGAGCAGCCCCGCACGAGCCCTGCATGCCTGCGACAAACGCAGCTGTAGGGCCAAGACAGCCAAGTATCAATGCGACGGCGGCGATAGCGATATCTCGAGCGTTCATGAGACCACTTCCTCCACGAGAAAGACCTTATTTCTCATGAACCAGTGTGCCCCGCATGCATACGCCCAGCGTACCGCCACGGTAAGGGCTCTGTTAACTCAAACGCACATAAAGAAAGGGCGGCTTTACGTTGCCTAAAAGCTCAGCAAAGACGCCCGCCCATCATGTGCCTATTTTGCTCTGATGGCAGATTACCAACCGGTATAGTAGTCGGTGGTTCCGGCAGCACAGCCGGAGTCATAGACCTTGCACTCGCCCTTGGAACCGGTAAACGTGGAGCCTTGGGCCTTATCGCCCGCGGCAACGACGTAGTAGCCATCGGAATCGCGCCAAAAGCCCTCGGAATCCTGCGTCCATTCGCCCGTGCGGTGGTGATACAACACGTTGCTGCTGTAATAAGTCTCGCGGCGGCCGTTATAGTTATTGACGCCGCTCGAGCGCGTCAGACCCGAGCCGTTCGCGTAATACGCAGCAGACGTGTAAGACAAGCCGGAGCAGGCGTTGTAATACGAAGCCTGGGCGGCCTCGGCGGCCTCGGCCTCGGCTGCGGCGGCCTCGAGCGCTTCGCGCTTGGCATTCTCAAGCGCAGTGCGCAGCTCATCGAGCTCGGTCGACTTCGTGTCGACCTCCCCCATCGTCAACAGACTACCCGCACCGTCGATACAACCCTGCAGCACAGCGCGCTCGTCATCGGTAGCATAGTCGCCATACATATTCATAATGATCTGAGCGCGCATCTCAAGGGAATCGCGCTTGGCCTCCATCGAGGCGTTCCACTCCTGCATGGAACCATAACCATCGCCGCGATAATCAACGGGCTGTACCAGCGTCGCCTCGGACGGCGTAGATCCAACCGTATCGGACAGTGTTGCCGCGTGGGCATCAGTTGCGCCGGCGCCTGCCAAAAGTGCCACGGTCAGAGCGGCGGAAAGGGCAGCGGCTTTCGGTTTTCGTGAATCGATCCTCATGTAGCTGGAAACCTCCGTAGTGCGTTTTTGCTGCGTTTGAGCTGCGTGTGATTCGATCGCGCTGCATAGTACCTCGAGCAAATCGCGACCTGCGGTTTTACTCAAAAGGCGCACGTCAATTGCGTAAAACTCACATCCTCTCAACAGGAGTTTTCCACAACTCAAATGCATAAAGCATGCCAAAAACCCTGTAATAGCGCCCTTCCTATGCAAAAAAGACGCCTGCGCAACCATTGCTTGCGCAGGCGCCTTGAGCAGGCATTTATGCAGTTATACCTATCGAGTCGCAAGGGGTCCTTGCACAAGTCGCCTTACTCGTCCAGCACGGCGAAGGCCTGCTTCAGATCCCAAATGATGTCCTCGGCGTTCTCGGTACCGATGGAAAGACGGATCGTGGAGGGCGTGATGTTCTGCTCGGCGAGCTCCTCGGCAGAGAGCTGGGAGTGCGTGGTGGTAGCCGGGTGCACGACGAGCGACTTGACGTCGGCCACGTTGGCGAGCAGCGAGAACACCTGCAGATGATCGATGAACTTCCAGGCAGCCTCCTGGCCACCCTTAATCTCAAAGGTGAAGATCGAAGCGCCGCCGTTGGGGAAGTACTTCTGATAGAGCTCGTGATCGGGGTGCTCAGGTAGGCTCGGGTGGTTCACCTTGGCAACGTGGCTGTCGCCGGCAAGGAACTCAACGACCTTCTTGGTGTTCTCGACATGACGGTCAACGCGCAGCGACAGGGTCTCGGTGCCCTGGAGCAGGACCCAGGCGTTGAACGGGCTGATGCAGGCACCCTCGTCACGCAGCAGGATGGCGCGGACATAGGTTGCGAAGGCGGCGGGACCGGCAGCCTCGGCAAACGAGACGCCATGGTAGGAGGGGTTGGGCTCGGCGATCTGGGCGTACTTTCCGCTCGCCTTCCAATCGAAGTTACCGCCGTCGACGATCACACCGCCCAGCGAGGTGCCGTGGCCGCCGATGAACTTGGTTGCGGAGTGGACAACGATGTTGGCGCCATGCTCCAGCGGACGAAACAGATACGGGGTGCCGAAAGTGTTGTCGACGACAACCGGCAGACCGTGCTTCTTGGCGATCTCGGAGATGGCGTCGATGTTGGGGATGTCGGAGTTGGGGTTGCCGAGCGTCTCGAGGTAGATGACCGTGGTGTTGTCCTTGATGGCCCCCTCGACCTCTTCCAGGTTATGGGCATCGACGAAGGTGGTCTCGACGCCAAACTGGGAGAGCGTATGCTCGAGCAGGTTGTAGGAACCGCCGTAGATGGTCTTCTGAGCCACCACGTGGTCACCAGCCTGGGCAAGAGCCTGCAGGGTATAGGTGATGGCGGCGGCACCGGAGGCGACGGCAAGACCGGCCACGCCACCCTCGAGCGCGGCGATACGGTCCTCAAAGACGCCCTGGGTGGAGTTGGTCAGACGGCCGTAGATGTTACCGGCGTCGGCAAGACCAAAGCGATCGGCGGCGTGCTGGGAGTTGCGGAACACATAGCTCGTGGTCTGGTAGATAGGCACGGCGCGGGAGTCGGATGCGGGGTCGGCGCTCTCCTGGCCAACATGAAGCTGCAGGGTATCGAAACCAAAGGTGTGCTCGGGGTTGTTGATGAACTGGCTCATGATGATCTCCTTGATCGAACGAAAGTAAATAAACAAGAGAAAAGTAAGTCGCTGTCTCCTGATCACGCCGACGGGCGCAAACAGGAGCCCGGCATTCGTCTTGGTAAGCAGTTCATATGCGGTCCTCCTTTTGACATCCCGGTTCCGTGGTCGGCTTAATTACCTACCGCCTTTGTGTGTTTTGAATAGTACGAGCATTGTTTCACTCGGTCAATCACTTAAAAGCGCTAACCTGTTATCGGTTTTTTAGATAGCTATCGAAAGGACGGGCACCGATGACACTCCAGCAGCTTCGTTTTCTTATCGCCGTGGCAGAGTCCGGCTCAATCAACGCCGCAGCTCAGCGCCTCTATACCGCTCAGTCCAACATCTCAAACGCCGTCAAAAGCCTAGAACAAGAGCTCCATCTGGAGATCTTTACGCGCTCCAGCCGCGGCGTCACGCTCACCAACGACGGCACCGAGCTTTTGGGCTATGCGCGCCAGGTCGTAGAGCAGGCCGACATGCTCGAGGCACGCTACGAGGACGGTGGCACCCCGCAAGCCCGCCTCGCCATTTCCGCCCAGCACTACGCCTTTTCGGTCGAGGCCTTTGTCAACGTAGTCGAGCGCTGCCGCGACAGCAAGTTCGAGTTCATCATGCGCGAGACCACCACATCGCAGATCATCGATGACGTCCGTGCGTTTCGCAGCGATATCGGCATTCTGTATCTGGATGACTTTAACGCCCGCGTTCTGCAGAAGGCCTTCGCCGATGCCCGCGCAAGCTTCCATCCCCTATTCGACGCGACGGTCCACGTCTTCGTTAGCGAGCGCCACCCGCTCGCACGCCGCCCGCAGCTGTCCCTTGCCGACCTCACGCCCTATACGCGCTACAGCTTTGAGCAGGGAACCTCAAACTCCTTCTATTACGCCGAGGAACCTTTTAGCTATATCCCTTGCGACCGCAACATACGAATCTCGGACCGCGGAACACTTACTAACTTACTTATCACGTCGAACGGTTACACCCTGTCGACCGGTGTCCTCTCCAATGAAATGCAATGGGGCATGGCATCGATCCCGCTAGCAGACGCCCCAACGATGCACGTTGGCTACATCATGCACGACGAGCGCAAGCCCTCTCTCCTCTTGCAGCAATACCTCGACGAGCTCAACCGCATCATCCATGCCAACTAACAGTCGGAAGACGGGGTAGAAATCGTAGATTGCTGGCCCCCGGCGGGCATGGCGCTACAATGGTCACTCACACGAAATGCACTCAACGAAAGGAAGCCCGTGAAGGTCATCATCTATACCGACGGCTCGGCCCGATCAAATCCGGGACGCGGCGGCTACGGCGCCGTGCTCAAATACACCAACCCCGCCGGCAAGACCTTCACCTCCGAGCTTTCGCGCGGCTATGCCAAGACCACCAACAACCGCATGGAGCTCATGGCCGTTATCGTGGCGCTCGAGGCGCTCAACCGCCCTTGCGAGGTCGAAGTCCATTCCGATTCGCAGTACGTCGTCAACGCCTTTAACAAGCACTGGATCGACGGCTGGAAAAAGCGCGGATGGAAAACCGCCAACAAGCAACCCGTCAAGAACCGCGACCTGTGGGAGCGCCTACTCACCGCCAAAAGCAAGCACAAGGTTGATTTCATCTGGGTTAAGGGTCACGCCGGTCACGAGCTCAACGAGCGCTGCGATGAGCTCGCCACCACGGCGGCCGACGGCAGCAACCTCGATATCGACGCCGGCTTTAACGAGAGCGACCTGTAATAGCGTTTTCGCGCAGCTTTATATCCCCACGCGTTACACTCATCCTGTAGACCAAACAACGCAAGGGGGACGTATGCTGCGCATCGCGACCATCGGCACATCCATGATCACCGACGACTTTATCCAAGTCGTCAACGCCAACGACCAAGCCGCGTTTGTGGGCACGCTTTCACGCGATGCCAATCGCGGTGCCGCCTTTACCGCCGAGCGCGGTGGCGAGCGAAACTTTACTTCACTCGATGAGCTCGCGGCAGCTGCCGACGTCGACGCCGTCTATATCGGCAGCCCTAACGCACTTCACTACGAGCAGGCCCTTGTCTGCATCGCCGGTGGCAAGCACGTCATCGTCGAGAAGCCCTTCTGCGCCACCGAAGCGCAGGCGCTGGAAGTCTTCCGCGCTGCCGAGGCAGCAGGTGTCGTGGCCCTCGAGGCCATGCGTCCCCTCCACGACCCCGCCTTCCACGCCATCGAGGACGCCCTGGGCGAGATCGCCCCCATCCGCCGCGCCTCATTGCGCTTTGGCAAATATTCCTCGCGCTACAACGAGATTCTCGCGGGACGCGCCACCAATATCTTCGACTGCAATATGGCATCGGGTTCCCTCATGGACATTGGCGTCTACACCGTCGAGCCCATGGTCGAGATTTTCGGCATGCCCTCCGGCCTTACGAGCATGGCTACTCTGCTCGACCCCGCCACGCGACAGCTCACGCACGGCCCCATCGACGGCTGCGGTTCCATCCTCGCCAGCTACGGCGGTGGCCGTATCTCCGTCGAGCTCGCGCACTCCAAAATAACGAATGACCTGCTACCCTCGCAGATCGAAGGCGAGCGTGGCACTATCCAGATCGACCATCTGTCCACGCCCCGCAACGTCCGCATCGACTATCGCGGCGATGTCGTACGCGGCTCGGCGACCGAGGCACCGCGCGAACAGGGCGACAACGGCCGCGTGCTCGACCTGCCCAAATCGAGCAACACTATGGAATACGAACTCACAGACTTTATCACCGCCATCGGCGGCATCGATAACGTTAAGGAAGAGATTTGGGAAACCCCGGCGGGACGTCACGAACTTGGCCACTACCGCGATGTCACGCTCGTCTCATTGCGCATCATGGATGCCGTACGCCAGCAGGCCGGCATTTCCTTCCCGGCCGACGCAGGCAAGCAGGCCTAGCGATGGGCCTCTTCGATACATTCTTCTCCAGCGTCACCGGCAGCAGTCGAGAGCCTCAAAAACCATCAAACGTCGAGCTCGAGCTGCGCCGCAGGCTTACTGTGCTCGCAAGCGACGAGGCCACTCAAGACACTCCCCTGCGCTACTTCCTGCGCTGGGCGGGGCAAGTCCAGGGCGTTGGTTTTCGCTTTACCAATACCAACCTTGCGCAGGCACGCGCACTCACCGGCTGGGTGCGTAACATGGAAGACGGCTCAGTCGAGATGGAGATACAGGGGGCTCCGGCAAACATTCTATCTCATCTCGAGGCGCTTCATGCCTCCTACGAGCGCATGGGAACGCGTTTTCGCCTCGTAGACGCCCAGACCCGAGCCCCACTTGCCAATGAAGACAGTTTCATTCCTCGTTATTAGTATTGTGTGCTAAATACGGTATCATTTACCTACGACCGTTGATAGAAAAGAGGCGAGGCGCATGGCGGTGCAAAGAAGGAATACCAGGCAGCGAAAGCTGGTTCTTGACGCCGTGCGCCAAAGCTATAACCATCCCACCGCCGACGAAATCTACAACGCCGTGCGCGAGCAGGACGACAGAATCAGCCGCGGCACGGTGTACCGCAACCTCAACCTCTTGGCCGATGCCGGGGAGATCCTCTCCATCAAGACGCCGGGCGGCAGCCGCTTCGATCGCACCATCGAGCCGCATGCGCATATCATCTGCACCTCGTGCAGCCGCGTCATCGACGTGCCGCTCCCCTTCGACGATCAGCTCGATACCAAGGCATCCGAGCAAATCGGCTGGGACGTCACCTCGCACTACACCATCTTCGAGGGACTCTGCCCCAACTGTAGGTAGATTTTTGGGACATGCCTTAAAATCTCCCTTTCCACCGATAGCGGCAAAAAGTAGATTTCTAGGCATGTCCCAAATGTCTACTCGGCAAGCAGGCGACGCAGCTCTTCTTCGACCGTGCGCACGTAGCGGACGCGGTCATTGACACCGCGCATGCTGGGATTGCAGCTCTCCATCAGATAAGGGTGGCCCACCACGTTGAGCATGTCGCGGTCGTTTTCGTTATCGCCAAACGCCATCATCTCGTCAGGGTAGATTCCCAGCGCACGACCATAATCGGCAAGCGCGGACCCCTTGCCCGAGTCAAAGCCGATAAAGTCAGTCCATTCGGTTCCCGACGTCATCACATCGACTCGGTCGCTAAAGAGGCGCTCGAAATACTCCAAGGCCGCCGGCTGCTCCACCTCGGGCGTCTGGAAGGCAATCTTAATGACGTCCTCGTCGATTTCCTCGGGACGGTCGACCACCGCCACATCGCAGTGGACCTCATAACGCAGGTGTTCAACAAACGCGTCGTTGCCGCTCATGGTGTAGAGGTGCCCCTCGCACGAAAGGGTCACGTCGGCATGGGGATACGCAACCACGGCATTCGCGATATCCATAGCAAGGCCATGCTCCATGGAACGCTTGACAACGGCATGCCCCTCGCTCATCACCAGGGCTCCGTTTTCGCATACATAGGCAAGCTCATCGGCCACCGGGGCAAACAGGTAGCGCAAGCTCGCATATTGACGGCCGCTCGCCGGCATAAACACGATACCGCGACGATGCAGCTCATTGATAAGCTCAAAGGCCTCGGAACGCGGCTCGCGCTCCCCCGGATGCAGCAACGTGCCGTCCAAATCGCATGCAATCAGCTTGATTCCCTCAAGACCCATATGCTTTCCCCAAAGCCTCCTATCAACAGCAAAACGGACCTTGATTGATCGTCCCTCAAAGCCCGTCTTGCGCATATGCGCGCTTAGCCGCGCGTCTTTTTTACGATGGCAAAGTCGGGAGCCATGCTCACGACGACCTCCGCCGCGCTCGACGCAAAGCGCCGACTGGCATCAAGCTCGCGCGTGACTACCGAGAGCCGAACGCCCTCGATACCCCGCAGCATGCGGCCCAAAACCGGTTGTACCGGCGTATACATGCGCACGATATGGTCATCCGAGTCGCCCCGGAAGAGCGGCGCATGCATGTTGCCGATCTCCCAGCACGCATGCGCAAGCGCAATCGGATCCATGTGGTCGACTTCGACCAAATAGACCTCGGCGCTGCGCAGGCGCACGACAACCGCCACGGACACCGCGCCCGTGCGGTCGACAGCGAGCACGTCGCCGTCGGCAAGACGCTCAACATCTGCGGCATCCAGCCGGACATTCAGCGTGCGTCCCAGCTCCGTCACGCCCACAAACGCGCGCGCATCAGCCTGGTCCCAATCGAGCAGCAGCTCGTCAATCTCAAAGATGCCGCCCAGCTCCCGACGAAGCAGGAGCTCATAGGACGGGTCGTTGAGATTTCCCAAACGCTGCGTAGATACCAGGTCCACGGACATCAACTAGTCCTCGACCTCGACGAGCTCGATATCAAAGTTGAGGTCCTTGCCGGCCAGCTCGTGGTTGGCGTCGAGCGTCACGGCCTCGGGCGTTACGTCGATGACCACGGCGGGGACGGGCATACCGCTCGGCGTGGACAGGAAGAGCTTCATGCCCTTCTCGATCTGCTCGATGTTGGGAACCTGTTCGGCCGGGAAGGTCAGGACCATCTCGGGGTTGTGCTCGCCGTAGGCATCGGCAGCAGGAATGTGCACGGTCTTCTTCTCGCCCACCTGCATGTCGACAACAGCGGCATCGAAGCCCTTGATCATCTGACCGGCGCCGCAGGTGAACTCCAACGGCTCGCCGCGATCGTAGGAGCTATCGAACTGCGTGCCGTCGTCGAGCGTGCCGCGATAATGGGTCTTGACCTTCTTGCCCTGGTTGGACATGGTAACCTCCGTGATAAGGGCGGCACACAACGCGGGCCGCCATGAACATATGGCGCTAACTATACCCTAGTCATACAATTCAAGGACAGTTTGCAAAGAAACGCTGCAACCGGAGGAACTATGGCATATCCCGTATTTGACCTGCACTGTGACACCGCCGACCGCATCGGCTGGGCCACGCTCGATCTCGACCTGCGCTTTACCGCCGGCACCGACGGTTATTTCCCCGGCGACGAAACGCATCCGCAAGATTTCGACCTCATCGAGGGCAACGCCTGCGCCATCTCGCTCGCAAAGATCGGCAATACGCCGTGGGCACAATGTTTCGCCACGTTTGTCCCCGACGAGATTCCCGCCGCCCACGCCGCGCGCTTCCAGGCGCAAATCATGGCGCATATGAGCGGCCAGGCAATGCTCAACTACGACCGCATGGTCAACGTGCGCAGCGCCGCAGACATTCGCCCCGCGCTCAAGGAGGGCAAGGTCGCCTGCATCCACACCATCGAAAACGCCACGTTCTTTGCCGAGGACCCCGCGCTGATCGAGGTGCTCAAGAGCTTGGGCGTGCTCATGTCATCACTCAGCTGGAATGCGCAGGGACCGCTCGCGAGCGGACACGATACCCACGCCGGCCTCACCGCCGCCGGCATCGAGGCGCTTACGCAGATGGAGCACGCCGGCATGGTGCTTGACGTCTCCCATCTTAACGACGAGTGCTTTGACGAAGTTGCCGCCCGCGCCACGCGCCCCTTCGTCGCCAGCCACTCCAACTCCCGTGCGGTTTGCGGCGTCAAGCGCAACCTTACCGACGACCAGTTCCGTACCATTCGCGACATGGGCGGCATCGTCGGCCTCAACTACTGCAGCGAGTTCCTATCTAACGAAGCAACCGACGAGACCGCCGCAGATGTCACCTTCGACCAGCTGGCAGCCCATATCGAGCACTGGCTCGACCTGGGTGGCGAGGACGTCATCGCACTCGGTGGCGACTGGGACGGCGCCACGGTACCCGCCTTCCTCTCCGATGCCAGCAAGATGCCCGAATTCCAGAACATGCTCTCCAAGCACTTTGGCAAGACCGTGATGCAGAAGCTCTGCAGCGACAACGCGCTCGCCTTCTTCGAGCGCTATTAAGAGCGCAATTAATTTCGCATCCCTTGAGCGGGCCGGCATGCCGAGCGGTCGACATGCCGGCCCGTCCCCAATCTGAAGGATCACATTTGACGCAGCAATTTACGATTTCCGTACCCCGACCGGATGGAACGCTCATCCCCGTCGTCGTTACCAAAAAGCGCGTCAAGAACTTTAACCTACGCGTCACATCGAGCGGCGAGGTCCACGCCAGCGCACCGCTCGGCGCCAGCCACGAGCGCATCGAAGCGTTTGTGAAGCGCAACAGCGCCTGGATTATCAGCCGACTTGCCCAACGTGAGCAACGTCAGGCGACAGCGCGAGAGCCGCTCAGCCCCTCGTCCATCATTGCACTTTGGGGCAAGCCCATCACGGTACAGGACGCACTCGATCACAACTTTGCATCGCCCGCACCGCGACCCAAGCAGGCCACCTTCGCAAGTTTTATGGGTACCGACGAATCGGACGAAAGCCCACAGGCCAAGCGGCGCGCAATCCTCGACGGCCTAACGTCCGACGAGCTCCAAGCCCGCATCGACCAGCTCTACGCGTCCGAGGTCACCGCAGCGCTACGCGACATCGTGCACGCGTACGAAATCGCAATGGGCGTCACCGTGGCCCGCGTCTCCGTGCGCAGCATGAAAACGCGTTGGGGCTCCTGCACGCCCAAATCCGGCGCCATTCGCATCGCGCGCGAGCTCGCCGCCTACCCCGTCGAATGCCTCGACATGGTTGTCGCCCACGAGCTCGTCCATCTGCTCGAGCCGAGCCACAATCAGCGCTTTCACGCCCTGCTCGACACGTACTGTCCCAACAATAGAGCACTGTCTCAGCGGCTCAAGCAGCCACCCCTCAACAAGCTCTAGCGTCGACTAGCGCACGCGCTCGATCTCGACGCCGCAGCTTGCCAGGGGCAGGCCAACAGGAGCCCACGGCTTATCGAGCTTTATGCGCACACCAAGCAGCGAGGGATAACGGCGCAGCAGCATCTGGGCTGTCCCCTCGGCTGCCGCCTCGATGAGCTTAAACGTATGCTCGCGCAGATAGCCATCGACATCGTGGCACACCGAGCCGTAGTCAATCGAGGCGTCCAGGTTATCGTGCTCCCCCGCCGCGCGCAGGTCGGCATAGAGCACCAGAGAAACGATGAACTTCTGACCCAGCGCGTTCTCCTCGGGATACACGCCATGGTTGGCAAAAACCTCCAGGCCGTCAATGACAATACGATCGGCATGGCGCAAATCGTCATAGCTCACGTGAGGCACCGCCGTTGCGGTGGATATTTCGCCCCTTCCACGGCGGGCGAGCTCGGCGCCTTCGGTCTTGGTTGCATTCTCGGGCAGTTTCTTGTTACTCAACGCGATCGTCTCCTTCGTCTAGAACCCCGACCGCGCAAACTAACTACACGCGAATCGACAGGTTCTTTTTATCATCGCTCCAGTTGCAAGCGTTGCGCGCGGGGCATGCAAAGCAGGCACGCGACGCTTTGTCGGCTGCATAGAGCAGACGCTCAAGCGGTTGGCTGTTCACGCGCAGCTTTCGATGGCCCAGAATGGCCGTCTTAATGGCTGCGGCATCGGCCGGCTCAAACGCCACGTCATCGGGCATGCCGCCGAGAATCGCATCAGCGACGCGTTCGCTTGCAACATCATGGGATATACCCGATTCATACTGTTCATCTTTGCCGATATCGTGAAGAAGTGCTGTGGCGTAGATGACCTCGCGGTCAAATTCGAGCTGCTCCTCGAGATTCTTGATCCACATAATGCGCGCGACATCGAGCAGATGGTCAATACCGTGGCGGCAGAAGATGCGCCCCGATTCCAACTGTACGATGTTGCCCAGGTGCCGCCGGAACAGCCCGTTGGCACAAATGTAATCAATGCGAGGCATGGCACCAAAGGGGGCCAGGCCCGAAGCCATAAAGCCGCGACGCGACGTCCCCTCATCGGTCTTCGATGTAAAGTCGTTGACGACTCTCATGGTTAGCGGCCCAGCATCCTAAAGAAACGCTCCTCGAGCGCGGGATCGGTCTCAAAGACGCCGCGGCGAGCAAGCGTCACGGTCTTGGTGCCGGGCTTTTGCACGCCACGCATCGTCATGCACATATGCTCGGCCTCCATCAACACAATCGCTCCCTGGGGAGCGAGATAATCCATGAGGGCATCGGCAACCTGTGCGCACAGTTGCTCCTGCAGCTGCAGACGGCGGGCATAAACCTCAACCGTGCGGGCGAGCTTGGAAAGCCCAGCCACCCGACCGTTAGGGATATAACCAATGGCGGCCTTGCCATAAAACGGCAGCAGATGATGTTCGCACAGCGAGTAGAACGTGATGTCGCGCTCGATAACCAAATCGTTCGAAGCGACGGCAAAGGTTTTGGACAGGTGTTCCTCGGCACTCTGGTCCATACCGCCGGCGATCTCACCATACATACGGGCAACGCGCGCCGGGGTCTCCAGCAGGCCCTCACGAGTTGGGTCCTCGCCTATGCCCTCAAGCAACAGCTTAATGGCGGCCTCGACTTTTTCCTGATCGACCATCTGGGCCTCACTTTTCCGATTTCACGTTCGCACTATGGTACCACGCCCTCCGGCATCGACCACAAGCTACATAGTATGGGTCGAATAGACCGGATCATCGCGCCAAAGTTCAACCGCATCACAAAGCGCAACGCCCTCGCGCTCAGCACGGGCGCGCGTAGCGTTCATATCGATCACGCGCTGGTTGCTCGAGCCCCTAAAGCGCAGCGTGATATCGTACAGGTCCTGAACAAACGGGCCGTCCACCAACATGTCGAGGCAGGCAAGGATGCGGTCAGTCACCTCGGTATGATGACGGCCGCCCGGCATAAGCTCCTCGAGCACGTCGCCGGTAAAGCACCAAATGGTCTTGCCCGACCCCGCGGGATAGGCCGCACGCACGCGTTCGATAAAGTCAACAAGCCCCACCTGATTCTCGGGCTCCATAGGCTCGCCGCCCAGAATCGTCAGGCCATCAATAAAGGGATGGTCGAGACTCTCGATAATCTTGTCCTCGACGGCACGGTCGAACGGCTCACCCGCAGCAAAGTCCCACGCGACAGAGTTAAAGCAGTTCTTGCACCCACGACGGCACCCGCTCACAAACAGAGAAGTACGAACGCCTTCCCCATCAGCAATGTCGAAATACTTAATGTTCGCGTAGTTCATAGGTAACTCTCCCGGGAGGCCGGGACATATCATCCCGTCCTCAAACATTCTCGGCCTTCGGCCTGCGAAACTGCGGGCGGGACGATATGTCCCGGCCTCATGCAAAGGGTAACTCAATGAACGAAGCGAACATCGAGTATAGGGTTCGAGATCTAATAAAAACTGGGTTGCGGCTCAACCGCCATCGCAAGTAAATCGCAGCTGCAGCTCGAATTATCTCCGCTAAGAACTTCGAGGAGTGAGCAGACCGCATGCCGCATCTCAGCTACGTCAACTTGGCCGCCCCGTAGCGAGGCCCCGGACCTTTGCTCGATATGAGTTCCGCACGAACAGGAGGCGCCAGTGGCGCCTCCGTCGTGAGCCAGGACTGTCCGAAATAGCGAGTAAAGGTCCGGGGCCTCGCTACGGGGCGGCCTGGGATGGTTATTAGAGATGCAGCACGCGGTCGCGGATCTCCTCGGTTCGGCCCTGGTTCCAGAACTGGGTACCGATGTAGCCGCACGTACGACGAGCGACGTTCATCTTCTCCTGGTCACGATTGCCGCAATTGGGGCACTCCCACACCAGCTTGCCGTCATCCTCGACAATCTTGATCTCGCCGTCGTAGCCGCACACCTGGCAGTAGTCGCTCTTGGTGTTGAGCTCGGCGTACATGATGTTGTCGTAGATGTACTGCATCACGCGAATGACAGCCTTGAGGTTGTCCTGCATGTTGGGAACCTCAACGTAGGAGATAGCACCGCCCGGCGAAAGCTGCTGGAACATGCCCTCGAACTTGAGCTTATCGAAAGCATCAATCTCCTCAGACACATGGACGTGGTAGCTGTTGGTGATGTAGCCCTTGTCCGTCACGCCCGGGATGATGCCAAAACGACGCTGCAGGCACTTGGCGAACTTGTAGGTCGTCGACTCAAGCGGGGTACCGTACAGCGAGAAGTCAATATCGCTTTCGGCCTTCCACTCGGCGCACTTGTCGTTCATGCGTTGCATGACGGCCATGGCAAAGGGCGTGCCCTCCTTCTCGGTGTGGCTGTGGCCCGTCATATACTTGACGCACTCATACAGGCCGGCATAACCCAGACTAATGGTGGAGTAACCGCCCACGAGCAGCTTGTCGATCGTCTCGCCCTTCTTCAGACGGGCGAGAGCACCGTACTGCCAAAGAATCGGTGCGGCGTCAGAAAGCGTGCCCATCAGACGCTCATGGCGGCACAGCAGGGCGCGGTGGCACAGCTCAAGGCGCTCGTCGAAGATCTTCCAGAACTTGTCCATGTCCTGATGCGAGCTCAGGGCGACATCGGGCAGGTTGATGGTCACAACGCCCTGGTTAAAGCGACCGTAGTACTTGGGCTTGTTTGGGTCATAGTTCAGCGCGTTGGCCACGTTGTTAAATCCGTTACCGGAGCGGTCGGGCGTCAGGAAACTACGGCAACCCATGCAGGTGTAGCAATCGCCATTGCCGGCGGTCTCGCCCTTCGACAGCTTCAGCTCGCGCATCTTCTTCTCGGAGATGTAGTCGGGCACCATGCGCTTGGCGGTGCACTTCGCAGCCAGCTGAGTCAGGTAGAAGTACGGGGAATCCTCGTAAACGTTATCGTCCTCGAGCACATAGATAAGCTTGGGGAACGCCGGGGTGATCCACACGCCGGCCTCGTTCTTAACGCCCTCATAGCGCTGACGGAGCGTCTCCTCCACGATCATGGCAAGGTCATGCTTCTCCTGGGGCGTACGGGCCTCATTGAGATACATAAAGACCGTCACGAACGGCGCCTGGCCATTGGTGGTCATAAGGGTCACGACCTGATACTGAATCGTCTGGACGCCGCGACGGATCTCGTCACGCAGACGGTCCTCAACGACCTCACGGACCTTTTCGGCAGATGCCGAAACACCGAGCTCCTCGAGCTCGCGGGCAACCTCGCCGCGAATCTTTTGACGGCTCACCTCAACAAAGGGGGCGAGATGGGTCAGCGAAATAGACTGGCCGCCGTACTGGGAAGAAGCAACCTGGGCGATAATCTGCGTCGCGATGTTGCAGGCAGTCGAGAAGCTATGCGGCTTCTCGATCAGCGTGCCCGAGATAACGGTGCCGTTCTGGAGCATATCCTCCAGGTTCACCAGGTCGCAGTTATGCATGTGCTGGGCAAAGTAGTCGGAATCGTGGAAGTGGATCAGGCCCTCGTTGTGGGCATCCACGATCTCCTGGGGCAGCAGCACGCGCTGAGTCAGGTCCTTGGAAATCTCGCCGGCCATGTAGTCGCGCTGAACGGAGTTGACGGTCGGGTTCTTGTTAGAGTTCTCCTGCTTGACCTCTTCGTTATTGCACTCGATCAACGACAGGATCTTGTCATCGGTCGTGTTCTTCTGGCGCTTCAGGCTCTGAACATAGCGATAGATGATGTAGTGGCGGGCGACCTCGTAGCAGTCGAGACGCATGATCTCGTCCTCGACCAAATCCTGGATCTCCTCGACCGAAACGGTGTGGCCCGCGTTCTCGCATGCCTCGGCGACGTTTTGCGCCGCATAAACCACCTGGCGGTCGGTTAGACGAGAGCTCTCCTCGACCTCCAAGTTTGCGGCGCGAATCGCATTGACGATCTTATCGATGTCAAAGACAACCTCGGTGCCGCTGCGCTTGATGATCTTCATCCTCTTGCCTCTTTCGCGTCGTAGTCTCATTGCGCTTCAGAGCCAAACGATGCCCGGCAGGGCCTGTCCCTGTCTTGCGGCGCCGTCGCGCAATCTGTGTTCTCGATAAACCATAAGCCTCCATGCGGACATTCCCAGAAGCCGATCAAGCGGCTCAAGGACACGTTCAAAAGAGGCAGTTAAGGTCTTCGTTCTCTGTCCGCCATCTATCATACGACAAAGAGGCATCTATATCCTGTATTCTTTTTTTAGGTCAAACACAACATATAGTGTTTCAGCAGGTCAAAGCAATTAGTCATTTTGCAAACGCATTAAAAATGAAGGGCTCTTGGCAGAGTGCTAAAACGTTATCAGCTCGACTACCTGCACGGCAGTTTTGAAACCCCCTCAACCGCGCCGCTGACAAATCCTACCAAAACCAAGCCGCTCACGCCAAAAGAATCCAAAAGATTATGCTTGACCAACATGTTGCGGTCGAATGCCGGCGGACGGAGCGACAGGACTGTAAACGCTCGGAAGACTACAGCCCCGGCGCCCCGTCCGCCGGCATTCGATAGGCGAGGATCTATTACCTCTCTTCGCGAACCATCATGCGGCCGAGAGCCGCTGTAAAGGGATCGAGCAGCACGCCGGCGATAACCACAAAGGCCCATCCCTTTGTGACGAGGCCGGCCCAACGCGCGAAGAACGTACGGCCTTCAATCGTTCCGAATCCTCCCTGGAAGGCAATCTCGCCAAAACCGATCACCATAAAAAGGAGCGTGGCACCGATGACCGTACCGGCGATCTTGTGTGATGCACTCCCCTGCTCAAAACCAAAAAAGTCCAGGCACATACCAACCGTTTTGCCAAACAGCGGGAGTGCGCTCAGAACCTCGGCGATCACCGTGGCCACGATGAGTTGTCCCCAAAAGCCCGTGGGGCCCGTCAGATCCAAGCCAGGCGCCCCTTCAATGATGGGGAGAAACGCGCAGAGCAATAGCGGGTTAAAGAAGCCGTTGAGAATACCGATAACGCGCCTGACAGGTAACTTCATAGCCGTAAGCCTTTCAAAGTCATTGATAGAAAGAGGGCCGCCGGCATATGTCGGCGGCCCCGATAAAACATGATGTACGGCAAAGCAACTACTCGAGCGGCTACTCCGCCTCGCCGCCGGCCGCCATCTTCTCGGCCTCGGCAAGCTGGGCCGGGGTGAGCTTGCGATACTTAATGGCGCCAAAGACGACACAAGCCGCACAGACGATCATGCCGGCGATGAACTTCTGGTCAATCGTTGCACCAAACGGCGACGTCACGGCCTCAAACACAATGGGAGACAATGCCATGCCAAAGTTGATACCTGCCATGCCAATGGCGAGGTTAAACGCACGTCCCTCGGGGGCAGAGTTGCCGGCGGCAAAATTGCCCTCCAGCGGCACGTAGGTCTCCTTGCCCAGCGCAACGACAAAACCCGCAACGCACAGCACCATAAAGGCGGGCGCAACCAGCGTCAGGCCCAGGCCGACGAGCGTCACGCCCCACGCGATCGGCATAGCCAGGTTCTTAAACTTGGCAAACAGCGGACCGACCAAAAGACCAGCCGCAATACCGGCAACGGTCATAACGGTAGAGGCAAGACCGGCCTCCACGGTACCGCCAAAGCCACGGCCCACGACAAGCAGCGAGACATTGGAGCTAAAGAGCTGGAACGTAAGTACGAACACAAAGCTCATGAGCGTGATAATCGCGACCTCTTTAGGCATATTGGCAAACACGTTGACCTCGCGCTTGGGCTCAAGATGACCCTCAGGAAGGCAAACAGCCTCGATTACGATGAAAATGATCATGATGAAGTACGCCGCATAGCTGTGGAACCACTCGGCAGAACCCAAGATGCCGGAAACCATCGTCCAGATAATGCCGCCCAGTGCAACAAAAGTGGAGTAGATGCCCATGACAAACGAGCGCTGCTTTCCGCCAAAGTAATCCGCGATAAGAGCGTCCGTTGAATTCTGCACGGCACCGAGACCAAGGCCCATGACAGCAGAAGCCGCTAAGACTTGGCCGAGCGAGTCGTGGAACACCAGCACCGAGGCGCCTGCCAGCATCACGATAATGTGACCGACGAGCGTCGTCTTCTTCTTGGACACGCGAGAGGCAAGCTGTGAAGAGACGAGCATGGCGGACAACGCCATCATCAACGGGATGATGCCGATAATCATCTGAACGGCAGCGATGTTCTCGTTGGGAAACGCGGCCGCAACAGAGGCCACGATGGGAACGGGCACGAGCATGCCCATGATGCACATGGCGGCTGCGTAAATGCCCACCAGGTACTTGATCTTGGTTTTATCCATGATCCATCCTTACACTTAAAGAAAAGGGTCGGAGCGGCCAGGCATCACCAGCGGCCGCCCCAAACACAGCACTATCAGTCGTTGAATCCGGTGAACACGGGCTCTCCGCTGTACACGAGCGCTTCCTCGACACCATCGAGCACGCGGCAGGCGCCAGACGCCATCGCCTCGAGCTCAAACTCGCCGGGATAGGCCGACACGGGGGCGATCCAAGAGCAGCATTCCTCAATCGAGGCAACGAGCTCCTTGCTGTGGACCATGCCGCCTCCGAGCAAGATGCCGTCGACGTCGCCCTTCAGCACACAAGCCATCTCGCCAATCCACTTGCAGATTTGGTAAACCATCGCATCCCAGGCGCGAGCCGCGGCCTCATCGCCCGCGGCGGCGCGCTCGCACACCTCGATGGCATCGGACGTACCCAAAAGGTCAACGAAGCCACCGGTCTTCATGCAATGGGCGCGGGCAACGTCGAGACCATGCTCCGCCGTATACTTCGCGACCTCGATTGCGGGGACCGAGCCACAGCGCGTCGGCGCCATGGGGCCCTCGCCGCCGACGATGTCGTTGCCGTCGACCATCTTGCCCTTAAGATGAGCCGAGATAGAGATGCCGCCGCCAATATGGCAAACGATGAAGTTGCACTCATCATAGGGGCGACCGAGCTTTGCCGCATGGCGGATGGCGGTCTCTTTAAGATTAAGGGCGTGCAGGTGCACGTTTCGATACACGCCCTTAATGCCCGTCATACGTGCGAGGTCGCACAGCTCATCGGTATCGGGAGGATTCACCACAAAAGAGGGCTTGCCCGTCTTTGAAGCGAACTCATGGGCAATCTGGGGACCCAGCTGCGCCGGGTGCTGAATACCGTTCGCACCGACGCGGGCATGCTCGAGCATGACCTCATTGATGGCATACGTGCCGCCGGGCAGCGAAAGCAAGCCGCCGCCGCGACCGACAAATGCATCAAAGTCCTCGAGCTTCAGGCCCGCCTCACCCAGTGCTCCAAGAATCAGATCGCAGCGATACGGCATCTGAGCCGAAACCCCATCGAACTGGGCGAGGTCCTTCGCGTCGTGTGCAACGTTCTTGCTGAGCTTGCACTCGTCACCCTCAAAAACGCCCACCTTTGTGGAAGTGGAACCTGGGTTGATTACCAGGACGCGCCAGGGAGTCTTTTTATCGGACATACCCTAAGCCTCCTTAAGCGCCTGAGCGCGCACGCAGCTCATCACCACGTTGCCGACGATCTCGTCGACGGGCGCAGAGCGCGAGCAATCGCACACGATCCTTTTGAAGCCCTGAAGCATGGGGCCGTAGGCATTGGCACCGGTCAGATTCTGGATGATCTTGACGCCGATATTGCCCACGTTGATATCGGGCCAGATGACCACGTTGGCTTGACCCGCAACAGCGGACTCACGATGTACCTTCTTGGCCGCAACCTTGGGGTTAATCGCCGAATCAAACTGGAACTCACCGTCGATGGCAAGGTCGGGACGGCGATCGTTGGCAATCTCGCGAGCGCGGCGCACTTTGTCGACGAGCTCGTTATCCATCGAGCCGTCAGTCGAATGCGAAAGCAGCGCGCAACGGATATCCCATCCGGTCAGCGAGCGCACCGTTTCGCTCGACGAAATCGCGATTGAGGCAAGCTCCTCGCTCGTGGGGTCAACGCAAACGGCAGAATCGCCAAAAGCCAAAAGGCCGCCTTCGCCGCCAGTCCAGTTGGGAATATCGGCAATGCCGCAAGAGCTTACGGTATCGACGCCATCGGCAAGGCCGACGATGGTCTGACCCGCCAGGATAATATCGCCCGTGGCGTTATCAATGCCGGCGAACATTACGTCGACATCGCCGAGCACCTGCAAAATCAGGGCGCGCTCAAGCGGATGCGTCATACGGCGCGCGGCGCCCTTGGGCTTAAACTTGCAATCCGGATGCGAAAGGTAGCGCTCGCAGCAGGCGGCGTTCGCCTCCTCGTCGGTCACATCGACAATCTCGATGCCGTCAAGGGAGATGCCGCGCTCATCGGCAAGCTCCTTGAGCTTACCGCCGTCGCCGACCAGCACACATTCGGCAAGATGCTCGGCGGCGATCTTTGCGACCGCCTGCATCATGGTCTCGTTTTCGCCCTCGGGAAAAGCAACGCGCATAGGCTTGGCGGCAGCCTGCTCGCGCAGGGTCTGCATCAGGTCCATGGCAGCTACTCCATCTCTTCGGCAGTGCGCTCGATAAGCTCGCCGATGGTCTTCATGACCATGACCTCGCGAACGGGGACCTCGGCATCGAGCTCGTTCTCGATCATGGAGGTCAGGGCGATCATCTTCATCGAGCCCTTGCCCAGGGTCTCAAACGTCGTCTCGGGGGTCACATCGCCATCGTAGTTGTAAGCGGACTTGGCAAAATCGCAGATCTGCTGAGTGAGTTCTTCGTTCATGATGGTGCCTTTCTAATTAAAAAGAGGGGTAGCCACGGCGGGCTGGAGACATGGGTCCCGCCGTGGCCTAAGAGAGGAAGCGAATTGTTATAGGGGTGAAAGCCTAGTGTGAAAGCCTAGTCGTCAAGCTCAAACGTGAGCTCTTTGTAACCCGGTCGATCGATGACCTTGGCATGGACGCCAACGGTCTCGCCCGCCATGAGCTTGGCGCGGATCTCGGGGGCCTTCTTCTTGGTAATGCCGTAGATGACGTAGGTGTACTGAGAACCCTCGTCAATATCGACGGCGCCGTAGGCGTACTTGCCATACTCCTTGAGGTAGGGCTTGTCGTTCTGCGGACCAGGCAGGGTAAAATCGATCAGATGGCCGTGACCGGAAACCTGGACCCAATCGGTCTTGTGGTAGCCGCAGGCATTGCAGGCAAGGTGAGGCGGAAACTCGACGGCTCCGCACTCGGGGCACTGACGTGCCCAATAGATGCCCTCTTCAAGACCCGTGTAGAACTTCTTGACCACGGGCTCCATATCTTTGAGTTGCATGAGAATACTCCTTATGGGAAATCGAAAACCGCGGTCGCTTAGGCGACGGTACGAAGAATCTGGCAGCGCACATTCTGAGAACCGCCAAAACCGCGCAGGAAGGCCGTCTCGGGAACCTTCTTCATCTGGGTTGCACCGGCGACGCCACGCATTTGCTTAACGGCCTCGACGATATCGGCGATGCCGGATGCGCCATGAGCGTGGCCGAAGTTGCAACGGCCACCGTGCGGGTTGATGGGCTTATCACCGTCAAAAGCGGTGCGGCCATCGATCGCATACTTCCAAGCCTCGCCGCGCGGAATATAGCCGCACTCCTCGGCCGAGACGATCTCGGAAGCCAGGAAGAAGTCATTGCACATAAACAGGTCGATCTCATCGGGGCTCACGCCGGTAAGGTCGTAGACCTGCTTGGCAGCAAGCTCGGTAGCCCAGTGCTCGTTGTGAAGCAGGCCGGCTTCGACGGCAGAGGCGCCCGTGCCCAGAACCTCGATAGGTGCATACGGGACACCCATGGCTTTGGCCTTCTCCGTGGGCATCACGACAACAGCGGCGGCACCGTCGCATTTCTTCTCAAAGCCGGTAACGCGCAGGTACTGCGTAACGCGCGGGTTGTACATGCTCTTGAGATACTCGTCGGCGGTATCGAACCCAGCCGCCTTCGCATCCTCCTCGACCGTGGTCTCGTACCAGGCAAGGGGATTCAGGACGGCACCGCGGCGAAGGCTCTTGGTAAGGCCGTTCAGGGCGTCATCGATCTGATCGGCAGTAAGGTCGTACTGCATCGAATACTCGTTGATCCAGTTGTCGAACGACACGCCAAAGGCACCATCGAGCGGGCGACCATACGCGCGGTCATAGATCTTATCGAGCGAGGGAATCATGACGTCGAGCGTAAAGTCCTGGCGAATATGCGAGGGCATGTGCTCAACGGGAAGGGTCGAAGCCAAATCGCAGGCACCCGTAAGGACGACATCGTAGGCACCGGAGGCGACTGCCATCACGGCCTGCTCAAGGGCGACGTAGCCCGTGCAGCAAGCCTCGGAATGATGGACGGAACCCTTGGCGCGAACGCCAAACCAATCGGCAACCTGCATGTTGGGGGTAATGCAATCGCCAACGAGATAGGGATTGGCGCTGCCGTGATAGAAAAAGTCGATATCGCGGGGCTCAAGACCGGCATCGGTAATTGCCTCGAGGGCCGCATAGCCAAACGCCTCGCCCTCGCCAATACCCTGGGTCTCGGGATGTTCCTCAAAATCCTTGAACGGGGTGCAGCCCACGCCTACAATCGAGACGCTGCGCATGTTCTTTCCGAGCGTAACCACTGAATATCACATCCTAATCATGTGAAGGTGTACGGAGTGATGGCGCAGTCCGGCCGCGAGCGAAGGTGAGAGAGCGCTCGCGGCTTTTCTGTGCCGTCACACGTTGAACTACTGCAGTGGTTCTTTTGAACGTAGCTTTAGTGTAAGAGTGGTTTATTTGGTGCCGTGGGACAAAAAGCCACTATGTGTCCCATCATTTGGTACATATAGCTAAATTTCGTTCCAAATAGCAGATAAATGACTATGCTTAAAGCCGATTCATAGGGCTGGAACGCTTTGAGTTCACTGCATGCGCAACCGTTCATCCCTAAAAAACAGCCGCTCACCCGAGCGGCTTTTCAAAATCGGGGATACGTGGGTGCCAATGGCGCGAGGCGTCGTCGACAAAGAGCGGTGCGTAGAACATGCGATTGAGCGCGGCGGCAACGGTTCGTGCCTCAAGGTCAGGCCGGACTTCGAGCCAATACTGGATGAGGTTATGGTGGCCCGCAAGCGCAAAAGCAAGATACAGATCGAGGTCCGTCTCATCCGAAAACGTCGACCGCAAACGATCGCGAAAATAGTCATGCATGAAGATCGTTGCCTTGTGTGCAAACACGGGATCACCGTTATCGCTGTTAAGCGCCAGGACTTTCGAGCGATTGGCCTTGAGGATTTCCATGCGCTTGATCATCGTGGGCGTGGGATCAAGCTGCGCATCACCAAAACGAGCCTCAAGGGCAACGTCGTTAATGTCTTGCATGTTCTGGAGCAGCTCATCTTCAAAGCGCTTGACCACATCATCGACAGAGCGGTAGCAACGATAGAAGGTTGATTTTGATGTATGGGCAAGACGGAGTACGTCGGCCACCTTAATCGACTGCACCGGAGTTGCCGCCATAAGCTCAAAGACGGCATCCTCGATCCGTGAAGCAATATCGTTTTGAGCGTTCAGTGGCATAGTGGCCTCCCCTATTGTCGATTGGCTCCTATGCTACCCGAAAGGTGTGCTCCTTGAGGACGATACGAGGCATAGAGCGCGCCGCACAAGAGATGACGCAGCGACCGTATGTCACCGACGAAGTATTCCATCCGTCGGGCATACCGTCTTTGCGAGGGTCAATCGAAAACCCGACACCCTCAGCCTTGAGAATGGCCTCGATGCACGTCCACGTCTGACTCAGGCGAAGATTGCGTTCTTGCAAATTGGGGGCAGCGTTAATCCACGCGCGCTCGTCGTCGTTCACCATACGCTCAACCGCAACGGGAGCAATCTCATCGATCGCCTCGATATCCACGCCAATAGGTCCTCCACCCGACCGAGCAACATCGGAAACAGCGAGGACGGCCACGCTTCCGCCATGTGAAATGGAAATAGAGGGGGCTTCCCCATCTGCAAGCTCGATCTTGCCGAAAGCAGAACGCGCAAGCTGGGTGTCGTCGAAGACGCCCAGGGCGTCGCGAAGAAGCAGACCCACGCCTGCAGCTTCCCTCCGAGACGCGATTGGGAGATCCCCATTGGAGGCACGTAAGGCATAGCGTCCCGCGATTGATGCCATATCAACGGTCTCGCCGGGATCGATCGCAGAAACGTCAACGAGATGCACGGTTATGTTCAAAATGGTCAACCCCCACTCGATTGAGATGACAAGGCTAAACTGACGCTCAGAACCGCTCTTTCATGAATCGAGGTACCTTTTGCCGGCGATTTGGCGACCCATTTGGCGGCCAAAACAAAACAGCCCAGAGGCTAAGCCTCTGAGCTGCGAACATTTGGTGGGCGTTAGAAGATTTGAACTTCTGACCTCTTCCGTGTCAGGGAAGCGCTCTCCCCCTGAGCTAAACGCCCAAATGGAGCGGACAACGGGGCTCGAACCCGCGACCCCAACCTTGGCAAGGTTGTGCTCTACCAACTGAGCCATGTCCGCTTACGAGGATTAATCTTACGTGATGCCTGCATCCTATGCAAGAACTTTTTTGAAAAGTTTTGCGACGCCCTCGCGAACCTCGCGAAGACATCAGCCACCACGGAAGGTGTAGGCAAACGCAAGCTCGCCGCAAGAGGCCCTTACATCTCACCGAGCATGATCCAGGCAGAGCTGTCCTGCGCAAGTCTGCCGTCTGCAAGCGGTGATGAGGTGAGCAGGACCTTGCCCGCCGGCAGCTCCACGGGTGCTGCGCCGAAGTTCGTCACACATGCCCAGCCGTTGTCGCGGCGATAGGCGATGACGCCGCCCTCAGCGCCCTCGGCACCATCCGAAAGACCGGTGCGCCCGTCAAGATCGAGCCACTTAAGATCGTTGGCGCACCCGCGTAGCTTGCGCCGCAGCCAGAGGGCGTCACGATAGAGCGCAAGCATCGATGTCGGGTCCGCCTCTTCCCTATCGGCAGCGTAATCGGAAAACCATGCAGGCTGCGGCAGATGGGGCGCCGCATCGGCGTCCGCCGGTGAAAACCCAAACGATCCGCCCTGCGTGGGATCGTCCGCTGCCACCCACGGCAGGGGCACGCGGCAGCCGTCGCGCCCCTTCTCGCGCTTCGATCCGTGCGTATTGGTCGCAGTAGGATCTTCGAGTGCGGCCCACGGGATATCGGCCACCTCAAAAAGGCCGAGCTCCTCACCCTGATACACGTATGCCGAGCCCGGAAGCGCCAGCTCAAGCAAAAGGGCCGCCCGCGCGCGGCGCTCGCCGAGTTCACGGTCCTCGTCATAAGACGACCCGTCGCGTAAGAGCCAGTCGAGCGCAATCTGGTGGTAGCGCGTCGCCTTGATTTGCGGCAGGGCATAGCGCGTCGCCACGCGCGGCACGTCGTGGTTGGAAAGTACCCAGGTCGAGGCGGAATCGGATTCGATGGCCGCCTTCAAGCCCTCCTCGATTGCAGCGTGCATGTCATCATAGGTCCAAGTGGCCTTGGCAAACTCAAAGTTGAATGTCTGGCCAAGCTCGCTGGGGCGCGCGTAGAGATACTGGCGCTCGGGCAGCACCCACGCCTCGGCAACGGCGCTGCGCGGCGGATTATAGCGGTCGAACACGCGGCGCCACTCACGATAGATCTCGTGGACCTCGTTACGGTCCCACAGAGGATGGGTGCCGTCGTCAACCATGTCATCGCCCTCGGCGAGATGCCACCGGTCGAGGTCATCGCGGTCGAGATCCTTGGCGAGACCGTGCGCCACATCAATGCGAAAGCCATCGACGCCTCGATCGCTCCAAAACGCCAGGACGTCACAAAAGAACGCGTGAACCTCGGGGCATGACCAGTCAAAGTCCGGCTGCTCGGGCGTAAACATGTGCAGATACCACTGACCGTCCGCAACACGCGTCCAGGCGGGGCCGCCAAAGTTGGCATTCCAATTGGTGGGAGGCAGCTCGCCGTGCTCGCCGCGACCATCGCGGAAGATATAACGGGTGCGCTCGGGCGATCCGGGGTCGGCGGCAAGAGCGGCTTTGAACCAGGGGTGCTGGTTGGATGAATGGTTGGGCACGATGTCGACGATGACCTTGATGCCGTGCGCATGAGCCGCAGCGATCATGTCATCGAAGTCGTCAAGCGAGCCGAGACGTGGATCGACATCGCAGTAGTCCGCCACATCATAGCCACCATCGACAAGAGGCGATGGGTAAAACGGGCTCAGCCAGATGGCCTCGATACCCAGCTGCTCAAGATAGTCCATCTGCTGGGTAATGCCCGCGATATCGCCCAGACCCGAACCAGTCGAATCCTTAAACGAGCGCGGGTAGATCTGATAGATCGCGGCGTCGGACATCCATGAGCGCGAAGAAGACTTTTCTGTAGCCATGGGGCGTATCTCCCTTGCAACGAGGTTATGCGAGATGCCCACGATGATACGCCCAAAGCGGACATTCGCGGCAAACAACGCCACAGCCACGCCCCAAACGCTCGCTCCCTCTCGGGTTCGAGTCTCCTGGGACGAATCGATCGATCAGTGAAAAGAACGGAAGGCCCACTCCTCCGGCCACGACAGCGAGCGGGCTCCGGGTGCCCCAAGTTGCCGCGAAAGAGGAGGAAAGCGTACTTTATGTACGCGACCGACGATTGAGGGGCAAGATGGGGTGCCCGGGGCTCGCGCAGCGTCAACAAAAAACGCGGTTCGTTAGAACCGCGTAAGATAGTTGGAGCGGACAACGGGGCTCGAACCCGCGACCCCAACCTTGGCAAGGTTGTGCTCTACCAACTGAGCCATGTCCGCATATGTAAAACAAAACGGGCGCCGGAGCGCCCGGATGTTACCTGGAGGCGAAGCCCGGATTCGAACCGGGGGTAAAGGCTTTGCAGGCCTCTGCCTTACCACTTGGCCACTTCGCCGAAAAAGGACCGCCTAAACGGTCCGGAAATGCAATGGAGCGGACAACGGGGCTCGAACCCGCGACCCCAACCTTGGCAAGGTTGTGCTCTACCAACTGAGCCATGTCCGCTTGCGGGTTATTAATTTACGCGAGTTGTCCAAAAGACGCAAGTACTTTTTTCAAAAAACTTGTCTGCCGCATGTTCTTAGTAGCTAAACGCGCTAAAGCGATTGGCTAGGCACACGATTCCAGCGCTCCGCTAAACAGCTTCACCATCTGCACGCGCGTGCCGGCGCCGTCCGTACGACGAGCAACCTCCACGTTATCGACGAGCATACGCATAAGCTTGATACCGCGGCCGCGTTCCTCGGATGCGACCGGTTCGCTCGTTTCATCGATAGAATAGCCAGCACCTCGATCAAGCACCTCAACCACAACGCGATCGCCATAGGCCTGAACCGTCAGGACGCACCCGATACCGCCCGCATGGTCATAGGCATTACCCAGTGCCTCCCCCGACGCCAATGCGACATCGTAGCGCTCGTCACGGCGCAACGGAAGCGATTCAAGGAGTTCGGCGATGCGATGTCGGTAGTATGGAAGATTCTCGATACCCTGACGGACCTCGACGCTCTTACTCCAGCGAGGCAGCTCCCCCACCGGAATGGCGGGAATAGACTCCCGTGCCGGCCCCGCGACATGAAGGATATCGACAAGACGAGCAATCTCCAAAAAGCGAACAACTTCACCTGATGCATTGACGAGCGAAAGCAGGCCTTCTCGCCTCATGAGCTCACGAGCGCGCGTAAGCAGGAATGCCAAGCCCGTCGAATCGATAAAGCTAACAGCCTGGCAGTTGATGACGACACGACGCACGCCGCGGCCAATCAAAGCATCCAACCGCCGACGCAGCGCAGGCACCGTGGCGATGTCGATATCGCCTGGTGGCGTCAAAACCGCTATGTCATTCCACTCATTCATACGACCATGGTTCCCCAAAAAAGCCCACTCGATGCATTCGTTTCCCCAACCGTACGGATTCAGCCCGCCCAGCGTCGTCTATGAACGACCCCGTAAAAACTCAAGGGACACCAATGCAATGTCATCGTCCAGCGCCGATTCGGTAAATCGGTCAAGCTCGCCCAAGACCTTGCCGCAAATGCCCGACACGCCCTCACCCGAGACAGAGAGCAGAAGGTCGCGAAGGCGCTGCTCGCCAAAGAAAGCACCCGAGCGGTCACGCGCTTCGATTGTTCCGTCGGTGTACATAAATAGCATGTCACCAGGAGCGAACGTAAACACGCCCGTCTCGTACACCATGCTCTCAAAGGCACCGATTACGCCCGATTGGCATCCAAGCAGCTCGACCTCTCCCCCACGGGCCTCGCCGCCACCCAGCGGCATCGACTCTGGCCTGATGACCATGGTCGGAGGATGGCCCGCCGAACAATACGTTGCGCGTCCGGCTTTAAGGTCAATCTTGGCGATAAAGGCCGTCACGAACGTCTCGACCCTCGAAAAGCCCATGAGCATGCTGTTAAGGGAGCGTGCCATGCGGGCCGGTCCAGCGCCCTCCCAGGCATATGCCGTCAGGGCCGTCTTGACGAGCGCGGACATCGATGCAGCCTCAATGCCTTTGCCAGACACATCGCCCAGAATCATGACGGCGCAATCGTCGGGAAGACGGATGAGCGTATAGAAATCGCCGCCGACCAACGCCGAGTTCGTGGCCGACAGGTACACCGAATCGGCGGCGATTCCCGGAACATCCCCCAGGGAATTTCTCATGCCAATCTGGAGGGTCTGAGCGATATGGCGCTCCTCACGCTTTTGAGATTCGCCTTCATAGATCAGTTCAAAGTCATGAGCCAAGTGCACCAAGTAATCATATTCAAGGTCATCAATCGGCTCTTGGCTACCATCACGAAGCAGCAGCGCGCGCGTCGTCGGGCCCTTCGCAACAGAAGCAGGAACGATCGCGTCGTTACTGTGCTTGCCATCGCCCTCAGAGCGCGGGCGCCCCGCCTCGATGCCGGCGTCGACGTAGAGACCCTGGCAAGGCAGGCCATGCGCTCTAAGCCAGCCTCCCATAGGCATCGATTCGTCAACGCGAGTTATACGGACGTGTTTAAGGTCCTCGGCACTCGTGCCGCCCAAAACAGATGCCTCAAAGCCATCAGGGGCAGCCCCCAGACGTGCCGCTGGCGCCGTCGTGGAAAAGAAAAGCTTCTCGGGATCGTCCGGCAAAGCAACGCGACTGCCGCCTTCAAAATCTATGACGTAGGAATCCAGACTGGCGTCATACTCAATAGGGCAAAAATGGCAGTTGAGCATATTGCAGATCTCGGACGATACCGCCTGGGTAGCCGCGGCGGAATCGTCTAGAAAGGTAAACAACTCATCCCGCAAGACATTGAGCGAGCGGCCAAGCTCGGCCGTGCGACGGGAGCGAAGGCTCGATGCCATGCCGACCAGCTGGATAGACAGGTAATCGCAAATGACCTCGAGCACATTAACGTCATAGGCGAGCGGTGCCTGGGGGCGTTTCCAACCAACTTCCAGCACGCCAAGGATCTGCGTACCGTAAAAAACGGGAAGACAGATTTCACTGCGGTACGGAGGCATATCCTGCATGCGCAACAGGTGCTTAGAACGATTATCCAGGTCCATGAACATACCGGAGGCGGCCTTATCGCCCTCAAGGTCCTGTTGAATCGACAAGCGACAAGCACGCGACTCGCGAAGAACATACGTCGGAATGCCAGTGCCATACGGCAAAAACTCGGGCAGGTAGCTGTCGAGCAGCTCCTTGGAAACACCGCGAAGCTTAAAGCCGCCGCTCTCAGAAAAATAGATAGCGGCACCCGAAGCATCGAGCGTTCCTACAAGCTGGTTCAAAACGGTATCAAGCAGGCTGGGTAACTCATCGGAGCCCACAGTGCTCATAATGACCGAGAGCGTGCCAGAGAGACGCTTGTTCGCCACTCTAAGCTCCGATAACGCACGCTTGAGTTGCCGGTCGTGAGAATACTGTTCCTCGATACTGTGAAGCGCCACCAGGACACGTGGTGCGCGGCGCCCAAAGATGCGTGGAGGCGTTACGGAGCCCGCACGAACCAAGACGGGAATAAAAGAGCCGTCACTCAGTTTGAGCATCAGTTCGTTCTCGGAGCCATCAGTTTCAAATGGCAGACGATGTTCCGTCGCACGTTCAAAAGAGGACGAGTACAGGACGTCTTTAACATCTCCACCGATGACGTCGGCGCGTTCCTCGCACATCAAACCAAGTAAGCGATTATTCACATGCAGAATGGTTCCGTCGAGCTCGCAGATGATGACAGCATCGCTCGTGATCTCGACTAGTTGGGCAACGTCTGCCCACTCGTTGCGTTCAAGCGTTTCCATCGTGGACCCCACCGTCTATCGGTAACAAAAAAGCCTCCGAAGAGGCTTCTCAAATGCGATGGTGTCGGAGGCGGGACTTGAACCCGCATGACCAAAAAGCGGTCACTAGCACCTCAAGCTAGCGCGTCTGCCAATTCCGCCACTCCGACATGCTATGTTGTTGATTCGCGCTTCGTTTTGTTGGACCCGCGCGTTCAACGAGGAAGATAATAACCTATGATTCGAGAACTGTGCAAGCACTTTTTTCAAAAAAGTTTACGAATTTGTAAATGCGCAGGTAGATCCGTATGCCCGGCCCCGAATCGGTGTTGCCTCCCGGCGCGTCCTCGGGCATGGGCGATATTTTGCTACGCACTTCGTGCTGCAAAATATCGCTCCCCCTGCGGAATGCGCCGGGAGGCAACACCGATTCGGGGCCTACCAACACATACTCCAGGCACAGTTCTCAAACATGTTCTGGGGCTGATGCAAATTTGGTGGCTCGGCAAAGCCGAGCCCTTATATGGGGAGGCCGGAGCCAAAGCTCCGGCCTCACTAACTTTCCTATTAGATTAAGTGAGCGATCAAGGAATCTCACTCCCCTCTGCCGCGTTAACGCAGGGCCCGCCCTGGTGTTACTTTTCAGAACATTCCGCAGGACGGAGGAAGCCCCGCAGCGCGTAGCGCGCAGCGGGGCTTCCGACATGTCCGAGGACGTTCTGAAAAGTAACACCAGGCGGGCCCGGACGAGAACAACCGACTACAGGTCGATGTGCGATTCCTTGATCGGGAACGGCTCGGCGAAGTGGCAGGCGCAGCAGTGGCCCGGGGCAACTTCCTTAAACTCAGGAAGCTTCTCGGAGCAGATGCCCTGCGCGATCGGGCAGCGCGTGTGGAAACGGCAGCCGGTCGGCGGATCCAGCGGCGACGGCGGGTCGCCAGCGAGGATGATGCGTTTGCGGGTCTTCTGGATATCCGGATCGGGCACCGGCACGGCAGACAGCAGCGACTGCGTGTACGGATGGTGAGGCTCGCTATAGAGCGTCTTCCAATCCGAAACCTCGACCATCTTACCCAGATACATAACGGCAACGCGATCGGAGATGTGCTGCACGACGGACAGGTCGTGGGCGATAAAGAGATACGCCGTACCAAACTTGTCCTGCAGTTCCTTAAGCAGGTTCAGAACCTGGGCCTGAATGGAAACATCCAGAGCGGATACCGGCTCGTCACAGATAATCAGCTTGGGCTTCAGCGCAAAAGCGCGGGCGATGCCGACACGCTGACGCTGGCCGCCCGAGAACTCATGCGGATAGCGGTTGATGTGCTCGGGGTTCAGACCGACGACATCCAGCAGCTCACGGACGCGCTCGATACGCTCTTCCTTGGTGCCCACACCATGAATGGTCATGGGCTCGGAGACGATCTCACCAATCGTCATACGAGGGTTGAGCGAAGCATAAGGATCCTGGAAGATAAACTGCATCTCACGACGCATGTCCTTGATCTCATGCTTGCTCATCTCGGCAACATCTTTGCCCTGGAAGAACACCTTACCTGCCGTCGGCTTGGTCAGACGCATGATGGTGCGGCCCGTGGTGGACTTACCGCAACCAGACTCGCCGACCAGGCCAAAGGTCTCGCCCGGATAAATCTCGAACGAAATGTCATTCACAGCAGAGACGACACGCTTAGAGAAGCGCTTGGCGAACATGCCGGACTCTGCGGGGAACTCCTTAGAAAGGTGCTCGACCTTCAGCAGCGGAGTGCGCTCGTTATTGTCTGCCATTTACGCCTCGCCTCCCTTCTTGGAATCTTTGCGCGTGCGGGACGTCTCGGGGGCGTTCTTGAGGAACTCGGGGTCACCGGAATAATGGCACGCAGAATAGTGACCGGACTCGGTGACAACGCGCTCGGGGCGCTGCTTGCGGCACTTGTCCGTCGCATAGGGGCAACGAGGAGAGAATACGCAGCCCTCAGGCAAGTTCATGAGCGAAGGCGGGTTGCCGTGAATCGGCGTCAGCGGCTTCTTCTCCTCGATGGCCTGCTCCGGGATGGAGCGGATAAGACCCCAGGTGTAGGGATGGCGGCTCTCGTAGAAGATTTCCTCAGCAGTACCGAACTCGACGGGACGGCCGGCGTACATAACCATGATCTTATCGGCTATATCGGCGACGACGCCCAAGTCATGGGTAATCATGATAATGGCGTTGCCGTTCTTCTGCTGCATCTCCTGCATGAGCTCGATAATCTGAGCCTGGATGGTAACGTCCAGAGCCGTCGTGGGCTCGTCGGCAATCAGAATATCGGGATCGCAGGCAAGAGCCATGGCAATCATGACACGCTGACGCATACCGCCGGAGAACTGGTGCGGATACTCGTTGACGCGCTTCTCGGGCTCGGGAATACCCACGAGGTCCAAGAGCTCGGTGGCGCGCTTGAGCGCCTCCTGCTTGGAGTAGCCACGATGCAGACGAAGGCCCTCGCCCACCTGCTTACCGATCTTATAGACCGGGTTAAGGGAGGTCATAGGATCCTGGAAGATCATCGCGATATCGTTACCGCGAATGTGCTGCATCTCTTCCTCGGTCATCTCAAGGATAGAACGACCGCGATAGCGAACGTCACCGCCCTCAATCTTTCCCGGAGGCATCGAGATAAGGCCCATGATGGTCATGGCGGTCACGGACTTACCCGAGCCGGACTCGCCGACGACGCCCAGGGTCTCGCCGCGATCGAGCGTGTAGGACACACCGTCGACAGCGCGAACCACGCCATCCTCGGTGTGGAAATACATCTTAAGGTCATCGACCTCGAGCAGATGCTGGCCCTCGGGAACCGGCTGGTCCTTCAGGTCCACATAGTTCTTGTTCTTCTTCATCCTTATGCGTCCTTCATCTTGACGTCGAGGGCGTCGCGCAGACCGTCACCCAGCAGGGTGAAGGCGAGCACCGTCGAGAGAATTGCCAGACCGGGCATGATCATCATCCAGGGAGCAGTCAGAAGATACTGCTGACCGTCCTGAATCATGGAGCCCCACGAAGGCGTAGGCGGAATAACGCCCATGCCGAGGAAGGACAGAGCGGACTCGGTCAGAATGGCGCCACCGATGTTCATGGTCGCGTAGACCACGATGGAAGCAACGGAGTTCGGGAAGATATGGCGCATCACGATACGCGCATCGGATGCACCCATCGCGCGAGCGGCGTCAACATAATCGTTCTCTTTGACCGTTAGGATCGCAGATCGGAAGACACGGGCAATCGAGGGCCAGCCGAGAATACCGATGGCGATGAAAACATTCTGAAGACCACGGCCGATAACGGCGATCATGGCGACAACGAACAGCACGTACGGGAACGCCAGGAAGATATCCGCGAAGCGCATGATGATCGTATCCCAGATGCCGCCATAGAAACCGGCCAGGGCGCCCATGATCAGACCGATCACCGTGGAGATGGCGGTGGCCATAATACCGACGGAAAGCGAAACGCGCGCGCCGTAGATAACTCGGACGAGAATGTCGCGGCCAAGGGCGTCGGTACCAAACGGGTGCTCGGCACACGGAGCCAGCAGCGAAGTCTCGGCCATGGTCGTCGAGTCAGAAGCCGTCGGCGACCCGAGCCAGGGCTTAGCCCACAGGTCTGCGGTCAAGGCAACCAAAACGACGATGATAATCCAGCAGATACCGATAACGGCGAGCTTATTCTTGCGAAGACGCTTGAAAGCGTCGCCCCACAGCGTGCGGGACTTGGCGGGAGCAGATGCGGCCTTGGTGGCGGTAGCCTGCTCCTGAGACTGAGAATCAGTTTCCTGCATGAGACGTACCTCCCTTAGGCCTTATCCGACGGACCGCCGAGGCGGATACGCGGGTCGAGGAATGCATAGCTAATGTCGACGAGAAGGTTGATCACCATAACGACGACAACGATGAGCGTAACGCCGCCCATAACGATGGGCCAGTCGCGCATGCTAATGGCGCGGTAGACCTCAGAGCCGATACCGGGCCAGTTAAAGACCGTCTCGGTCAGGATGGCGCCCGAAAGCATGCCGCCGAAGTCGACACCAATATAGGTAACAACGGGGATGAGTGCATTCTTAAGCGCATGCTTGACGATGATCGCGCGATTGGAGAGACCCTTGGCCTTTGCCGTGCGGATGTAATCCTGATTCATGACGTCGAGTAGCTGCGAGCGCATGATGCGGGCAGCATAGGCGGTCGAAACCGAAGCCAGCGTGATGGTCGGAAGCACATAGTGCATCCAATCCTGATACTGAGAGCTGGAGCCGCCGGCACCCGAAATCGGCATGGAGAAAGCGCCGCCGGTGGCATCCTTAAGGATGACGCCAAAGAACAGCTGCAGCAGCATGCCGAGCCAGAAGGCAGGAACAGCAACGAGGATCGACGTGGTGAGCGTTACCAAAATATCCCAGAAGGAATAGCGCTTTACCGCCGAAATGATACCCGCACCGATGCCCATGATTGCCTCGAGCACAATGGCGCACGCGGCGAGTTTAACCGTATACGGATACTTCTGGGCAAAGATTTCCGCAACCGGCAGCTTGCGCTGATACGAATTGCCCAGATCGCCATGAAGCAGACCATTCATGTAATTCAAGTATTGGTCCACAAGCGACGTTGGAACGGGATCGCCGTTCTCGTCAAGGATCGCGTTGCCGTCCTCGTCCGCCTGGACCAGGTGATAGCGCACGCGAAGTTGAAGCTCTACCTCGGGGGACAGAGCCTTGTCTCCACCGATCAGCTTGATCGGGTCTCCCGGCACAATATTCTGGAGGGCGAACAGAATCAACGTAACGCCCAAAAATACCGGGATGAACTGAAGCACACGTTTAACGATGTACTTACCCATACCACTCCCCTATCTAGGGATTAACCTAAATGGGATGCCGATCGCCAGACCGGCATCCCAAAATTACCATCAGCCAGTTTACCCCAGGTTAGGGAGAACTGTATGTTTCCCATGAGGTCTACGTAAATACTTGACCCTCATGGAAGCTGCAAAAACTCTTAGGCGAGCTCAGCGGTACCCAGATCGGCGTGCTTCTGCGGATCAACGTAGAGGTACTTGACGCGGTCGGAGCCAGCGATGGTGTGCGTGTAGAACATCACCGGGATAACCGGGCAGTCAGCGGCGACCATAGCGTCAGCCTCCTGCATCTTGGCGATGCGCTCGTCGTCGTCAACTGTGGCACGGGCCTCATCGACCTTGGCGTCGAACTCGGGGTTGCTGTAACCGGAGCGGTTGTCGCCACCGAGGGAGTCGGAGTGGAACAGCGGGTACAGGAAGTTGTCCATGATCGGGTAATCGGCGATCCAGCCCAGACGGCCGAACTGATAGTTGAAGTTCTGATACTGCTCGAGCAGGGCAGACCACTCGGGAGTATCGGAGACGGCGGTGACGCCCACCTTGGCGAGGTCGCCGATGATGGACTCCATGATCTCCTTGTGGCCACCGTCCTGGTTGTAGGACAGGGTCACATTGATGCCACGATCGCCGTTAGCGCCAGCGGGAGCGACCTTGTCGAGGTACTCGTTAGCCTTGTCGACGTCATAGGCGCAGAACTCCCATGCGCCCTCCTTGTAGCCGGCGATTCCCGGAGGAACGATGCCGTCAGCGGGGGTACGGGTGCCCTTGAAGATGGTCTTGCAGATGGCCTCACGGTTGATAGCCAGGGAGATGCCCCTGCGCAGGTCAGCGTTGTTGAACGGCTCGGCCGTGGTGTTGCACGTCAGATAGTACGTGGAAGGCTCGGAGCCGAGCAGCATGCGCTCGCCATCACCCATGGTGTAGCCATCCTTGGACTCGCCGCGGTCCTTCTTGGCGGCGTCGATCTGAGCAACGGGAACGTCGCAGACATCGAGGTTGCCGGCCTGGAACTCCTTGTAAGCGGTCTCCACGTCCTTGATGACCTGGAAGTGGATGGCGTCGATCTTGGCCTTGTCGCCATAGTAATCGTCAAACTTCTTGAGGTTGATCTCCTGACCATCCTCCCACTTGCCGTCCATCATGAACGGGCCGTTACCAACCGGGGCAAGATAGAAGCTCTTGACATCGGACTCGGCGCACTCGGGAACCGGGGACAGAGCCGGGTGAGAGGCGACGAACGGGAAGTCGGCGTAGGCGGAAGTCAGCTTGACGACGAGGGTCTCGTCATCCGGGCAGGTAACGCCGGACAGCTCGGTAGCATTACCGGCAAGCAGATCGTCATAGCCCTCGACCATGGAAAGGTGGTAGGAGACCTCGGAAGGACCATACTCGGTAGCGATGGCTGACTTAGTGTTGACCAGGCGCTCCCAGCCGAGCTTGAAGGACTTGGAGGTAACGTCGTCACCGTTGTGGAACTTAGCCTTCTTGATCTTGAAGGTGAACTCGGTGGCGTCGTCGTTAGCCTCAAAGGACTCGCAAGCCAGCGGAACGATCTCGCCCTTCTCGTTATCGTACTCCGTCAGAGCGTCGAAGAGCTGGTACTCGACCTGAGTGCCCTGATCCTCCTGGACGTTGTAGGGGTCGATGCAGACCGGGTTGTTAATGTAGAAGTTCAGCGTCGAACCGGAGTCAGATCCGGAAGCGTCGCCGCCCTTCTTGCCGCACGCGGCAAGAAAAGCCATGGAGCTCGCAGCGAGGGTGCCGCCAACAAAGGCGCGACGACCCATAACGGGCTGGTGGAACATAGAATCAGCCATGCCATCCTCCTTATGAGATAGGACAAAGTGAATTCGGCCGGGCAACGTCGAGACAGCCCGTTCGAACCATTCAAACGCGGTCCGCCGTTATGGCTGGTTATGCAGTGCGGACCAACGTTTCGCAATACAGTAGCGCATTTTATGCACAATTTGGCGCTGATTCCGGTTAACGGTCGAGAATTTCTTTAGTTGGGCGAAGTATGTGGGGATATTTTGACCCTGTTACAAGTCTGTAAACAAAAAAGGTCCCGCACTTACGGAACCCTTTACAAGCATATGTACGGCTCGTGCTTAGTAGCCCACGATGCCCTGCGGGAAGAAGAACATGCACAGCACAACGCACACGGCAAACACGACAGCCATGATAACGGTCAGGCGGTCAAGGTTCTGCTCCATAACGCCCGTGGCAGAGGTGGAGTTATACAGAGAACTGGCGATCATATCCGAAACGCCGGTACCCTTACCGGAGTGCATCAGGACGAGAATCGTCAGCGCCACGGCGGAGACAGCCCAAACAACAAACAGAAGAATCTGGAACGGACCCATAGATAAGCTCCTTAATAGAACAATTCAAACTCCAGTACTGTACCACAACCCCCAGTACTCCCCCGCCTGCCATTTGAGGACAGGCAGAAATAGCGCAAAAGGGGGTTGTCCGAATGTGGACAACCCCCTTGCTAGAAAACGTTTGTTGTTTTCTATTAGGCCTCGGTGGCGAGTACGCGACCCGTCATCTCGGCGGAAGGCTCAATGCCAGCCATGGTGAGCATGGTCGGAGCGATATCGGAAAGACGGCCGTCCTCAATACCGGTGAGCTGCGCCTTCTCATCAACGATGATGAACGGCACGCGGTTGGTGGTGTGAGCCGTAAACGGATGCTTGGAACCGTCGGAAGCAACGTCAAACATGTGATCGGCGTTGCCGTGATCGGCGGTAATCAGCGCAAAGCCGCCCTTAGCGAGAATCGCCGGGACAACCTTGGACAGGGCATCGTCAACAGCCTCGACGGCCTTAACGGCAGCGTCGAAGACACCGGTGTGACCAACCATGTCGCAATTTGCGAAGTTCACGATGTAGAAATCAGCGCGATCCTCGTTGATAGCGGCGACAAGCTTCTCGGTAACCTCGGGAGCGCTCATCTCGGGCTGCAGATCGTAGGTAGCAACCTTAGGGGAAGCGACGAGCACGCGCTCCTCGCCCTCCTTGGGCTCCTCGATGCCGCCGTTGAGGAAGAACGTCACGTGGGCGTACTTCTCGGTCTCGGCGGTATGCAGCTGCTTCAGGCCATTGGCGGCGATAACGTCGGCCAGGACGTTCTCAGGGAATGTCTTGGGGAAGGCGACCTCAACGTCAAACGTCGGATCGTACTCGGTCATCGTCACAAAGTGCGAAAGCTTAATCTGCTCGCGCTCAAAGCCGTCGAACTCCTTGTCCGTGAACACGCGGGTCATCTGACGGGCGCGGTCGGGACGGAAGTTGAAGAAGATGGCCGCGTCGCCCTCGTGAATGCCCTCGTTGTGGGCAGCGAAGGGCTCGACGAACTCGTCGCCGCGCGGATCCTTCTCGTAGTAGGCCTTGATACCGGCAACGGGGTCGGTATCGGCATCGGACGCGTTGACCATGACGTCGTAGGCACGCTGGATGCGCTCCCAGCGGTTGTCGCGGTCCATGGCCCAATAGCGGCCCGAAACGGTGGCAACGCGAGCGTCGCAACCGGTCTCCTCGGAGATCTTAGCCAGGAAAGCGCAGAACTCGCTCATGTAACCGGCACCGGACTGCGGGTCAACGTCGCGACCATCCATGAAGGCGTGGACGCGAACGGTCTTGACACCGTGCTCGGCAGCCATCTTGACCAGAGCCTCGACGTGGTTCATGTGAGAATGAACACCGCCAGGGCTCATAAGGCCCATGAGGTGGAGAGTCTTACCGTCAGCCTTGACATCGTCCATAGCCTTGACGAAAACCTCGTTCTTGGCGATGGAGCCGTCCTTGATGGCATTGTTGATGCGCGAAAGCTCCTGGAACACGATGCGGCCGGCACCGATGTTGAGGTGACCCACCTCGGAGTTACCCATCTGGCCGTCGGGAAGGCCCACGTCCTCGCCCGAAGCACCGAGCGTGGTGTGGGGGTACTTCTCGTACAGGCCATCAAGGAAGGGCGTCTTGGCAGCGGCGACGGCGTTCTCGCCATCGGCCGGAGCAAGGCCGCAGCCATCCATGATAATCAGGAGTGCAGGAAGATGACGTTGTGCCATATGTCCTACTCGCCTGCCTTGACGACCATAGAGGCGAAGTCGGCAGCCTTGAGCGAAGCGCCGCCCACGAGGGCGCCGTCAACGTCGGGCTTGGCGACGAGCTCGGCGATGTTGCCGGGCTTGGCGGAACCGCCATACAGCACGCGGATGCCGTTAGCGAGCTCCTCGCCGAACATCTCCTTGAGGGTCTCACGGATAGCACCGCAGACCTCCTGAGCGTCCTCGGCGGTAGCGGTCTTGCCGGTGCCGATGGCCCAGATGGGCTCGTAGGCGACGACGACCTGCTTGGGGCAGGTGATCTCAAGACCAGCAAGGCCAGCCTTGACCTGGTTCACGACGTGCTCGACATAGGTGCCAGCCTCGCGGACCTCGAGGGACTCGCCGCAGCAGAAGACGGGAACAAGGCCGGCGGCAACGAGAGCCTTAGCCTTCTTGTTCTGGTCCTCGTCGGTCTCGTGGAAGTAGTCGCGACGCTCGGAGTGACCGATGATGCAGTAGGTGCAGCCAGCGGACTTGAGCATGTCGCAAGAGGACTCACCGGTGAAGGCACCCTTGGCCTCCCAGTACACGTTCTGTGCACCGAGGGCGATGGGGGCAGCCTGAATGCGGTCATGAACCGTGGTGATGTCGATGGTCGGAGGGCAGACGAGCACCTCGACGCCAGCCGGAACCTCGGGCAGAGCCTGAGCCAGCTCGTCGGCAAGCTTGGCAGCCTCGGCGACGTCGTTGTTCATCTTCCAGTTACCAGCGATAAGAAGGGTGCGATTAGGCATCGAGAAGCGCCTCCACTCCGGGCAGGGCCTTACCCTCGACGAGCTCCATGGAAGCGCCACCACCGGTGGAGATCCAGCTCATCTTGTCGGCCAGGTTGAACTTGTTGACAGCTGCGACAGAGTCGCCACCGCCGATGATCGAGGTGCAGTCGGCCTCGGCGACAGCCTCGGCGATAGCCTGGGTGCCGTGAGCAAAGTTGTCGAACTCGAAGACGCCCATGGGGCCATTCCAGAACACGGTCTTGGCGCCCTTGACGGCCTCGGCGTAGAGCTCCTCGGTCTTGGGGCCGATGTCCATGCCCTCACGATCGTCGGGGATAGCGTCGGAAGCGACAACCTCGGGGACAGCGTCCTCGCCAAAGTGATCGGCAACGCGGTTGTCGATGGGGAGCAGGATCTTGACGCCCTTCTCCTCGGCCTTCTTGAGCATCTCGCCAGCGCGCTCGACCCAGTCCTCTTCCTTGAGGGACTGACCGACGGACAGGCCCTGAGCCAGGAAGAAGGTGTAGGCCATACCGCCACCGATGATCAGGGTGTCAGCAGAGTCGATGAGGTGATCGAGAACGCCGATCTTGGAGGAAACCTTGGAACCGCCGACGATGGCGACGAAGGGGCGCTCGGGCTCGGCGAAGATGCCGGTCAGCGTGTCGACCTCCTTCTCGAGCAGGAAGCCGGCGACGGCAGGCAGGTAAGCGGCGGGGCCCACGACGGAACCCTGGGCGCGGTGAGCGGTGCCGAAGGCATCGAGAACGAAGACGTCACCATAGGAAGCGAGCTTCTTGGCGATCTCGGGATCGTTCTTCTTCTCACGCTTATCGAAGCGGACGTTCTCGAGAACGAGAACCTTGCCCGGCTCGACGGCGGCGACAGCCTCGGCAGCCTTCTCGCCGTAGGTGTCGGCAACAAAGGCAACGTCAAGACCAGAGAGCTCGGCGAGCTTCTTGGCGACGGGCTCGAGGGACAGCTCGGGCTGGAAGCCGGTGCCATCGGGACGGCCGAGGTGGCTCATGAGGATGACGCGAGCATTGTGCTCAACGAGATAGTTGATGGTGGGCAGGGCAGCCTTGATACGGGTGGTGTCGCCAACGACGCCATCCTTGATAGGCACGTTAAAGTCAACGCGGACGAGAACGCGCTTGCCGTCGACATCGATGTCGCGGACGGTCTTCTTGGTAAAGGCCATGTTTGCTTCTACCTTTCGTACGTGTCTGCCTCCCATTACGGCAGACGATTTCTTATAAAAAGGGCGCGACCCTAGGGTGTAAGCCCTATAAGGCCGCGCCCTTCTTTAGACGCTCAACGAGCTATTCGCTAAAAGCTAAATTAAGCAACGAACTTCTCGAAGTACTTGATGGTGCGGACCATCTGAGAGGTGTAGGAGTTCTCGTTGTCGTACCAAGAGGTGACCTGAACGAGGGTCTGGCCGTTGCCGAGGTCAGAGCACATGGTCTGAGTGGCGTCGAAGATGGAGCCATGGGTCTCGCCGATGATGTCGGTGGAGACGATGTCGTCCTCGTTGTAACCGAAGGTCTCGGAGATGGTGGCAGCGTAGGCCTTCATAGCAGCGTTGACCTCGTCGACGGTGACCTTCTTGTCAACGACAGCGTAGAGGTTGGTGATGGAGCCGGTCGGCGTCGGGACGCGCTGGGCGGCACCGATGAGCTTACCGTTGAGCTCGGGGAGAACCAGGCCGATAGCCTTGGCAGCACCGGTGGTGTTGGGGACGATGTTGACGGCGCAGGCGCGGCTACGACGCTTGTTGCCCTTGCGCTGCGGGCCGTCGAGCGGCATCTGGTCGCCAGTCCAGGCGTGAATGGTGGTCATGATGCCGGACACGATGGGAGCGAAGTCGTTCAGACCCTTGGCCATCGGGGCGAGACAGTTGGTGGTGCAGGAAGCAGCGGAGATGATGTTGTCCTCAGCGGTCAGCGTCTCGTGGTTGACGTTGTACACGATGGTGGGCAGATCGCTGCCAGCCGGAGCGGAGATGACGACCTTCTTGGCGCCAGCGTTGATGTGGGCCTGAGCCTTAGCCTTGCTGGTGTAGAAGCCGGTGCACTCGAGAACGACGTCGACGTCGAGGTCGCCCCAAGGCAGGTTGTTGGCGTCGGCCTCCTTGTAGATCTTGATCTCCTTGCCGTCAACGGTGATGGAATCCTCGCCAGCAACGACCTCGTGATCGCGAGCGTAGTTGCCCTGCGTGGAGTCGTACTTCAGCAGGTAAGCGAGCATATCGGGAGAGGTGAGGTCGTTGATAGCGACGATCTCGGAGCCCTCATGACCGAACATCTGACGGAAAGCCAGACGACCGATGCGACCGAAGCCGTTAATAGCAACCTTTACTGCCATTGTGTCTCCTTTCGTAAGGCCCCCGCAAGCTACAGCGCCTGCCGTTGAGGCCCACAAACTAACCACTCGCCTAATATACCTTTTTTTTGACTTGAATTTCACGAGAATGCTCGAAATTGAAAATCAAATTTACGTTAAAACGTTTTAAATACTAAAACAGCAGCTAAATCCGTATATAAGTCGATACTTTAATCTACCTGTTTGCTTCAATGAGCTTTTCAAGCCGTAAAACACGATGGTAGAGGGCCGACTTCGACAAGGGAGGGTCAGCCATCTCCCCTAAATCACGCAGCGAAAGATCGGGATAGCGCTCGCGCAGGTCGCAAAAGACCGCCAAGGCATCCGGAAGCGCATCGCGAAGGCCTCGCTGCTCGAGCTCATCGATAAGCGCAAGCTGATGCTGGGCAGCACCGGCGCTTCTGGTCTGGTTGGCGAGCTCGGCGTTCACGCGACGGTTCACATCGTTCTTAACCAACTTGACCGCGCGCGCCTCCTCAATCTCGGCAACGCTGCGCTTGGCACCAATCAGCTTTAATAGATGCTCGATTTCCTCGGCGCTCTTAATGTACACGGCATATGACCCCCGCCGCGCATTAACACGAGCATGGACCCCAATCTGCTCCAACAGATCGCAAAGCCCCTTGGCATATTGCTCGCCCTGCACCGCGATCTCCAAATGAAAGTCGCCGCGGGGATCGGCCACGAAACCGCCCGCGATGAGCGCGCCGCGGATGTAGGCAAGCCTGCAGCAGGGACGGGCAACGATGTGCCGGGGAACACCGGCGACGAGCCCTCCCCTGCGGTCGAGAATGCCCAGCAGCACCAGAGCCTTGTCCAGGTCGGGTTGATCGGGCAAGGTGATGAGGTAGTTTCGAACCTTATGCAATACAGATTTACGGACGGTGAACTCCGTTTTGAGCTTAAGGATGCGATGCGTCAGTGTGATCATCGTGCGCGCGACGGCGCCCGTCTCGGTCGCGACCGTCAAACGATACCGCCCGGAGCCGGCCAACGAAAGCGTACCGCTCACACGCGTCAGGGCGGCAAGCGTCGACAAATCGCAGTATTCACATTCGGGTTCGCAGCGCGCAAGCTCGTCGCGCACCTCAGCGGTAAACGACATGCAGGCCTATGCCTTCGTGTTGGCGCGCGACAGGTCGCGGTGGGAGATGCTCACGTGATACTGGGCGCCTTCCAGGTAACGGGCCGTGGCCTCGGCAATGGCGACGCTACGGTGCTGTCCGCCCGTGCAGCCGATGGCGATAGAAAGCTGCGGCTTACCCTCCGCGATATAGCCCGGCATCACCGTATCGAGCAGCTGCGTCCAGGCCTTCCAGAACTCCTGGGTCTTGGGATGGTCCAGAACAAAGTCGGAGACTTTCTTATCGAGACCGGTCATGGTACGCATCTCGGGATCGTAAAACGGATTGGGCAGGAAGCGAACGTCGATCATAATGTCCGCCTCGACGGGCATACCGTGCTTAAAGCCAAACGAGAACACGTGAACGTCCATGAGCTGCTGGTCGGACAACTCGGAGAACGCCATGCGCAATTTGTTGCGCAGGGCAGAGGTGCGCAGGCGGCTCGTGTCGATAATCATATCGGCTCGATCGCGCACGCCCTGCAGCTGAAGGCGCTCGCGCTGAATGGCATCGGCCGTAGTCTCCCCCGGCTTGGCAATGGGATGACGGCGGCGATTTTCGCTGTAGCGACGAATCAGCACCTCGTCAGAAGCCTCCAGGAACACGATGTCGCAGCTCATCTCGCGCTCTTCGAGCGCGGCGACCGCATCGAGCAACTCGTCAAACAGTCCCTGGCTACGCAAATCGCAGGTGACGGCGAGATGCCTGCCCACGCCCGTATTGATGCCGACGAGCTCGGCAAGCTGGGCGATGAGACGCGGAGGTAGGTTATCAATGCAAAAATAGCCCATGTCCTCGAACACGTGCATGGCCTGTGTGCGGCCCGATCCGGACATTCCGGTGATGATGACGATATCGGGGATGCGCTCCGAGCGCTCCGCCGCATCCATGGCATCTCCCTTTTGCATGTGCTGCCTCCCAAAAACAAGCGCGGGACCCAGCAACCCGGATCCCGCGCGGTCAATTGCCTATATTGAGTATACCGCCCCGAGCGGATACGAGGCCTGTCTTACGCCTCAAGCGCAGCCTTGAACCAACTCGTAATACTCGTGGGGTGCGTGATGGCGGTGCCGACGACAACGGCCCAGGCGCCAGCATCGATCGCAGCGCGAGCCTCCTCGGGCGTGTGCACGCGGCCCTCGCAGATGATGGGAAGACCGGGGAATTCCTCGGTCGCCTGACGCAGGAGTGGCAGGTCGGGGCCATCGGCCATGGTGCAGTCGATGGCGGCGACGCCGTGAGAAAGCGTGGTGGATACCAGGTCAAAGCCCATATCAACCGCACGGCGAATGTCCTCGATGGTGGCACAATCCGCCATCAGGAGCACGCCCTCCTCGTGCAGCGGGCGGAAGGTATCCTCGACGGTCTTGCCATCGGGACGCGGACGATCGGTGGCGTCGATCGCCACGATATCGGCACCGGCAGCAACGCAGGCGCGAGCGTGACGCAGCGTCGGCGTGATGTAAACGCCCTCGTGTCCATCCTTCCACAGGCCGATGACGGGAACCTCACAGCGACCCTTAATAGCGGCAATGTCGGCAAGGCCCTGACAGCGAATGGCGGCGGCGCCGCCAAGCTCGCAAGCGCGAGACATTTGAGCCATGGTCTCGGGCGTACGAAGCGGCTCGCCCATATACGCCTGAACGCTCACGACGAGCTTGCCCTTCAGGGATTGAATCAAAGGATCGACGGTCATAAGGCTGCAACCTTTCTCAGAACAGCCTCCCGAGGCGTGTTGTCTCGGGAGGCTCCTACAGCAGATACGTTTACTTCAACGAGGCAAGAAGATGCTCAGCGGCACCGATAAGCGGAGCATCGCCCTCCAGAGAACCGATGAGGATCGGCGTGTCCTGAAGCGGATCGAGCGCCTGGCTGGCATAGCCCTCGTGCACCGAATCCTTCCACGTCTGCGAACGCCAATCGGGACCTTGGTGAATCACGCCGCCCGAAAGCACGATGACCTCAGGGTCCAGGATGTTAGCGAGCGAGCCCAAGCTGGCGCCCAGCGCAAAGCCGGCGTCGTGGATGACCTCGGTTGCCTTTGCGTCGCCCGCGCGGCACAGGTCGTTCACATCGCGACCGACCGAAGGACGGCTGGGGTCGACGCGGCCAAAGCGCTCATCGTACATACGACCAATGGAAGTGCCCGAAGCGACAGACTCAAGATGGCCGGAACGCCCGCAGGCGCAGGGAATGCCGGCGGCAGCCGAGCACTCGATGTGGCCCATATGGCCAGCAGCACCATGGAAGCCCTGCATCACGCGGCCGTTCTCGACATATGCGCCGCCAATGCCCGTACCGATGCCCAGGCACAAGACGGAGAACTTGCCCTTGCCGACGCCCCAGTGGGCCTCGCCCAGAGCATGAGCCTGCACGTCGCCTACAACGGCAACGGGAAGACCGAGATCCTCACGCAGACGCGGCCCCAACTGAACGCCGGACCAGCCGGGCATGATCTCATTGGCATACGCGATGGCGCCCGTCTTGGGATCGACGACGCCGGCGGCACCGATACCGACGCCAAGGACCTCGACATCGGGATTCGCCTCGAGAGCAGCCTTGATGGACGCCTCAATACGCTGGAAGACGGCCTCGCCGCCCTCTTGGGCCTCCGTGGGAACCTCGGCCTCAAAAACGGGATGGGGCACACTACCGTCAGCCGGGTACTCCATGATGGCAGTCGCAATCTTAGTTCCGCCGATATCGACAGAGCAGACGTACTTGTTCTCCATGTCGCTCTCCTTCGGAGATAAAAAACAACTATAGGAAATGCGCCGTCAGGCTAGCCGTCACAGCGCAGTAAAGGTTTTCCTGGTGCCCAAGATCGCCGAGAAACCGTGTGGCCATTGACCTAATAGTCATGGCCACACGGTTGAACGGCGAGGTCGGGTGCCTGGGAAAGCTTTACAGGAGGCCGTTGTCCTGGAGGACCTTCCTAATAGCCTCGACGTTCTCGCCGGTCATGGCCTTCACCGGGCGCGGCATGGTCGGGCTGTCGAAGATACCCATGAGGTTCATAGCGGTCTTGAAGGCGCCGACGCCACCGGCATAGCCCTGGACGCCCGAGGTGACATCCCAGATGTGCGAAATCTCATTGAGGCGATCCTGCTCGGCCTTGACGGTAGCCCAGTCACCAGCCTGAGCGGCCTTCCACTGACGAACGTAGCCCTCCGGCTCAACGTTGGCGAGACCCGGGACAGAGCCGTCGGCGCCACCGAGGTAAGCGCCGTCGACAACAACCTCGTGGCCGGTGAGGATGCTCATCGGATGGCCGTTCTTCTCGTTCTCCTGAACGAGGTAGCGGAACGAGATGTCATCACCCGAGGAATCCTTGACGCCAGCAAGGACGCCCTCGGCGCCGAGCTTGGCAAGGAGCTTCCAGGGGAGCTTGGTGTGAACGCAGACGGGAATGTCATAGGCAAAGATGGGCAGGTCAAGCTCCTCGTGCAGGATGCGGAAGTGCTCCTCGACCTCGGTCATGCCCTGCAGGGCATAGAACGGGCAGGTGGCGACGAGGGCATCGGCGCCCAGCTCCTGAGCGACCTTGCCGTGCTCAATCATGCGCTCGGTCTCGGTATCGATGATGCCGACCAGAACAGGCACGCGGTGGTCGACGATGCGGACGGCCTCGGCGATGATCTGGCGACGACGCTCGTCGGTGGAGAAAACGACCTCACCCGAAGAGCCCAAGAAGAACAGGCCATCGACGCCGGCATCGATCATGCGGTTGATGCTGCGCTCAAAGGAGGCAACATCGAGCTGGTGATCTTCGGTATCGGGAACAACGACGGGAGGGATAACGCCGGTGAATTTCTGAGTTGCCACAAGAATCTCCTTAGTTGTCTGGCGGGCGGCCCTATGCCACCCACTCTTGTTGGCAGTGTCCAGGCCGTCTAGGCCAAAGAACACGAGTGGAACGTTTGGTTAAAAAAGTCTACGACTTCGTTTTCGAACGCATTGATGCGCTCGTGAGCGTATTTTGCATAGATGATATGCCTCCGGTCACACTCAAGACCGTTGAATACGGCAAACTGATCCTTGGGATCGCTCACGGTATCCATAAGCGATGTGCCCATGAGCACCGATCCGCGCACCCGAGACGACAGCACCTCGAGGCCGCCAGGAAGCGGATTGGCAACCGCCGTGCGGGCGAGGCCCCGCTCGTCCAGAGCAGAAACCGCCAGCGCGACTCCGCCGCCAAGACCCTCGCCCCATGCAAAGATGCGGTCGGGGTCCATGCCATCAAGATTGCGCGCGACCTCCGCCAACGCGCAGCCCCAACGGACGCGCCTGACAAAAGCAGGCGAGGTAATCCCCTGCCGCAGATCGCTGGGTCCAATCGCCTCATCGTCCAGCGCAAGCACGGCATATCCCATGGCCGCAAACCTCGTCATGTGATGCCATCCCCGCACGGGTCGGTCGATGTCGTGAAACATCAGACATAGCGGCACAAGCTCGGATGCTCGGGCGCGACCGGCAGGCTCGATCAAACGTGCGTGGACCACATCGCCACCAAGCTCAAAGGAAACCTCGGAGTAGCGGGCATACGGATTGGCGAAATCGATCGCCGTAATGGCCGGGCCTTGAATCTCAAGATTCATAGCACATGTCTCCAAATCAGAAACATCTGCCTGAACATCACCGTGCCAGTCCCGATATTCAGAGAGCCTTGACGAAACCGTCCCGGGAATCCCCACAAGGTCGGGGACAATCAGCTCGCCGACATTGCTCTCGCACTTAGACATGAGCCTCCCCTCCCTTGCAGAAAAACGGAATGATCAGATCGTCAAAATCCTGAATCTCCTCGTGGCCAAAGCCTTCAAAGAACTCATGACGCTTTTCACAGGTCAGGTTGTTATAGACCGCAAACTGCGTCGCTGGCGGACAGACGGTATCGGCTGTGCCGGTGCCAAACAGCACGGGGCATTTGACCATAGGGGCAAAGTTCTTGGAATCGAAGTACGCCAGCTTGGCATAGGCTTCGTCGATACGAGTCGAGTCCTCGTCAAACCAGCGAGACCAATAGCGCAGGCCCTCGTAGGCAATGTCGTCGGCATCCAAGTCCCAGACCAGGCGGAAATCCGACAGGAAGGGATAGAGGATGGCGGCGCGATTGATAAGCTCGCTGTTAAGTGCACAGGTCGCAATGCCCAAACCGCCGCCCTGCGACGCGCCGTTCACAAACACACGGGCAAGATTGATGCCCTCGAGCTCGCGAACGATGCGACACAGGATGCGAATATCTTGGTGCAAGCGGACATAGTAGAGGTTGGCCGGATCACCGTCGATACCGGCGACGATATGGCCCGCGACCGTTGTGCCCTCAAATCCACCAATGTCCTCGGAGGGACCTCCTTGGCCGGGGCAGTCGAGGGCGATGAGTGCCATGCCCATGCCCGCAAACGACGCCTGCTCAAACCAGCTGCGGCTTGCACCCGGATACCCATGGAACTGAAGTACCAATGGCACGGGCTCGTCCGAGACGGGTTTAAGGTACTTGGCATGCAGGCGAGCGCCACACATGCCGGTATACCAGAGGTCGAAAAGCTGGCAGGTCACGGCATCGGTGACCGATGCCGCCTCGATCGCATAGTCGAGCACGACGGCATCGGCCTCGGCCATGCGGTCATTCCAAAAGAGATCGAAATCTGATGGACGGGGCATGGCGCCTCGATATTCACCAAATTGATGTTGTAGCTCCTGAGCACTTGGCATGGCTCGTGAACCCAACCTTTCGAAATCGCAACGGAGGTGCGCCCGGCAAGGGAACCGGGCGCACGGGAGGGAAAGCGAGGCTACTCGCCGAGCTTGGGATGCAGCAGCGACGGCGCAGCGCCGAGCAGCATCTTGGTGTAGGGGTCCTGGGGGTGCTGGAAGACCTGCTTGGCCTCGCCCTGCTCGACGATCTTGCCGCCATTCATAACGATGATGTCGTCAGAGATATAGCGGACCGTCTGGATGTCATGGCTGATGAACACCATGGCCAGGCCGAGCTCCTTCTTAAGGTCGGTCAGCAGGTTCAGAATCTGCGCGCGGACCGAAACGTCCAGAGCCGAGGTGGGCTCGTCGGCAATGATGGCATCGGGGTTCAGCGACAGGGCACGGGCAATTGCGACGCGCTGGCGCTGGCCGCCCGAAAGCTGGCCGGGAAGAACCTCGGCGGCGGAGCTGGGCAGACCGGTGAGCTCCAAGAGCTCCTTGACGCGCTTCTCCTGCTCGGCCTCAGTACCCAGGTTGTGGACGCGCATGGGATCGAGCAGTTGCTCGCGAACGACCATGCGGGGGTTGAGTGCCGTGGCCGGGTTCTGGAACACGACCGAGATGACGCGACCCATGTGGCGACGGTCCTCGGCGGTACGTTTGGTAACGTCCTTGCCCTTAAAGTAGACCTTGCCGCTCGTGGGGGCCTGCAGGCCGCACATGACGTTGGCGGTGGTGGACTTACCGCAACCGGACTCGCCGACGATGCCGATCGTCTGACCGGGCATGAGCCTAATCGTTACACCCTGGACGGCGTGAACCAGGTTAGGGTGCAGAATCGAGCCGGTACGGGTCCTAAAGGTGACGTGGACGTCATCAAGGAAGATGATCGGCTCGACGCCGTTGACTGCGGTCTCGCTCATCTACATCACCTCCGCGTGAGGGGTCAAACCATTTGCCTTGAGCACCTCGTCGGGGAGCTCGGAATAGAAGTGCTCGGTGCCGGGCACGCGCTTGAAGACCGGACGGGTGTCCAGGCCAATACGCGGATGGCTCGAGCGGGGCGCGAAGCGATCGCCCTTGGGGAAATCGCGCGGGCTCGGAACGGCGCCGGGCACCTGGTGCAGGCGGCCCGAACCGCTCTCGATGGACAGGACGGAACCCAGAAGACCGCGGGTGTACTCGTGGATCGGGTTGGTGAGCAGCTCCTTGGTGGGCGCCTGCTCGATAACCTGACCGGCGTACATCACCGTGATGTTATGGGCGACCTCGGCGACCAGCGCCAGGTCATGCGAGACGAAGATCATGGCAAAGCCGAGCTTGGCCTGAAGGTCGTTGAGCAGCTTGATGACCTGCTTCTGGACGGTAACGTCCAGGGCGGTCGTGGGCTCGTCGCAGATGACCAGCTTGGGGTCGCGGGTAAGGGCCATAGCGATCAGAACACGCTGACGCTGGCCACCGGAAAGCTCATGCGGGTAGCTCTCGAGCGTACGCTTGGGGTCGAGGCCCACGAGCTCCAGGAGTTCCTCGGCGCTGCGGGTGCCGCCGCGCTTGGTGAGCTGCTTCATCTGGGCAGAGATGAGCATGGAGGGGTTGAGCGAGGACAGGGCGTCCTGATAGACCATGGCGATATCGGTACCGCGCAGGCCGAACCACTCCTTCTTGCTCATCTTGAGCAGGTCACGGCCCTCCCAGAGGACCTCGCCGGAAAGATGTTCGTCATCGTCGGTCAGGCCCATGATGGCCAGCGTGGTGATGGACTTACCGCAACCGGACTCGCCCACCAGGCCCATAGTCTGGCCAGGACGGACGTCAAAGTTGACATGGTCGACGACGTTGATATCGCCGTGGTGCTCAAACTGGATGCAGAAGTCACGGACCGAAAGGATCGGTTCGACAGACTCGTCGGGCACATGGCGATCGTCACGCTTGAGCTCGACATCGCGCAGGGCTCCAAGGCGAGCGGAGAGGGACTGGGCCTGCTCCTTGTAGGCGCGAACGGGGTCGGAGACCAGCAGGTCGGCCTCGCGGCGCTTGGAGGAATCGGTCGGATCCAGGGCGGCGGAGGGAGCAGCGGCCATGGCGTCGGTAATGCCCTCGGAGAGGATGTTGAGCGCCAGGCAGGTGATCATGATGGCCAGGCCCGGGAACAGCGCCTGCCACCAACGGCCGGCGAGCACGCCGCCGCGGGCGTCGGCTAGGATGTTGCCCCAGGTAGCGGTGGGCTCCTGGATACCAGCGCCGATGAAGGTCAGCGAAGCCTCGAAGATGATGGCGTCGGCGACCAGGGTAACGGTGAAGACCATGATCGGGGCGATGCAGTTACGCAGAACATGCTTGATCAAAATCCACGGAGCCTTGGCGCCGGAAACGATGACCGCGCGGACATAGTCCTCGCCGTACTCGGACACGATGTTGGCGCGCACGATACGGGCAATCTGCGGAGTGTACATAAAGCCGATGGCGAAGATGATCGACGGCACGGAGTTGCCCAGGATGGAGACGAAGACGGCCGCGAGGGCGATGCCCGGGATGGACATGATGATGTCCAAGATACGCATGATCGTCTCGGAGACGGCCTTGCGCGAAACCGCTGCAAGGGCGCCCACGACCGAGCCGCAGACCAGAGCCATGGCAGTGGCGCCAAAGCCGATAATCAGCGAGTAACGACCACCGTAGAGCATACGCGACAGAATATCGCGACCCTTATCGTCGGTACCGAAGATAAATCCGTTGCCGGGAGCCTGGCGAGCCGTAAAGATCTCGACCGGGCTATAGGGGGCAAGAAGGGGCGCCAGAATCGCAGTCAGGGCGACCAGCGCCAGCACGACGGCGGCAATCTTAGAAGACAGCGTCATCTTCTTCCAGCCACCGAGCTTGAGCCCCTTGGAGGCAGCCTTCTCGAGCTGCTCGGTTTGCTTCTCTCGAATCTTTACCATAATCTACACCGTCCTGATGCGCGGGTTGATGAGCAGGTAGAGCATGTCAACCACGATGTTGATGATGATGAAGGCAAGAGCAACGACGATAACGACGCCCTGAACCAGGTTCGCCTCGTTGCCCTGAACGCCCTGCAGAATCGCGGTGCCCATGCCGGGGAGGTTGAAGATAACCTCGATGACGACGGCGCCGCCCATGAGGTAACCGATCTTAAGACCGAGGGTGGTGACCGGGGTGATCAGCGCATTGCGAAGGACGTTGATACCGACGACGACCTTCTCGGGAACGCCGGCACCGCGAGCCATACGGACATAGTCCTTGTCGAGCTCCTCGACCATGGCGGTACGCACGATACGAGTCATCTGGCCCGTCAGCGGAAATGCCAAGGCGATGGCGGGCATAATCATGCGGCCCAGATAACCAGCCGGATTCGTGGTGAAGTGAGGCAGAGCACCCGATGCCGGGAGCACCTTAAGGTAGGAAGAGAACAGCAGGATCAACAGAACGGCAAGCCAGAACGACGGGGTTGCCAAGCCGGCGATGGAAAAGACGCGGATCACTTGGTCCGGCCATTTGTCGCGATACAGTGCCGCGATGACGCCGAGCAAAAACGAAACGACCGCACCGATGGCAAGGCCGATGAAGGTCAGCTGCATCGTGACGGGCAGGGCCGTGGAGATGCGCTTGGCAACGGAGTTGCGAGCAGCACCATAGGTGCCCATGTCGCCATGGATCAAATCGCCCATATAGCGCACGTAGCGCACGGGCCAGGGGTCGTCCAGACCATACTTCTCATGGTACTCGGCAACCGCCTCGGGCGAGGCACCGTCACCCAACGCCGTGTAGGCGGGGTCGGTCTTGGAGAACGACATAAGGAAGAACACCAGGACGGTGACGCCCAATGCCATGATCGGCAGCGCCACAAGACGCCTTCCAATCAAACGTAGCAAGTTGTTCACGTTCTCTCCCCTTTCTTTTGTCGGTAGGACCAACTGGTATATGAGTACGGATACTCATTACAAGACCCGAGCGACATCGAGGTCGCCCGGGTCTTTGTTTCAACTATGAGGATACGGTCCCAACGACCGACATCCTGCATACAGACTCAAGCGAGTCTTACGCCTTGACGGTCGCAACGCCCCTGAAGGACATGCTCGTCGTGCCGATGCCCTTGAAGCCATCGAGGGCCTCGCCGTTGGGCGCAGTGGACGGATCGTCCCAGGAAGCGGAGACGGTCTTGACGTGGACAACGGGGTACAGAACGGCGTTGTCGGCAATGATGTCGAAGCACTCGTTCCACTTCTTCTGCTGCTCGTCGCCCTCGGCGGCAAGAGCCTCGTCCATGAGACTGTGGAGCTTCTGCCACTCAGCGGACTCCTTCCACGGGCAACGGGTCTGCATCCAGACGTTGTCGCCGTACCACCAGTTGAGCAGCAGGTCGGGGTCGGCGCCGAAGCAGGAAGGATCGCCAGGGGCAAGGAGGATATCGTAGGCCTCGCCGCCGTCGATGGCAGCGTAGGTGGCCGGCGAGGTATCGGTCTGGATGGTCACATCGAAGCCGAGAGCGTCGAGGTCGTTCTTGACCTGGGCGGCCATGCCCTTAATCTGCTCGTTGTCGGTGGTGCGCAGGGTGATGGCACCCGGGGTGATGCCAGACTCCTCGATGAGTTTCTTAGCCTTCTTGGCGTCGGTCTTGTACACCGTGGAAGCCTCATGATAGTTGGTGAAGCTCTTGGGCAGGTAGCAGCTGGCAGCGGTGGCAAGGCCGGCGAAGGTGTTGCTGACCATCTTCTCGGTGTCGAGCGCATACATGACAGCCTGACGGACCTTGACGTTGTTCCAAGGCTCCTTGGCGACGTTGAACATGATGAAGCGGGTGCCGAAACCCTGAACGTTATCGATCTTGCAGCCGGCGCTCTCGAGCTGGTCGACGGCGTCAGCGGTAACGAGCTCCATAACGAGCGTGGAGCCCTCCTGCTGAGCGGTAACGCGAGCGGTGGGGTCGGTCAGGATGCTGTACTGGATCTTCTTATCCTCGGCCGCATACTCACCGTTGTACTCGGGGTTGGGAACCAGGGTGATCTCGGTATCGGAGATAGAGTCGTACATCCAGGGGCCGGAGCCGATCGGCTGCTTGGCGCGATCCTCCTCGGTCTGGGTGGCCGGGGTAACGCGGACGATGGCCAGACGATCCTTGAGCAGGGAGAAGTTGGGGACCTTGGTCTTGACCGTCACGGTGCTGGCGTCCTTGGCCTCGATGGACTCGAAGGGCTGGAAGAACGGAGCATAGGTAGCGGAAGCGGCGCAAGCGGTGTAGGAGGCAACGACATCGTCAGCGGTGACCTCGGTGCCATCGGAGAACTTGGCGCCCTTGCGGATGGTGACCTCGAAAGTGGTGTCGTCCACAGACTTGGGATCGTCGGTGGCGAGCTCGTTGAAGGTGCTGTAGTCGTGGTAATCGATGCCGTAGAGGCCCTCGACGACGTGCCAGTTAGCACCCAGGCCCACAGCGGAGCCGGTGCTGGCGGGATCGAAGCTGGACGGAGCGTAAGCGGAACCAGCGGTGATCACGCCGCCGCCACGGTTGGCGGAATCGGTGGAACCGGAAGCGGAACCCTCGTCGCTAGAGCTGCCACCGCAGCCGGTGAGACCAAGCCCTGCGACAGCAGCGACGCTGCCGGTGAGGCCGAGGAACGAACGCCTGGACATACCCTTGTTGATGATGGCCATGTCTTCTCCTATCAATAGAGAATCTTACCCGGGAGCACCTAGACGCGCCCCCGCGCAACTTGCGGACGATATATACCTTACCTACCGACGAACCCAACTGAGGTGCCGCGCTCGGCGACCGATACATATATACGCTTGAACGGTATTTACTACCGTTCACCGAATTCATTGACAAACGATTCGCCAGACAGTACGTATCGACGAGGTGAGATATCAGTCTTCGTCAACCCGCAGGATAGCAGGGTTGTTCACCATGGCTAGTCAAACGTTTTAGCGTTAATTAAACCCGAAATCGGCTGGTAATCGCCGTGAAATACATGATTGAAAATCACGCAATCATGTATATCAGTTGTTTAGAGGCGTGTTTAGTTTTCGGATTGCTTTGCCGCCATCTCGGAGCGCTCGGCATTCCACGCAACAAGTGCCTCGTGGACCGCTTTGGCGACATCGGCCGGAACGCCTCGAACTTCTGCAATCTCCTGCTCGCTCGCCGCGCGCAAACGCTTCATCGAGCCAAAATGGCGCATAAGGGCACGTTTTCTGGTGGGCCCCACGCCAGGAACGTCATCGAGTACCGAAACTGTCATGGCCTTGTCGCGCAATTCACGATGGAACGTGATAGCAAATCGGTGGGACTCATCGCGCACCTGTTTAATTAGATAGAGCGAGGCAGACCCGGTCGGCAGCACGACGGGAGTCTCGTCCCAAGGCACAAAAACTTCCTCATCGGCCTTCGCCAAGCCACAAACTGGTATATCGAGCCCAAGAGCCTCAAGTTGCTTGATCGCAGCGGTCAATTGCGGCTTACCGCCATCGACAACGAGCAAATCGGGGCGCGAGCCAAAGCGCTCGTCGGCCATGCGCTCGGGAGCATAGCGTCGTCCCAAAACCTCGGACATCGAAACGAAGTCGTTCGCCTCGTCCAATTCGGCCTGGATTTTAAAGCGGCGGTACTGGCTCTTGTCGGCGCGCCCGTTGGTAAACACCACCATCGAGGCGACGGTAAAGGTGCCATGCAGCGTCGAGATATCGAAGCACTCGATACGCAACGGCGGCGATGGCAGCGCCAACGCGCTTTCGAGCTCCAGGAGCGCTTGATTGGTGCGGTCGTCAGCGTACCCCGTTCGCATCATGTAGCGCATGAGGGCATGGCGCGCATTTTTGGATGCCATATCGAGCAGGCGGTGCTTTTCGCCACGCTGCGGCCTATGGAGATGGCAGGAACGCTCACGCTTGCCCGCAAGCCACTCCCCCAGCGCCTCCGCATCCTCAAGCTCGACGGAAAGGTTGACCTCAGCTGGAATATCAGCCGTCTCGTCGTAATAGCGCTTAAGAAAGCCCGACTGGAGCTCTTCCTCGTCAACATCAAGACCCTTGTCGAGAATGAACTCGCAGGTGCGAACTGTTCGGCCCTCGCGAACGACGAAGACGCAAGCGGCGGAGATGGTCTCCTCGCGATAGAAACCGATGACATCTATATCGACACTGGAGGGAAAAACGACTTGCTGACGATCGTCCAGACCCCTGATGACCTCCAAACGACGTTTGACGCGTGCCGCGCGCTCAAAGTCGAGCGCCTCAGCGGCATCCGTCATCTCGGAGGTCAGCTCATCGACGACATCCTTGCGATGGCCCGACAAAAAGCGCTCGACACGCTTGACGTTCTTGGCATAGTCTGCCGGGGAAATCGCGCCGACACACGCACCCGGGCCACGCCCGACATGGTAGTCAAAGCAGGGGCGCCCGTTTTGCGCGCAAATCATATTGACGATGTCTTCCTCGCCCTTGTGGGACTCGACGATACGGCGACAACGACGCCACTCCGCACAGGATGCGGAGCAGATGGGGATAACCTTGCGCAGCGTATCTATCGTCTCACGTGCCGCGCGGCTATCGGTATAAGGTCCAAAATAGCGCGTTCCCGGCTTATGACGCTCACGCGTGTATTTGATAGCGGGATACAGGTCGCCCTTTGTAATGGCGATAAAGGGGTAGCTCTTGTCATCCTTGAGGTCGACGTTAAAGTACGGATGGTACTGACCAATCAAATTGCGCTCGAGCACCAACGCCTCGTGCTCGGTCTCCACCACGATATAGTCAAAGCTCGCCACCAGCTGCATCATCAGCGGGATCTTCTGGCGCTCGTCCTGCAGCGTCACGTACTGACGCATACGGGCGCGCAGGTTTTTCGCCTTGCCCACGTAGATGACATCGCCCTTGGCGTCTTTCCAAAGGTAGCAGCCGGGCTGCGTGGGAACGCGCGAAACCTGCTCGGCAAGCGTTGGAATGTTGTCGTGACCGGCCACGCGCACCTACTTGCGACGAATCAGCGCCGAGACCTCGGGCATCTTAAGGACGACGGCAAGGCCAAAGGTAACAGCAAGCGAGACGACACCCGCAACGCAAACGTAGCCAAGAGTAATCAGAATCGAGCCGCCAAGTGCCCCGACAAAGTGCTCAAGCGCCCACATGACGCCGGCGCCTGCGGCAGCACCCAGGCCACCGAGCAAAAGGCCAAAGAAACCGCCATGCAGGATAGATTTAACCTGAAGACCACGCAGACGACGACGCAGCCACCACAGCGAGCAACCGACCAAGATCACGTAGTCGACGACATACGAAAGCGCGATTGCCGGCATACCGAAGCCCAGCACAACGCCAAACAGCAGAACCGAGCCGGCCTGGCCGATGGCGGAATACAGACAATAGCGGCTATAGGGCTTCATGTCGAGCAAGGCAGAGAAGCTCTTCTGCATCAGCACGACCACGCCGTAGAGCGGCAGGGAAAGTGCCAGGTAGATAAGGAACTCCGACACCAGCGCCACACCGGACTCATCGAACTTGCCAGCGCAGTAGATCATGTTGAGCGGACGCGCGAAGACAATCAGGTACAGCGCGAATGGAATCAGGAAGAACAGCATCTGGGCGACGCCACGCGAAATGCCCGTGCGGACGCTGTCGTAATCCTTCTCCTGTGCGTCGTGAGAGAGCTCGGTATAGAGCGCCGTCGAAAGCGAGGCGGCAATCAGCGCGTAGGGCAGCGTGTACCACAGGCGCGCATAGGCGATGACGGAAGGACCAGTCTCGGGCTGGACCACCAGCGCAGCAGCGTTGGTGATAGAAGTCGAGACAAACATGCACACCGTGGCGAGCAGCGTCGGGATACCGAGCGCAATCGTCTGGCGCAGTGCGGGGTCCTTAAAGTCGATATGGATATGGGGATGCACGCCGTGCTTGCCAAGCGCGGGGATCTGACATGCCATCTGAACAAAGACACCGAGGGTCGTACCGGCCGCAATCAAGATGATGCCGGCACGTTCGCCAAACTGTGCGGACACGGGCGCAAAGCCCATAAAGCTCGCAATGACGATCACATTGTTGAGGACCGGGGCAAACGTCGACCAGAAGTAGTCGCGGTGTGCGTTGAGGACGCCCGAAAACACCGAGCCCAAACCATAAAACAGAATCTGGATGGCAAAGAAACGGAACATGAACGCAGCGGTATCCATGCTGCCGCCGTCACCCGAAAGGAACGATTGCGTCCAGATAAAGCCCGGGGCGAACACGGTCCCCAGCAACGAAATGCCACCCAGCACCAATAGCAGAATACCGAGCAGGTTGCCCACGTACTCGTTAGAGGCCTCGCGACCCTGCTCACGCCTCACGCCCATGTACACGGGCAAAAACGCCGTCACGAGCATGCCGCCCATCACGAGTTCGTAGAGCATATTGGGCAGGTTGTTGGCGACCTGATAGGAAGACGAGAGCAGCGACATGCCGATAGCGGCCGCCATTGCCCACGTGCGGATAAAACCGGTGACGCGAGACACGATGGTCAGGATGGTCATAAGCCCGGCGGAACGACCAACCGTGGAGTAGTCCGACGAGCCCATGTCGTCAGCGTCGTCTCGCGACGAAGAAGCTTCGGATGAGGGTGTCTGAGGCGCAGATTCTTTTGCAAAATGAGCTCCGCACTTCAATTCTTCCTGCGGCATCGCTCAGTCCTCTCTCGTAATCGGGGCGACCGTCGCCCCGCAAAATGCAATTAAATCATCAGGTGCAAGCTCAAGCTGATAACCACGCTTGCCTCCCGAAATAAAAATGGTATCCCAAAGGACACATGTCTCATCAATGAGCGTCCGGTAGCGTTTTTTCATACCGACCGGACTGCAGCCGCCGCGAACGTAGCCAGTCGCCGCAAGCAAATCCTTCACATGCATCATGGCCAAGGACTTCTCCCCCGCGGCACGCGCGGCGGACTTTAGATCGAGCTCGTCGGCAACAGGGATGCAGCACACGACGTGGTCGTTGGACGGCGTCACGCAGACCAAGGTCTTAAATCCTTGTCCGGGCTCCTCGCCAAGCTGCTCCGAAATCGCGACCCCCAGGCCCGCCGACTCATCACCATCGTCTTCGTACGTATGTAGAACATAGGAAATGCCGGCGCTTTCCAGCTCGCGCATCGCATTGGTTTTTGGCGTCTTTACAGCCTTTGCCATGGCATATCCTTTCCCTCGCATTCGGACGCAAGGATTAAGTATATGTCCAATTCGGCTGTATACGTCACTTCGACACAGCAAGCGCCATCGAATCACAAGGAGTCGATGGCGCCCATAAACTGAATCGCCTATTTATTGAGCATCAAGTTGAGCCTGACGCTCCCGGTCACGCCTGAGCAACGGCGCCAAAAACTTGCCCGTATAACTCTGCGGACAGTCCGCAACCTGCTCCGGTGTGCCCGAAACCACGACGGTTCCGCCGCCGTTACCGCCCTCGGGGCCCATATCGATCAGGCGGTCGGCAACCTTGATGACATCAAGGTTGTGTTCAATCACCAGCACCGTGTTGCCCGCATCGACCAAGCGCTGCAGCACATCGAGCAGCTGGCGGACGTCCTCAAAATGAAGGCCGGTCGTCGGCTCATCCAAAATATAGAACGTCTTGCCCGTCTGGCGTCGATGAAGCTCCTTGGCGAGCTTCACACGCTGCGCCTCGCCGCCCGAGAGCGTCGTAGCGGGCTGGCCCAGGCTCACGTAGCCCAAGCCTACATCGTACAGCGTCTGGAGCTTGCGCTTAATCTGCGGGATATTCCCAAAGAAGGCCAGTGCCTCGGTGACGCTCATGTCGAGCACGTCCGAGATGGTCTTACCACGGTAGGTGACCTCAAGCGTCTCGCGGTTATAGCGTTTGCCGCCGCAGACCTCACAGGGGACATAGATATCGGGAAGGAAGTGCATCTCGATCTTAATTTGTCCGTCGCCCTTGCATGCTTCGCAGCGACCGCCGCTCACGTTAAAGGAGAAACGTCCCGGCGAGTAGCCGCGCGCCTTCGACTCCGGCGTACTCGCAAACAGCGCGCGAAGATCATCCCACAGGCCAATGTACGTAGCAGGGTTGGAACGCGGCGTGCGGCCAATCGGCGACTGGTCGATATCGATAACCTTATCGATACACTCGATGCCCTCGATTTTCTTATACGGACCCACAGGGCGCGTCGAACGGTGAATGGCATTCGTAAGGGCAGGTGCGATAGTGTCGGTAACCAGGGAGCTCTTACCCGATCCCGACACGCCGGTAACGACCGTAAGCGTACCAAACTCGATCTTGGCGGTAACGTTTTTGAGGTTGTTGGCGCGGGCGCCCGTGATCTTAAGGCAGCCGCGACCGGGCTTGCGCCGTTCATCAGGCACCCGGATCATTCGTTTGCCGGTCAGATAAGCGCCCGTCATCGACTCGGGACACGCCATGATATCGGCAGGCGTTCCCGCCGCGACTACGTGTCCGCCGTTCACGCCCGCGCCGGGGCCCATGTCGATCACATAGTCGGCAGCACGAATCGTATCCTCATCATGCTCGACGACGATGACGGTATTGCCGATATCGCGTAGGCGCTCAAGCGTCTTGATCAGGCGCTCGTTATCGCGCTGATGGAGGCCAATCGATGGCTCGTCCAAAATGTACAGAACACCCATGAGGCCGGCGCCGATCTGCGTTGCCAGGCGAATGCGCTGGGCCTCGCCTCCGGAAAGCGTCGCCGAGGCACGATCGAGGGTCAGATAGTCGAGTCCGACATCGACCAGAAAACGCAGGCGCTCCAAGATTTCCTTGACGATGCGTCCGCCGATAAACTGTTGGCGCTCGGTGAGTTCCAGGCCCTCAAAAAACTCGAGCGACTCACGGCACGACAGACAACAAACCTCGTAAATGGACTTGCCGCCCACGGTGACGGCGAGCATCTCGGGGCGCAAACGAGCGCCGTGGCAGCTCGAGCACGGCTCCTCGCGGATGTACTTCTCCAAGCGCGCCTTGGTGTTCTCATTCGTCGTCTCGGTATAGCGCTCGTACAGGATATTGCGCACACCCGAGAACTTGGTGTCCCACTGGCTGCGGCGCCCATCGAGCTTTTGATAGTCGACCGAAATCTTCTGGTCGCCCATGCCGTCTAAAAACGCACGACACACCCGCGGAGGCAGATCCTCCCACGGCGTATCGACGCTCACCTTAAAGTGTTTGCAGACCGCAGCGAAAATCTGCGGATAGTAGTTAGAGTTGCCAAACAGGCTGCCAAAGACCCCGTCGGCGATCGACTTCGAGGGGTCTTCGATTAGGGCCTCGGCATCGACCGTCTTCTTAAAGCCCAGGCCATCGCACTCGGGGCACGCGCCATAGGGCGCGTTGAACGAGAAATCACGCGGCTGCAGGTCATCGATGGAGTGTCCATGCTCCGGGCACGCTAACGCCAGCGAATACTCCAGCAACTCGCCTTCGGTCCCCTCGGGAGCGTCGCGGTCGGGCAGCAAGTATACGTTCACATTGCCGTGCGCCAGCGCAGTCGCCTGTTCAACGGACTCGGCAATACGGCCCAGCGAGTTCTCGCGAATCACGATGCGGTCGACCACGACCTCGATATCGTGCTTGAATTTCTTATCCAAATCGATAGGGTCATCAAGCGAGCGAACCTCGCCGTCGACACGCACGCGGCTAAAGCCCTCGGCGCGAAGGTCCTCAAACAGCTTGGTGTACTCGCCTTTTCGCCCGCGCACCACCGGTGCCAGCACAAACGCGCGGCGGCCCTCCCCCGCCGCCAGGACCTTATCGGCGACCTGGTCGGTCGTCTGGCGCTCAATGACGCGGCCGCATTCGGGACAGTGCGGGGTGCCCACACGGGCGAACAGCAGACGCAGATAGTCATAAATCTCGGTTACGGTGCCAACCGTCGAGCGAGGGTTTTTAGATGTCGTCTTTTGGTCGATCGACACCGCCGGCGAAAGGCCGTCGATTGAATCCAAGTCGGGTTTGTCCATCTGGCCCAAGAACTGGCGCGCATAACTCGAAAGGCTCTCGACGTATCGACGCTGGCCCTCGGCATAGATAGTGTCGAATGCCAGCGAACTCTTGCCCGAGCCAGAAAGACCGGTAATGACCACGAGTTGGTCACGCGGAATGGAAACATCGATATCACGGAGGTTGTGCTCACGAGCGCCGCGAATAACGATAGAGGAATCAGACATGGAAGCTCCTTGCCTCCTATTGCATCGAATCATACTGCCGATGAGTTTAGCGCACTCGACGCGCACAGATGTTCGTAATACAAGATTCGCAGACCTTTAGCTTTGCGTATCGGGCGCTTTGTTTCTCGAAATGCCGTGGAAAGGTTACAGTAATCTAATACTGAACTTAATTTGCTGTACCAGAGGAACGTCCATGACCGAAGATATCCCCCTTGAAATCACTTCGAGCGACATGGCCAATCTGCCCATATTCATCGCCGTCCTTATCGTGGCCGCCGTCGTCGTGCGCGTGTATTTTTCAATCAAACGCAACGAAAAGCCACCCATTGCCCGCGTCTTTTGGTGCGCGACGCTCCTCATCCCGCTCGGCGTGGTAGCTGCATGGATTACGAATCAATCGCTCGTAAATGAGGGCAGCTCCCTATGGGTCCTTTCTTATTCGGCGCTCGGTGCTGCCGCCGTCATGCTTCTTGTCGAGCCCTTGGTTTCGGGACTTATCGACCAAACCGACCTTGCGACGGGAACGGTTGCCCGTATTTGCCGCGACATCCTTGTCATCGCCGCTGTTTCAGCGCTCTCGTTCGTTTCAATCGAAATTGCCTGCAACGAAACGTTCTATCGCATTCCCGCCAACTCATTCGGGTTTTCCGTCGGGTTGCTCGCGACGGTTCTGCTCTCCCTTTATTTGCTGGGACAGCGTCATGGAGGCGTCATGGTCCTCGTGCCCGTCGTCTGTTGCGTCCTTGGCATTGCCGAGCACTTCGTCATAACGTTTAAAGGCGAAGCCATCCTGCCAAGCGATATCTTGGCCCTTGGCACCGCAATGGAAGTGAGCGAGGGATACGAGTTTACCTTTACCGCCGGAATCGTAACCTCTCTCGCCCTGCTGGAGATTTCCCTGGGGCTTCTTTCGCTCATCCGACCGCGAAAGCTCCGTACGCCCACCCATGTCTTCCCCGCTATCGCCGCTAACCTCTGTGCTTTTCTGCTAGTGACCGTTGTGGGGCTCTCGGGCTTTTCCAACATCGACTTGGAGCAGGCGCTGGATTTTGGATTTGACCGTTGGCAGCCCATCACCACGTATGCGTCTCAGGGTTTTATCACTTCGTTCACCGAAATGGTCAACGAGTTGCCCATTGAGAAGCCCGAAGACTATACGCCCGATGAGGCGCAGAGCATCGAGCAGGAGCTCGCCGCCGCCTACGACAGCACATATGGCTCGAGCGAGCAGCGCGCGGCGGCCGTTGCCCAGTTCAATGAAATCAAGCCGACGATTGTTGCCGTCATGAATGAGAGTTTTAGCGACCTTTCGTGCTTTGAGCAGCTCCAGACGGCCGGGTACACCGGCCCCGCATTCTACAACTCGCTTCCCGACGCACTTGTTCGCGGCACCATGCTCGCTTCGGTCGCCGGTGGCGGAACGGCGAACTCCGAATTCGAATTTTTGACCGGAGCGACAACGGCCTTTGTCGGATTAGGCAAAATCCCCTATCAGCTGTATCAGATGAATGGCGTCAACAGCCTGGCAAAGGACCTTAAAGAGCTTGGGTATACCGCTACCGCTATGCACCCGCAAAACCCCGTCAACTACCATCGAGATAAAATCTATCAGCAGCTGGGCTTTGGAGACTTTCTTTCAATCGGCGATTTCGAAGGTGCGCCCTATTACCATGCCGGCGTATGCGACTACGCCACCTACGACAAGATACTCGACCTGCTTAGAACCGACGAAGCGCCGCAGTTCATCTTTGACGTCACGATGCAAAATCACGGCGGCTACGACTATGGCACCGTTCCCGCCGAAGAGCTGACAAACTATTGGGTCGAGGGAGCCAGCGAAGGCGCCAATAGCGCGCTCAACACCTATCTCACCTGCATCAACGCATCCGACCGGGACCTCGAGTACTTTATCAACGAGCTCCGCAACATCGGCAGACCGGTTGTTCTTGTCTTTTTTGGCGACCATCAGCCGAGCGCCGCAACGACTCTCAACGACGAGCTGTACCCTCAGGAAGATACGGCAAGCCACGCCTTCCGTATCTATCAGTCGACATATCTCGTCTGGGCTAACTATGAGATCGCCGGCAATACCGAGCTCAACGTCTACGACACCGTCGGGGCAAACGAGATTGCAGCCATTACCCTTAATAAGATCGGCGCTCCGCTCACCAATTACCAAAAGGCCCTGCTTGCAACAAGGTCAGATGTGCCCACCATCAATGTCGCCGGCTATCTCGGTGCCGACGGGCTGCGCTACGACTTGGAATCGAAAGACAGCCCCTACGCCTCGACGATCGACAAGCTGCAGCGCATGCAATACCTCGAGTTCGCCAGCAAAGTTCAGTAAGCCCGCCCATTCGCTTGGGCCCATCGTATTGCAAGCACGCTCGGCCCAAACGCATCGCAAATGACTCCCGCTCGCAAACGAGGGTACAATGACGCTCGTGTCACATCGCGGGGCCCCGGCCCCAGCATATACAAAGGAGTCATACATGGGTTGCGAACACGCACAGGCCGCCGGCGGACAAACGTCGCCGTCGCAATTTGAGGAGAACACGCTGTCCGAGGTCAAGCGCGTCATCGCCGTGCTTTCCGGCAAGGGCGGTGTCGGCAAGTCATTTGTCACCGGTGCCATCGCCACCGAGCTTGCCCGTCACGGCCACAAAGTCGGCGTCCTCGATGCCGACATCACCGGTCCCTCTATCCCCAAGATGTTCGGTATGAGTGGACGCCACGTCCATGCCCTTGGCAACCTTATGCTGCCCGAAATCTCCGAGCACGGCGTCAAGGTCATGAGCTCCAACCTGCTGCTCCAAAACGAGACCGACCCCGTCCTTTGGCGCGGTCCGGTCATCGCAGGCGCCATTAGGCAGTTCTGGAGCGAGACCTCGTGGGGCCCCATCGACTACCTACTGGTCGACATGCCTCCGGGAACAGGCGACGTCGCGCTCACCGTCTTCCAGTCGCTGCCGGTCGACGGCATCGTCATCGTCACGAGCCCGCAGGATCTGGTCTCGATGATCGTCGCCAAGGCGGTCAACATGGCCGAGAAGATGAACGTCCCCATTCTGGGCATTGTCGAGAACATGAGCTATATTGAGTGCCCCGACTGCGGCAAGAAAATCGAGGTCTTTGGCAAGAGCAAGCTCCCCGAGGTCGCAGAGCGCTATAACCTCGACATCTTGGGCCAGCTTCCCATTAATCCGGCACTCGCCGAGGCCTGCGATAAGGGCGAGGTCGAGACCGCGCTGCCCGATGGCATGTTGCCCAAGGCAGTCTCTGCCGTCGAGGCTATTACCCCGCACGAAACAGACGAGGCCTAAGTGAACGCGAGCGCCCTCTATGACGTCTTGGTAATCGGCGGCGGGGCTTCAGGCCTCGCCGCCGCCATTACGGCCGCACGCGCTGGCAAAAGCGTCTGCATCGTTGAGCGCGATGTCGCCTGCGGCCTCAAGCTCCTTGCGACCGGTAACGGCCGTTGCAACCTCTCCAACGAATCGATTGATCCTCAGCGGTATAACCACCCCGCATTCGTCGAATCCGTCATGGGCCCCCAGCCCGAACAAGAGCTTATGGGTTTCTTCTCCTCGCTGGGCATCATGACAACCTCCGAGGAAGGCCGGCTGTACCCGCGCTCCCTTCGCGCCGAATCGGTGCGCGACGCACTTCTCAACGCTTGCGACCGCCTAGGTATCACCTTAATCTGCGGAGCCAACGTTGCCTCGGCGCACAAAGCTTCCGAAGGCTGGACACTCCAAATAGACCGTCCAGCGCGGGCGCTCAAGGCAAAAAAGCACGATAACCGAAAATCGGAGCTCCGCTCGCTTCGGAAATCGCTCGCCGATGTCCCTCGCAAGAACGAGGCCCTGCAGGCACATGCCGTAATTATCGCTACGGGCGGCAACCCCACCGGTATCGCCGATACGTTTCGCCTCCCCCTCACTTCGCTGCGCCCCATCCTCTGCCCCGTATCGGCAACGGTCGTTGGCGATCGGGCGGCACTCAAGACGTTGGATGGCCTGCGCGTCCGTGCCCGCTTGACGCTCGCCCACAATCATAATGAGCTCTGGCACGAAGACGGTGAAGTGCTGTTTCGAACCTTCGGTATCTCAGGCGTCGCTGTCTTCAACCTCTCTCGTCGTATCCAGCACGGCAATACGATCCTGCTCGACGTTTTCCCCGACCTCTCCAAAGACGAGTTGCTCGATATGCTCAACCGGCGCGTTGAGCTGCTCGGCGGCTTTTCGCCCCGCGATCCCCGTTGGCTCGACGGCATGCTCGCCCCGCAACTCTCCCGCGTCGTCTGCACAACGTTCGAGCAGTGCCATCCAGGCTCCAACGATGTCATCCACCTGGTCTCGATCCTCAAACACTTTAAGTTGCTCGTCGAGGGAACAGCCGAGGAGCGCTCAGCGCAGGTCACGCGTGGTGGCATATCTGTCGAGAGCATCTCAATACCCAGCCTACGCGCGCACAGCGTTGTCGACGCCCCGCTTTACGTCTGCGGTGAAGCGCTCGACATCGACGCCGATTGCGGAGGCTTTAACCTTGCGTGGGCCTGGATCTCGGGCATTCGCGCTGCAAGCAGCCTGTAGCCGCGCAGTCTATAATCAAAAACGCATTCGGGCCGTCTGGGATACCGGACGGCCTCTTTCTTGCCTCTAAGGAGACCTCGATGATTGAAATCACCCAAGTCAACGCGTCGCTCAATGAAGCCGGCGATGAAAATGCCTGTCTCATTGTTGGCAAGCGAGTCGCCAAGCGCGTCCTACGTTGCAAGGACTCCGAGATCAAGTCCATCGAGCTCCACCGCAAGTCAATCGACGCTCGCAAAAAACGAGACGTCCATTTTATCCTGAGCTTTCGTGTTGAGCTGACTAGTCCCCACCTCGAGCGAGAAGCGGTCGACAGCGTTGCCGAGCGTGACCGCTCACGCGTACGCGCGATAGAAGACGATGAGCCTTCATTCCCCTCCCCCGCCTCCGACGCACCTCAAGAACGCCCTGTCGTTGTCGGCGCCGGATGCGCCGGCCTTTTCGCTGCGCTTACGCTCGCCGAAGCAGGTCTTAAGCCCTTGCTCATCGAGCGCGGCGACCCGGCATTTCGCCGCTCGCAGGCGATCGACCTCTTTCTAAAGGAGCGCATCCTCGACCCCGAGAGCAATATCCAGTTTGGCCTGGGCGGCGCGGGGACTTTCTCGGACGGCAAGCTCAATACGGGAACCAAAAATCCCGCCCATCGCCTTATCCTCGAAACCTTCGTCGAGGCGGGTGCGCCCCGCGATATTCTGTGGGATGCCAAGCCGCACATTGGCTCCGACATCCTTCCCAAGGTTGTCACCGCTATATCCCAGCGCATCGAGCAGCTCGGAGGTGTCGTCCGTTATCGAACAAAGCTCGTCGACATACACATCGACGCGTCTGGCGCCATCACCGGTATTGATGTCCAATCGTTCCAAGACGCCGCTTGCGAGCCAATCGAGACAAAGCACCTCATCCTCGCCTGCGGGCATTCTGCTCGCGATATTTTTGAGCTCCTTAAGGACCACAACGTGGCCCTCGCACAAAAGACCTTTGCCATGGGCGTTCGCATCGAGCATCCGCAGTGCGACATCGACCGAGCCCAATATGGAGCCTCGGCGGGACATCCAGCGCTCGGGGCGGCCCCTTACAAGCTCGTCGCCCATCTTCCCAACGGCCGCAGCGTGTTCTCGTTTTGCATGTGCCCCGGCGGACAGGTTGTTGCCGCCTCTTCAGAACCGTGCCATCTGTGCGTCAACGGGGCCAGTCTCAATGCCCGCGACGGGCGCAACGCAAATGCCGCCCTGCTCGTTAACGTCACGCCTGAGGACCTTCCCAACGATGACCCGCTCGCCGGCATCGAGCTCCAGCGTACCTGCGAGGCGGCCGCCTATCGCCTGGGCGGTTCCAACTGGAACGCACCGGCACAGCTCGTCGGAGATTTCCTCGCAGGACGCGCCAGCAAGACACCCGGAAAGGTTAAGCCCACATATCCGCTCGGTGTGACCTGGACGGCAATTGACGAAGCTCTGCCGCAGCATATCGTCGAGTCGCTCCGCCTGGGACTTCCCCTACTCGGAAAAAAGCTACGAGGCTACGACCGCCCCGATGCCGTTCTTACCGGCGTGGAGACTCGTTCGAGCTCACCGGTCACTGTCACCCGAGACCGATCGTGCCATGCCGTGTCGACCCCGGGCCTCTACCCTTGTGGTGAGGGAGCTGGATATGCCGGCGGCATCATGAGCGCCGCCACCGACGGCATTCGTTGTGCCGAAGCCCTGATCGCAGACCTCTAACGCACGAATTCCAGCGCGCAAAAGACACAGGCCCCAAGCTCCACAGGGAACTCGGGGCCTGTTCACTATTTCTTAAACCGTGCACCCTGGCGTTTTCTGCCCGATGCGAACGTGGAACCCTTGCGGGCCTGCGAACGTAAACGCTCAATCGTCTCGTCCTCAGACGCACCCTCGAGCATCGCCCGAATCTGAACGACGGCATCGCGCAGGCGCGCCGCCTCCTCAAAGTCCATGGCGGCAGAAGCGTTACGCATATCCTCTTCCATGGTTTCGACGATCCGCACAAGCTCGTCATGCGGCAGTTCTTCCAACTGCTCCGCAAGTGTCTGCTCGGGCGCCACCGTTTCCGGCACGCCACCCTCGCCCGACTCATCGGGCGTATAGAATGCACCATGTCCAAGAGAGTCGCCCTTCGAGCGCCCCTTGGAACCCACGGTTTTTTCGGCCTCGGCAATAAAACTTGAGATGTCGTTGATGGCCTTGCGCACCGTCTTTGGCACAATGCCATGCTCTTCGTTATATGCCATCTGAATCTCGCGACGGCGCTGCGTCTCCTCGATGGCCTCTTTCATCGAATCGGTCACAACGTCCGCATACATGATGACTTCGCCATCGGCGTTACGGGCCGCGCGGCCAATCGTCTGAATCAGCGAACGGCGGTTGCGCAAGAAGCCTTCCTTATCGGCATCGAGAATTGCCACCAGTGAGACCTCGGGAAGGTCTAGGCCCTCGCGAAGCAGGTTGATGCCAACGAGAACATCGATCTTGCCCTCGCGCAGCGTTCGCAGGATCTCGACACGGTCCATCGTCGCTGTATCGGAGTGCATGTAATTGACCTTAATGCCGGCATCAAGCAGATGGTCGGTCAGGTCCTCGGCCATGCGCTTGGTGAGCGTGGTCACCAGCACGCGCTCCTTGCGGGCAACGCGCTCGCGAATCTCGTCCTCAAGATCGTCAATCTGCCCACGAACCGGACGCACATCGATCTTGGGGTCGAGCAGACCGGTCGGACGAATAATCTGCTCCACGTCGTTTTGGCTCACCCGCAGCTCGTAGTCGCCCGGTGTGGCCGAAACATAGATAAACTGGGGTATCCTTGCCTCAAACTCATCGAAACGAAGCGGGCGATTATCGAGTGCCGAGGGCAGGCGAAAACCGTGTTCCACCAGCGTTACCTTACGCGAGCGGTCACCTTCGTGCATACCGCGAATCTGCGGCACCGTCACATGGCTCTCATCGATGATGCAGAGCATGTCCTTAGGAAAGTAATCGATCAGGGTAAACGGCGGCTCACCCGGCTTGCGACCGTCCAGATGACGCGAGTAGTTCTCGATGCCGTTGCAAAAGCCCATCGTCTCGAGCATCTCAAGATCATAATCGGTGCGCTGCTGCAGACGCTGCGCCTCGAGCAACTTGTCAGTCGCCTTGAGCTCCGCCACGCGCTTCTCGCACTCTTCGCTGATCGATTTCAGAGCCGCCTTGACCTTCGGCTTCTCGGTCACGTAGTGCGATGCCGGCCATACAGGGATGGCCTCGTACTCACGAAGCATCTCTCCGGTGACCTCATCGATCTCGGCAATCAGCTCGACCTCGTCGCCAAAGAACTCAAACCGCAACGGATGCTCGGCATAAGGCGGATACACGTCGACAACATCGCCGCGCACGCGGAACGTGCCGCGTGCCAGGTCATAGTCATTGCGATCATATTGAATGTCGATAAGTGCATGGATAAAGTCATCGCGCTCGAGCGGCACCTTCTTGTCGACGTTTGGAGCCAGACCCGCATAGTCCTCAGGAGAGCCAATGCCATAGATACACGAGACCGATGCGACAACGATCACATCGCGTCGAGAGAGCAGTGACGCGGTCGCCTGATGGCGCAGCATCTCGACCTCTTCGTTAATCGAGGAGTCTTTCTCGATATATGTATCGCTTTGCGGCACATACGCCTCGGGCTGATAGTAGTCGTAGTACGAGACAAAGTAGACCACAGCGTTGTTGGGAAAGAACTCTTTGAGCTCGCTCGCAAGCTGAGCGGCGAGCGTTTTATTGGGAGCCATGACCAGCGTCGGCTTCCCCAGGGCCTCGATGGTTTTAGCCATCGTAAAGGTCTTGCCCGAACCAGTCACGCCCAGCAAAACCTGATAGCGATCTCCGTCCCTCACACCCTGCACAAGCGACTCAATGGCCTTAGGCTGAGAACCTGCAGGCTCATAAGGAGATAAAACTTTAAATGGCACCTCAGAGCCCTCAACGCCAAAACGTTTGAGCTCTCCTCCAACACGTTCAACTTCAAATTCCGCCATGGATACTCCTAACTCATATATCTGCAGTATACGCAGGCGGCAGGCATAGTCCTATACGAACCGATCGGGATAGAGGGTCTTATACCGAACCCAGGCATTATTGACACGAATCAGATAAGCCTGAGTTTCAGGGAAGGTAATCGCATTATGGAGTGACGTGTTCTGCTGCGCCCATCCGTCAACATTGCCCATACCGGCGTTATAGGCGGCAATGGCACTATCCGTCGACCCGTTGAAATAGGTCAGAAGATACGAGAGGTATGCACAGCCAAACTCGATATTGGTAGCCGGATCGTTAAGGTTGTCGACCGAATACTCGTCACCGTCGACAGGGCCCTTGGCGATCATATCCTGAGCAGTCACAGGCATCAGCTGCATCAATCCCTGAGCACCCTGATTCGATTCGGCCTCGGGATCCCAATTCGATTCCGACTTAATGACAGCGCACACCAGATACGGATCCAGATTATGCGAAATACTGGATTGCTTTACATATGCCTCGTAGTCAATCGGATACAGCGGCTTAAAGAAGGCGGCAGGAGCACACGAGTAAACGAATGAGATAAGGCCGAAGGCAAAAACGGCAGCCAGCGGAATAAGGCGATACCACGCAAAGAAACGTGTCTTAGGCATCGGCATCCTCCTTATTCGCAGTGTCTATAAACCCATGGCATGCAAGCCATGAGTCAAGCTGCTCAAAGAGCGAATTATCGCCTGCGGCATTATCAATCACCGTTGTAGCGAGATTGCACAGCGCAGACTCATCGGGCTGGCAAGCAGAACGGGCATCGAAATCAGATGGCTCCATGCCACGCTGAATAGCACGCTCGCGACGAACTGACAAAGGGGCGCTGATGACCAGAATTTCATCAGCCAAGCCAAATGCATCCTCAAAACCAGTCGGAGCAGAAACCTCGACCACCGCAAAGGGATAACGGGGGGACGAAACCGTGCAACAAACCGGATCAAGAATCCTCAGTGACAGCTGCTCAATGAGAACGGGGTGCACAATGCTATTGAGCCTCGCGACCGCATCAGGAGAAACAAAAGCTCGAGAAGCGAGTATGTTACGGCGAACGCCGCCCTCCTCGTCCAAAATATCCCAGCCAAATTCTTCCGCGAGGGCATTGACGATATCGGAGCCTGGCACATACAGCGATTTGGCAAGTTCGTCCAGATCGATGAGCATGGCGCCATGAGATTCGAGATAGCGGCAGGCAGTCGACTTACCCGAAGCAATATTGCCCAAGACAAAAACGGTAAACATCAAGTCCTCCCTAACGCCAATGGGAGTTATTATCGCGCAAATACAAAAGAAGGACTCAAAATACAGCCAAACAGTAAGACAAGCTAAAAGAAGGCGAGTTCTTGTATTACAGCTCTCTATAAAACGGAAAAAAGGGGGAGGCCGCGAGGCCTCCCCCTTCTTCAAGTCATCATACGGCTCGGTGCCGTCCACCGGTCAGCGGCGCCCTGGCCTCCCACGGGCTGGCCCCGCAGTACTCTCGGCGCGATGGGGCTTAGCTTCCGGGTTCG
>JAXIXR010000009.1:0-55917 GCA_036304905.1 Collinsella sp. | reverse complement strand
TCGACTGTTACGATGTTCGCAGACACGGCCCGTGCCCCTTTCGTCGTTGATTTGTTGTTTAGCCGCTAGAAATCATATGACGGGGCGCGGGCCGTGTTCCGCTATGCGGTTGTCAATTTGCGAAAGAAATTATGCGTCACCCCTTGCGGGTACAATATCTAAGATATTTTGACTGTTAGAAGGAGTCTCATGACGGAGTCCTCTCAGCATACGTCTAAGCCCCAGGTCGAGGTTGAGGCCTCGGGCGGAGATGACAATAAGAGCGCACGCCGCGGCGCCATCTTTATCGGCGTCGTACTGGTGGGTTATATCGTCTATCTGGTGGTAACCGGGCAGATGGGGCAGTTCTGGGCCGCTATGTCGAGCGTCCAGGCGTCATGGCTCGTTGTCGCGTGTCTTTGCATGTTCATGTATCTGTTCTTTGGCATTGTGGCCTATGCGATCGCTGTCTGGCTCGACCCCGATTCACCCGTTGGCATTCGCGACCTGATCTCGGTCGAGGCGAGTGGCATCTTCTTTGGCAACCTCACACCTATGATGATGGGCTCGACTCCCGCCCAGATCTACCGCCTGACCAAGGCGGGCCAAAATGTCGGCGAGGCCGGAGCCACGCAGTTCACGCGCTTTATCGTGTATCAGTTTGGCCTCGTTGCCTGGGGCGCTATCCTACTGCTTGCTCGCATGCCGTTTTTTGCCGAGCGCTATGGCGACATGACGCTGCTGTGCGTCTTTAGCTTTGGTGGGCACTGCTGCATCTTGCTGGGCATCTTCGCCGTCGCTCTCATGCCTAAGACCGTCACGCGCGTCGCCCATTGCATCATCAATTGGCTCGAGCGCATTGGTGTCTCGGCCACTAAGATCGAGGGTTGGCGCACGTTTGTCGATGGCGAGATCTACTCCTTCTCCGAGAAGTTCAAGCTTTCGGCCGGACATTTTTCTTCCATGCTGCTCACCGTGTTTATCACCATGCTGCAGCTCGCGTTTTTCTATCTGGTGCCGTATTTCCTGATGCTTGCCTTTGGCCACCATGAGGTCGACTTTTTCTCGGTCATGGCCGCGAGCGCCTTTGTCCAGCTGTTGAGCTCTGCGGTCCCCCTGCCCGGTGGAACTGGTGGCGCTGAGGGCGGCTTTGCATTGTTCTTGGGTCATTTCTTTGGGTCGGCTTCGACCGCCGGCTATCTGCTGTGGCGTCTCATTACGTTTATTGTGCCGACCATTTTGGCTGCGCCCCTGTTGGGACTTAAGAGCGCCCACAACGAGAGCATCCATGCGCGCTGGGATCGCGTGATGCGCAAGCTCGGCCGCACGCCTCAGACGCCCTCTGCGCCCACTAAGCCGCACCCCACGAATGCTGTTACCGTTGATCCCAAGAAGCACGCTCAGAAGGCTTCTGGGACCGCTAAGCCGGCTCATAAAGCCTATGTGCGCCAGACAGGCGATGGTATTCGCGCATCTCCGTCGGCACTCAATAAGAAGAAGCACCCTAAGTCGCAGTAGGGCAGTCGTGCGTTCTTCATGATGCGAGGCATATTTGTGCTGTATGGGGGATAATCCTCTTACGTAGATTATCTCTCATCTGTTGATGAATGCTCGCATATCGAAGGGACACGCCCATGGCAACCAGCAAACCGCGTCTTGATCGTCGCATCGTTCGCAGCCGTAATGCCATCCTTTCGGCTTTCGAGCGCCTGCTCATGGAAAAGCCGCTGACAGACATTACGGTGAGTGCCATCGCGCGCGAGGCCAATGTCGACCGCAAGACCTTCTACGTTCACTTTGGTACGGTTGACGGCCTGCTCGATGCCATTGCCGTTGATGTGGTGGAGATGATTGTCGACTCGGTCGAGAAAACGCTTGCTTCAATGGACGGCGACACCAATGAGCGCGCTCTTGGCGCGGCGGCGACCTTCTTTAAAACCGTTAACGAGGCACTGTGCAACAACTTGGTGCTCAATCGTCAGCTGATCGAGAATATTCCGCTCGATGATTTTATGGCTCGTCTTCGTGCGCCGCTCGAGCACGAGATTGCCGAACGCGATCTGCTGCCCCAAGGTCTCAAGGACGAGATGTTCGACTACTATCTGGCGTTTTTGCTGTCGGGCATTATCGGTATCTATCGCACGTGGGCGCTGTCTGACGGCTCGGTTCCTATCGAGCGCGTCTCTGGGGTCGCCAACGATCTGACTCTCAATGGTCTGTCGAGTCTGGAATCTCGCTTGGATTAGGCCTAGTTGGGCTCGTCGGCGTGGAAATTCCTGTTCACGAGGTTCTCCGGCGCCTTGTAGACCTCGCCGGCGCAGGAGCTGTAGCCTGAGGATCCTTAAAAGAAAGTTCAGTTTATCCTTCCCACTCCAAATGGGAATCCTCCGATGCGCCTTCGCACGCTTGCATGACCTCGATACCATGCGAGCGTGCGAACTCGACGAGCTCTGCGTTGCGGGCGTTTATGGTGCCGAAGGCGGCGGGGCACACGATAAGACGCGCGCAGTGGACGAGGAGCTCTTTGGCGCGGGCTATGGTTTTATCCCCGATCGGCTCGAAGGCGCGCTCGGCCACGCATTCCGTCGCCAGGTCGCGCGCAAGCTCGCAGTCGATGTCCCCTTCGTGCAGAACGCCCGCGTAGAACGCCTTGCCCTGCCGGATTAGCTGGCGAAACACAGCTGACCCCGTACCTGCGCCGGCGATGACGAACGTGTGCGCATCGCCGTGTGGGCGCCCAATTTCCACGCTGCCGAAGCGCTCGTTGAAGGTGCCATGTTGAAGGCCGTAGAGCTCGCCAATCGTCTCGCGCGTGAATATGTCCTCGGGTGCGCCGGCGCGGAAGACCCGGCCGTCCTTCACGCAAATCACCTTGTCGGCGCTTTTCTGCGCGAGCTCGAGTTCGTGGATGGACATGATGACAGCTACATTCCGCGATTTCGCAAGGTGGCGAAGTATTCGCAGCAGGTCGATCTGGTAGCGGATATCGAGATATGACGTGGGCTCGTCGAGCACGAGCACACGCGGATCCTGTGCGATGGCGCGTGCGAGCATGACGCGCTGGCGTTGCCCGTCGCTTATCTGCATGAAGTCGCGCTCGGCGAACTCTTCCACATGTGCGGTTTTCATGGCCTCGTCGACCCGACTATGGTCGTCGGGCGAGAGTGTGCCCATTCGCCCGGTGTAGGGATGCCTTCCCGCCTCTATGATATCGCGGCAGGTGAGGAGCTCGGTCCGGGGTCGATCTGTCAGCATAACGGCAAGGTTCCTTGCGAACTCCGCCGTCTTCCATCGGGAAATCTCCCGCCCGTCGAGCTCGACCGCGCCGGCAAGCGGTGCCAGATGGCGTGTGATGGTTTTCAAGATGGTCGACTTGCCCGAGCCGTTCGGCCCGATGAGCGCCACGACGTCGCCCGCGCGAACCTCCAGCTCGACGCCTTCGACTACGACCTTCTTGTCGTAGCCCGCCGACAGGTCGCTTATGCGGAAAAGCGGCGCTCCGTCAGCCTTCGTTGCGACCGGGGTTTCGAGGTTCGACTCCCCTCTGAGCGTTTTGGGCCGCGGCATGAATTCCCCCATCTACCTCACTCGTTTCTTCAACATGAGTGCGATAACCACCGGCGCGCCGAAGATGGCGGTGACGGCGCTGATGGAAAGCTCGACGGGGGAGAACAGCGTGCGCGCGATCAAATCGCAGCCCGCGCAGAAGATGGCGCCTCCCAAGAAGCACGCAGGAATCACGCGGATGGGCTTCGACGACTTCAGCGCCGACTTAACGAGATGCGGAACCGCGATGCCTACGAACGACACCGGACCAGCGAACGCGGTCACGCAGGCGGAGAGCATGCTCGCTAGAAGGACGAGCACCACGCGGAAGCGTGCGACGTTCACTCCGACGCTTTTCGCGTAGGCTTCTCCCAGCTGGAAGGCGGAAAGGGGCTTCGATATCGCGAATACGCATGCGCTCACGGTGATCACCACGACCGCGATGACCGCGATGTCGTCCCAGCTCGAACCCGAGAAGCTACCCAAAGACCAGTTGTGCAGGTTCACGATGGACTGGTCGTCGGCGAAGGCGATGAGAAAGTTCGTCGCCGCCGAGCAGATGTATCCCACCATGACGCCCGCCACGATGAGCATGGCCATGGAACTTATGCGCCGTGCGATGAGGAGCACGAAGCCGATGGTGATAAGCGATCCCAGAAACGCTGCGGCCACCATGGCCGGCGAGGACATGGCCTGGTTCGCGCCCAGAAGTACGATCATCGTAAGCGCGACGACGAACTTTGCGCCCGAGGAGACGCCCAAGATGAACGGGTCGGCGATGGGGTTGTTGAAAAACGTCTGCAGCAGGAACCCGGAGAGCGAAAGTGCCCCGCCGAGAAGCACGGCTGAAAGCACGCGCGGCAGACGAATCTCCCAGATGATCTGGATTTCCATGGAATTGGCCGCGCCTCCCGAAAGGATGCCGGGGATGTGGTCTGCGGGCACGAGCACGCTCCCGATGCACAGGTTGGCCCCGACGAGCACGATGAGGGCAACAGCGAGCAGCGCCGTCACGACGCGACACCGCGCGGCGCGCCCCGATTCGTCGTATGTCATGGAAAGCCGGCTTCTCATGGCGCTAGCCGAGCTTCCTCAGATAATGGAAGTTGCTCGCGTCATCGCCGGTGAACGCCCCGTGCAGCTCGTCGATAATGTCGGCGGTGGAAGTCATCTGCTGGTACATGTCGGCGCTTGTGACCCAGACGTTGCCGTTCTTCACGGCTTTGAACTGCGACAATAGCGCGTTTTTGCCTACGAAGTCGTTCAAGGTGGCAACCGATTCGTCGATGGTGCCGTTGTAGACGATAATGTCGGCATCCTTCGCCGTCGCGTAGAAGCGCTCCATTTCGAGCGTTACTGACGAACCTGACGTCGACGCCGTCTGCGCGTCATCGAGCGCGTAGTTGCCGCCTGCAAGCTCGATCATCTGCGCCACGTAGTCGCCCGCCCGCCGCGTGACGGCGGCCCCGTTCGAGTTAATGTAGAAATACGCCACGGTTTTACCTGACGACGCGAGCCTCGACGTTTGCTCGACGCGGGCCTTCTGCTCGTTGAACAGGTGCGCGGCCTCGTCTTCCTTGTCGAACAGGACGCCGAAAAGCTTAATCCACTCGACGCGCCCGAGTGCTTCGGGCTCGCTCGACGACTGTTCGGTGAGCACGACGAGCCCGAGCTTCTGCAGCTTTTCCTTCACATCGGGCGTGTGGTTGATCATGGTGTTCTCGATGGCGAGCGTGCAGCCCGAGGCCGATATTCGCTCGTAGTCGGGCGCGCTGTACTTGCCGCCGTAGGCGATCGCCCCACTTTCGAGTGCGCTTTTGAAGCCCGCGACCGAGCAATCGTCGGCCTTCGTGCCCGACATGAGGATGTTGTCGTTCGCATCGAGCGCGTCGACCAGGCACATCGTCGCCGACGACACGAGGTACACCTTGTTGGCGGGACGCCTTATGACCGCGATGTCGGAGCTCAACCCATCAGGTACCTTCGCATCTTGCGGTACCACGAGGAAGCGCTCCCCGTTCGAAATGCAGATAAGCCGCAGGCCGCCTTCGTACTCGTCGACAGTGAAGTGCTCGGCGTATTCAAGCTGAAGCGCCCCCGTCGGCTCCCAGCCGCAGCCCAAATCGGCGTTGTGGAAGTCGGCCGCGGCGCTTGAAGCCGTTCCCGCAGGGGAGCCGCCGCTTGCATCGTCGCCCGATTTCTCCTTCATGGTGGATGAGTCGAAGTGGAGCGTGTAGTCGATGGTGTGCGGCGTCGACATGGCGACGGTCTCGGCCGACACGGCGATGTCCTCGTCGAGCGTGACGGGCATCTCGAACGTGGAGTTGCCGCCGTCGTTTACGGGCGCGTAGTCCACGCCGTTGACGGTCATTTTGTCGTAGTTCGAACTCGACCAGGTGATGGTCGCGGTGTAGGTGTCGCCATCCTTCACAATTGTGGTGGGTGAGGCGATGCTTGCGCGCCCTGACCCGCCGGAGAGCGAGACGCTCACAGTGTATTCCTGAGAGCCTGCCGTGCCACCGGTCGCGTTCGGGCTCGCACTGCACCCCGCGAAGGGAAGCGCGAACAGGGCGACGAGAACGCAGGCGATCGCGCGCACCGCGATGCTGCGACGCTTCCTGCTTTCCCCCTTGGGAAGAATCGACCGCATGGCGTTACTTCAGTGCGTCGGCGCGCAGATCGACGCCGGCGGATTCGAACACGAGCGTGCGGTCGTACCACTGCTCTTTTCTAATACTCCACGCGGCGCAGGCGGTGTCCTCGTCGAGCGCTTCAACGGGCACGTCGTAGGTGTACTTGCCTTCCGCGTTTTCCACATAGGGGATGAAGTCGGCCTCGCTCGCGGCGGCAGCCTCGTCGCCCGTGCCCATGAAGAGCTTGCCGTAGCCCGTGCCGGAAAGCGTCATCACGCAGTGCATGGAGCCGTTTTCCACGATGAGCTGGGCGTCCACAATCCTGAACATGTTCGAGCTGGAATCTACGGTGATCGGATAGGTGCCGTCGGCCACCTTGTCGGCGGTGATGGGGGCAGCGCTTGCGCCCTCGGGCGCATCGGCCGCCTGTTCGGTCTTTTCCTGGGAATCGGCATCGCTTGCCTTTGCGCTGTCGATTGAATTTCCGTCGCAGCCGGCGAGCGAGAACGCGAAAAGCGCCGCTGACAGGGCGAAGGCGAGGGTTTTCTTCAACATGGAGGGGGTTCCTTTCAATCGCTTCGACCGCCCGCGCCGTGCGGTGGGCGGGCGGGATGCGAATGCAACGGGCATGCGCCGTCAGTCGGGGAAGGCGCATGCCCGTTGCACGGGGACGCGACCGGCGCCCCCGTGCGCGGCGAGTTTACAGCTTGGCGATGGCGTCGTCCACGTGCGCGACGTAGATGTCGTCGACCGCGACGTTCTGTCCCAGACCCTGGAGCAGGCACGTCACTTCGAAGCCGGCGGCCACGAACTTCGCAGCCCAGCTGTCGGGGTCGGTCTCGTCTGCCATGTCGTTGTTCGCGTGGTCGCCCGCGACCACCATGAACGGCGCGAGCACGGCCTTCTTGTAGCCTGCGGCGCTCGCGGCGGCGATAACATCCTCGCAGGTCGGTTCAGCCTCGACGGTGCCGACGAAGAACTGCGTCAAGCCCTCGTTCTTAAACACTTCCTGCATCTTGGCATAGTCGGCGTTGGAATCGGCTTCGGTGCCGTGGCCCATGAGGCACAGCGCCGTCTTGCCGTCGTCGAAGGACGCCATGTTCTCCTTAATGGCTGCGGCCACCTTCTTGTAGTCGTCGTCGGAGGTGAGCAGCGGGTCGCCGAGCGAGATTTTGTCGAACTTGTCGGCGTACTTGTCGAGCTCGTCTTTCACGTCGGTGTATTCCAGGCCACCCATGAGATGCGTCGGCTGCACGACGATTTCCTTCACGCCGTCTTCCACGCAGCGGTCGAGCGCCTCGGTCATGTTGTCGATCGTGATGCCGTCGCGCTTCTTCAGCTTGTCGATGATGATCTGCGCGGTGAAGGCGCGGCGGATGTCGTAGTCCTGCCAGTACTTCTCGCGGATAGCGTCTTCGATGGCGCCGATGGTGATGTGGCGCGAGTCGTTGTAGCTCGTGCCGAAGCTCGTGACGAGGATGACCGGCTTCACGGCCTTCTCCTTTTCACTCGATTTCTCGGAACTCGCGGAGGTGTTGGAGCAGCCCGCGAGCGCGACTCCGGCGAGCGCGACGGCTCCGGTTGCTGCGGCGCCCATGAAGCCGCGGCGTGACATCTGGTCGGACATGGTTTTCCTTTCCTCGGTTTGCCGGTCCCCCGGCGACAGTTGCTTGTCGGCACAAGCGAAAGAAAAGCGCACCCCTCGGGGTTCACAAGGAGCTAACGCCACGGCGATGCCGTGAGGAAAAGGCGAAGCAGTCTGGCTTGGGGCGCGAGGCGGTTCGCCCGCGCGTCCTATACAGTAATGTCCCTTGCCCAGGATTCCCACCTGGTTCCCTCCGCAAGCCAGCGCGGGCTGTGCGGGCGCCGCGCCGGTCATTTCCTTTTATCCGATTGTCATATGCTCGTTGCCGAATCTTTTACTATGATAGTGGGCACTTGTGAACGTGTCAAAGCCAGGGCGGGCGGCATTGCGCCTCCTGCCTGCGTATTTGCGCCGATTGTTGCCGCAGGCGCCGTGTTTTGCCCGCTGCGCGAATGGCGGCGTAAACGGTTGCGATGAGAAACGGGAAGGGAAGGCTCGGATGATTCATATCGTTGGCGCAGGCTCGGGCGCCGCCGACCTTATCACGCTGCGCGGGGCGCGCCTTCTGCGCGCAGCCGACGTGGTCGTTTGGGCGGGAAGCCTTGTGAACCCCGAGCTGCTCGCTGAGTGCAAGGAATCCTGCATCGTCTACGACAGCGCGCACATGACCTTGGAGGAAGTGCTCGACGTGATGTGCGCGGCAGATGCGCGGGGCGAGGACGTGGTGCGCCTGCACACGGGCGACCCGTGCCTGTACGGCGCCATCCAGGAGCAGATGGACGCGCTCGACGCGCGCGGCGTGGACTACGAGGTGGTGCCCGGCGTGTCGAGCTTTTGCGGTGCCGCGGCGGCGCTTCGCCAGGAATACACGCTGCCGGGAATCAGCCAGTCGGTCGTGATCACGCGGCTTTCCGGACGTACCCCCATGCCCGCGGGCGAGGGCATGCGCACCATGGCGGAAAGTGGCTCGACTATGGTCATCTTCCTGAGCTCGGGTATGCTCGCCGAGCTTTCCGCCGAGCTTTTGGCCGCGGGCCGCAGCTCCGACGAGCCGGCCGCGCTCGTGTACAAGGCGACCTGGCCTGAGGAGCGCGTGGTGCGATGCACAGTGGGCACGCTCGCCGATGCGGGCGCGCGAGAGGGCATCGACCGCACGGCGCTCGTGGTGGTGGGCCGCGTGCTCGGAGCTCGCGGCGGGTTTTCGCACAACGGCGCGCAAGCAGAGTCGTACGAGCGCAGCAAGCTTTACGACCCTTCGTTTGCCACGGGGTATCGGAAGGCGAGCAGCTAGCGTGGCCTTCGAGCACTACATATATACCGGGACGACCCGCCTGCGCTGCGGCTACACCACGGGGAGCTGCGCCGCGCTCGCGGCGAAGGCGGCCTGCGAGATGCTCTTGTCACGAAAGCCCGTCGGCCGCGTGTCGATCGTCACCCCCGGCGGGCTGCCCGTCGAGGCGAACGTGGTCGACGCATGCATCGGCGAGGGGTGCGCCCAGTGCGCCGTGCGAAAGGACGCAGGCGACGATGCCGATGTGACCGACGGCGTGCTCGTGTACGCGCGCGTGGAACATGCGGGGTCGGGCACGGGTACTGCGGGCAGCAAGGACGTGCCCGCGCACGAATCGGAAGTTTCTGTCGATGGCGGCGTGGGCGTGGGGCGCGTGACGTTGCCCGGGCTCGAGCAGCCGGTGGGGGCGGCCGCCATCAACGCGACGCCGCGCGCGATGATTACTTCGGCGGTGCGTGAGGTGTGCGCCGCGCACGGCTTTTCTGGAAATATTGCTGTGACGATTTCGGTACCCGAGGGTGTGGCCCTTGCCGAAAAGACCTTCAACCCGCACCTGGGGATAGAGGGCGGCATCTCCATCCTGGGCACGACGGGCATCGTCGAGCCGCGCAGCCTCGCTGCCTTGCGCGACAGCATCGAGCTCGAGATCCGGCAGCATGCGGCTATGGGGCGGCGCGGAGTCGTGCTCACGCCCGGCAACTACGGCGGGCAGTTCATCTCGGGGCATTTCCACCTAAACGGTGCGCCGGTGGTCTTCATCTCCAACTTTGTGGGCGATGCGATTGATTGCTGCGTTCGCGAGGGATTCACCAATGTCCTTCTTGTGGGACACATCGGCAAGCTGGTGAAGGTCGCTGGCGGCATCATGGACACCCATTCGCGTACCGCCGACTGCCGCGCGGAGATTCTGGCCGCTCACGCGGCCTTGGCCGGCGCGGGCGCGAAGACCGTGCGCGAGATCATGTCGTCGGTCACGACCACGGCGGCGCTCGAGGTAATCGAGGCCGCCGGCGTGGGGGACGCTGCGCGCGCCTCGCTCGCTGCGGCAATCGAGGACAGGTTGCGCCGCCGCGCGGCGGGCGCATGCGACATCGCCGCGGTCGTGTTCGACGCCGAGCGCCGCGAGATTTTCCGCACGTCGGGCGCCGATGCAGTTATCGGGGAATTGGGGGCGACGTATGAGTAAAGGCGTTCTGTATGGGGTGGGCCGCGCAATCGGCTGGCCGGGGACGAAGGTGGTCATGAAGGCGCGCCGCTCGCTTGCGGACACGAAGCGCTTTCTTTGCGAGGAGGGCGCCTTCGACGGTGCCGAGCTTGTAGAGGACTGTGGGCTTCCGGGCGAGCGCGTGTACCGCTCGCTTGACGATGTGCCCGATCGGGGCAGCTACTTCTCGACGATGGTGGTGCGCTAGATGAGGGTTTCCTGCATAGCGTTCACTGAGAGGGGGTATGCGTTGGCGGAGCGCACCGCACGCGCGCTTTCCGATTGCGCGCAGACAGGTGAAGATGACCCTGGCTGGGACGTTTCCGTTTCGCGCGGGTTCGGCGAGGGGAAGGTCGACCTGCGCGCATGGACGGCGCTCGCGTGGGAAGCGTCGGACGCGCTTCTGTTCGTGGGCGCGGCGGGCATCGCCGTGCGGGCTATCGCGCCGTATGTCGCCTCGAAGGCAAACGATCCCGCGGTTGTGGCGATCGACGAGGCGGGGCGCTTTGCCGTCCCGCTTTTGTCGGGGCATTTGGGCGGTGCGAACGAGCTGGCGCAAACTGTGGCACGCGTGGCAGGGGTCATCCCCGTCATCACCACGGCGACTGACGTCCGCGGCGTGTGGGCGGTGGATACGTGGGCGCGCCGTGTGGGGCTCGCCGTTTCGAATCCCGAGGCCATCAAGCGAGTGTCGGCGCGGCTGCTTTCGGGCGGGCGCGTGGCGCTCTATTCCGACATGCCGATTTCGGGACAGCCGCCTGAGGGGGTTGACATTGCGTCAGACCGCGCTCGGGCCGATATCGTCGTGTCGCCGTTCGCTGGCGCGAACGCAGGTGCGTCCGTTTGCGCGGCGGAGACAACGGGCGAGGTCGTGCTCGCCGGTGAGACGGGGAAGCCGGCGGGCGTGCGGGCGCAGGCGCCTGCGTCCGAGCCGCTTCGTCTTGTCGTGCCCTGCATCGTTGCGGGCATAGGGTGCCGTCGCGGTGCGTGCGCCGAAGCGATCGAGGAGGCGTTTCTTCTCGCGTGCGGGCAGGCGGGTATCTCGCCTTCGGCCGTGCGCAAGGCGGCGACGATCGACGTGAAGGCGCACGAGGAGGGTCTGCTCGCCTTCTGCCGCGCGCGCAATATTCCGCTTGCGACGTATTCCGCAGATGAGTTGTCGCGGGTCGAAGGCAGCGTTTCGCCATCTGATTTCGTGTGCGCGACGGTGGGGGTCGACAACGTGTGCGAGCGCGCGGCGCTCGCGGACGGGGGCAAACTTATCTTCCCGAAGCTCGCTCACAGCGGCGTGACCGTCGCGTTTTCCAAGGTAACTATCGAACTTTCGTTTAAGGAGCGGTGATGGGAAAGCTCTTCGTGGTGGGGATCGGCCCGGGCGGCCCCGACGGCATGACGATTGCGGCCCGGCGCGCGCTCGAGGCGGCCGACATCGTTGTGGGGTACACGAAATACGTGGAGCTCGCGCTCGCCGCCGTGCCCGACGCGGCGCATCTCGCGACGCCGATGATGCACGAGGTCGAACGATGCCGCCTGGCGCTTTCGCGCGCGCAGAGCGGAGAAGCCGTGGCGCTCGTGTGCAGCGGTGACGCGGGCGTGTACGGCATGGCGAGCCCCGTGCTGGAGCTTGCGGAGGACTACCCCGATGTAGACGTGGAAGTTATCGCCGGGGCCACCGCGGCTCAGAGCGGGTCGGCGGTGCTCGGCGCCCCGCTTGCCCACGACTTCGCGGTCGTGTCGCTCTCCGACCTGCTCACGCCATGGGAGGTCATCGAGCGCAGGCTCGCCGCCGTGGCGAGCGCCGACTTCTGCATCTGTTTGTACAACCCGCGCAGCAGAAAGCGCGCCGACAGGCTCTCACGCGCGGCGAAGATTATGCTCGAATGGAAGGCCCCCGACACGCTCTGCGGCTGGGTACGCAACATCGGGCGCGAGGGGCAGCAGTCGGGCATGTGTAGGCTCTCTGAGCTGGGGGAGATCGACGCCGACATGTTCACCACCGTGTTCGTCGGCAACGCGAACACGAAGTTCGTAGGCGGCCGTATGGTCACGCCGCGCGGGTATCGGGAGATTCCATGCGAAAGGTAACGATCATCGGGGCGGGGCCCGGAAACCCCGACTTGCTCTCGCGCGCGGCGCTCGACGCTATCGACTTCGCCGACGTGGTCATCGGCGCTCATCGCGCGCTTGCCGGCATCGACGTGCCGCCCGACGTGGTGAGATGCGAGCTCGTGAAGACGGCGGACATCGTCGCCGCGCTCACCGATGCGGCGTCGTGGCGGCGCGCCGTGGTCGTGATGACGGGCGATGTGGGGCTTTTCAGCGGCGCGCGCCGGCTGGTGGAGGCGCTCTCCGGCGACGCGCAGGTGGACGTGCGCGTCGTTCCTGGCATAAGCTCAGCGTCTTATCTCGCCGCGCGCCTCGCGCGTCCATGGCAGGATTGGCGCTTCGCGAGCGCTCACGGCGTGGCGTGCGACATCGTGGCCGAGGCCGAGCGCGCAGGTGAGCTCTTTCTCGTCACGTCGGGCGGGGAAGACCCCTCGCGGCTTTCGGGCGAGCTTGTGCAGGCGGGCTTCGGGGATGCGCGCGTGACGGTGGCCGAGCGCCTGTCGTACCCCGACGAGCGCATCACCTGCGCGACCGCAAGTGAAATCGCAGGTCAGACGTTCGACGACTTGAACGTGATGCTTATCGAGTTCGCATCCCGCGCCGCGAGCTCCCGCTGGCCGTACGCTTCCTCGGGCATTCCCGACGAGCTCTTCATCCGCGGCGACGTTCCCATGACCAAGCAGGAGGTGCGCGCCGTCGCGCTCGCGAAGCTGCGCCTTACCGCGACCGACACCGTGTGGGACGTCGGCGCCGGCACGGGGAGCGTATCGATCGAGGCGGCGCTCGTCGCGCGAGCGGGGTCGGTGTGGGCGGTCGAGCGCAACGCGGCCGGCGTGCGGCTCATCCGAGAGAACGCGGATGCATTCGGGTGCGGCAACGTGCATGCGGTCCCCGGCGTCGCCCCCGAAGCGCTCGCGAAACTGCCCGTCCCCGACGCCGTGTTCGTCGGCGGGAGCGCGGGCGAGCTTCCCTCCATCGTGGAGGCGGCGCTCGAGAAGAACTCGCAGGTTCGCCTGTGCGTGCCATGCGTCACCGTTGAGACGCTCACCGAGGCGTTCGCGCTCCTCTCGGGTTCGCGCTTTAAGGGGTTCGAGGCGTGCCAGGTGTCGGCCGCCCGCGCCGAGGCTGTAGGCTCGCACCATCTTATGAAGGCGCAAAACCCCGTGTTCCTCGTCAGCGCGCGTGGTGCAGGTGGGGAAGGCGGCGCCCGGTGAGCACGACCATCCCGCGCTTCATGGTCGCTGCGCCCTCGAGTGGGAGCGGCAAGACGGTCGTAACGTGTGCGCTCCTGCGCGCGCTCGCGCGCCGCGGCCTTGCATGCGCGGCCTTCAAATGCGGCCCCGACTACATTGACCCGCTCTTTCATCGCCGCGTCGTGGGTGCGCGCTCGGGCAACTTAGACGGTTTCTTCACCGACGCCCCGACGCTGCGCGCCCTGCTCGCACGCGGCGCCGCGGGCGCGGATGTCGCGGTGCTCGAGGGGGTCATGGGCTTCTACGACGGCATGGCGCCCGGCGTGGCCGACGCGAGCAGCTACCAGGTTGCGCGTGACACGGAAACGCCGGTCGTTTTAGTGGTGAACGGGCGCGGGGCGTCTTTATCGCTCGCCGCCGTAATCCGCGGCATCGCCGAGTTCCTGCCCTGTGCGAACGTGCGCGGCGTCGTGCTGAACAAGACGAGCGCCGCTGCCTGCGCCTACGCGGCGCCTGCGATCGAGAAGCACACGGGCGTCGCGGTTTTGGGTAGTATCCCCGCCGACGAGGCGTTCTCGCTCGAAAGCCGGCATCTGGGGCTTGTGACCGCCGACGAAGTCAAGCAGCTCTCCGCGCGCATTGACAAGATGGCCGAGCTGGTGGAAAAGAGCGTCGACGTCGACCGCTTGCTCGAAATAGCGGCGACGGCACCCGATATCCGCGAGGAACCTTACCGGTTGGAGCCGATCGCGGGAGCGCGGCCCATCATCGCCGTCGCGCGTGACGAGGCGTTCTCGTTCTACTACGAGGAGAACCTGCGCGCGCTCGAGGACCTGGGTTGCGAGCTGGCCTTTTTCAGCCCCCTGTGTGATAGCGAGTTGCCCCAGGGGACAAGCGCCCTCTATCTGGGAGGCGGCTACCCGGAGCTCCATGCGCAGCAGCTCTCCGAGAACGCGCCGATGCGCGAGGCGGTGCGGCGTGCGGTAGAATCCGGCATGCCGACGGTCGCCGAATGCGGTGGGTTTCTGTACCTGCAGCGCGAAATCGCCGATAGCGAGGGGCGGCGCTGGCCTGTTGCGGGCGCCCTTGAGGGCGCAAGCGAGAACGGGGGAAGGCTGTTCCATTTCGGGTACGTGGATCTCACTTCCCAACGTGACGGGCTCTACGGGCCGCGCGGCACACGCATCCGCGCGCACGAGTTCCACTACTGGCAGTCCACCTGCCCGGGCGGCGACTTCTGGGCGCAAAAGCCCCGGCGCGACAAGGGCTGGCCGTGCATGACGACCACCCCGTCCCTGGTTGCGGGCTTCCCGCATGTGTACTATTCTGCGAACCCCGACGTTGCGCGCGCGTTCGCGTCTGCCGCAGCGTCGTTCGCAGAGAGGAGACGGCATGGCTGAAGCAACTGAAACCGCGCTTGCCTGCATCCGCGAGGAAGTCGAGCGCGCGTTCTCGTCGGCGCCGGGCGCCGTGCTCGAAGCCGCGCTCTCCCGGATCGCGCCCGCAGACGAGTGCGCCCGCGCCGCCGCGTACGCCGCGTGGGACTCCATCGCGCACCCCTTGGGGGGATTGGGCGACTTTGAAGACGCCGTCGCTTGTATCGCCGCAGCTCAGGGGAGCGCCGAGGTGGCCGAGTTTCCCCGTGCGCTCGCGGTATTCTTCTCCGACAACGGGGTTGTTGCCGAAGGCGTGTCGCAAAGCGGGCAAGACGTGACGCGAGCCGTCGCGCGCAACATGTGCGAGGGGGCCACGAGCGCCTGTCGCATGGCGGCGTTCGCGGGTGCCGAGGTCGTGCCCGTCGACGTGGGTATGGCCCGGGGCATAGAAGACGCGCGCATGGTGCGCGCGAACGTGCAGCGGGGGAGCGGTAACATCGCGCTCGGCTCCGCTATGTCTCGCGATGGGGCCGTGCGCGCGATCGAGGTCGGAATCGCCGTCGCGTGCGGGCTTGCCCGCGCCGGCGTGCGCCTTCTCGCCGCGGGCGAGATGGGCATCGGCAACACGACCACCTCGGCGGCGGTGGCCGCAGTGCTCATCCAGGCGGACGCGCGGAGTCTCGTCGGGCGCGGCGCGGGGCTCTCGGACGTCGCGCTCGCGCGCAAGCGCGACGTGGTCGAGCGCGCTATCGACGCGAACTCTCCCGATTCCGCCGACCCGATCGACGTGCTCTCGAAGGTGGGCGGCTTCGACCTCGCGGCGATGTGCGGCTTCTACCTGGGGGCCGCGGCCTCGAAGGCGCCGGCGCTCCTCGACGGGGTCATATCCTGTACGGCGGCCCTGTGCGCGGCGCGCCTGTGCCCCAACGCCTTGGGCTACCTCGTGGGCACCCACGCATCAAGCGAACCCGCAAGCCAGGAGCTCCTTCGCGAGCTCGGCATAAAGGCACCCCTCGTCGCAGGCATGCACTTGGGCGAGGGCGCGGGCGCCATGGCGTATCTGCCCCTTCTGGATTCGGCGCTGCGCGTGTACCGGGATGGGAAGACGTTCACGGCGACTGGCATGGCTGCTTACGAGCATTTCGAGGCTGGGAAATGACGGTGACGTTCGTTATCGGCGCCGCAGCGAGCGGCAAGAGCGCCTATGCCGAGTCCCTGTGCCTCGGGCACGACGGCCCCCGCGTGTACCTGGCAACGATGGAGCCCTTCGGGGAAGAGGGCGCCCGCCGCATCGCGCGCCATCGGGCGCTGCGCGAGGGCAAGGGGTTTTCCACCCTCGAGCGCACGCGTGACGTGGGCGCCGCAGCGTCCGGGCTTCCGTGCGGCTGCACGCTTCTTTTGGAGGACGTGGGCAACCTGGTTGCGAACGAGCTCTTCGCGGAAGGCGGCTTGTCCCCACGTGACCCCGATGCTGCGGCGCGCGAGGTGCTCGGAGGCATCGAACGGCTCGCTCAGGCCGCTGCGCATACGGTGGTGGTCACCGTCGACGTGTTCGCCGATGGGATGCGCTACGATGAGGGGACCGAGGCATGGAGGCGCGCGCTCGCGCGCGTGAACGCGGGCGTGGCGGCGCTGGCCGACCGCGCAGTCGAAGTGGTATTCGGGATTCCCGTGTGGATGAAAGGCGAAGGACCTACAAGGTGAAGATAGCAGAGGCAATCGGCGCGGCGTTCGGAACGTTCTCGCGCATCCCCGTCCCGAAATCGGCCTGGACCGATTTCGGATCAACCCATGCGCTTGCCGCGTTTCCCCTGGTGGGCCTTGCGGAAGGCTTCCTCATGACGGCGTGGGGGTACGTGGCGAACCTGCTCGGCGTACCCGCGACCATCGTCGCGGCCGTGCTCGCGGCGCTGCCTGTGGCGGTGACGGGAGGCATCCACCTAGACGGGCTCTGCGACACCTCCGATGCGCTTGCAAGTTGGGCCCCGCGCGAGCGAAAGCTCGAGATCATGCACGACCCGCGGGCGGGCGCCTTCGGGGTCATCGGTGTTGTCGTGTACCTTATTCTGCAGTATTCCCTGTTCACCGCGCTGCCGCTTACGGCGGGGGCGTTCCTCGCGCTTCTGTGCTCGCTCGTGTTCTCCCGTGCGCTTTCGGGGCTCGCCGTAGAATGCTGGCCTGCCGCGCGGGCGGACGGCATGGCCGCGGGACTCTCGCCTGCTAAGAAGCGCGCGGCGATCGTCGTGCCGCTTTGCGCTTTCGCTGCGGCTTCGGCTGCAGGGATGGTCGCGTGCGCTCAGGCCGTCGGCGCCCTTATGGCGGTGGCGGGGCTTTTGGCGCTCGCGTGGTACCGTCATGTTGCCCTATCCCGCTTCGGCGGGGTGACGGGGGATTTGGCCGGATGGTTTCTGCAATGGGCCGAGCTCGCGATGCTTGCCATGCTGGTGGCGGGGGGTATGCTCCTATGATTCTCGTGGTAGGCGGCGCGCATTCGGGGAAGAGGACCTTCGTGCGCGAAAAGCTCGGGTTCGCGGCGGACGATTTCGTCGACGCGGCGCAGCTTGCGGAGGGCGGCGTGCCCGCGGCTTTTGCCGGCCGTGTCGCGTACCGTGCTGAGGAACTCGTACGCGCGCTCGACGCTGACCGGGCGCTCGAGCGGCTGATTGGCTTCGACGCAGTGATTCTGCCCTTGGTCGGCTCGGGGGTCGTCCCCATGCGTGCGGAAGACGCCCAATGGCGCGAGCGCGCGGGGCGCTTGGGATGCGCGCTTGCTGCGCGCGCCGACGTCGTCGTGCGCATGACGTGCGGGATTCCCCAGGTCATCAAAGGAAACCTTGCCGATGCGCCTCGAGGGACGCAGGACGCGGGCGCGCCTTTGGAAGTCGTCTTCGTGCGCCATGGTGCCACGGCGGGCACGGAAGACCATCGCTACAGCGGGGCGGGCACCGACGAGCCCCTGTCGAGCGCGGGGGAGCGCGCTTTGCGCGAGCTCGCGTGCGATCGTGACGTGTTCCGTGTTATCACGAGCGGCATGACCCGCACCGACCAGACGGCACGCATCCTCTTCCCGAATGCGGAGCTTATGGCATGCCCCGGTCTGCGCGAGATGGATTTCGGTGACTTCGAGGGGCGAAGCGCCGCCGAGCTTAAAGAGGATGCGCGCTACCGCGCCTGGGTAGACTCCTGGTGCGAGACGCGGTGCCCGCATGGCGAGGGCAAGAGCGATTTCACCCGCCGCGTCGTCGCGGCGTTTCGGGAGGCGTGCGAATCGGAGCGCGCCCAGGGGAGTGGGCGCGCCGTCTTCGTCGTTCACGCGGGTACCGTGAAAGCGCTACTCTCCGACCTAGCTGTCCCGAAAATGGAATACTTCGACGTGCATACCGAGCCGGGCGGCGCATGGGCCGCCACCTGGGATGGGCGCTGCCTTCGCGACGTTCGCCCTGCTTCGGGGGGCGATGCCCGGTGATGACGATTCTTGCCGCCGCCGCCGGGTTCGCGGCCGACCTTGCCTTCGGCGACCCGCGCTGGCTTCCCCATCCCGTCGTCGCCATGGGGCGCGCGATCACGTGGGCCGAAGGCCGCCTGCGGGGCGCATTCCCGCAAACGTCCGCGGGCACGCGCGCCGCAGGGCTTGTGCTCGCCGTGGCGCTTCCGCTTGCGTGTGGGCTTTTGACCTGGGGAATCCTGCATCTTTGCGGCATGGTTCACCCCGGCTTGCGCTTCGTGGCCGAGGCATGGGCGAGCTATCAGATTCTCGCGACATGCGAGCTGCGCCGCCAGAGCCTGGCCGTGGCCCGCGCGTTCTCGAAGGGCGGCCTTGTCGCGGCGCGCGAAACCGTCGGGCTCATCGTGGGACGCGACACGTCTGTTCTCGACGAGCAGGGCGTCGCGCGCGCCGCCGTGGAAACGGTGGCGGAGAACGCGAGCGACGGCGTCATCGCGCCACTTTTCTACCTTATGATCGGGGGTGCGCCCTTGGGCATGGCGTACAAGGCGGTGAACACGCTCGACAGCATGGTGGGCTACAAAAACGCGCGCTACATCGACTTCGGCTGCGCCTCGGCGCGCCTCGACGATGCGGTGAACTGGATTCCCTCGCGCTTATCGGCCCTGCTCATGATCGTCGTGTGCCCGATCGTCGGGCTCGACGCGCGCGGGGCGGCGCGCATCTGGCGCCGCGACAGGCGTCGCCATGCGAGCCCCAACTCGGCGCAGACCGAGTCGGCGTGCGCGGGCGCGCTCGGGCTGCGCCTGGCAGGACCCGCGGTGTATTTCGGCAAGCTCGTTGAGAAACCGACGATAGGCGACGCGTCCCGCGAAATCGAGTGGGGCGACATCGCCCGGGCGACTAGGCTCATGCTCGCCGCGTCCGTATGCGCGCTCGTCGTCTTCGGTGCCGCACGCGCAGCGGTCGTGCTCGCCGTGGGGGCGATTGTATGAGGGAAGACCACGCCGCGTCCCGGGCTGCCGGGGGAATCCTGCGCGCCCGTGCGCATGGGGGTAGCACGCAATCGCTCGGCATCGCTTGCGAAGGGGGCGCCTCCGACCTCATCGACTTCTCGGTGAACGTGAATCCGGTAGGCCCCTCGCCGCGCGCCGTTGCCGCAGCTTGCAAGGCGCTTTCTCGAATCGACGCCTACCCCGATAGGGAAAGCCTCACCCTCGTTCGCGCCCTAGCGCGTGCTCAGGGCATTCCCGAAGATACTATCGTCTGCGGCGCGGGCGCGTCCGACATCATCTGGCGGCTCGCCGCGGCGGTGCGCCCGAAACGCATCGTCGTGTGCGCGCCGACGTTCTCTGAATATGCGGAGGCGGCATCGTACTACGGCGCATGCGTGCAGGAGTTCCCGCTCTCCGAAGCGGACGACTTCGACGTGCCCGCCTCCTTCGCCCGCGCGATCGAGGGGCCGGGAGACGTGGCGTACCTCTGCAATCCGAACAACCCGACGGGGCGCCTCGTCGACCCCCGCGTAATCGATGCCGCGGCTTGCCGCTGCGAGCAGGTGGGCGCGCTGCTCGTCGTGGACGAGTGCTTCCTCGGATTTGCGCCCGACGCCCGCGAAAGGAGCGTGGCCGCACGCGCCGCGTGTTCGCACCATGTGGCCGTGCTCTCCGCGTTCACCAAGCTCTACGGAATGGCAGGGTTGCGGTTGGGGTATCTGATCAGCGGAAACGCCCAACTCATCGAGGGGATTCGCCGGGCGGGACAGGCGTGGCCCGTCTCCTCGGTCGCCGAGGCCGCAGGCATCGCCGCCCTGGAAGACGTCGAATACGTCTCGCGCACGCGCGATGTACTGGCGGACGAGCGAGCGTGGCTTTCCCACGAGCTCTCCTCGCTCGGGCTTTCCGTCGTGCCGTCGGATGCGAACTTCCTTTTAGTCCGCACGCCGGCGAAAGACATCCCCGAGCGCCTGTATAAACAGGGGGTTTTGGTCCGCACGTGCGACTCGTTTTCGGTACTGTCCCGTTTCTGGTGCCGCGTCGCGGTGCGCACGCGCAAGGAGAACGCCCGGCTTGCGATGGCGTTCAGCCGCGCGCTTCGGGCGGAAGGCGCATCGGGCGAAGGCGAACCCGACGAACGGGGCGGCGCTTCTTGCAGCGACGCTATGGCGGGCGCGGATGGCCGAGGCTCGGCGAAGGAGGTCGATACCCGTGGGTAGGGCGAAGCCCATCATGATCCAGGGCACCATGTCGAACGCGGGGAAGAGCCTGCTTGCGGCGGGGCTGTGCCGTGTGCTTTCGCAGGACGGCCTGCGCGTGGCTCCCTTCAAGAGCCAGAACATGGCGCTCAACAGCGGTGTCACGGCCGATGGGCTCGAGATGGGGCGCGCCCAGATCATGCAGGCCGAGGCGTGCGGCATCGCGCCCGACGTGCGCATGAACCCCATCCTGCTCAAGCCCGAAAGCGACCACCGAAGCCAGCTCATCGTGGCCGGCAAGGCGCAGGGAGCCTTCGCTGCGAGGGACTACTTCGCGCGAAAGAAGGCGTTCATGCCGCAGATTTTGGAGGCGTTCGATTCGCTCGCGGAGGAAAACGACGTCATCGTCATCGAGGGCGCCGGCAGCCCCGTCGAAATCAACCTTGCCGAAAACGACATCGTCAACATGGGGCTCGCGCGCGCCGTGTCCTCCCCCGTGCTGCTCGCGGGCGACATCGACCCAGGCGGGGTGTTTGCCCAGCTCTACGGCACGGTCGCGCTCTTTGCGCCCGAGGATCGCGCTCTTTTGCGGGGGCTTGTGGTGAACAAGTTCCGCGGCGATGTGGAAATCCTGCGCCCGGGTTTGGCCCCGCTCGAGAAGATGTGCGGGGTTCCCGTCGTGGGGGTCGTGCCGTATCTTACGCTCGACCTGGACGACGAGGACTCGCTCGCGCCGCGCCTATCTGCCCGCGAGGCGCGCGGCGTCATCGACGTCGCCGTCGTGCGCCTTCCACATCTGTCGAACTTCACCGACTTCGACCCGCTTTCGCGCGTGCCCGGCGTGGGCGTGCGCTACGTTTCCTCGACGACCGATCTGGGCCGACCCGACCTGGTGGTGCTCCCCGGCTCGAAGACCACGCTCGACGACGCGCGCTGGCTTGCGGCTAGCGGCATCGGAGCCTGTGTACGCGCGCTTTCGGGTGCGGGCACGCCGGTGCTCGGCATATGCGGAGGCTACCAGCTTTTGGGTGACGAGCTTTCCGACCCGCACGGCAGGGAAGGCGCTGGCACCGCGCGCGGGCTCGGGCTCATCCGTGCAAGTACGGTGTTCAGGGAGGAAAAGCGCCTCGCCCAGTCGGAGCTGCGCATCACAGGCGCCCAAGGCGCGTTCTCGGTGTGGAACGGCATGACGGCTCGCGGGTACGAGATCCACGACGGCGAAACGATCGTCTCCTGCGCCCCTGCGGGCACGATTGGCGGCAAACCAGAAGGCGCGGCCTGCGGAAACGTGTTTGGAGCCTATCTCCACGGCCTGTTCGACGAACCGGGGGTGGCGCTCGCCCTCGCGCGCTCGCTCGCGCGCATGCGTGGCCTGCCCGAGAGCGTCGTGGGTGCTGCGGGCGCGGCGTCCGCGGCCGATCACCGTGCGCGCGAGTTCGACCGCCTGGCCGACTCCGTGCGCGTGGCGCTCGACATGGAGTATGTCTACCGCATTATCGAGGAGGGCGTATGATCCACGTGTATCATGGCGACGGCAAAGGCAAGACCACGGCGGCGATGGGCCTCGCCCTTCGCATGCTCGCCGCAGGCCGCCGCGTCGTCGTCGTGCAGTTCCTGAAAGACGGCGAAAGCGGGGAGGTGCGCCTGCTCGCCGAGCATTTCGGCGTGCCCGTGTTCGCGGGGAAGGCGTCGGACAAGTTTACCTGGTCCATGACGTCGGAAGAACTTGCCGCGACGCGCGAGCTGCACGATGGGAACCTCGCTTCCGCGCTCGCCGAGCTCGAGGGCGCGCAGGAGGGGCTGCTCGTGCTCGACGAGGCGCTCGACGCGCTTTCGAAGGGGCTTGTCGACGAGGCGCTCGTGGACCGCGCGCTCGATATGTCCGCGCGCGGCGTCGAAGTAGCGCTCACCGGGCGCGCGCCTTCCCGCAAGATCGTGGAGAAGGCCGACTACATAACCGAGATGCGGTGCGAGAAACACCCCTACGCTCAGGGGATAGGTGCAAGGGAAGGAGTGGAGTACTAGATGGATTCCAAGGAGATGGCGCCCGGCGACATCGAGCGGCGCAGCTTCGAGATCATCACCGAAGAGCTCGGCGGACGCACGTTCCCGCCGCTTGAAGAGCCCGTCGTGAAGCGCGTCATCCACACCACTGCCGACTTCTCGTACGCCGATTCCCTCGTATTCACCCATGACGCCGCGCACCGTGCTCTCGACGCACTGCGCGCAGGGGCCACGGTGCTCACCGACACGAACATGGCGCTCGCAGGCATAAGCAAGCCCGCGCTCGCAAAGCTCGGCTGCAAGGCCGTGTGCTACATGGCCGACCCTAATGTCGCCGCGGCTGCGCGCGCCGCGGGCACGACTCGCGCCGTTGCGAGCATGGACAAAGCTTGCGGCATCGAGGGTCCGCTCATCGTGGCCGTCGGTAACGCCCCCACGGCACTTCTGCGCCTCGCCGAGCTCATGGACGCGGGGAAGATCGCGCCCGCGCTCGTCGTTGGGGTGCCGGTCGGGTTTGTGAACGTGGTCGAGGCGAAAGAGGAGCTACTCGCGCGACGCGTGCCGGCCATCGTCGCGAGGGGTCGCAAGGGCGGTTCGACCGTGGCGGCCGCCATTATGAACGCGCTGCTCTACCAGATCACGCGCCCAGGCGGCCCGAAGTGACGGCGCCCGCATCCGCGCCGGCGCTGCGCATCTTCGCCGGCACCACCGAGGGCCGCCTTCTGTGCGAATGGGCGAGCGGGGCGGGCATCCCCGCCCGTGCCTACGCGGCAACCGAGTACGGAGGCGAGCTTTTGGGCGAGCTTCCGGGCATCGAGGTGCATGCGAGCAGGCTCGACGAGGCCGACATGGAGCGCGAGCTTTCCGGCGCGCGCATCGTCGTCGACGCCACGCACCCCTTCGCTACGCTCGCAAGCGGCAACATCCGAGCCGCTTCGCTCGCCGTGGGTGTACGATGCCTGCGCCTTGCGCGCGCGGCCGAGGCGCTGCCCAAAGGCGTCGTGTCGGTCGCGTCGATCGCCTGCGCGGCGCGCTTTCTCTCCGAGAACCCGGGTCGCGCGCTTCTCACGACGGGGAGCAAGGAGCTTGCTCCCTATACGCGCGTCGCCGATTTCTCGGAGCGCTTCTTCGTGCGTGTGCTCCCGCTGCCCGGTGCTATAACGAAGTGCATCGACGCGGGGTTTTCGCCGTCGCACGTCATCGGCATGCAGGGGCCCTTCACCCGCGAGCTCAACGAGGCGATGCTTCGGCAGGTGGGAGCCCAGTGGCTTGTGACCAAGGACTCGGGAACCGTAGGCGGCACGGCCGAGAAGCTTGCCGCCGCGCGCGACGTGGGAGCGCGCTGCATCGTGGTCACCCGTCCCGCCGAGGGAGACGGGGCCCTTTCGCTTCGGGAAGTGGAAGACGCGCTCTTACGGGAGTTCGCGCGCTAGGCGCTCGCCGCGCCTGCGTTCCCTCCCGCCCGCGAGGAGGAGCGCCTCGAGCAAGCTCGAACCGTACAAGACCGTCATCCGCCAAAAGTTCGAGGACGACGCCCGGAACTGGCGCAAGTAGCCCTTCAATAAGTTGCGGTGAAATAGTGTCTGTTTTTGCTGCTAGATAGCATATTCAGTCCCTAATTCACCGCAACTTGTTGGTGGTGGCTTACTGGTAGCGTAGGCACTCCACCGGGTCGAGCTTTGCTGCGCGGCGAGCGGGGTAGAAGCCAAAGATTACACCGATGCCGACCGATACGGCAAACGCGATCAACACTGTCGTAATGGAGAAGCTTGGCGTGATCGTCCCGGTAGCTCCAAACTCGCTCATGATGCCCGAGCTTGCGGCAAAGAACGTGAGTCCCCATGCCAGCAGATAGCCAATCAGGACACCCAACAGTCCGCCGGTGACGCACAGCGCCGAGGACTCGGCCAAAAACTGCGCGGTGATATCACGACGACTGGCGCCCAGAGCGCGGCGGATGCCGATCTCGCGAATGCGCTCAGATACGTTGGTAAGCATCATATTCATAATGCCGATACCGCCGACAAGCAGCGAGATGCTGGCGACAGCACCCATGATGAGTGAGAACGCGCCCATAAAGGAGTTGAGTGCATCGATGGCGCTTTTCATGGAGGTTGCCGATACACTGTCGTACTCGTCCTCCTCCTCGATGCCCTTCATCGCGCGCACCTTGGACTCGATGGTCTTGCAAAGCTCATCCATGTCCGTGCCCTCGGCGGCAAGTGCCGTCACGCTGGGGAATGAAGGATTCTCGTCGCCAAACAGTCCGGAGATAGTTTCGCGTGGCATATACAGCGTGAGCGAGCCCATGGAGTCGCTGCCGCCATCAATCACGCCTACAATCTGCACCTCGCCGTTGGACACCTTGATGGTTTTCCCCAGCGCATCCTGTTCGTTGCCGTAAAGCTGATCGGCGCCGCCGCGGCTGATGAGCGCCACGCGCGAGCCAGATTGGGACTCGGCCTGGGAATAGGTGCGCCCCGCAACGAGCTTGCTGGCCCCCACGGCGTCGAGCATGTCGCTATCGACACCCTGTGCCATGACGGTATAGCTTTTATCGCCGGTCTTATACTCGGTATACGCGCTGTCGACAATGCCGATCAGTTCTATCTGCGGCACCAGTTTTTGAAGCTTCTCGATGTCCGACTCGGTGAGTTCTTGCGACGAATAGATTTGCACCATGCGTGCCGCATTGAGGCCCAGACTGTTGACCATGCTGTTTTGGATACCGCCGATGAGCGAAGTCATGGCGATAACCGAGGCGATGCCGATGACAATGCCCAGGATGGTGAGCAGGCTGCGCCCCTTGTTGGCTTCGAGCGAGTGAAGGGCTTCCTGGATGAGATCGCGGGCGCTCATGCCACCACTCCTTTCGGCGGGTTGGTGGAGGCGGAAATCATGGGCAGGCTATCTACGGCGCTGCGCAGGGTCCGCGGTGCATGTGGAATATACGCGCCGTCGTGAATGCGACCGTCGCGGATGGTCATGGCACGGTCGGCCTCGGCGGCGATGCCGGGGTCGTGTGTGATAAGCACGATGGTTTTGCCGCGCTTCTGGAGCTTATGGAAGGTCTCCATCACAAGCGCTCCAGTGGCGGAGTCCAGGTTTCCCGTCGGCTCGTCGGCCAGAATGATGGGCGGGTCATTGACGAGGGCGCGCGCGATTGCGACGCGCTGCATCTGGCCGCCCGAGAGCTCGGATATGCGGTGGTCCCAGTGGTCGACGGGCAGCGTGACAGCCTGCAGCGCGTGCACGGCGCGCATTTCGCGCTGGCTACGGGGCACATTGGTGTAGGCCAGCGGCAGCATGACGTTTTCGATAACCGACAGGCGCGGCAGCAGGTTGAAACTCTGAAAGACAAAGCCAATACTCAGGGCGCGAACTTCGGTGAGCTCGTCATCATCGAGCTCGGCCACGTTGAGCCCTTGCAGGTAATAGTCGCCCGCCGTCGGCTTATCTAGGCAGCCTAGGATGTTCATGAGCGTTGATTTGCCCGAGCCCGAAGGGCCGGTAATGGCGACGAACTCGCCGGGATCTACCGCCAGGCTCACGTTGTGCAGGATGTGGGCGCAACCTGCCTCGCTCTCAAAGATGCGGTGCACGTTGCGAATGTCGATGACGGGACGCATTACATGCCCTCGTCGGCAGACATACTGCCCGAATTCGCGTTGTAGCCGCCGTCAGTCGTTGCGTCCGCTCCGGTGTCCATGACGAGGGTGTCGCCGTCGCGCAGCTTGGTAACCGGCACGTTGGGATTGATCTCGTTGCCCTGGTCGTCGCGCTTGACCTGTGTCTTGCCGACTACGGCTTCGTTGTCGTTTTGCGTCACGACGGTCACCTTCACGCGACGGGTTTGCTTGCCCTCGTCATCAGTCGCCACGTTGACGTAATAGTGTTCGCCGTCTTCGGTCATGAGCGCCATCGTCGGAACCATCACTACGTCGTCGAGCCGCTCGGTCACCACCGAGACCTCGGCCGTCATGCCCGGCTTCAGGCGCGCGTCGGGCGCCTCGATGAGGATGTCGACGTTAAAGGTTACGCTGCCGCCGCCACCGTTAGCGGCGTCGGAGTTTGCCACCGACGCGATAGCCGTGACGGTGCCCTGGCTCACGATATCGGGAAACGCGGGATACGTGACGTTGGCGCTCTGCCCAACGGCGATCTTGGCGATGTCCTTTTCTCCCACCTGTACGGTCACCTTCATCTTGGATAGGTCGGCGATCTGCATGCACTGCTTGCCACCGCTCGTATCACTTTCGCCCATAATCATGCCGCCTGTTACCGTGGCGCCCACCTTGGCGTTGAGCTCCACGATGCTGCCCGAGCTCGGGGCCGTGACCGTACGGCTGGCGGCCTTGGCGTTCGCCTGATCGAGGTTTGCCTGGGCCGAAGCGAGGCTGCGCTGCGCGGCCGATACGGCGTTCGTGTCCGCTGATGCGTCGGAGACGCCAGCCGCTGCGGAAGCTCCATCGACGTCCGTCGTTGGGGTGGCCTGAGCGGCAGCTGCGGCTTTCTTCGCATTAGCGAGGTCTTCTTGAGCGGCAGCAACTGCACGCTGTGCCTCGGCAACGTTGCGATCGAGCTCGTCGTTTTTAATGGTCATAAGCACGTCGCCCTCGTTGACGGATTGGCCCGCCTGCACGTTGATCGAATCGACCGTGCCGTCGACAGAAGGGGAGACCACTGAGGACGAAATTGGTTTGAGCTGGCCTTTCGCCTCGACCGTTGTGGTAAACGTGCCCTCGGTCACCATGTCGGTCACAGGCCCGCTAGTGCCCTGTGGCTGCGCATTGATAACCAGGGTCACGACAACGGCGATGAGCACAATGGCGGCCACGACGCCGGCCGCAATGCCGCGTCGGATGAGCTTTTTGCGTCGACGTTCGGCACGTTTTGCCTTGAGCTTGGCATATGCCTCTTCATCGGAAATCTCGGTCGCATCGTTCGCGCGTCCGCTCTGCTTATCGGCATGTACGTTTGTAATCAGAGGAATCGTTTCGGTGACATCTTCGAGCGTGTGCTCGGTATCATCCGGGCCCGGGGTGGTCGTGGGGACATTCGGCATAGCGTCTCCTTTATAGAAAGTACCTCGATAAGTATATGCGCCCACCGGTTGAGGCGGGCGCATAAGACGGTTTCTTTCGGAACTGTTAGATTGGTCGCAGCGGTTCCACGTTGTATGAATGTGCGCGTTGCACTACGAGTGGACAACCACACACAGGCCGACTTTGATGCAGTCGTGAAGTGCCTTGGCGTCTGCCAGGCGCAGGTTGATGCAGCCGTGGCTGCCGCACCATTTGTACGACTCGGCGTTATCGAAGCTCTTGTCGTTTTGCCAGGTGGCATCATGGAAGCCGATCATGTTGCCCTCAAACGGCATCCAGTAGCTCACCGGACTCTCGTATTTGGGCTTGCCGGTCTCGGGGTCCTTGGCTCCGATCAGGGTGCTGCCGCCGTCGTTGCTGTTGATCTGCCAGACGCCCTCGGGCGTGGCGTCCTCGCCCGGCTTGCCCGAGATAAAGTTGGCCTCCCAAACGATATTTCCGCTCTCGTCATAGTAGCGCGCGTGCTGTTCGGACAAGTCGACGTCGATATACGCCTTCCAGTCGGGCTCTCCCTTTGCGGTAAAGGTGTCGGCCTTCTGGGAGTACTTGATCTCGATTTCGCCAGTCTGCTTGTTGTTAATGGCGTCCTCGACCTGCTTGGCGAGCGAGCTGCTGTCGATGGACCAACCAAAGTCACCGCCTTCGACGGCGCACTGCTTGCCATCGGCGCGCGTCCACCAGCGAGTGGAGCCCACGGTATTAAAGCCGTTAGCGAGCTCGGCTGCCCAGCTGCTGATCTGCGTCGTATCGAGCGTTGGGTTGGCCGGATCGGCAAAGCTGATCCACTGCAATACGGAGCTGCCATCAACCTTGCCAGCATCCTCGCCGTTGAGCTTGAGGGTCACGTTGACGCCCAGGAAGTTGTTGGCGGCATCGCATGCGGCCTGAATCTGATCATCGGTCAGCGTTCCATTGAGCGGCTCATAGGCATCGTTGCCGAGCTTGGAAAGATCTACGGTCTCGGCCAGCGAGGCAAGCTCGAGCTCGGCATATTTAATGACATGCTCGCGGTTGAGTTTTTCGTTGGAGCGCGCCTTCTCGACGGTAAACTTGCCGGCCTGCTCGTCATAGGAGCTATTTGCCTCGAACGTGCCCGAACGGCCCTCGTTAAACTCGTCGATGGCGGCGCCCAGATCCTTCTCAAACTTCTTTTGGTCAAAGGTGTCGGAGAGCATGGACAGGTCGACGTCTTGATCTAGATCGACTTCGTTGGAGGTAGCAGTTGTTTTGGTCTTGCCGCTTAAGGATTCCACAAGGCGGACCGGCCAAATAAAGGCTTCGTTGTGGTTGATGATTTCTTTTGCAGCAGCTTCACCGTCGACGATGGGTTCATCGGACTCGGGTTGATAGGTCCAGCTAAAGTCATCGCCTGTCACGGTGAGCTTATAGTGCTTCCATGCCGAGTTGACCTTGGTGGCGGCAGACGAAGCGTTGGAGAACGAGACGTCGACGCCGGCAATGCTGGTGTTGGGGTAGGCTAGTTGCGAAAACGCTACGATGCCTACGATATAGACAATGACGATAAGACCCAGGACGACATAGAGCGTCGTCTTTTTGCCTGACTTATTGTTGCCGGCGGGTTTGCGCGCGGGGCCACGATCGCCTCGAGCGTGCGTGGGGGGCTGCTTGGGCGCATTGCCGTTTGCCTGGCGCTGCTGACGTTGTTGACGCTGCTGTCGCTGTTGGTTCGGGCGTTGGGAAGCGTTTGCTGCACTACGCTGCTGACCGTGGCTCGGCGCGATAGGACGCGGCGACTGAATGCCGCCGGTGTGCCTGCTCGGCTGCTGCGGATCGGGAATCAGTTGAGTTCGATCGTTTTGCGACATCGTATGCATATCCTTCGATTTTCGCCTTGCGGTTCATCGTGTTTTTACTGGGCTTGCATTATAGCGATTGCCCCGCTGTTTGTGGTACGGAAACGGTGGCATTCAAAAGAGGTGGGACATTTGTCCCACCTTTGAGTCGTTCTTTGCCGCTATCCGCACACACCGCATTTTGCACAGGCCGAAAGTGCGGCCGGAGCCTGCGCGATGCCACCCTTTGCCGTCTCGCGCAGCGTGGCCGGCAACGCGTGGCCCACCGAAAGCATGACATGTGCCATCTGGTCAAACGGCACCAAGCTCTTAATGCCTGCGAGGGCGAGTTGTGCCGAGCTAAAGGCCGCTGCCACGCCAATGGCGTTGCGGTTTTGGCAGGGCACCTCCACGAGGCCACCGACGGGGTCGCAAACGAGGCCCAGCAGGTTACTCAGTGCGATGGAACTGGCGTCGAGCGCCTGCTCGGGCGTGCCGCCGAGCATCTGCACCAACGCGGCGGCTGCCATGGCAGCGGCGCTTCCCACCTCGGCTTGGCAGCCGCCCTCGGCGCCGGCAACACAGGCGCTTGTGGTGAGGTTGAGGCCGATTGCGGCTGCGCAGTAGAGCGCGTCCATGACCTGCTCGTCGTCGAGCTGCAGGCGATCGGCGAGCGCCAGCACGCAGCCGGGCACAACACCCGCGGAGCCTGCCGTGGGGGCGGCGACAATCACGCCCATGGTAGCGGAGCGCTCGAGCACGGCCATGGCGCGGGCAACGGCGTCGGTCTGGACGGCGCCCATCAGGCTTGCACTCAAATCGTTGCAGCGGGTTGCTTCGACGAGCTTGGCCTCGCCGCCGATAAGCCCGCCGAGCGAGCGTTGCGGATTGGCGATGGGGGCCGTGGTCTCCTCGCGCATGACGTCGAGCACGCGGCGCATGGCAGCGACGGCGTGGGCCTCGCCGGTCAGACGCGCCTCGCGAACGGCCATGACGGCGCCGATGCTGAGCCCCAGTTCCTCGCACGCATCGAGCAGCTGCTCGCCGTCGTCGAAGATTTCCTTGGCCGAGACGCCGGGGGAGAGCGACGAGGCAGAACCGGGGAGCTCGATAAACGTTGCGTAATCGACATTGTCGAGCTTGCGCAGCATGGGGACGACGGTGTCGTCGGGCGCGCCGTCGGTCTCAAAGACGGAGTAGGCCTGGCCGCCCACCTCGGTGCGGTAGGTGCGGCAGAAGGCGATGTTTACGTGGGCGTAGGCGAGCAGGTTGGTGAGCGCGGCGAGCACGCCGGGGACGTCCTTGTGCGCCACGAAGAGCGTGCAATACATGCCCGAGATGTCGACGCCGACGCCGTTAATGCGGCTGATGCGCATCTTGCCGCCGCCCAGGCTCTCGCCGCGGACCTGAGCCGTGGCGCCCGTGTCGTCGACCATGTCGATGTCGACGGTATTGGGGTGGATGGAGGCGTCGTCGCCCTTGATGTCAAAGTGATATTCGAGGCCCTGCTCGCGCGCGAGGTCGAAGGCCTGCTTGATGTTCTCGTCATCGGTGTCGAGGCCCAGGATGCCCGCGACGAGCGCACGGTCGGTGCCGTGGCCGCGGTAGGTGTGGGCGAAGGAGTTCCACAGGCCAAAGGTGACTTTGGTGATGCGGCCTTCCAGCAGGCTGGCGGCAACTTGGGCGCAGCGCAGGGCGCCGGCGGTGTGCGATGAGCTGGGGCCGACCATGACGGGGCCCAAGATCTCGAATGCCGAGGTCGTAGCTAGTGTTTGCGGCTTGCCTGCCATGGATGCTCCTTATCTATCCCGTCGTCCCGAGGGGCGGGGCATAAGGTCGCCTGCTCGGACAGTCCTGCTCGCACGGAGGCCACATTAAGTGGCCTCCGGCTCGTGCGGAACTCGCGATCGACCTTATGCCCCGCCCCTCGGGACTAAGGATACATGGTAGAGGCGCGTGTGCTCCAAAATTCATTAGCTGGTGACGCAGTGTAGGCTCATATCGAAACATCTTCATCACCGGATTAATAAAAAAGAAGTACCGGTTCGGACCGGTACTTCTTTTGAAAGCGTGTGCGTGTTGTGACCTTGGCGGTTCTTAATTACAGGCCGCAGGCTGCTTTGAGTTCTTCGACTCGATCGGTTTTCTCCCAGGTGAAGTCGGCGTCTTCTCGGCCAAAGTGACCGTAGGCTGCCGTCTTTTCGTAGATGGGGCGACGCAGGTCTAGGTCGCGGATGATTGCACCCGGGCGCAGGTCGAAGGTCTTCTCTACGGCCTCTACGATCTTGTCCTCGGCAACATGTGCGGTACCGAAGGTGTCGACCATGATTGAGAGGGGCTTGGAAACGCCGATGGCGTAGGCAAGCTCGACCTCGCAGCGGTCGGCCAGACCGGCGGCGACCACGTTCTTGGCGACCCAGCGCGCGGCATACGCGGCGGAGCGGTCAACCTTGGTGCAGTCCTTTCCGCTAAAGGCACCGCCGCCGTGACGGCCGTAGCCGCCGTAGGTGTCGACGATGATCTTGCGGCCGGTGAGGCCCGTGTCGCCCATGGGGCCGCCCACGACAAAGCGACCGGTGGGGTTCACGTAGATGTCCGCGTTGTCCCACGGCATGTTCTCGGCGGCCATGACCGGGGTGATGACGTGCTCGATGAGGCCGGCCTTGATCTTGCCCATGTCCTCGATCTCGGCAGCGTGCTGCGTGGAGATGACGATGGTCGTGACCTCGACGGGCTTGCCTTCCTCGTAGCGCACGGTGACCTGGGTCTTGCCGTCGGGACGCAGATAGGCGAGGGTACCGTCGTGACGTACGGCGGCCAGGCGCTCGGCTAGGCGGCTCGCCAGGTAGTGCGGCATGGGCATGAGGGTCTTGGTCTCGTTGGAGGCATAACCGAACATCATGCCCTGGTCGCCGGCACCGATCAGGTCGATCGGGTCGGTGGTAGCGCCGGTCTGGGTCTCGAAGGACTCGTCGACGCCCTGGGCGATATCGGGCGACTGCTCGTGGATGAGGCTCATAACGCCGCAGGTGTCGCAGTCAAAACCGAATTTGGCGCGGTTGTAGCCAATGCGGCGGATAACGCCGCGGGCGATTTCCCGCACGTCGACGTAGGCCTGGGTGCGGATCTCGCCGGCGACGATGACGGTGCCGGTGGTCACGAGGGTCTCGCAAGCGCAGCGGACGTTCTCCACGTTGGCAGGCACGCCGTTGGGGGCGATGTAGCCCTGCTCCTGGAGCTCTATTTCTTTGGCGAGGATTGCGTCGAGGACGGCGTCGCTGATCTGGTCAGCGATCTTATCGGGATGACCTTCGGTCACCGACTCCGACGTAAAAACAAAGGACCCGTGTTGGGGCGGGATGGAACGAAGTTCTTCTGACATGATTGTCCTTTCAAAAACGTGTCCCGGCGACCGTTACCATTCCGCCGGGCTCTCTATGCAAGGGCACATCATAGCGCGTAAATCAAACATTCACACCCTTTCCGCACCTACTCATTGGGGACAGACATAAATGACCAGCCTTAAACTAAGAACGTCTCCAACGACTGGTCATTTAAGTCTGTCCCCAATGAGTAGGTCGGTGCCCTTTGTGCGGAGGTTGCTCTGATGCTTTATACTGATGCGGTTAGACATCCATCCTGCAATCGAGGAGATATCCATGGCATCAGACGTTCGCGTCCGCTTTGCACCCTCACCGACGGGCAAGCTGCACATCGGCGGCGCCCGCACCGCTATCTATAACTGGGCTTTCGCCCGTGCAAACGGCGGCACGTTCATCCTGCGCATCGACGACACCGACCCCACCCGCTCCACCGACGAGAACACGCAGATCATCCTGCGCGCCATGCGTTGGCTGGGCCTGGACTGGGACGAGGGTCCCGAGGTGGGCGGCGACTTTGGCCCCTACGCCCAGACCGAGCGCCTGGACCTGTACAAGCAGGCCGCCCAGAAGCTTTGGGACGAGGGCAAGGCCTATCCCTGCTTCTGCACCAAGGAGCAGCTCGACGCCGACCGCAAGGCCGCGCAGGAGCGCAAGGACCCCTTCCAGGGCTATCAGCGCCGTTGCCGCGATCTTGATCCCGAGGAGGCCCGCCGTCGCATCGAGGCCGGCGAGTCCTACGTCCTGCGCATCAAGGTGCCCGAGGACCGCGGCGACGTCGTCATCCACGACGCCGTCCACGGCGAGGTGACCTTCGACGCCAAGGAGCTCGACGACTTTGTTATCTTCCGCTCCGATGGCACGCCCACGTACAACTTCGCGACCGTCGTGGACGACGCCATGATGAAGATCACCCACGTCATCCGCGGCGACGACCACCTGTCCAACACCCCGCGCCAGGTCATGGTCTATGAGGCCCTCGGCGCTCCCGTGCCCACGTTCGCCCACATCTCCATGATCCTGGGTGCCGACGGCAAGAAGCTCTCCAAGCGCCACGGCGCCACCTCGGTGGAGGAGTACCGCGACGCCGGCTACCTGTCCGACGCCTTCGTCAACTACCTGGCGCTGCTCGGCTGGTCGCTCGATGGCGAGACCACGATTATCCCGCGCGATATCCTGGCCAGTAAGTTCTCACTCGACCGCATCTCCAAGAACCCGGCGACCTTCGACCCCAAGAAGCTCGACTGGGTCAACGCCGAGTACATCAATGGCATGTCCGATGCTCAGTTTGCCGACGAGATCATGGTCCCAGAGCTGCACGAGGCGGGTCTCATCGAGGGTAATGTCGAGTACGGCGAGGATTGGATCGACGCGCTTGCCGCCATTGTCAAGCCGCGCACCAAGATGCCGGCCGACGCCGTGACCGTCGCCGCTCCCATCTTCGCTACGGCCGAGACGCTCGAGTATGACGAGAAGTCCGTTAACAAGGGCCTGGCCAAGGAGGGCATGGGTGCCATTCTGGATGCCGCCAAGGCCGCGCTTGAGGGTGTTACCGAGTGGACGGCCGCCAACATCGACGCCGCGCTTGAGCCGCTCCCCGAGCAGATGGACCTCAAGAAGCGCGTGGTGTTCCAGGCCGTGCGCGTCGCCGTCTGCGGCAACATGGTGAGCCCTCCGCTGGGCGAGACCATGGCGCTCGTCGGTCGTGACGACTGCCTGGCGCGCATTGACCGCGCCCGCACGATGGCGCTGTAATCGCTGCGCAAACGTATGTATCCGAGCCCCGTTCACTCAGAGCGGGGCTCTTGTTTCTGTAGACGTATGGGTTAGGAGGTGCTGGGACTATGGCCGAGCAACTGTCGCTGTTTGGTTCACCGGAACCGGAGGAGACTCCGGCCAAGCCTGAGTTCGCGCCTGAACCCGTCGCCGCCTATGCGAGCGTAGTCCTCGACATTCCCACCCGTGCGCTGTCCGAGCCGTTTGCTTATGGCATTCCCCGGTCCATTGCCAACGAGGCGCAAATCGGATCCACGGTCCTGGTCCACTTTGGTAACCGTGCCGCCGCGGGCTATATCGTCGACATTGCGCCTGAGCTGGGTGACCTGCAAGGCATCAACGCCCTCGACCCAGCCCGCATTAAAGCCATCGAGGCTATCCTCAGCAAACCGCTCTTTACCGCCGAGGCTGCCCGTATCGCACGCTGGATGAGCCGCGAGTACGTCGCAACGCTTTCCGAGTGCCTGCGTTTGTTCTTGCCCCCGGGTGGAAGCCCGCGCGTGGTCAAAGGTGACGACGGCGTGTGGGCCGTTGAGCGCCCCGCCGTCAAACCCATCCAAAACCGCTGGGTCATGCTCACGCCCGAGGGCTTCGACTATACGCCGCCCAAGACCGCGGTCCGCCAGCGTCAGCTCATCGAGGCGCTCCAGTGCGGCCCGGTCACGACGCGTGACCTCAACCTGCTCTACAACAGTATGTCGGCGACCATCAAGGCACTCGAAAAACGCGGCGTCGTGGTGGTGGAGGAGCGCCGCGCCTGGCGCGGTTGCAGCGAGCAGACCACGCTGTCCTCGGCAAGCGGTAAGGCTCCGGTCGCGCTCACGAACGGCCAGAAGCAGGCGCTCGCGCAGATTGAGCGCGCCCGCCTTGACGCCCACGGCGACGTGGTGCTCGTGGACGGTGTTACGGGCTCCGGCAAAACCGAGGTTTACCTCTCTGCTATCGAGCGCGTGCTCGCGGCCGGCCGCTCGGCCTGCGTGCTGGTGCCCGAGATCTCTCTGACGGCCCAGACCGTCGGCCGCTTTCGCTCGCGCTTTGGCGAGACGGTCGCCGTGTTCCATTCGCGTCTTTCGGCCGGCGAGCGCCTGGACCAGTGGGATATGGTCGCCAGCGGTGCGGCCCGCGTGGTCGTCGGCGCCCGCTCGGCGCTCTTTTGCCCGCTTGACGACCCGGGCCTCATCATCATCGACGAGGAGCACGAGACCAGTTACAAGCAGGGCTCCAGTCCGCGCTACCACGCGCGCGAGGTGGCGGCCGAGATGGCGCGACGCTACCGCTGCCCGCTCGTGTTGGGCTCCGCCACGCCTTCAGCTGAGGCCCTCGATCGTTGCCGCCGTGGCATGTATAACGGTGCCACATGGACGCGCGTTGAGATGCCCGAGCGCCCGGGACATGCTGTTCTGCCTACGGTTCGCATTGCCGACCTGCGTCGCGAGTTCTCGCACGGTAGCCGCTCAATGTTCTCAAAACCGCTCATGGAAGGTCTGGAGCGCGTTGTTGAGCGGCGCGAGAAGGCTGTGCTGCTACATAACCGCCGCGGCTTTGCGCCGTTCCTGATGTGCCGCGAGTGCGGCTGCGTCCCCACCTGCAACCACTGCTCCACCGCGCTTACGTACCACGAACGCACCCATACGCTGCAGTGCCACACATGCGGTTCGTCTTGGCGCGTGCAGCCGTATCCTGCGCTCACGAGTCGCTGCCCCAAGTGCGGCAGCCGTTACCTGGCAAAAATGGGTCTGGGCACGCAGCAGATCGAGGACGCACTGCACCAGTTGCTTCCCGAGGACGTCGCCATTATTCGCATGGATGCCGATTCCACGCGCGGCAAGGATGCACACAAAAAGCTGCTCGAGCAGTTCGATGCCGCAGATTGTGCGGTGTTGCTGGGCACCCAAATGATCGCAAAGGGTCTCGACTTTCCCGAGGTCACGCTCGTGGGCGTGGTCAATGCCGATTTTGCCCTCAAGCTGCCGGACTTCCGCGCAGGGGAGCGCGCCTACGATTTGCTGGAGCAGGTCGCGGGCCGTGCCGGACGCGGCGATCGTCCCGGCGAGGTAATCATCCAGACCTACCTGCCCGAGGATCCGGTCATTCGCGCCGTCGCTGAGCATGACCGTTCGATCTTTACCGACTACGACCTGGACCAGCGCCGCGACGCGCTGTACCCGCCGTTTGTTCGCCTGGTCAACATCTTGGTGTGGTCGGCGAACCGAGACGAAGCGCAAGACTACATCGGTCGCATCGCGAAACTCCTCAAGCGCCGCTGGCATGCTGCCGAGCCCGACTTTTTGCGGGCGGGGAGTACGGTGCCGCAGGTGCTGGGCCCGGCTTCGTGTGTAATCGAGAGAGCCAAGGACCGTTACCGCTTCCATCTGCTTGTGAAGTCGCCCGTGGGGTACCATGTCTCTGATGATATCGACGCCTGCCTCAAAGAGGTGGGCTCTGTGCGCGGCGTGAGCGTGAGTGTTGACGTCGACGCCTATGATTTGATGTAACAACTCGAAAGGATGGCCATGGAAGCCAACGGAATCGTACTGTCGCCCGACCCTCGTCTGCGCCAGGAGTGCGCCGTCATCGAGGAGATCACCCCGGCGATCGAGGCACTTGCCGAGAAGATGAAGAAGATGATGTTCGAGAACGGCGGCTGCGGCCTGGCTGCCCCGCAGATCGGCGAGCTCATTCAGCTCGTCACCATCGACTGCGACTACAGCGACAAGAGCGACTACGATCCGTACGTGCTCATCAATCCCGTGATCGTGGAGCAGAGCGACCATCTGGTGCCGTTTAGCGAGGGCTGCCTTTCCATTCCTGGTATTAGCTGCGAGATCGAGCGTCCCGACCATGTCGTCGTCGAGGCGTACGACTTGGATGCCAACCTGATTCGCTACGAGGCCACGGGCGATCTGTTTTGCGTGTGCCTGCAGCACGAGATCGATCACCTGCACGGCAATACCATGTTCGAGCGACTGAAGCCTATGCAGCGGATCAAGGCCGTCAAGGAGTACCAGGACGCCCTGGCCCGCGGCGCTCGACCGGGCGAGACGGAGTAAGGTCGTCCGTCCCCTTCCGCCGCAGGGCTTAGGTTTTGCTCCATGCTCAAACAGTCCTGCTCGCACGAAGAGCACATTAAGTGCTCTTCGGCTCGTGCGGAACTGCGCGTGGAGCAATAACCTAAGCCCTGCGGCGGAAGGGGACTGCGTTTTCGTGCTCCTTTTCGCCCGGGTGCCGTTGGGCCAGGGAGGGGCGTCTTCGCTGATAATTGCTTTGTTGGAAGAGCTGCTTTTATTGCGGCTCTTTCTTTGGTTTTGGGTATATTTGTTCTTGTTGAATTGTTATTGCGGATGGGCTGGGTACTTGGCTTTCCGCTGTTATTTTTAGCCGTCTCGGCTTTGGATGAGGGGAGACGTTCTTTATGCGTATTGTGTTTATGGGTACGCCCGATTTTGCAGTGCCTTCGCTGACTTCGCTTGTTGAGGCTGGGAACGAGATTGCGCTTGTCATTACTCGTCCCGATGCTGTTCGTGGGCGTGGTAAGAAGCTTGAGCCTTCTCCTGTTAAGGCCAAGGCGCTTGAGCTGGGGCTGCCGGTTATTGAGGCTAATCGCATGACGCCGGAGGTTGTCGAGGCGCTCAAGGTTGCGCAGGCTGATATTTTCTGCGTGGCTGCTTACGGCTGCATTTTGCCTGATGAGGTGCTGCATATGGCGCCACTTGGCATTGTGAATGTCCATGCGTCCTTGCTGCCTCGTTGGCGTGGCGCTGCCCCCATTCAGCGTGCCATTCTTGCTGGTGACGAGGTTGCCGGTGTTTCCATTATGCGCATTGGGCATGGCGTGGATACCGGTGCTTATTGCGCTCAGGCGTCCACTTCGGTTGCCGGCAAGCATGCCGAGGCGCTCACGATGGAGCTTGGCGAGCTTGGTGGCAAGTTGCTGGCCGATACGCTTCCTTCGCTTGCCGACGATTCTGCTGTTTGGACTGAGCAGGATGAGTCGCTCGTCACTCATGCTGCTAAGATTTCCAAACAGGAGATGCGTCTGGATCCGCAGATGTCGGCGCTTGATTGCGTGCGTCATGTGCTGGCTTCGTCCGATACCGCCCCTGCTCGCTGCGTGATTGCCGGCAAGACCGTGCGCGTGCTCGATGCTGCACCGGCTGATGTGTCGCTTGGCGAGGGTGCCGTTGACGTTAAGAACAAGCGTGTCTACCTGGGCCTTTCCGATGGTGCGGTTGAACTGCTCGAGGTTAAGCCCGATGGCAAGCGTGCTATGGCCGCTTCTGCTTGGGCTGCTGGCCTGCAGGGCGCCGATCTTATCTGGGGTGTTTTGTCATGAGCAAGTTGTCTCCCGCGCGCAAGCTTGCGCTCGATGTGTTGATGGAAGCCGATCGCCGCGGTATGTACGCACGCGACGTGTTGTCTTCCCGTGCTTCCGCCAAGGCCATTGACCAGCGCGATTCCGCTTTTGCCGCTCGTTTGGCGCTCGGTGTTGCCGCCACGCAGGGCATTTTGGATGAGTTGCTCGATCAGTTTTTGGATAAGCCCAAAAAGGTCGCGCCGCGCGTTCGCATGGCGCTTCGCATCTCGGCCTTCGAGATGCTCTATCTGCATACGCCGGGCCGCGTTGCCGTGAGCCAGGGTGTTGAGCTGGTGCGCAGCGGTGCTAAGTCTGCCGCGGGGCTGGCTAACGCGGTGCTGCACAAGGTTGCGGACAACGTGGAGGATTTTGCCACGGCATCTGACGTGGATGAGTCCGAGCGCCGTTTGGTTCGTCTTTCGCGTTTGATGGGTCTTCCTCGTTGGCTGTGCGCTCGTATTATGGCCTCGTTCGATACGCCCGAGGGCGCGCTCAACTTTGCCGGCAATCTGGCGCCTGCGCCGCTTGCACTGCACGAGAATGCGTTTGCGATCAAGCCTGATCCGTTTATCTCCCGGCTCGTTGCGCCTGTCTTCCCGGGCTGCCATGCTCCGGTCGATGCGCAGGTTACGGTTGCGTCCGGCGTGTTTGAGCGCGCTGCTGCCGTTGCCTCGGACCTCAACGCCCAGCTTATCGCTACTGCCGCGACACGTCCCGGGCGTTGCCTGGAGATTGGAGCCGGTCGCGGCACCAAGACCTATGTGATGATGTGCCAGGCCAAGCGTGCCGGGTATGAGCGTCAGCATACCGCGCTCGATCTGCACGATCGCAAGTGCGATCAGAATCTCGCGCGCCTGCATAAGGCGGGTATAACGGGTGTTCGTACGGTGTCGGGCGATGCCTGCGAGCTCAATGAGGTGCTCACGTCCTTTGACGCGATGCTTGGCGAGCCCGCCCTGTTCGACACGGTGTTTATCGATGCCCCGTGCTCGGGCACTGGCACTATGCGCCGTCATCCCGAGATTCCGTGGCGTCTGACCGAGAAGGACGTTACGACTGAGCTGCCCCGTCTGCAGCTGACGATGCTCAAGGAAGCAGCCGTGCGCGTGGCTGCCGGCGGTGAGCTTATCTATGCCACCTGCTCGGTTTTTGATGAAGAGAACACGCAGGTCGTGGATGCTTTCCTGGCCTCTCCCGAGGGCGCCGGCTTTACCGTGGCACCGCTCTCCGAATCTCAGATTCTGCAGCTTCCCGATTTCGCGCAGGCCAAGAAGCTTGTCGCCGTGCGCCAGAACGATCGAGGCTTCATCCAGAGCGTCCCTATAAACGCCGACTCCTACGACGGCCACTTCTGCGCCCGCCTGGTCCACAAGTAGCTACTAAGTTGCGGTGAAATAGGGATTGAATATCGGCTTCTACCCGCCAAACAGACCTTATTTCACCGCAACTCATAGAGATGCCTGGGTAGCTAAAGAATCAGCCCCGCGATCGATGTTGATCGCGGGGCTGATTGGTTTCTAGTGGCTATGCGGGCAGTTGGCGCAGCAGCCGCTGGTGGCGCTGGTGCTGGAGCCGCCGCTTCGCTGGTCGGTGTTGTAGAAACCGCTGCCCTCAAATTTAATGCCGCTGGCCGAGAACGTCTTGGCCGCCGGGGCACCGCAGCTGGGGCACACGACCTCGGGAGTCTCGGACATGGGATGCTCAACCTCAAACACGTTGCCGCAGCTCGAGCACTTGTAATCGTAGCGCGCCATAATACTTCCTTTTCAGCACAAAGCGGGCAGATTACTCTGCCCGCAAAAATTCAAACGTCTGTAACTGTACCCTATATCGGGGGTTTTATCACGCTTCGCCCCAGAATCTATGGGTGTTGCGCAGGAGCTGTGCAGTTTTATCCTCAGCCGCCTCAACATCTCCCTCATCGGCCTGCCAGGTCCAGTTGCCCGTGGCCACGCCCGGTACGTTCATGCGCGTGTCGTCGCCAAGCCCCAGCACGTCCTGCAGCGGCATCATCACCAGGGGAGCGTCGCTTGTCAGCGCGTCGCTCATCAGCTTGGCTGCCACCTCAACACCGCTCGGCTCGTCGCCGCCGGCAAAGGAACGCGTACACCAGCCGGCCAGCGTCGACGTATCGTGCGTCGAGGTGTAGAGAATCTTGCCAGGCGTGGGATGCACGCCGCAACGGACGTCGTAATCGCTAAACTCCAGCACGTCCATGCCGGGGAAACCGCAGGTCGAAGCCATGGCGCGAACACCGGGCGTCAAATAGCCCAGGTCCTCGGCGATAAAGTTGAGCGGACCCAGCTCGTCATAGGCGGTCTGGAATAGGTCCTTGCCCGGTCCCGCCAGCCAACGACCTTCGGCGCAAGCCTCGCCTGCGGGGATACTGAAGTAGCTGTGGAAGCCCAGGAAGTGATCCAGGCGTACGCGATCATAGAGCGAAAACGCGCGGCGCAGGCGATCCATCCACCAGCTATAGCCGTTCTGCTTCATGTGGTCCCAGCGGAACGTCGGGTTGCCCCACACCTGGCCCTCGGGCGCAAAGTTGTCGGGCGGCGCACCGGAGATCTCGATTGCCTTGCCGGTATCGGACAGCCAGAAGTTCTCGGGCTCGCTCCACGCGTCGGCCGAATCGTCCGAGACATACATCGGGATATCGCCGATGACCTCGATGCCCTTCTTGTGCGCATAGTTCATGAGCTCGCACCAGGCAAGGTCAAAGCGATACTGCATGTACGCCTGCAGCTCGGCCTCGTCGTGGAAGCGCTTGTCATCGATCAGATACTCGTTGTAGCGCGCGACATCTGCCGGCCAATCGTGGCGCGACTCGCCCTCAAAGTACTTCTTAACGGCCATGTAGACGCAGTACTTCTCGAGCCAGTCGGCGTTGCGATGTTTAAACGCCGTGTACAGCGGGTCGGCATCCTCGCCGCCGTGAGCCTTCCATGCAGCAAAGTCGGCGGCCAGCTCCTCGTGACTCTCGGGCAGCAGGTCAATATTGCCCGCAAAGGCCGAAGGCCCAGCGTAAGGGGAGCGGAAGAAGTCTGTGGGATTGACGGGCAAGACCTGCCAGTAGCGCATGCCCATGGCGGCCAGATGGTCGATAAAGCGACGCGTGGGCGCACCGATTGTGCCGGGCTTACCGTCATCGGTCGGCACCGAGGTGATGTGGCACACAACGCCCGCGCCATGATCGAGCGGCTCCTGCAGGCGCTTCTCGGCATGGTGATAGATGATCGAAGAGCCCAGCGGGTACAGGTCGAGCGTGACGGTACCGTTGTGGATCTCGCACTCGTGACCGCTGATCACGTCGCTCGCGCATTCGCCGAGCGACGGAATCGTCACGCGGTGCGAATTGCGCAGGCTGCGGTTGATGATAACCGTCGCGGCCTCGCCGTCTTTGCCCGTTCGGGTGTAAGCCAAGACATCGTCGTTGAGCGCAAAGGCCTTGATCTCGCCATCGACCATAAAGGGCAGCGCGCGGCGCACGGCAGACGCGTTCTTAACGATGGCCAGCGTGTCGAAGTCGTGGAGTTGGTCCTTGGTCGGCAGGGTACGGCGGTTGCCCGGATCGGTGAGGCCCTCCAAGCCGTACTCATCGCCGTAATAGATTGAGGGTACGCCCGGGAACGTCATCTGCATGAGCGTCGCGAGCCAAAAACGGCTCTTGGCCAGGCCCATCGAGTTCTCGTCCAGGCGCCACTTGCTGCGCTCGCTCTCGGGCAGCTGCGACTCGTCGGGGCCGCCGCCGAGCACCGAGATGATGCGAGGACGGTCGTGGCTCGACAGCAGGTTGAGTGCGCAGGACAGAGCCTCGCGCGGGTAGTTCTCGCGCAGGGTTTCGATATCCTCGGCTGCCTGGTAGGCGTTCTTGTAGCCCATCAAAAAGCCGATGACCATGTCGCGGAAGGGGTAGTCCATGGCGGAGTCGAGTTCAGAGCCCTGCAGATAGCGACGCAGGTGTCCATAGCTGATCTTGTTGGAGGCGTCTTCCCAGACCTCGCCGAGCAGCAGCGCGTCGGGCTTCTCGGCGAGCACGGCCTTTTTGATTTCGGCCAGGAAATCGTCGGAAAGCTCGTCGGCCACGTCTAGGCGCCAGCCATGAGCGCCGGCACGTAGCCATTTACGGATCACGCCGTCCTTGCCCAGGAGCCGCTCACGGACCAGCTCGGAGCTCTCATTGATGGCGGGCATATTGCCCACGCCCCACCAGCAGTCGTACGAGCCGTCCTCGTGGAAATAAAACGCATCGCGCCAAGGCGAATCCTCGCTCTGCCACGCGCCCACGCCGGGGTAGTTGCCGTAGCGGTTGAAGTAGATCGAATCGTCGCCCGTGTGGTTGAAGACGCCGTCCAGGATGATGGAAATTCCGAGCTTCTCGGCTGCCTGACACAGCTCGGTAAAGTCCTGCTCGGTGCCCAGAATCGGGTCGATCTTGGTGTAGTCGGCCGTGTCGTAGCGGTGGTTGCTCGCGGCTTCAAAAATGGGGTTGAGGTAGATGGCTGTAAAGCCCAGTTCGGCGATGCGAGGCAGGTCATTCTGGATACCCTTGAGCGAGCCGCCGTAAAAATCCCAGGTCTTGATGGAGCCGTCTTCGGCACGCTCGTACTCGGGGGGTTCGTTCCAGTCCTCGACCATGCGGCGCTGGATTCCGTTGCGCGGTTTTTCAACTTCGGCCAGCGTTCGCTCGCGCCAGTTTTCGTCGCGGGCATAGCGGTCGGGGAAGATCTGGTAGACCATGCCCCGCTCGTACCAGGTGGGACGGTTCTCGCGATGCTTGTAGACGGTAATCTGGAACGACGGGACCTCGGCGTAATCGTAGGTCACACCCTCGCCACCGGTGCGACCCTGCGGTGCACCCAAGCGGACCTCGGGCTGGCCCTCGATGTTGCAGATAAAGCTGTACCAAATAAGACAGGGCTCGGTGCACTCAAGCTCTACGGTAAATATGCCGTCGCCCTCGTGCGTCATGGGATACAGAGACTCACCGATTTCATCGACCCAAGTACGCAGGGTAAGCGTTGCCTGGTTGGGGTCGGCATCCTCCAAAATCACCGATAGCGAAACGGAAGTTCCAGTGGTCACAGCGCCAAACGGAGTACGAAACTGCGGCAGACGGCTGTTGTGAATCAATCTCATAATACGGTCCAGTTCAATAGAATCACGGCCTGCGGGCCATGGGCTTTACGCACAGGATGTAAGTATATCTGTTGTACACAGGCTGTATAAACAACATCCGTTTACCATCGGCGAACGGTTGTCCTAGAAAATCGTTTTACCAACTACCTACAGAGAAGGGGCGCCCGGTTGGAGCGCCCCTTATTTAGGGTTTGATGAGGTTTTGAATCGTCTGTGGGCTAGCGGCGCTTGCGGGTGGCCGTTGCCTTGCGGACGGATGTTTTCTTCGACGGCGCCTTTTTCGTTGCGACGGCGGGGGAGACCGGGGTCTCCTTGGCAGGCTCGGGCTTAGTCTCTGCCTTCGGTGCGGCCTTGACCTCAGCGGCCTTCGGCGCCGGCTTAGTCTTTACCTCGGCCTTGGGCTCCTCTTTGGCAGCAGCTGGCTTAGTCTCTGCCTTGGGAGTCGTGGTCTTTGCCGTGGTCTTCTTGGCCGTCGTCGTGCGCTTTCGCGTGGTGGTCTTGGCGGCGGGCTTGGTCTCGACGGTTACCTCCGCCTTGGACTCTGCAGGCGTCTCCTCGACCTTGGCTGCCGGCTTTGCGGCTGACTTGGTCGTGGCGGCCTTCGTGGTCGTCAACTTCGTTGCCGTGGTCTTCTTGGCTGCCGTTGTCTTCTTGGCAGCAGTCTTTGCCGGAGCCTTGGTGGCCGGCTTGGCCTTAGCGACCTCGGCCTTTACCTCGGGAGCAGCCTCGGCTTCGGCGGCCTTCTTGGCAGCGGCGGTCGTGCGCTTGCGCGTGGTCGTTGCCTTGGCAGCCGTTGTTTTAGTCGCGGCAGACTTGGTCGTCGTAACCTTCTTAGTGGTCGTCTTACGAGTCGTGGTCTTCTTTGCCGCAGGCTTTGCAGCAGGCTTCACCTCGGGCTCTGGCTCGGGAGCAGCCTCGGCCTTCACCTTAGGATCGGCCTTAACGGGCTCAGCCTCAACCGGTTTCTCCTCGGCCTTGGGCTCCTCAACAGCCTCAGGCTCGTCGACAACAGCTGCCGCGCGCTCAATCTCCGGGTGCATAAAGAAGTACAGGTCCAGATACTTGTCGGCCGAGCGCGTCCAGCTAAAGTCCTGGCTCATGGCCTGCGTAACCAGCTTGTTCCAGGCATCGCGGTTGTCCCAGAACAGGCGTGCCGCACGGAACACGGCGTCGCCCATCTCATCGCCGTTAAAGTTGGTAAACGAGAAGCCCGTGCCCTCGCCGGTAAACTCGTTGTACGGCTGCACGGTGTCCTTCAGGCCACCGGTCTCGCGCACGATGGGCAGGGTGCCGTAGCGCATGGCGATGATCTGCGACAGGCCGCAGGGCTCAAACTTCGAAGGCATCAGGAACATATCGGCGGCAGCGTACATGCGCTGCGACAGCGCGGGGTCAAACTCGATGCGTGCGGCCATGGTGCCGGGGTACTTGTCCTGGAAGTAGCGCAGACCGTCCTCGTAGTCGCGGTCGCCGGTGCCCAGCACGGCCACCTGAACGCCGCCGGACAGGATGCGGTCGAGCGCGTACATGACCAGGTCCATGCCCTTCTGGCGCGTCAGGCGCGTGACCATCACCATAAGCGGACGGTCGTCGCGAACCTCGAGCCCCAGCTCTTCCTGTAGCTTGGCCTTGCACACGGCCTTGCCGGAACGGTCCTCGACGGTGTAGTTGGCGGCAATGCGCTTGTCGGTCGCCGGGTCAAAGCCCGCGACGTCGATGCCATTTAAAATGCCCTGCAGCGCGTACGAACGCTCGCGCAGAACGCCGTCCAGGCCCTCGCCAAACTCGGGCGTCTGGATCTCGTTGGCATAGGTGGGGCTCACCGTAGTGATGGCATCGGCATAGCGCAGGGCGCCCAGCATGTAGTTGATGCTGCAGGCGTCGCAACGCAGCTGCGAGGCGGCCGCCGGAATATGCGCCACACCCAGGATGTCCTCCATCACGGTGTCGCTAAACTGGCCCTGGAACGCCACGTTGTGGATCGAGAACACGGTCTTTACGCGGTCATACAGCGGTAAGCCCTGGTAGAACTCGCGCAAGAACACAGGCGCCAGCGCTGTCTGCCAGTCGTTGCAGTGCAGGATGTCGCACTCAAAGCCCTCGGGCAGGTGCTGCAGGCTCTCGGTGATGGCCTTGGAGAAGAACGCAAAGCGCTCGCCGTCGTCAAAGAAGCCGTACGGATAGTCGCGCGCAAAGTAGCGCTCGTTGTCGATGAACATATAGGTGACGCCGTCGTGCTCGAGCTTCTCGAGTCCGCAGTACTCATTGCGCCAGCCCAGGCTCACGTAAAAGTCGGAGAAGTGCTCCATCTGCGCCTTGTACTCGTCCTTGATGGTGGCGTACTTGGGCACCATCACGATGACTTCGGCGCCGGCGCGCACAAGCGCCGCAGGCAGCGAGCCCGCCACGTCGCCCAGGCCACCGGTCTTCACAAACGGCGCGCACTCGGCCGAGGCAAACACGATCTGCATCTTTTTGCTGGAATCAGCCATATTGTCTCCCATGTTGCAATTCGAGAATAGCCGCCTGGCGCTAACCGGGCGGCTATTCTACGTGTTACGAGCGATGTTGCGGTGCCAAAGCTAGCTCGCGTTGGTGATATCAGAAGTTAACGGGGCCTTTCCCAGCACCAGGATGTTCTCGGGCGTGCCGCGAAGCTCGGTGTTGGTGGGAACCACGTTGTTCTTGTCCAGGATTGCATTCTCAACGCGGGCGCCGCTCTTGATGACGCAGCTCTGGTTGATGATCGAATTGGTCACCGAGGCGCCTTCCTCAACCACAACGCCGCGCGACAGGATCGAGTTGCGCACGGTGCCCTTGATGATGCAGCCGGCCGAGATGATCGAGTTACAGGCGTGGCTGCCGGTCGCATAGCGCGAAGGCGGCACGTCGTGAGCCTTGGTCAGAATCGGGCGCTCGGGGTCAAAGAGATGGTCGGCCACGGTCTGGTCGAGCAGGTCCATGCTGCGACGATACAGCGACTTCTCGCTAAACACGCCCACGACCTCGCCCTTGTACTCGTAGCTGCACACGTCGATGTTGCCAAAGTCGCCCTGTAGTGCCTCGAGCAGGTCCAGATAGTCGGCGGCCTGGTAGTGGTCGATGATCTCGAGCAGCGTCTCGCGGTTGACGATGCAGCAGTCCATAGAGGCGTTGTCGCCGTACACGACGCCGGCGCTCACGCCCGTCAGGCGGCCGTTCTCGTTGATCTGCAGCTTGGTCTCGTCATCGACGTTGCGCGTGGCCTTGCAGTACACCACGGTCATCTGGGCGCCGGAGTTCTCGTGCGCATCGATGATGGTGTTGAGGTCCATGTTAAAGATGATGTTGGTGCCCATCATCACGACATAGGGCTTGTCCGAGCGCTGGAACAGCGTCTTGTTGGAGATGATGTCACGCAGCAGGAAGCGCATGCCGCCCTTGGTGGTGCCATACGCGTTGCCGGGCACCATGAACAGGCCGCCCTTTTTGCGGTCCAGGCCCCAGTCCTTGCCCGAGCCCACATGGTCGATCAGCGAGCGGTAGTTGCCCGGCATGACGACACCGACGGTCTTGATGCCGGCATTCATCATGTTGGACAGCGGGAAGTCGATCAGACGGTAGCGGCCCAAAAACGGAACTGATGCGATGGGGCGGTCCTTGAGCAGAACGCTGCCGTAGGTCGAAGAGTAGTTAGCGGTGATATAACCGATGGCCTTGCGATTGATCATCGGATCATTCCTCCTTCCCGATAACGACGTCATTTCCAACGACGGCCGTATCCTTGGTGGTATCGACAGAGCCGAGCTTCACGCCCTCTTCGACCGTGGAGTTCTCGCCCAAAATTGCACGGCAGATGTGCGCGCCGCTCTTAACGTGCGCACCCGGCAGCAGCACGGAGTCCTCGACCACGGCGCGCTCCTCGATGATGACATCGGTCGAAAGGATCGAGTGGCGAGCGGTACCGTAGATCTTGCAGCCGTTGGAGACCAGGCAGTCGTCCAGGCGACCATCCGGGCCAATGTAGTGCGGCGGACGCGTGGTGATGTTGGACATGATGGGGAAGTGCTTGTCAAACAGATCGAACTCGGGGTTGTTGCCCAGCAGGTCCATCGAGGTCTCGTGGAAGCTGGCGATGGTGCCGACGTCCTTCCAAAAGCCGTGGAACTCGTAGCTGTACAGGCGCTTGCCCTCGCCGAGCAGCTTGGGGATGATGTCCTTGCCAAAGTCGTGGCTCGAGCGCTGGTCCAGAGCGTCATCCTCGAGCGCCTCGATCAGCACGTCGGCCGAGAAGATGTAGATGCCCATGGACGCGAGATTCGAATCGGGCTTATCGGGCTTCTCGGTGAACTTGGTGATGCGGCCGTCCTCGGGGTCGGTGGTCAGGATGCCAAAGCGGCTGGCCTCCTCCCACGGCACGGGCATGACGCTCACCGTGAGGTCGGCGTTGTTCTCAATGTGCGTCTTGAGCATCTTGCGGTAGTCCATGCGATACAGGTGATCGCCAGAAAGAATCAGGACGTACTTGGGGTCGTTGGCCTTGATGTAGTCGAGGTTCTGCGTAATGGCGTCGGCCGTGCCCGCATACCAGGCGCCGCCGGTCTGCGTCTCGTACGGCGGCAGGATCGACACGCCGCCGTCACGGCTGTCCAGATCCCAAGCCTCGCCGGAGCCCACATACGCATGCAGCAGGTAGGGGCGGTACTGCGTCAGAACGCCCACCGTGTCGATGCCCGAGTTGGAGCAGTTGGAGAGCGAAAAGTCGATAATGCGGAACTTACCACCAAAGCTAACCGCCGGCTTGGCGATCTTTTGGGTGAGTGCCCCCAATCGGCTGCCCTGTCCTCCTGCGAGGAGCATCGCGATGCATTCTTTCTTACTCATCGATTTCTCCTTCTGTCATCGATGTTCTTAAACCCATTAGCGGCGGGCACGGCGCGTGGTTGCGCCCGTCGAGTAATGCCGTGCTGGCATAGGGAGCTCGCGCGCCTTTACGCGTGCCAGATCTCGTCGCGGTACTCGCGAATGGTGCGGTCGCTTGAGAACCAGCCGGAGGAGGCGGTGTTGAGCAGCGCCTTGCGGTTCCAGGTCTCCTGGTCGCCGTAGCTGCCGGTAAGCTTTTCCCATGCATCCACATAGCTGCGGAAGTCGGCCATAACCAGGTCGGGGTCGTTGTTGTTCATGAGCTCGTTGTAGATGCTCTCGAAGTTGCCCGAAAGACCCGCAAAGGTGTTGTCCTTAAGCTCGTCCATCACGCGGCCCAGACGCTCGCGGTCGCCGTTGAGGGTATCCCACGCAAAGTAGCTGTTGGATGCCCAGAGCTGCTCGACCTCGGGGGCGGTCAGGCCAAAGATGGCCTCGTTCTCGCGACCGGCCAGGTCGGCGATCTCGATGTTGGCGCCGTCGAGGGTGCCCAGCGTAATGGCGCCGTTCATCATGAGCTTCATGTTGGACGTACCCGAGGCCTCCTTGCCGGCCGTGGAGATCTGCTCCGAGATCTCGGCGGCAGGGTAGATGAGCTGGGCGTTGCTCACGCGGAAGTTGGGGATAAAGCAGACCTTCATGACCTCGTTGACGCGCGGGTCGTTGTTGATGACCTCGGCAACGGAGTTAATGAGGCGGATGGTCTCCTTGGCAAAGGTGTAGCTCGAGGCAGCCTTGCCGCTAAAGATGAAGGTCGTCGGCGTCACGTGGAAGTTGGGATCGGCGATGCGACGGTTGTAGATGTCCATCACCTTCATGATGTTCATGAGCTGGCGCTTGTAGGCGTGGAAGCGCTTCACCTGGACATCGAAGACGGTGTTGGGGTCGATGACCAGACCGGTCTCGGCCTTGACGTAGGCGGCCAGGCGTTCCTTGTTGGCGCGCTTGGAGGCACCCACGGCCTTCAGGAACTCGGTGTCGTTCTGGAACTCCTTGAGCTTTTCCAGCTCAAAGGCGTCCTTGAGCCAGCCGTCGCCAATGGCCTCGGTGACGAGCTTGGCGTAGGTGGGGTTGGCCTCGGCAAAGAAGCGACGATGCGAGATGCCGTTGGTCTTGTTGTTGAACTTTTCGGGCGTCAGGGCATAGAAGTCCTTGAGCACAATGTTCTTGATGATGTCGGAGTGGATCTTGGCTACGCCGTTGACGCTATGGCTGCAAATCACAGACAGGTTGGCCATGCGAATCTCGCCGTCCCACAGGATGGCGGTCTGGCGCAGACGCTCCTGCCAGCCCTCCTGCGTGGTGTCGAACGACTCGTGCCAACGACGGCTGATCTCGTCGATGATCTGGTACACGCGGGGGAGGAGCTTGGAGAACGTGCCGATGGGCCACTTCTCCAGAGCCTCGGGCAGGATGGTGTGGTTGGTGTAGCTCACGACCTGCGTCACGATGTTCCAGGCGTCGTCCCACTCGAGCTTCTTTTCGTCGATGAGGATGCGCATAAGCTCTGGGCCGCACATGGCGGGGTGGGTATCGTTGGTGTGGATGGCCACAAACTGCGGCAGCAGCTCCCAGTTCTCGCCGTGCTCCTTCTCAAAGGTGTCGAGCAGGCTGTAGATGCCGGCCGAAACAAACAGGTACTCCTGCTTCAGGCGCAGCAGACGACCGTGCTCGCCGGCGTCGTTGGGATAGAGGATGGCGCTGATGGCCTCGGCCTCGGCGCGCTCGGCATCGGCCAGGGCGTAGTCGCCGCGGTTGAAGGCCTCCAGGTCAAAGTGCTCCTCGACCGGCTCGGCGGCCCAGACGCGCAGCTTGTTGACGGTCTCGCCGGCATAGCCCACCACGGGGATGTCGTAGGGGACGGCCAGGATATCCTGCGTGTCCACCGTGCGGTAGAACGTGCGGCCATTCTCCTCAAAGCCCTCGACGTGGCCACCAAACTTAATGGTCACGGCCTTATCCTGACGACGGACTTCCCAGGGATAGCCGTGGGTGAGCCACTCGTCGGTGGCCTCGACCTGGCTGCCGTTGACGATCTCCTGCTTAAACAGGCCGTAGCGGTAGCGCATGCCGTTGCCGTAGCCGGCAATGCCCTCGGCTGCCATCGAATCCAGGAAGCATGCGGCCAGACGGCCCAGGCCACCGTTGCCCAGAGCCGGATCGGGCTCCTGGTTCTCGATGACGGATAGGTCAAAGCCCATGTCGTCGAGCGCCTCTGCGACCATGTCGCGCACGCCAAAGTTGAGCAGATAGTTGTCGAGCAGGCGGCCGATCAAAAACTCGATCGAGAAGTAGTACACACGCTTCCTGCCCTCGGCGGTGGCACGGGCGTCGCTCTTGGTGGCAACGGTGCGGGCCTTCTCGGCCACGAGCTTGGCCAGGGCGTTAAAGCGGTCGAGGTCGCTGGCGGCCTCGATGCTCTTGCCACTGATGCTCATGACGGCATCGCGATAGAGCTCGGTAAACTCCTGTTTGTTGTCGAAGATCTTATTCATACGTTCCTTTCCCCCGGGGATGTTTCTCCCGGAACGGTTATGACTTGTATCCTACGCCCCGGCGGGGCGGGTAGTTACAGTGGTAACGGCTTTGTTACGCTTTCTTGGCAGGAGCCTTAATAGCAGCTGTCTTGGCCTTGGGAGCAGCCTTTTTGGTGGCTGCCTTCTTGGCCGTGCTGGACTTGGCCGAAGCCTTGGCAGCGGACTTGGCAGCCTTCGCCTTGACCGGAGCCTTCTTAGCAGCCGCGGTCTTGGGCTTCACCGAAGACGCACGCTTGCGCGTCGCCTTCTTGGGCTCCTCGACCACCGGCGGCTTGTAGCTGCTGGGACCGCGACGTTTAAGCACCACGCCTGCCAGACCGGGCACCTTAATCTCGATGGAGTCCATCTGCCCGTTCCAGGGATAGGGCTCGCTCGAGCAGGTGTAGGGCTCCTCACCCGCATAGCCGCTGCCGCCAAACTCGGGACGATCGGAATCAAAGATGACCTCCCAGTCACCCTCGCGCGGCACGCCCACGCGGAAGCTCTCGTAGCTCGCCGGGTCAAAGTTGATCAGGATCACCAGGTCGTCATCGACGTCCTCGCCCTGGCGCACAAAGCTCACGATGGACTGCTTAGAGTTATCCGCGTCAATCCAGGTAAAGCCGTCGTCGGTGTAGCCGCGCTCGTACAGGGCGGGCTCGGCGGTGTACAGGTGGTTAAGTGCCTTGATAAAAGCCTGATGATGACGGTGGGTCTCGTACTCCTCGGTCAGGAACCACTGGATGGACTCGTAGTAGCGCCATTCAATAAACTGGCCGATCTCGTTGCCCATAAAGTTGAGCTTGGCACCGGGGTGCGTCATCTGGTAGAAGGCCAGCGTACGCAGACCGGCAAACTGGCGCCACCAGTCACCCGGCATGCGGCCGATGAGCGAGCACTTGCCGTGCACGACCTCGTCGTGGCTCAGCGGGCAAATAAAGTTCTCGGTAAAGGCGTACATGATGGAGAACGTGAGTAGCCCGTGGTTGCCGGGGCGCCATGGAAAATCGGTCTGCATGTAGTGCAGGGTGTCGTTCATCCAGCCCATGTCCCACTTGTAGTGGAAGCCCAGGCCGCCGTCCTGCGGCGGGTAGGTCACGAGCGGCCACGCGGTGGACTCCTCGGCCATCATCATCACGTCGGGGTAGTGCGCCTCAACGGCGCAGTTGACCTGGCGGATAAACGCGCTGGCGTCCAGGTCCTCCTCGGTTCCGTACTTGTTGAACTTCTTTTGGCCGGGATCGTCGATGCCAAAGTTGAGGTACAGCATGCTGGATACGCCGTCCATGCGAATGCCGTCCACGTGGAAGTTCTCGAGCCAGTACAGTACGTTGGAGACAAGGAAGGAGCGGACCTCGCCGCGGGCGAAGTCGAACTTATGCGTGCCCCAGTTGGGGTGAATCTCGTGCTCAAACAGCATGTGGCCGTTAAAGGTGGCAAGACCGTGGGAGTCGGCGCAAAAACCGCCGGGCACCCAGTCCATGATCACGCCGATGCCCGCCTCGTGGCACGCATCGATAAAGTGCATGAGCTGCTGCGGGTTGCCGTAGCGCGAAGTGGCGGCGTAGTAGCCAGTCGTCTGGTAGCCCCAGGAGCCATCGAAGGGATGTTCCATAAGCGGCATGACCTCGATATGCGTATAGCCCATGTCGCGCACGTAGTCCACGAGCTCAACCGACAGATCGTCGTAGGTGTAGAACTCACCGCGCTGCGCGGGGAAGGGATCCATGGGGCCGGGGTAGTTGCCGTACTCGTCGGGCTCGCCCTGCGGCGCGTCGCCGTGGCGCTTCCACGAGCCAATATGCACCTCGTAGATGTTGAGCGGCTGCGACATGTGGTTGTGGTCGGCGCGGCGCTTGAGCCACGCGGCGTCGTTCCACTTGTAGCCATCGAGGGTCCACAGCACACTGGCGGTACCCGGAGGGCACTCGGCCTTAAAGGCATACGGATCGGCCTTGTAGAGCTTTTCGCCCTCGTTGGTCTCGATGAGGTATTTATAGAGCTGGCCCTGCTCGGCGACAGGAATAAAGCCTTCCCAGATAGCGCTCGTATGCACGGGCACCAGCGGGTTGGCTTCCTCATCCCAGTCGTTAAATTCGCCAATGACGTGGACGCTCTTTACGTCGGGCGCCCAAACGCAAAAGCGCCAGCCGCGCGTGCGCTGCTGCGTGTCGGGATGCGCGCCCATCTTTTCCCAGCTGCGCTCCCACATACCAATGCCAAACAGATAGACATCGTCCTTGGAGAGCTCCGGTGCGTGCGGAGCCGGTTTGCGGGTTGCGGGCTTTTTAGCCGTTGGCTTTAGCTTTGAATCGCTCACGTTTGATCCCATCATGACGCGGCAGCGTGTTGCCTTGGTGACTAGATGCGAAAGGTCCAAGGCTGCACGAATCGAAGGGACGGCGAAGTTTCTGTGATTCGTTCCACCTCGCGTGCTCGGTGGAACTTTCGGCAGAAACTACGATAACACCTGTGCGTTAGTTTTATGGACGAAAGCGGATTTGCGGGGGCTTTTAATCGGTAAGCGACATGTTTATACCACTGGCAGAATTGCCGTGGTAAAACTCTTGACAGTTTCACCAATTTGGGTTTCAAAATTGTTTGGCTGACGTTTGGTAAAACGTTTTTAGCAGGATGTTTACCATTTGATATCGAAAGGTTCGTTTATGTCCCATACCGCCGCTCCCAAGGTTGCTTTTATTTTCGATTGCGACGGCACGTTAGTTAATAGCACACCCGTTTGGGCTTATGCTCAGCCAGAGTTATTGCACCGCCACGGGATTGACGTGACCGTGGATGACTTTGCCCAATTTGAGCACCTGTCGCTGGAGGACGAGTGCCAGGCCTACCACGACACCTGGGGCATTGGCGCGAATGGCGAGGAGCTGTATCGCGAGCTGGGCGAGATTTTGATTGATGGGTACTCCAAGGTGCCGCCGCGCGAGGGTCTCCTGGCATTTTTGGAAAAGGCGAAGGCGGCAGGTATTGCCATGTGCGTGGCTACATCCACGCCGGCTGAGCTGGTTAAGTCCGCGCTCGCTGGTGCCGGGCTCGACGCTTACATGGAGTTTGTTACCACGACGGGCGAGGCAGGACGCTCCAAACAGTTCCCTGACGTATACGAGCTGGCGCTGCGCCGCCTGGAGGAGCGCTATGGGCACAAGTTTGAGCGCGCTTGGGTGTTTGAGGACGCCGTCTTTGGCCTAAAGAGCTCTGGGGTCGCCGGCTTTAAGCGCGTGGGCATCTATGACCCGCACGGCCGTATGAAGCGCGACGATGTGCGCGACAACTGCGAGATCTTTATCGACAGCTACGAGGAGCTTAACCTGGCCCGCGTGATTTCGTTTGAGGGATAGGCGAGGACTGTGGCTTGCAAGGTATTAGTTGTCTGCGGCTCGCCCGTGGTGGCGAGCGCGGATCTGTTACGTAGGCTAGCAGGGAAGTGCGACCACGTTGTCGCCGTGGACCGCGGCCTCGACGCACTGCTGGGCGCGGGACTGGGCTGCGACGTATATGTGGGGGATGCCGACACGGTGAGTGATGCGGGTCGCGCGTTGGTCGATGCCGCCGAAGCCTTTGAGGTAGAACGCCATGACCCCTACAAGGACTATACCGATCTGGCGCTAGCGCTCGATTCCGTCCGCCGTCGTTGGTCGGGTGCCGAAGTGGTTGCGACCTGCGCTTCGGGCGGACGTCCGGATATGGCACTTTCCGTACTTGGGCTGCTCGCAGGCTACGAGGATGCCCCTATCTGGATTGCCGAGGACAGGGCGGTCGCCCGCATCCTCCACGCAGGCGAATCGTGGACCATCGAAGGTGCCGAAGGCAAGACGTTCTCCATCATCGCCATTGCCCCCAACACCGAGGCAAGCGAACACGGCCTAGAGTGGGAACTAGACCACAGCCCCCTGGGCCTGTTGGCCGACACGGGCATCAGCAACGTCGTCAGGGGTACGGCCAAGATCCAAGTCCACACCGGCACCGCCATCGCTTACCTATATCATTAGGCAATTAGAGTCTGACCAAAAAAGTCCTTGCACGTCGCGCCAACTTCCCCTATAGTATCTTCCAGTCACGGGGGCGTAGCTCAGCTGGGAGAGCGCTTGACTGGCAGTCAAGAGGTCAGGGGTTCGATCCCCCTCGTCTCCACCATCGTGAATGCATAGGCCTTCGGAATTCCGAAGGCCTTTTTTCATACCAAAACACCATGCGCCACAAACCCCACCTACGCCAACAAAAAGTTGCACAAATTTTTTGGCTTATAGGACAAAATGTGTGTCTGCTTTAGGGGCATCGGCGCAGGTCGATGCCCCTTTTTCAGCCGTTTAAATTCCGTGCCCGCTTTTAACCGCTCGGACAGAATGTGTGTCCGGTTGCCTATCGTTCCCGCAGGTAG
>JAXIXR010000008.1:0-50394 GCA_036304905.1 Collinsella sp. | reverse complement strand
TCTTGCCGTACATAAGGTAGTGCGAGTAGTAGCTGGCGAGGTCGGTGCCAAAGGCGGCGCGGAGATCGGGGTACTCATTGTAGTAGCTCTGCACGTCGAACGCCTCGGAGCCGCGGCGGCCCTCCGACATGCCGTAGTTGACGAAGTGATCCAGGGCCCTATCTTTGCTTCCGTTTGCCCATTCATTAACATCTGGATACTTATTAAGATAGTAGTCGGCATCGAAAACAGACGAATAATCAAGCCAAGATGATTTGGGGAACTGCGCGATGATGGCGTCTGCATCAGCTTCTCCAAGACGCTTGCACCCGGCATCACTAAAGTACTTGTTCGCATCGCCCCAATTGGAAATAAATCCGTGTTCGATCAAAATACCGGGGATTCCAGCTTCACGAGCACAACGAATAACAGCGAATTCGTCGCCCACCTGCATCTGAAAGACACCACGGTTTGTAAGTCCGAGAGCAACAAGATTGTTCTGAACCTTCTGGGCCAGTTCGTACGAAACCTGGGTATAGTCAGCCCCGTTCACGGTAGGCGAATACACCTCGGCACCATGGGCCGCGGACGAACCTGAATTGATATGGAAACTGATATAGGCCTGGGCGCCCTGATTGACGCAACGCTGAACGCGGTAAAGGAAGTCGCTGCTACCGTAGCTGCCCGACTGCTCACGAGCGAGAATGACCTTAAATCCGTAGTTCTCAAGCTTGGTCTTACACGCGCTAACAATCTTCCAAGTAAGGTCGGCTTCACTCTTCCCGTTGCCCTGAGCGCCAGGATCGGATCCACCGTGACCGGCATCAAGTGCGATCACACGAACATTTTTACGAGCTGAACGGGAATCGGCGCTATAAGCTGCAATGCCACTATCACCTTCAGAACCGGAAAGTGCCTCTTCAATAGAGAAAGCCTCGACAGGATTGCCGTTCTCATCGGCATAGTAGACTGACAAATCATCGGAATTGTCAATGTAATCAGAAGAAGTAGACGAATTGACTACGTTAAAGCTGTAATCCTCAGACGAGAGATCCACTGAATAGATTGCGTTCGAATCCTTCACCTGATACGTAATACCGGTTAAAAAATACCGCGCTACCAACAAATCTTGTCCGAATGTAAAGCCCGCAGCATTCCCAGCGAAGGCCGAAGCTTCAATGGAGCGCTGTTCGCCAGAATCGCTGACGAATGATAGGGACGCAGAGGTCAAAACATCGGAGTCAGATGCAGTTGCGAACGCCGCCTCTTGCATAGCACCCAACGAAAGAGAGGGCTGCGCAATGTACAAGTATTGAAAAGAGGCATCGACAGAGGAGGAATCGTAAGATTGAGCCGGCTGAGCGGCCGATTCGACTTCCGAATTACAAGAGTCGGCTTCGGCGGTCTTCTCAGTAACCTCACAAGGGTCGGCTTCGACGGTCTTCTCAGTATCCTCGGAAACGAAATCCGAAAATGAAGAGGAGCTAGAGGTCTCGGCTGAATTATTTGAAAGCGAGGAAAACTCAACTGCATAGGCCGACGAAACGGGAGCAAGGAATGAAGAGGAAACCAGAACAGCGGTAACCAAATTAGCGACTGCGCAACGAACTTTTTTCATATATGCACTCCCAACAAATTAACTTAAATCTAAAAAGTAAACTTTAACCAAACAAATTTGAACTCGAATAATTGTAATTGAATTACTTGACCTACTGGGGAACGCGGCAGAAATGTTAGACAGTGTTTTCTGCCAACAGAGTCCTTGCCTATATCGCAGTGAAGGAGCATCCGTTCTTGGATGGCAACAAGCGCTCTGCAGCGGCGTTCTTCATTCACTTCCTCGATAAGAACGGAGTTCTCAGAGACAGAGAGACTCCGTGCCGAAGCTGGTGAGAATCGCCGGGCAGCAGGCGAAGCTGAGGAAGACAGCGTAGGGGAATCGCGATTACGAATTTACACACCGCACAGGACTTGGCCCAACAATGGCCTACCTTAGCAAAGAAACCCCTGCAATCTTGTCACACAAAACATCAAACGCCCTACCCGGATGCTTGAACATCACCCGATACAGAACCTGTCGAACTGCCTCGACGCAGGACGCGGCAACATACACGCCGGTCACCACGAGCACAACCGACAGCAGCCCCCACGCCGTGTGGCAGTGAGAAAACACAAGCACGTTCTTCCAAAGTAATTCCTGCATATAACCGCTGTCCGTAGCAAGGTATACGCCAAACGACAACGTGGCCAAGTAATTGACAGCAGGCCAATGCGCAGGTTGAGCGTTAAAGACAAACAAGCACACCGGAAGTGCGATCGCAAGCGACAAGAGGCTTGCAGGATTAGTCACCACCGATCCGTACACGCTGGAAGCGAAAGCGCTCAAAAGGAGCACGTCCTTTTGAGCCACAAAGTAGCAAACGTACACAGCAACGTACGAAAGAACGGGCAGCGCCAAAACCCTCGCATCCGCCCCGCCGCGATAATGCCACTTAAACCAACACGTCACGCACGCGATCACGACCGTCTGACCCGTCAGGGAGGAAACAAAGCCGCCAATTGTCGAATACGGCACAACGGGCAAGACGCCATATAGCACGATCAGCAGCATGCAGAGCTCGCCCAGCCGCCGGCTCGTCAGGGCACGCAACCCGTCGAACAGATAGGGCGCCACAAGAATCAGCAGAATATACACCGTAGGAAACCACCACAGCGAGGCGAGCGGGGCAAAGACGGCAGCCATCAGCTCTTCAGCTTGCAGACCATCCCCCGCCTTAAACACACCGAAGAACAGGACGAGCGGCACACTGTAAAAGAGCATTTGTCCCAGCAGGGTCCAAGCCCTTCGCAGCTGACCCTTAAGTGTCAGTTGCGCGTCGGCCAGATACCACACCGTGATGATAAAAAACACGGCAACGGCAATACGCCCCGAGGGATACAGCACGCCGTGCAGCACCATGCGCGTAAGTGTTCCCGGAAAAACAGAAATGGGCTCAGCATTATGAATCACGAAATGATGAGCCACTATGAACCACATCGAGATGATGCGCAGAAGCTCAACCTTTGAATTGCGCCCTTTTGATCCGTCCCAAACTCTCCCCCCATCACCGTGCAACTTTTATAAGTCGCTAACGTGTCCTGCATACCAACAATTTAGCCAATTACACCTGGAGGGCAAGTTGTGTCACGAAAAGAGGCGTAATTCCCTCCAGGGCCGTCGTCGGCCGTTATCCTACGCGACCTTACCGAGCTTGTCCATGAAGGCGGCCTTCAGCGCGGCAACGGTGGCGCCCCCGACGCGCTTGTGGCGGCACCACTCCGCGACGTTGCGCTCCAGGTGGACTGCTTCTGTCAAGGCTAAACTGAACACCGGGGACTGCAGCGGAAACCCCGGACTGTGTTCCTACGCTACAGGACCTAGGCTTCTTCGGAACTGCATCGGGCTCATATAGCCCAGGTCGCTCTTGCGGCGCTTGTCGCGGTACCAGAACAGATAGGCGTCCGGCATCTCCATGAACTCCCCCATGCCAGCATCGTCCCAGCCCCTTCCGTGGAAGGACTCCACCTTCAGCCTGCCGAAGAAGCCCTCCGCCCTTGAATTGTCGGGTGAGCACCCCTTCCTCGCCATCGAGCGCACGATGCCGTGCCCATCGCAGATGGCGATCCAACCGGGCCACCGGTAATGGCTGCCGCGGTCGGAGTGCACCCAGTGGTGCTCACCATACGCAAGCTGCGAGCAGGCCCGCAGGAGCGATGAGTTGGCAAGCGCCGCGTTCGGGGGCGTGCCGATGGACCAGCCGACGGGCATTCCGTTGAAGCAATTGATCGCCGGCGAGAGGTGCACTTGCCGGCGGGGATGCGGAATTCCGTGATGCCTGTGACCCACAGCCCGTTTGGCTGGCCGCGAAGCGGTGTCTGCCCCTCTCGTCCAGGCAGGTGTTCCCAGGCGCCACGTAGACCTCGCCCACGTACGGGCTGTACCTGCGCCTCCTCCGCGGCGCGCAGGCGACCAGCCCCTTTGAATTGCCCATGGAAGGAGAAGACCTATGGGCATCAACTGGAGGGTCCGCACGAAGCCGCTGGCGTTCTGGCTGGGCATCGCGGGCGCGGCGGCGACACCGGTGCTCGCGTACCTGGGACTCGGCTACGAGGCCATTCCACGCGCATGGGCGGCCCGCGGCGCGACCGACCCAGCTCGGCACCCGGAGCGAACGCAAGTTCGGCGCGGGCGGCCCCCGACGGGTGAGCACGTGGCAGTGGTTGCTCCGCTGGGGGGGGCATAATAATGAACGGTTGGCCTGCGTCCCGTGGCGGTTGCTGCAAAGGCTCCGCTTGGGAACAGATGCAATATTGCGTCCGCACCTTCTGTTAGAATTGTTCACTAGTGTTTTATGCTGCGGTTTTCTGATCCGTCGGCATGGGCTAAGGGGTGTTTTTTGGCTGTACAGGGTAAATCAAAGGAGCGCGTTCAGGACGTTGGCGAGGTCTTCACCAACGAGTGCGAGGTGAACGCCATGCTTGACATGGTGAAATCCGAGACGGAGCGCATCGACTCCCGGTTCCTGGAGCCGCCGTACGACAACGGCAACTTCCTCGCTGAGGTGCTGCGACGCAAGCTTTCCGTGGTGGCCTCGCGCTACCGCAAGAGCGCGACCGACTGCATACACGGTGCCGTCGCGGCGAGAAAGGCTGGCGCAGAGAAGCCGAAAACCGCGGCCGACAGCGGCGCGGCCGGCGTCGAACAAGGCCCAGTTGAACGCACTGGGAGCCGGGTGCAAGGTGCGCCACAAGGCATGGGGCGCCGGCACCGTGACGAGGATAGACGGCGGCTCGATCTACGTGAGCATCGGGGGCAAGGAGCGGATGTTTCAGTTCCCGGGCGCGTTCGAGCAGGAGTTCTTGAGTTTATTGGGAGCATGCATGTCTGACAACGCAATAAACATACCGGGCAACGTGTCCTCCGATATGCAGAAAGAATCCTCCAAACCCCTTTTTACCTTGCAGAGGGGTGCAACAAGGCGTGAGGTAAACGCGGTAGAAGCCAGACATTTTGTTCAAGGCATTCTTTCCAGGTCGATTAACCTAGCCACGCTTATCGGCTCTGGCGCATCTACTCCGGCCATTCCCCTGATGGGTGAAACCTTCAGGAACTTGCGAGCGGACCTCAAGCTCAACGATCCCGATCTATCTATCCTTCTGGAAAGTCGGATAACTAAAATTGCCTGTCGAGATAACGAAGACCCTGCGAAGTACTCGAACATAGAGAACCTCCTCTCGTGGCTGAGTCAGCGCATCGAGGGCTCTCTAGATAGCGCCGATGACGACAAGAGGGTTTCCGATGCAGTTCGCAAGGCCTTTCTCGAGTCCGTCGACATCAAATACAGCGCGGAGCACTCCGACGTCCTTGATAGCTATCGTAAGTTTGTTCAGGGACTTGGCGTATCGCGACAGATCCTTGCGCGCGGTGGTCAAGCTGCCTTCGACGTCGTTAATCTCTTCACAACAAACTACGACCTATTTCATGAGATGGCCCTTGAATCGAGCGGCTACGCCTATGTGGACGGGTTCTCGAACGGGCTGATACCCACATTCAACCCGCGGGAATACCATCGCAGGCCGATTGACCTCGACGAGAGATTCAGGGATCACTACGAACCGGTGAACCCCTTCTTTCGCCTTTACAAGATGCACGGGTCCATCAACTGGAGGATTTATGACGGAAACGTCGTAAGGATCCCCAGGTTTCCCGACATCACCGACGAGTACCAAGGCGACAGACAACTTATCGCCCCGATGACTTCCAAATACGCCTTGACCCAGGGCTCCCCCTATAGCGATATGTTCCGCGAGTTCGTAAATGCCCTCGCCGTCCCCAACACAGTCCTTCTGACTTGTGGATTCAGCTTCGCGGACTCTCACATATCAAACCTTATCAGCCAGGCTCTTGCGAGGCCCGATTTCACGCTCCTCGCCTTTATCGGCAACCCGGCAGAAGCAGATGTCGGTTCCCCTACACGTGTGTTCTACGATAAGGCAGGTGGCGCGAACACCTATTTCGTATATCCAAGTGAAAGGGAACTGGACCGCAAGCGCCCGCTATACTTCTCGGAATTTGCTGACTTTATCGGGCCCGAGATCACCTTCGGAGACGATGTGGCATCTGGATCTTTGGGGCTTGGTGACAAGAATGACTAATGAGGTTCCCAATCCGGGTTGGCTCATCGGCACCATCTGCTATATGGATCAGGAGAAGATAAGACTACGCGCATCACGTTCCGACTTTTCAGACCGGATGCTCGATGGCGAGCCAAGGCATCTAAACGGGCTCAATCAATATCTCTTTTCCTATCTCTCTATCTCGACAAAGATCATTTTTCGCGTGACTTCCGTAGAAGAGGCCGAGAGGCCGTATTCCGACCAGCCTTCGTCGAGGTTTAGCACGAGCTATATCTTCACCGCCGTCCCCATTGGAGAGATTGAAGGATCTTCCTACGTGCCCGGCGTAGTAGACCTCCCCATGGTCGGCTCCAATGTCTATGCCTGCGATGAATCAATCCTCAAGAGGGTCTTTTGCGTGCGGGAAGGAGTCGAGATTGGGTCCCTCGCTGGGTACGATTCAGTAAGACCCACTTTTGATATCGATTCCCTGTTCTCTGGTCATCTCGCTATTCTCGGTAATACCGGCTCGGGAAAGTCCTCAACCGCGCGGCTCCTGCTTGATAGGGCGGCATCGCTCTTAGATGCCGAGGACGCGCTCGATGCAGAGCCCCGATTCTTCGTCTTCGATCTGCACGGCGATTATGACTTTCTCACGCGCGGCGGTTACGGCTGCACGAGACGAATCGGCGCTGATGAGTACCACCTCGCGCCCGGAGAGTTGTCGATGGATGACTGGTCAGCTATTCTCGACCCCTCGCGACGCATCCAGAAACCTCTGCTTGAGAGGGCCGTGAGATACTCCCACCTCAACGAGGAGGGCAAGAAGAAGCTATTTGCTGCCTTTGCATATACCGCAATTCGGGACACGAGCATCGATAGCCACGCAGCGAGGAAGTTTCAGGTCTCAAAGTATTACCAGCCGATTGAGGAAGAACTTAACAAGATTCTCGAACGCGAGTCCGGACCTTTCTCTCGCCCTCAGACCGCTCATAACCTGTTAGTGTCTTTCAACCTGGAATACGGAAACATATCGAAAGATGTCGTCGAAGGGCTTGAGTCCCTTTTGAAGGAGTTCATCGAGGACGAATACATGTCCGATGGACTTCCCAATATCGAACGCATCTTATGTGAGTACGAAAAACCTAAAAGCGAGGTCTCAATCTCTGACGTCGTTGATGCGCTTGACTTCGTGTTCGACGAAGAAGAAGTGCGGGGCAACCGTCAGATAAGGTCGTATTCAGAGGGGCTGGTTACTCAGCTTAGAAACCTTAGGGAAAGGTATTCGCAAGACCTCTTCTCACTTGAGCGGGGCGAGTCAATTGCTGCCCTCTTAAACAAGGGGCATGGCATTCTTGTGCTAGACGTATCTCAGATAATCGACGAGTCAGGATTGAAGTTGTTTTCCCACTACGTTGCGCGCACCCTCTTTCAGGCTAGCCTAGATGCAGGAAGAGGCTCCTCGACACCCATCTATCTCATTTTTGACGAGGCGCATCGCTATATCAGGGATGCAGACCTGACAGACGACTCAGTGTTCAATCGAATTGCACGGGAGGGCCGTAAGTTTGGCATTTACCTTACCGCCATCAGCCAAATCCCCAGTGAGCTTTCCCGCGTCGTGCTCTCTCAGACGGGAACCTTCATAATCCACCGCATTCAGAACTCTTACGACCTCGATTACGTTCGCCGCAATATCCCTTCCATATCAAATGGCCAGGTCATGCGCCTTCCCGCATTCGCCCCGGGCACCGCGACCGCGCTGGGAAGCTCCATTACGGTGCCCCTTGAACTACAGATAGACGATGACTTTGCCGACGAGACGCCAACGATCCGGATGATGAAGAGCAATCGGATTCGATAAAGCTATTTGTGGCCGGCCCGGAGAATGCCCGCAACGGAGACGTTGTGGGCATTTCCTTTTGCCCGCTCGGGGCACGGGAGTCATACGTGGGTGAGTAGGATGGTAAGCCGCAGGGCAGCAAGGGCAGCCGGAGGAGCCGCAGGAGCAGGCGCCGCAGGTAGAGGCGGTGTCGAACTACTGCGAGCTTCTCAACCGGCGGGACGCGCGCTACGCCTAGCAACAAGCCAGAACAAGCACAGTAATTTTCAGCGCACCATACACGCACTCGCTGCTAAGGTTCGGCCCCAGCCACGGATCACCCGTCAAGAAGAACTCCAGCCAGTGCTGCATAAACAGTGCCTGCTCGCGCTTCCAACGGCGCAGCTTTTCCTCGCTGGCCTCTTCCCTGCTGCGCGAAGTGAACTCGTAGTGGTGCAGCTCAGCATAAGGTGTAAAGATGGTGCGGTAGCCCCCATACGCGCAGGCAAAAATCCGCATCGTTAAAACCGACGGCAAACTTCTCGTCGCAGCCTTCAACCCGTTCATAAACGTCGCGACGGACCATCTGGCAGGCGCCCGTAACGGCGCTAAAGTTGCCCGGGTGCACGGCACGGGCAAGATATCCCTCGCGCTTTGCCGAAAAGTCCCAGTTGGCATGGGCAAGGGCGCCGCGCACGCCGACCACAATGCCAGCTAGCTGAACCAAATGGCCAGCAAAGTAGAGCTTGGCACCCACTAAAGCCCATTACTTGCTCAGGATGACCAGGAAGGTCAAGAGAAGTAGGAGAAGGATAATCCTATCCATCTGACTACCCCCTGCCTTGTAGAACCGCGGCCCGGAATACAGCTGGCTTCGGAGAACAAGGCAGAGGACGACACACCGCCGCGTCCAGCTAAAATTTAGACAGAAATACGTACGCATGTTCGCGTTTCGTGGTACACTGTATCTACCAGAATAAGACAGAGTGAAAGTCGCTTCGGAGGCCCCCAATGGTACGAAGCGCCGGCGCCGCGGATCCCCGCTGCCCCGACCCTGGCTTAGCCGGCGCACGCGACGCCGACTGACCGGCGGGATGCCGGTTGAAGCTACGCAATACCGGCATGTTGAAACCACTCGTCCTCCGGCGTGCGGATCATAGCATGTCGACTAAACCGAAGGGGCATACATCATGGACAATTCCAACGCAAGCCAGCAGATCGCTTTGTACGAGGACCCCGACCACGCAGTCCACCTTGACGTGCGCGTCGACGGCGATACGGTCTGGCTAACCCAGCAGCAGATGGCGACGTTGTTCGGGCGCGGAGTGCCGACTATCTCCAAGCACATTCATTCCGCAGCAAAGGAAGAGCTTGCCGGAATTCGAACTATTTCATTTTTTGAAATAGTTCGCTTAGAGGGAACAAGAACGGTCAAACGTCAGGTCGAGCACTACAACCTCGACATGATCATCTCGGTTGGCTACCGCGTGAAGTCTCAGCAGGGCGTGTACTTCCGCCGGTGGGCAAATGGCGTGCTCAAGCAGCATCTACTCCAGGGATACTCCATCAACCAAAAGAGACTCGAGGCGCTCGGAACGGTCTTCAAGGTCCTCGAGAGGTCGAGTACTCCGGAACTCTCCGGTGCGGCAGAAATTCTACAGAAGTACCTTCCGAGCCTGACTCTGCTCGATGAATACGACACGGGAAGGATGAAGGCGCCCCAGGGCAACGAGCCCAACTGGGAGCTCGGTTACACCGAAGCCCTCGAAGTCGTCCGCAGCCTACCGTTCTACTCGTCGTCCACCCTGTTCGGACGAGAGCGGGACAACCAGTTCGCCGGAATCATCAGCGCCCTCTATCAGGGCTTTGGCGACCAAGACCTATATCCCTCCGTTCAAGCAAAGGCCGCCAACCTTCTCTACCTCGTAGTGAAGGACCATCCATTCTTGGATGGCAACAAGCGCTCTGCAGCGGCGCTCTTCATTCACTTCCTCGACAAGAACGGGATGCTGCGCAACGGCGAAAGACTCCGCGTGGAGGGCAACGCGCTCGCGGCCATGACGCTCATGATTGCCCTCTCTGACCCAAGCGAGAAGGACTCCATGGTTACGCTGGTGGAGAATTTCATCGCGTAGCGCCTTCGCCCGAGCACCAGAATCGACGTTCCTTCATATAGCAGATGCAAACGAGGAAAGGGCCATCAAAGTAAGGCACCGTCATGGCGAGGGAGGTGCCGCAATGAGTCGTTCCATGAAAAGCCATATAAGCCTACAATTGTCATCAGATGTAGGCTTATATGGCTTTCGAGGGGAGGTCGGCATGGTGATCACCTACCGGGAGGCGCTGGCTGAACTCGGGAGCAGGTACCGCGTTCGCAAGGCGGTGTCGGAAGGGACGCTCCACCCCGTCGGCCGAGGGATGTACTCGACCAACCGGGACGAGGACGCCCTCGCCGTGATCGCGAAGCGCTACCCCGGGGGCATCCTGACCGGGCAGACCGCGCTCTACGCCCACGGGCTCGTGACCGCGCCCCCCGACCAGATCGACCTGGCCACGAAGCGCGGTGGGACCAAGATACGCGACGCCGCCGTGCGCCAGCACTTCATCCCGGAGGGATGGCTGGGCGTCGGGAGGTCGACCGTCTCGGTGGACGGGACCGAGCTTGCCGCTTACGACCCCGAGCGCATGCTCCTCGAGCTCATGCGCTCGCGCAACAAGCTGCCCTACGACCTCTACCGGGAGGCCGTCGCCTCGTTCCGCAGGCGGTCGGAGCGGCTGGACATATACAGGCTGCAGGACTACGCGGAGGCAATCCCGCACGGCGAGGCACACCTCGAGCGCGCCATGGAGGAGGTATTCTGATGGACCTGAACGAGATGAGGGCGCGCTACGAGCGCGAGGAGGGCTACTCCTGCCTCAACGCGACCGCGCGCGTCTGCCAGGACGTGATCCTCTCAAAGCTGGCGGCATCCAGCATGCGCGACCGAGTGACGGTCAAGGGAGGGGTCCTGATGTGCGCGCTGTCGGGGAGCGGGCGCCGCGCAACCCAGGACATAGACCTCGACTTCGTGCGGTACCCGATGAACGACGCCTCCATTCGCTCCTTTGTGTCCGCCCTCTCGAACCTCGGCGACGGCGTAACCGTCCGCATCGCCGGCGAGATAGAGGAGCTGTCGCAGCAGGACTACAAGGGCAGGCGCGTCAACCTCAAGGTCAGCGACGGGCGCAGCACGTTCGACACGAAGCTCGACCTGGGGGTCCACGCGAGCGCTGCGATGGAGCAGGACGAGCTGTGGTTCGACGTGGCACACCGGCAGGAGGGCGTCTGCCTGCTTGCGAACTCGAAAGAGCAGGTGTTCGCCGAGAAGCTCAAGTCCCTGCTGCGCCACGGCATCCGAACGGCCCCGGAAACTCGTTTCATGGAGCGTTTCATGGAAAATCCCCCCCCCAATCTAGCAACGGTTCAGAGTCTACTAGATTGGGGGGACGCGAGCCAAGTCGACAAGGGCAGTTAACCGGCGGCTATTCATGCCTCGATTTAGAACCGCTCGAGAATCTCCGCGGCGTTCTCTCGCAGATAGATATCTAGGTCCGGCACGGCAAACTGCACGTAGCCCCTCTGCGGAGCTTGAATAACCTCTCTTTGAAGCAGCTTAGCCCTAATAGAGCTGACCTCATTGGTCTTTTTACCCATGCGTTTAGCAATCTCAGATGATTTGGACTGCTGCTTATCCTCGCACATGGCCAAAAGGTATTTGATATCGTTGAGTCCAAGTCCAGAAATCGCGGGCTCGTGAACAACATCGTGAAAACGAGCCTCTGCCAGCGCAATGCCTTCGGTGACGTCGCCCTCGCTCACAATGGCACTTTTGGCACGATGCAAGTTGGCGCGTTGCCAAATGGAGCAACCGACCAGTTGCACCAGATAGGCATAGCCCTTAGTGGCCTTAGCGGCTCTCGACAGAAGATCGTCCTCTATGGTCAAACCAGTCGCGACAAAGCTATCGCCCATAGAGAGCGCTACCTCCACCTGGTTGATAGGCGCCAGATCTTCGGAGAGGGCACGACGCAAGAACGTAAGCGCCTTGCCGTTAATAAGATCCATAACGCCGGCGGGTAAGCCGGCAAAGGCAAGTGCGATATCTACTTATATCGAATAATATCGAGCTGTATAAGCTTGTATAAACTTATCGCGGAAGTATCGAGCTTTCGTAATATGACTTAGTTAGTAGTCCACCATTGCTTTCTTCCAAGCTCATAGCGAAAGAAAGTTCAGGACTTCCTAAACCCATTGCCTTAGACCGAGAAATACTCACTCTCGGCAGATAGGTTTGGCCCCAACCACGGATCGCCATCGAGGAAGAACTCTGGCCAGCGCTGCATGAACAGCGCTTGCTCGCGCTTCCAGCGGCGCAGCTTTTCCTCGTTGGCCTCTTCCCTACCGCGCGAGGTGAACTCGTAGTGATACAGCTCGGCATAAGGCGTAAAGATGGTGCGGTAGCCGGCCTCCCACACGCGAAGGCAAAAGTCAGCGTCGTTAAAACCGACGGCGAATTCCTCGTTATAGCCTCCGACCTGCTCAAATACGTCGCGTCGCACCATCTGGCAGGCACCCGTCACGGCGCTAAAGTTGCCCGGGCGCACAGCGCGGGCAAGATAGCCCTCGCGCTTTGCTGAGAAGTCCTGGTTGGCATGGGCAAGTGCGCCACGCACGCCAACCAAAATGCCGGCATGCTGCACCAGATGATCGGCAAAGTAGAGTTTGGCGCCCACCACGCCCGCATCGGGACGCTGCAGATAGCTCATCATCTCTTCGATAAAGTCCGGGCTTATAACCTCGGTATCGTTGTTGAGCAGCAGCAGGTAGTCGCCCTTAGCGTGCTCCACACCAAAATTGATGATCTGAGAGTAATTGAACTCGCCCGGCCAGTACACAACGCGCGCGATGCCCTTGCCTTCTGATGCTGAAGCCACGCGTTCCGGCAGGGTTTCGTAATACGCAAACGTATCCGGGGCTTCGCTGTTGTTCTCCACCAAGACGATCTCATAGTTGGCATACGTGGCCTTCTGGGCAATCGACATCACACAGGCATCGAGCGTCTCAACGTGGTCCTTGGTGGGAATCACAATGCTCACCAGCGGCGCAGGCTCCGGCAGCGCATAGCGCATGCGATAGACAAACGGCGTCTCGGTCTCCTCGACCGTTCCGCAAATGCCCAGCTCGTTAAAGTGACGCTGCAGCGCAAGGCACCCGGCTTCAATAGCATACGGCTTGCTATCGGCAGAGCCATCGGCGGTCGACCCCGGATGAACGCGCCAGTGATACAGCACGTGCGCAACATGCTCAAACCGTGCGCCCGCCGAAAGACAGCGAAGCGTCAGGTCGTAGTCCTGGGCACCCGCAACGTCTTCTGGGGACGTGCCAATACGATCGATGAGCGCCTTCTCCACCATCAGGAAATGCGTCACGCAGTTATGGCTATAGAGCAGGTCGACGTTGAGCTGCGTCTTAAAGACAGGCTGACCCCACTCCCCCGTTTTCTGGAACATGTCCTCGTCGCAGAACAGGACCTGGGGACGCTCGCCCTCGGCCGCCTTATTCAGCGCGGAAACATACTGGAATAACGCGTCCGGTTCCAGAATGTCGTCATGGTCCAAGAACGCGATGTAGTCGCCCGTCGCTTGCTCAATACCCGCGTTGGTGTTGACCACGATGCCGCCGTTGCCGGGCAGCCCAATGCGACGAACGCGCTCGTCATTGGCGTCCACCGCAAGGTCGGCCACCGCGTCCCATTCGGGCGAGGCGTCCATAAGCAGCAATTCCCAGTTGTCATAGCTCTGGGCTAGCACCGAGTCCAGCAGCTCGCGCAGGTAGACCCGATCAGTCTTGTAGCACGGCACCACAATGCTCACGAGCGGCCTATAGGCAAAGGCCGCCGAAGCGACACGTTGGCACGCCAAATCGCCCGGCTTTGCGCGATGTTGCTCAAACCAACGTCGATAAGCTGCGTCGTCTGCACGCGCGTCCTTCATGCGGTTCCAACTGTCATCGAACATGCCGTTGTACAGGCGACCATCCATGGCGCAAAACCCGCTCTGGATCTGCTCTGTGGGATCGCTCACAATCGCGACAAAATCTCGTATATCCTGAGGCATCTCAACGCTCAGATACGTTTTATTGACGCGGCATCCGTTCTGCTGCGGCACATCGACCTGCGATTCAAACACATGCACGGTGGCATCAATCGCATTCATATGCGTATCGAAGATCTGGAGCTCAGGGGAGCACTGGGGGTCTCCCGCCCAGGCAACCTCATAGCGCCACACCGCGCCGGCGTCTGTCGGCAAATAGCGAATGGCATCGATCTCGTAGCGACCGCAGCATTCGCCACGCTGCGCATCGCGGATAAGCGCGCACAGCGCAGGCTTTGCTTTGTAGTTAATCTTGGATTCCAGCTTGGCCACGCGGCTATCGAGGCGAATGGAGCCCAACCTTTGGCCACCGGATGCAAAAACGACATCCATCGACGAGCCATCCAAAAACGGAAGCACCAAGACGGCGAGCTCGCGCTCGTAGTCGGCAACCGAAGGACAGATTGCCAGCACGCGGCCATGATCGACCGGGAGTGCCAGCGATGGCACACAAGAACCGCTCGTCGTCGCACGGGCAAAGGACTGAGAACCTCCCTGCTCAATGAGCGCGGCGACATCCTGACCGGCAAAACGAAGCAAAACGAACAGGCGACCCTGGCTGCGGCAAAGTGCCAAACGCTTGATACTCATCTACACTTCTCGCTTTCCCAGGGCATTCGCGGCCATGCGCTTGCACGCGCCCAGGCGCCCAAACCTCAAGATGTCGTAATCGAACATGAGCTTTTTGCATGCACGGGCATTGGGGGCCTTGCCGGTAAGCGCCGCGCGCACCATGGCAGCAACAGAAGGTGCACATTGTGCGAGCGCGGCATCGTCACCCACGGTAGAACCGGCAAGCGACGTGGCAACGGCAGCGAACACCTTGCTGCAATTCGCGCCCAGCAACCTGAGCGCGTCATACAGCACCAGATCGCATAGAAAATACGCCAGATCCTCGGCATGCTGTGTATCGAGACCGTCGCGCTGCCAATCAGTCAGCACTGCGGAGTAAATCTTCACATGTTCCAGCAGGCGCGTCTCGTCGTCGTAGCGCATGGTGTCCATGAGCGAACCCTTGCGCGCCACGCGATAGTCGTACAGCTTGTTCGAAATAAGCGCGGTCTTGTGCGAACGACCGTACACGGCAAAGTCGAAGACCTGGTCCTCGCCATACTTGACGGTTTCGTCGAAAACGATCCCGTTATTGAGCAAAAAATCGCGTTTGCAGGCGGTGCGCCACGCAAAGGGACGAGACGCTTCCTTAAACAGCAGGTCAGAGCTATAGCCCTCAAACGACACATCGCGCGGGCTCAGCACATAGTTAAGCCACGGATACCCCGCCTCCAGCGGATACGGATTCGCGCCAAAGGTCAAAATGTCGCAGTCCTCGCGCTCAAAGGCATCGACGATCACGCGGCATGCATCGGGCGTAAATCGGTCGTCGGAATCCAAAAACGCAACGATAGGCGCCGTGGACGCGGCGATGCCTGCATTACGCGCACTCGACAGGCCGCCGTTCTCCTTATCGACCAGCGTAAAGCGCGCGTCCTTTTCGCAATACGCAGCCGCAATATCGCGCGAACCATCCGGCGAGCCATCGTTGACCAGCACGCCTTCCCAATCGGGCATGTCCTGCGCAAGCAGGGAGTCCAGGCACCAGGCCAGGCACTCCTCAACTTTGTAGATGGGAACGACAACGGAAATCTTGGGGGTAGCCATAATCACTCGCTCCTACTGTGCGGCGGGAACGTCATCAGGGTGCGGGTTGTCGCCGTAGGTGCGCTGATACGTCAGCACGCGCCAGACCAACGGCAGGCCGCCGATCTTAAAGTAATGCTTAAACGTATTGAGCTTGCCCGGCTTCTTAAAGTCAAAGCGCGAATCGATATAGGCGCGGGGCGACTTGACCATCAGGCGCAAGTCGGTCTCGCCACGCGGATCAAACAGCGACAGGTCAAAGCGACCGGCATCCCAATCGGCCTTGAGCTCGGACGAGGCTTTCTTCCAAAACTGCTCACGCAGCTCATCGACCAGACGCTCATCATTCCAACGGTACGTATCGACCTTCATGCGCATTAAAATACCCTGGAGCTGAGCCTTGAGCTCGGGGCGCTCGTCCAAAAAACGTTGCATCTCGGCATATTCGTCGCACACGCAAAACACCTTGTTGGGCGAATTAACGGAGCTCTTCTCGTTATCCTGGCGATAACACAAAATGGGGTCCGTAATAAACGCGGCACGCTCGGCACAGGCCCAAACCTTAAAGTTAAAGCCTGCGTCCTGATACGAAGCGCCCGGCGTGGGGAGAAAGCGAATCTGATTGGCGTTGAGGAACTCACGGCGATAGATGGCAGACCAAATGGAAGGTTTGCGGTAGAAGATACCCGGGCGATCGACGGGGCGATACGCCGCGCCTGTCATGTGCTCGTCAATAATCCCAAACAGCTCACGGCGCTCGCTGGGCGTGGACCAATACAGGTAAAAGTCGCCCTTAACCACATCGGCATGCTCAGCATCGGCCTTGGCGACCAGCTTTTGGAGCGAATCCTCAAACATAAAGTCGTCGGACTCAAGGATGCCCACGTACTCACCGCGCGCCATCTCCAGGCCGCGGTTCATCGAGTCACCGTAGCCGCTGTTGGCTTTGTCAATCATCTTTACACGGGGGTCGCGCTCCACATACTCGCGGATGATATCCGGCGAACTATCGGTAGAACCGTCGTTAATGCAAATGATCTCAATGTCTTTGAGCGTCTGCGCAACGGCGGAATCGAGGCACTCGCGCAGATAGCGCTCAACATTGCAGATGGGAACAAGCAGCGAAACTTTAGGGATATCAGAGTTCTGCAAGAGAACCTCCTGTTGAATAGCGTGTAACAGGGTTATTTTAGCAGCCGAGTTACGGCGGGCGACAGCGCTTGGAATTAGATAAAGCGCTCCAGGCAGGCTTTGAGACCGCGGGTCGAAAGATAGAACAGCGTGGCATCTGTCATCGAAACGCCCGAGGTCGCTGCAACGAGCTTGTGGGCAACACGGCGAACGGCGCCCTTAGCAGGCATATCTGCCCAGTCCGTTCCCAAAAACGTCGCGAGGTCCATGTTGACGCGAGCCGCCACGCGATGGAAGTCATCGGCATCCAAGCGCGCCAGGTCGAACACAATTAGGTCCAAAAACCAAGTTATCAGCTCGCCGGGACACAGGTCCAAAAGACCGTAAGCCGCCCAGTCCTCCAAGACCTCCTCGAGCATCCTCATGTGGGCGTCAAGCTTTTTGGCACGAGCCTCGGCACTGTTGAACTCGTGCGTCGCCGATTCGCTCTCCATCACGTAGTGGTAGAACTTGTCCGGCATGACGACGGTCTTGTGGGCAAGCGCATAAGCCGCAAATTGGAAGACGACGTCCTCGCCCAAAGCCAAACCGGGGGCGAAACGAATGCCTTCGCGATTGAGCAGCTCGCGCGAAAAAGCCGCGCGGCAGGCATAGGGCTGCGCATTCGAATGGAACAGCAGTTGGGGATCACGGGCGCCGAAGGTACCAGCTTTGGGGCTCATGAGTTGCTGGACGCGTTTGGGGGCAGCATCGGCAGGTTCACAGACGCCGCCAAAAACGGCGGCCTCGGCATCTGCAGACTCAATGGCATGCAGCACGCGCTCGACCATCTGAGCATCGATGTAATCGTCGGCGTCCACAAAAAAGACGGTCCCGCCCACGGCGGCATCGATGCCGGCATTTCGAGCACACGAGACGCCCGCGTTTTCCTGGTCAATCACCAGTACGCGATCGTCGGCCTGCGCGATCCGACGCAACACGTTCAACGAATCATCAGTCGAACCGTCGTTGACGCAGACAACCTGAATCGAACGCTCAGACTGGGCCAACAGCGAATCGAGGCATCGCTGAATGGAGCGCGCAGAGTTGTAAACGGGGACGACAATGGTAGCTTTAGGACACGAGGCCTCTCCCATGCCGACCTACCCCCTCAGCGATTCGATGAGGAAGGCGGCGACCACGCCTGGGCCTCCAACCGAGGCGTAATACTTAGCACGTCCCAAGGCACCATCCGTCGCAAAACTCGGATGCTCGTCAACCCAGCCCTCAGGATCTTTGAGGATGGCAGCGAGATTTGCGCGCTTCCACGGCTTGAGGTCGTCAAGCGAAAAGTCCCCGACGTCCAAGGCCGTTTGGAACTCCTTGGCCATCTGAACCAGGAACTCCTTATAGAACTTAGGCGCCAGGCGCACGTAGTTCCACATGTACGAATCGTACTTAATGAGTTGATTGAACTTGAGCATGCGCGCGACATCGCCGCTTGCGTGGTCGCGGGCATAATCCTCTCGAATCCAACGCTCAATCTCGGCATACTCGGAATTGACGCAAAAGACCTTAGCCGAAGAATTGACCGAGGAATTCTCGTTGTCCTGGCGATAAGACAACACGGCATCATGCAGGTAAACAGCCTTATCGGCGCACGCGATCACCTTAAAGGCGAATGACGTGTCCTGAAAGGATGCCCCCGGAGTCGGCAGGAACTTAATGCCGTTGCGCTCAAGAAAATCGCGACGGTACACGGCCGACCAAATCGACGGCTTTTGCTTAAAGAACTGCGTCGTATCGCTCGGGTGCACCGGCTTGCCGCAGTCCTTGGCCTTAAACATCTCGTGCAGCGAACGGCGCTCCTCGGGCTTAGACCAGTAGAAATCAAAGTTAGCCTTCGCAAAGTCGGCATTATTGCTATCGGCGGCCGAGACAAGCTTTTCGAGTGCGTCGGGCGCCATAAAGTCATCGGACTCCAAGATGCCAACGTACTTGCCACGCGCCATCTCCAGACCGTGGTTCATTGAGTCGCCGTAGCCGCTGTTGACCTTGTCGATCATCTTGACGTGCCCATCGCGCTCCATATACTCGCGGATAATCGCCGGCGAGTTGTCGGTCGACCCGTCGTTAATGCAGATGATCTCAATATCCTTGAGCGTCTGCGCCATGGCGGAATCGAGACACTCGCGCAGGTAGCGCTGAACATTGTAAATGGGAATAAGTAGCGACAGAACAGGGCTGCCAGAGGCGTTAGTAGACAAATGTGCTCCTTAGGAAATACCTGTCGTTTCATGGTATCAAAGGGTCAGCGCGCCAGCGGGCGTTTATATAATCTATGGAGCCTCTTGCGGGCAAAGCAGCCCCACATCATGCGGCGGGCCCATGGCAGGTTCCTGCGTTTTATTCAAAGCTTGCCGCCAAGGTGCGCCGAGCCTTTACAATAGGACAGTCCCAAGGACGTATTCGATAGCTTCCGTGCAGCGCTCGCCCGCCGCGCGTGAAAGGATATATTGCCCCATGCCTTCAACCCTTCCCGCCCCCATCGACAAGCTCGCCATCGTTGTCGTCACCTATAAGCGCCAGGAACTCCTGGCCAACCTGTTCGACTCTATGACCAAGCTCACTGCCGCGCCCTGGCGCATCGTGATTGTCGATAACGAAAATTCGCGCGAGACCGAGGCCATGTGCGCCGCATTTAACGAGCGCCTGGCCAACCTGTGGGGCATCGACACCGAGCAGCCCGACGCGCAGGGCGGCACCGACCGCGTCATCTACGCACCACAGCTCGAAAACGGCGGCGGTGCAGGTGGCTTCTCCGCCGGCACCAAATGCGCCTACGACCTGGGCGCCCAGTGGTTCTGGGTGATGGACGACGACGTGCTCGTCATCCCCGAAGGCATCGAACGCTTGGCCAAGTGGACCGACCGCTACGATGTTATCCAGGGTTCGCGCCTGGACTTTGATGGCGGCGCCTTCTTTTGGCAGTACCAGCTCATCCTTTCGCTCGGCATCCCTAACCCCATCGCCAAGTGGGACCTGGGACCCGAGGGCTACCGCGCCATGAACCAGCTATGCTTTGAGGGCGGCATGTTCTCGCGCCGCGTGGTCGACAAGATCGGCCTGCCCGATGCGCGATTCTTCATCTACGGCGACGATGCCTGCTACGGCTACGTAGCCAGCCAACACTTCTCCGCCGCCGTTGTGGCCGACGTGGTTCTCAAGCGCGCCCGCGCCGTCTCTAACTGGGATATCGCCGGCAAGCGCCAGCTCAACTCTACGAGCGACACCAACCGTTACTACATCATGCGCAACCGAGGCTTCCTCGCTCGCTATATGCAGATCTACGGTGACTACCACCCCATGCTGTTCCGCCTGGGCAATGCCGCGACCTTCTGCAAGGAATTCATTCGCCTGGCTGCGGTCGATAAGTGCTTTAAGACCGGCATTCCGGCGCTGCGGCGCGGCATGAAGGACGCCCGCAAGATCATCAAGGATCCCAACTGGAAGCCCATGCCGCCCATGAAGGACACCGAGTAACGGAAGCCGGAAACACCTCGGCGCTTAAAGCCGTTGGCACACCGTAGCCACATGCTGCCCATCAAAACCGAACCCCCAGCGCATGCGGCCAACGCCGGGGCGTGGTACACGAATTTCGTCGATGCCGTCGCGCTCTATGTCGAGTAGCGACTGCACGGCCAGCAATTCCAACCCCAGCGCATCCACATCGGGGTCATACATCATATTGATCGTTATAAGCGGGCGCTCGTCCAGCATGCCGATCGTGTCAGCTACGTCGAACACAGCGCCCGTAGGAAAAACCTGGATGTCCCAGCGACCCGCGCCACACTTTCGCCTCGAAGCAGGATTGGCATAGCCCGGCAAGCCAAAGCAGAGCCCCTGCAAGAGCAGATGATATGGCAGCGGCTTATCTGGGTCGGTCTCACCGATACCCGCATCCCCCAGGATGCGGCTTAGCGCCCGCCTCACGGTGTCCTCGTTCCCATGGCACAGCCCGTCGCGAAACGCATCGACGTCTCGAATGTCTTCGGCAGCGCACTCAAACCACTCAACAATCACTAGACGCAAGGCCTGGCGAAGCTCTTTATTGGGCAATCGCAAAGCACGGAGCCGATCGCCATGCTCTGGCCCCTCAGTCATATCCGTCGTGAGAAAACCGGACAGATACAGCGCTGTCCACATGCCATCGTCAGGCGAGACATTTGGCTCTGCAGCGTCCAAACAAAGCGGGACCTCAGCACACCCATGGGCCTCGAGCAAATCAAACAAGACCGAAAGGCGGTCGAAATTCCACCCGGCAACTACCCTACTCAGGCAATCCGCATACCCATACAGATCGGCGCGCACAGGCGCCGTGCAGCCTCGGTCCAGAAAACCGATCACACGCGCTGGACTCGAGCAATAGGCCCTACCAAACCGATATCCCTCGAGCCATTCACGCGCATCATCAAGATATTCCTCGCGCCCAGCATGATTCAACAGAGCCTGGACCTCGGCATCCAAAAAGCCGAACCAACGGTCACACCACGTCGAAAGCGGCGTCGACAGACAATACGAGCAACTGCGCGAAGAAAGCGCCGCTTCGGCAGGACTGGGACGCTCCCCCATCAGACACGTCAGCCGCAACGAATCGCGCGCAGTGGCAATGGCGTCGAACAGCACGCGATCGAATAGCCCTGCCGAATCGGCGCCGGAAGCGCCCCTCGCGCTCGCATGGCCCAACCACGCCGCGTCGTACCCATCAACGAGCAATACAACCTGCTCATCGCAGGCCATCTCCAGCAGCTCAATGAGCACGCCAAGCACCGAGGCGACCTCATCCTCGCTCGCCACGCCACGCGCGACACGTTCGATGTGACGCACCTTATCTCGAGCTAAATCCGGAGCCCCCAAGAGCGCCAACAAGCGAGCGCACTCGCCCGAAAGGGCATCGCGCACGACGCCGGCAACAGCAGGGCCACGCCTCGCAGCGCCAGAAAAGTCCAGCGATATCACCGGATAGCAAGCGTACTCATCCCGATAGCGCCCGCCGTCCGCATCCCAAATCTGAGCATCGGCAAACAAAAGCTGACCAGCGCGACCGACCGCTGGACGCTCCAGAAACGCCCTGAGCATCGACAAGTTCATGCTCTTGCCAAAACCCTCGGGTCGACAGCACACCACAACGGACGCGTCGCAGTCCAACACATCGGCAATAAACATGGTCTTGTCGACCAGCGTGCAGCAACCAAGAGCCTCCGCATAGTCGTGCATGCCAATGGGCAAAGCCGCATCGTCGGCACAGCCGATCAAACGCACGCCAAAGCCGTCAGCACAACCATTATTTGCCTGTTCAGACACCAAAACGTTCCCCCTAAATCGCAACACGACGCCAATTGTAATAACCGCATCGCATGTACCGATGTCGCCGCGCAAACATATCGGGCAACGGTAGCAACAAGAGGCGTGAGGGGGGCACAACTAATCGTTGCACAACAAAACGGGGCCCGACGCATTCGCACCGGACCCCGTCCCGACTCTTTAGTTATCTGGCAGCCGAGAGGCTACTCCTCCGAGCCGTCCTCCCCAGAAGCCTTCTTCTGCTGATCGAGCTTATGCTTACCGCTTACGATAGACGTAGCGCCCAGTGTGGCCAAGCTTGCACTGGCAAGGCTCGCCATAACGATAAGGTCGCCCGTCTTGGGCATGTTACCGCCAGATGACTTGGTCGTTGTAGTCGTCGTGGTGGTCACCTTTTTGGAGTCATTTTGCTCCTGGTTCCGGTTGTCAGTGTTGCCTTTACCGTTGTCCTCGCCCTGCTGCTTTCCGTCCTTGGTCTTGCCCTTGCTCTCGTCCTTCTCCTCAGATTCAGACTTCTTATCCTCGTCCTTCTCCTGTTCGGACTTGTCGCCCTTCTCCTCAGAGCTAGAACCCTTATCGGATTCGGTCTTCTCGGAAGCCTTGTCCTTGGAGTCGTCCCTTGCGGCCTCGGTCTTTTCCGTGGAACCCTGATCAGAGTTGTCCTTGTTCTGGGCCGAGCCCTTATTGACGCCAGCCATCAGCGAAGAACCCAGCGTAGAACCAAGCTGCTCGGAGAAAGAAGGCTTCTTGTCCGGCGAAGCAACGGGAGCGTCCGGCGCCTTATTCGAGTCGTCCTTGGAAGCATCGGAATCAGGGGTCGTGTCAGAGCCGGAGCCGTTGTTAGAGCCGGTGTCAACGGACGAATCGCTCGAGCCGGTAGATGAGTTAGAGGTGTCAGCGCCGGTCGAACCAGAAGCGTCGCTGTCCGTATTGCCGGCAGAGCTTGAAGGCGAATCGCCCGCAGCAGAGCCGTTCAAATCGGAGCCGTTCGAGGTAGAGCCGTCGTTGGTAGCGACACCAGCAGAGCCATTACCGTCAGCATCGGTCGAGGGCGCATCCATCCTGTCATCGTTGACATCGTCACTCGAGCCGTCATTCGAATCAGGTGTCTGCGAGGGCGCCGGCGTAGGCTCGGGCTGCACGGGCGTCGCAGCGGCAGCCTCATCCTCGGCGATATAAGCCAAGCAGTCCTTCAGCTCATTCTTATAACGGTTCTTCCAGCCCTCATGATACTGGGGCTGGCTCGAATACTTGGTGGCGACATTGTTGACCACGCTATTGGAGAGCGCCGTCACAAACTCACGGTCAGTCATATCATTAGAAAGATTCGCCCAGCGGAAAAAGTCCCTGCAGCCACCAGTGCCGCACATGTTGGTAATGCTCCACACCATGCCCTTGACGCAGTCGGCGCGGCCCGAAATATCAATACCCAGGCCGCTCTTGAGCCACGCCTCGGTCACCGCATAGTACGAGTTGTACGCATAAGCATCTTGAAGTGCTGAGAACTCAACAGGATCGGTGTTATACGCACCTTGGAAGGCATCCTGCGCGATATGGCCCAGCTCGGTGAGCTGGCCGTTCTCGTACATGGCATTGCTCGTGTTGGAAATCTCGCTGCCGCGATCAATCGCATCCTTGAGCATGCTGTATTTTTCGGGGTTGTAGTTGTAGGCCTGCTTCATAAACGGGATGAGCGACCAACGACGGTCGAACTGGTAATAACCCAGCGCGTTGTAGCCGTCACCATACGAAAAGCCCTGGTTATAGTTGCCATGGCTCTCATATTTGGTGAAGTACTTCATCTCGGGAGTCACGTTGACAAACGAAACGCCCTGGACCGACCTCAGCACGCCCGAGAAGGACTGTTGGGTGTAAAGGCCCTTATCGATATCGGTGGCATCCGAGGCAACGCCCGGCGTGGGCTCCTCAGCAGCGGCGGGTGCCGGCGCGAAAACGGCGCCAAACGAAAGCGCCAGCGTCAGACCCGCGACAATCGCAGAATGCTTGGGCTGCATAAGATCCTCCCTGCATTGGTGTAGTTAAAGTTCAGTTTGCAAAGATAAAAATAAGTATTGCAGCTCGCCCGTTGTTGCACAACAACCCCTCGGTAAACGGCAACAACCCTCCGCGAAATCTTAAGGAATTAGACAAACTGGTCGTCGGGTGCCAACAGAAGCTCGCCGTAACGTTTCGTCAGCCCGTCTCTCAACTGACAGAAAGCGGGAATATAGACGTTCAAGATGCGCTGAATCAAATCTTGAGCGAGCTTGTTGTCGTAGATATGGACGTTCGTATTGCGGTCTCTGAGCATATCCAGCCAGGCTGCCTCATCAATAAAGTCGTAGAATCGGTAGGACTCCTTCAAGATGGCACGAGGAGACCCCGACGCGGCAAGCGTGGCGCCCTCATACTCGAGCAGACGCTTAAGGAGCTTCCAGCTCAGTTCAAATTGAAGATTGAACTTATTAATCAATCCACTCTGAACAAAATCATTGTTGAGATCCTGATTGGGCGCATCCTCAAGATTCGCCAAGGCGCTAACAAAGTTCTCATATTTTTTCATACAGAATCACACCATCCCTGGCAATCTCATCGAGCAATTGCTGCGATAGGGACTCGTCGAGATTGACGACATCTACATCTAAAAGAGTATCAAGATGTTCCTCGATCAAATATGAGAAACGGCCGAAATCCCGGCAACCTGCTACGGCGATGTCAATATCGCTCTTGGGCAAGTTGTCGCCTCGAGCACGGGAACCAAACAACACGACCTTCTCGGCGTCACATTCCCGAGCAAAAGCTTCGATTTGCTTATACACCTTGTCAAGAGATGCCATTTGCACCCCTACAGCTTAATGTCAAAGTTGATCTCGGGAACGGCGGCCAAGTCGGCCAGCGTCACGCCGTCGACGTACTTTTCGATCACGTCGTCCAGGCCACGCCAGAACTTGACGGTGGAACACAGGTCACTGCGGGTGCAGCTGTTGTCGATGCCGTCACACGCCACCGGAGCCGTGCTGCCCTCGACGGCGCGCAGGATGTCGCCAGCACGCACCTCGGCCGGGTCCTTGGCCATCATGTAGCCGCCGCCCTTGCCGCGCACGCTCTTAAGCAGGCCCGCCTTCATAAGCGGACGAACCAGCTGCTCCAGATACTTTTGCGAGATATGCTCGCGGTCGGCAACCTCGCGCAGGGCAATCTTGCCCTCGGCGTCGCCCAGCGCCGCGATATAGATCATCAGTCGGAGGGCATAGCGGCCCTTAGAAGAAATGAGCATACCTACCCTCCCATCGTTACTGGGACAAAACCAGGCTTGTTTGTCCCAAATCCTATGCACGCGGGGCAAACAAACCTGATTTTATGTCCCTCATCTAAAAAGTCGAGTGGATTAGTCGGGTTTTCCCTTGACTAACGCCGAACCCATAGTAACTTTATTCCGAGAAGATTCCTAGGGTTTAGTACACCTATGAGTACACCATATACAGAGAGGGACAGCATGAGCGCAAATCCGCTGCTTTCCATCGAAGGTCTTACCGCCTCCGTGGACGAGAAGACCATCCTCCACAACGTCAACCTCAACGTCGCCGCCGGCGAGACCCATGTGCTGATGGGACCCAACGGCGCCGGCAAGTCCACCCTCGGCCACCTGGTCATGGGCGACCCCGTCTACACGGTCAACGACGGCCGTATCGTCTTTGACGGCCAGGACATCACCGAGCTCACCACCGACAAGCGTTCGCGCGCCGGCCTGTTCCTGAGCTTCCAGGCCCCGGTCGAGATCCCAGGCGTGCCGCTGTCGAGCTTTTTGCGTGCCAGCATCGCCGGCCGTCCCGGCCTGGAGATGAAGGGCAAGGAATTCCGCCGTCGCGTCAAGGAGCTCGCGGCCGAGCTCAACATGGATACCGCCTACCTCAACCGCGAGTTGGGCGTAGGCTTCTCGGGCGGCGAGAAGAAGAAGGTCGAGATGCTCCAGCTCCTGTTGCTGCAGCCCAAGCTCGCCATCCTCGACGAGACCGACTCGGGCCTGGACGTCGACGCGCTTTCCACCGTCAGCCACGGCATGGACGCCTACCGCAAGAGCTGCGACGGCTCCATGCTCATTATCACGCACAACACGCGCATCCTGGAGCACTTGGATGTCGACCGCGTCCACGTTATGGTCAAGGGTCACATCGTGCGCGAGGACGACGTCTCGCTCATCCCCTGGATCGACAAGAACGGCTTTGAGACCTTCGAGCGCGAGGCCGCCGAGCAGCGCGCCCAGGCCGAGTCCGCCGCTGCCGAGCAGCAGGCGTAAAGGGGCGACGCAATGACCAAGAACCGCACCGAGGTCGCGGACATCGACCGCAGCCTCTACGACTTCACCTATGGCGAGGAGGGATTCGAGCGCCTCGACGCCGGCATCACGCCCGACATCGTGCGCGAGATCAGCGCCAAGAAGGACGAGCCGCAGTGGATGCTCGACCTGCGCCTCAAGTCCCTCGAGATTTTTAATCGTTTTCCCGACCCGACGTGGGGTCCCTCCATCGAGGGCCTGGACATGGACAACATCGTCACCTACGTCAAACCCAACACCGATCAAAAGCACGACTGGGAGTCGGTGCCCGACGACATCAAGAATACCTTTGAGCGCCTGGGCATCCCCGAGGCCGAGCGTAGCTACCTGGCAGGCGTCGGCGCGCAGTACGACTCCGAGCTGGTCTACCACAACATGCAGGACACAGCGTCTAAGATGGGCATCGTCTATTCCGGCATCGAGGAGGCCCTGCACGACCCGCAGTGGGAGCCGCTCATCCACGAGAAGTTCATGACGCTCATCCCGCCCACCGACCACAAGTTTGCGGCCCTGCACGGCGCCGTATGGTCGGGCGGCTCGTTTGTCTACGTGCCCAAGGGCACCAAACTCGACTTCCCGCTGCAGAGCTACTTCCGCCTTAACGCCAAGGGCGCCGGCCAGTTTGAGCACACGCTCATCATCGTCGAAGACGATGCCGATCTGCACTTCATTGAGGGTTGCTCCGCGCCCAAGTACAACGTGGCAAACCTCCACGCCGGCGCCGTCGAGCTCTTTGTGGGCAAGCGCGCGCACCTGCGCTACTCGACCATCGAGAACTGGTCCAAGAACATGTACAACCTCAACACCAAGCGTGCGCGCGTGGACGAGGACGGCGACATCGAGTGGATCAGTGGCTCCTTCGGCAGCCACGTGGGCTACCTCTATCCCATGAGCGTGCTCAACGGCCGCCGCGCCCGTTCGAGCTTTACCGGCATCACCTTTGCCGGCGCCGGCCAGAACCTCGATACCGGCTGCAAGGTCGTACTCAACGCGCCCGAGACCTCGGCGACCGTCGAGACCAAGGGCATCTCCAAGAGCGGCGGCATCCAGACCTTCCGCAGCTCTATCGTGGCCACGCCCAAGGCCGAGGGCTCCAAGGCAACCGTGAGCTGCCAGTCGCTGATGCTCGACGACCAGAGCCGCTCCGACACTATTCCGGCCATGGACATCCGCGCCAAGAACGTCGACATCGGCCACGAGGCCACCATCGGTCGTATCGGCGACGACAAGGTGTTCTACCTGATGAGCCGCGGCATCTCGGAGGAAGAGGCCCGCACCATGATCGTCAACGGCTTTGCCAACCCGGTCTCCAAGGAGCTGCCGCTGGAGTACGCCGTCGAGATGAACAACCTGATCAAGCTCGAGATGGAAGGAGCGATCGGATAATGAACCAGACCACGAACACCGCTGCTACCACCCTTGAGCAGGTCAATGCGATGCCAGCTGCCACTTGGGGTTGGCTCAAGATGAACCAGACCAAGCTCGAGCTCTCTGACGAGCTTGCCGCCGCTCCCACCGAGGCTGTTAAGGTCGAGGGCTTGGACGAGCAGTTCCGCGGCGCTGCCGACGCATTTAACGCCGCCATGGACGCCATGGCCGAGCGCTTCCCCGAGCGCCGCGTCTCCGCCCCCGGCGACGCCGCCGACCGCGCCCGCATCACGCCCGAGACCGAGCTTGACGTGCCCGCCACCTCCATCTACCAGGCCGGTGCCATCAAGCTCGAGGAGGAGCTCTCCCCTGCTGAAGCCTTCGAGACCGGCATGGGCGAGGCTGCCTACACCTACTTGGCCGACCACGCCACCAAGCGCATCGTCATCGATGTGCCCGCATACAAGCACGCCACGGTTACCGTGCGCGTGAGCGGTGTCGATGCAGCCGCGGCCATCGCCGCCATCGACGTCGTCGCCCGTCCCCAGTCGACGCTCGATCTGCTTATTGCCCTGGACTCTCCCGTTGCCGGCCAAGGTGTCGTGGGATCCGTGCTACGCGTGTGCGCCCACGAGTACGCCACCGTCAACGTGACCTGCACGCAGACGCTCGACGATAGCTGGATCGCGCTCGACGACACCGGCCTGTTCCTGGACGAGGGCGCGCGCGTCAACGTGCAGCACACCGTCCTGGGTGCCGGCGCCAGCGCCACCGGCCTTGCCGGCGACCTGCTGGGCGATACCGCCAAGGTCACCATCGATACTGACTACCTGGGCGCTCGCGAGCAGGTACGCGACTTTAACTACGAGCTGCGCCACCGCGGTCGCAAGACCGAGTGCGAGATCGACGCCAACGGCGTGCTGACCGGCACGTCCAAGAAGGTCTACCGCGGCACCATCGACCTCGTGCACGGTTGCAAGGGTGCAACCGGCACCGAGCGCGAGACGGTGCTTTTGGCCAACAAGGGCGTCGACAACAAGACCGTTCCCGTCATTCTCTGCGACGAGGACGACGTCGCCGGCAACCACGGAGCCACCATCGGCCACGTCCGCGACGAGCAACTGTTCTACCTCGCCTGCCGCGGCCTTGACCAAAACGCCGCCGAGGACCTGTTCGTCCGCGCCAAGCTGGAGGACGCCGCACTTTCCGCCACCGACGAGCGCACCCGCGCCGCCGTCGTCCGCCTGGGCAACAACCTGATCGACAACTTTGAAGAGGAGCTCGCATGATCGACACCGAGCACGTTAAATGCGACACCTGTACCGCACCGGAGCCTATGGAGCTCGACGCCAGCGACGAGGCCTCGCGCGGCTGGCCTACCGTCGACATCGAGACTAATCCCTACAAGGCGCAGTTCCCGCTGTTCCAGCAGCACCCCGAGATCGCCTTCCTCGATAGTGCCGCCACCGCGCAGCGTCCTGCCTGTGTGCTCGACGCCGAGCGCGACTTCTACCAGCGCATGAACGCCAACCCTCTGCGCGGCCTGTACTCGCTGTCCGTCGAGGCCACCGACGCCATCGCGAAAGTCCGCCAGCAGATCGCCGACCTCATCGGCGCTGCCCAGGCCAACGAGGTCGTCTTCACCCGCAACACGAGCGAGTCGCTCAACCTGGTCGCCAAGAGCTTTGCACCCACAGTCCTCGAGCCGGGCGACGAGGTCGTCATCACCATCATGGAGCACCACTCCAACCTGATTCCGTGGCAGCAGGTCTGCCGCGAGACCGGCGCCAAGCTCGTCTACCTCTACCCCACCAAGACCGGTCAGCTCACCACCGAGGAGGTTCTTGCCAAGGTTGGTCCCAAGACCAAGATTCTGGCCGTGGGACAGGTCTCCAACGTGTTGGGCGTCGAGAACCCAGTCAAGAACCTCGGCAAGCTCGTGCACAAGTACGGCGGCTACCTGGTCGTCGACGGTGCGCAGTCGCTGCCGCACATGCCGGTCGATGTGGCCGACCTAGGCGCCGACTTCTTTGCCTTTAGCGCGCACAAGGCTATGGGCCCCATGGGCATCGGCGTGCTGTGGGGCAAGATGGACCTGTTCAACGCCATGCCGCCCATGCTCACCGGCGGCGAGATGATCGACTCTGTTACCGAGCAGGACGCCGTCTGGGCGCCCGTCCCCGAGAAGTTCGAGGCAGGCACACAGGACGCCGCCGGCATCTTCGCCACGGGCGCGGCACTCGACTACCTGGTCAACACGGTGGGTTACGAGAACATCCAGGCCCGCGAGCAGGCACTCGTCCACTATCTGATGGGCGAACTCATGCAGCTCGACTTTGTCCAAATCATCGGCTCCATCTATTGGGACAACCACCACGGCGTTGTGAGCTTTAACGTCAAGGGCATCCACCCGCACGACGTCGCGAGCATCATGGACATGGACGGCGTCTGCATCCGCGCCGGTCACCACTGCGCGCAGCCGCTGCTTACCTGGCTGGGTGTCGAAAACCTTGCTTGTTGCCGCGCCAGCGTGGCCTTCTACAACGACAAGGCCGACATCGACAAGTTCATCGCCGGCCTGCATCACGTTTGGAGCACGTTCAATGGGTAATCTGTACACCTCCACCACATTTATGGAGCACAACTCGCACCCCGACTATAAGTACGAGATGGATGCTCCCACGCACGAGCACGACGGCATCAACCCCAGCTGCGGCGACGAGCTCACCCTGCAGCTGCGCGTCGAGAACGGCGTGATCGAGGAGGCCTCCTTTACCGGCCACGGCTGCGCCATCAGCCAGGCCAGTGCCGACATCATGGCCGATCTCATCACCGGCGAGACCGTCGAGGAAGCTCGCCGCCTGGCAGAGCTCTTCCTCGCCATGATCCGCGGCGAGAAGCTCTCCGAGGAGGACCTGGAAGACCTGGACGAAGCCGCCCAGCTCCAGGACATCTCGCACATGCCCGCCCGCGTCAAATGCGCCGAGCTCGCCTGGCGCACCCTCGACGGCATGCTCGAGGGGCAAGCTAACCAGTAGTTTATGCCCCGAATCCAAGGTTTTTGATTGCCGAGCCGCCCGATACGGGCGGCTCTGTTTTTACCTAATGAGCGCGAACGCACAAAGTCCGCGCGTCCGGCGCCCCGTCTGACATTTGCCACACAGCCAGACGCGAGCACGGGCGTTTTCCACAGCACCAAAGGCCTGCGGCAGGGCCCCGGGCCCGCCAAGCAATGCGCCAAGCCCCGTTCTGCGAAGCTCCGACTCGCTTCGCGCCTGCCGCAGACGGGTCCCATAGGGAGCGGCGTGCATTTTTGCGAGTATTCAGCACGCCAAGCTGTGTGTATACGCATCGAAAGCGTTAATCAACGTCTTTAGGCGCATATATATTGTGTTTTAGAACAAGCATCGCGGTCTGACGGGACGCAGGCACGCGCTTCGGGGGCGCAACGGCGGGAATCAATAGCTTCGGGACCCGCATGTTGCAAGATTGCGGCGGTGCCGACAGCAACACGATGCTGAAAACTCCGTTTTTTGCACGGCGCAGACGGGGGTAGGCACGGGCAAACCCGGACCGAGCCGTTATTTTATGCAAGATGACGATTGTTCTATGCATATTAAGAAGTGCAGTTACCGTACCAAGCTTTTAGAACAATGGTTGTGGCATATGGGCGACCCCAGCTGCGGTGCACAGGCAGTCCTACGCCACGTTTCGGCCAGTCTGCACCGCCGTTCGTGCACAGGCACGCACGATACGAGAAACGGTACTTTTGCCAATCCCCGTATATCGCTCAATCTGACGCACCGTAAAACCGGCATCGTGCAATCCAAGAATGACGATATTGCGCTGCGCCGACGGCGCGGCTTTAACCCCGTGGAGCGGAACCCCGAGCCCCTTCGCCAACTTTTCGGCAAAGGCATGCCGCTCCCACTCCGTCTCTTCCAGAACGGGCATCGCTGGATCGCAGCCGTCGGGCGTCGAAAGCGAATGGGCAATAAAGCCCTCGGCAGAACCAAAAAGCTCAAGCACGCAAGAAGGATCAGAAAATCCCCTCGTGACATCAGCCGCGTCACCGTCGTAAGCGCGCAAATGCTCGGCAAAGCTGCTCCAGGGATAACGCTCGATTAAGCTGATGCCAGCCTCCTGCGAATCGGCGTGTACGGAGCGAATAGCCTCCATCACCTGCCAGTCGGTATCGAGCGAGCGCCGGTCAAAACGGTTCTGGAAAAGATGGCCCGTGCGCCCCGTGCGTTTATTGAACCGCCGCGCGTACGTCAAAAGCAGCCGGTGCATCGCCGCGCTCATCGCGTCCTCGTAATCTGCAAGCACCAGACGCACGTGATTGCCCATAAGGCACCAGGCGATAACCGTCACGCCCGCCTTGCGGCAGCACTCACGCATCAGCTCCAAGAACTCCCACCGGTCCTCATCGCCCTCAAAGATGAGCTGCTTGCCCGTACCGCGGGCACAGACATGGTAAAAGCCGGTAACCGTTCTCCAAACGCGCTGCATGGCGTTCCTTTCGCCGGGATCTGCTTGCCATCCAATACAGCACGATTGAAGCGTGCCATCAAAACATTCACGCAAAACAATACACTCGCGCGGCCAAAGGCAGTAATCAGGCGGCGAACGGCACCGTTGCAACAGGTCAACCCCTGCAACGCTTACAAGAGCTGACCAAAAGCTTGCCCAAGAAGGACCCCCTCTACGGAAGTTCACGACCACAGAACATAGAGTTAAACCGTTTCAATTAAAACTTCCGGACTTCCCGCTACGAAAACTGAGCCGTTCGCCGAATATTCCGTGCATTTCGCGGTATTATAGGGGCTGCATGTCATGTCCCTTTCGAAGGGTCGCCCGGCAATCGCCAGCCACGACCCCCAGACGGGACGCCAACACGATAGAGAGGAGAGGCATGCAGTACTCACAGGAAGTGGAGAACATGTGCCCCGTTGCCAAGGGTGCATACCACGGCCCCGCACCCATCCCTGAGGAGGGCAAGTGGGTCCAGGCTAAGGAGATTTCCGACATCTCCGGTCTTACGCACGGTGTGGGTTGGTGCGCACCTCAGCAGGGCGCCTGCAAGCTCACGCTGAACGTCAAGGACGGCATCATCGAGGAGGCCCTCGTTGAGACCATCGGCTGCTCGGGTATGACCCACTCTGCCGCCATGGCTTCCGAGATCCTTCCCGGTAAGACCATCCTCGAGGCCCTCAACACCGACCTCGTCTGCGACGCCATCAACGTTGCTATGCGCGAGATCTTCCTGCAGATCGTTTACGGCCGCAGCCAGACCGCGTTCTCCGAGGGCGGCCTGCCCGTGGGCGCCTCCCTCGACGACCTCGGCAAGGGCCTTCGCTCTCAGGTCGGCACCATGTTCGGCACCAAGGCCAAGGGCGCTCGTTACCTCGAGCTCGCTCAGGGCTACGTCACCCGCATGGCTCTCAACGACAAGAACGAGATCATCGCATTCGAGTTCCTGAACCTCGGCAAGTTCACCGACGCCGTCAAGGCCGGCAAGACCCCCGAGGAGGCCATCGCTGGCGCTATGGGCCACTATGGTCAGTGGGAGAACGCTGCCAAGTACATCGACCCGCGCACCGACGAGGAGACTCACTCCGTCGCCAGCGTGTTCCCGGTTCACGAGTAGAAAGGGAGGGAAATAACTATGACTGTTACGTTCGAAGGTTACGAGCGCCGCGCTGACAAGATCAACAAGTGCCTCGCCGACAACGGCATCGCCTCCCTCGAGGAAGCTCTGCAGATCTGCACCGACAAGGGCTTCAACCCGCGTGAGATCGTCAACAACACCCAGTCCATCGCCTTCCAGAACGCCGAGTGGGCCTACACCCTCGGTTGCGCTCTCGCTGTCAAGCGTGGCGCCAAGTCCGCTTCTGAGGCTGCCGCCATCATCGGCGAGGGCATCCAGGCCTTCACCGTTCCCGGCTCCGTCGCCGAGGACCGCAAGGTCGGTCTGGGCCACGGCAACCTGGGCGCTATGCTGCTCTCCGACGACACCGAGTGCTTCGCCTTCCTGGCCGGTCACGAGTCCTTCGCTGCCGCTGAGGGTGCTATCGGCTTGGCTCTGAACGCCAACAAGGCTCGCAAGAAGCCGCTGCGCGTTATTCTCAACGGTCTGGGCAAGGACGCCGCTCAGATCATCGCCCGCATCAACGGCTTCACCTACGTGAAGACCCAGTTCGACTACTTCACGGGCGAGCTCAAGGTCGTCGAGACCATCCCCTACTCCGATGGTCCCCGTGCCGCCGTCAACTGCTACGGCGCCGACGACGTCCGCGAGGGCGTTGCCATCATGTGGCACGAGAACGTCGACATCTCGATTACCGGTAACTCCACCAACCCCACGCGCTTCCAGCACCCCGTCGCTGGCACCTACAAGAAGGAGCGCCTCGAGGCTGGCAAGAAGTACTTCTCCGTCGCTTCTGGTGGCGGCACTGGCCGTACCCTGCACCCGGACAACATGGGCGCCGGCCCTGCCTCTTACGGCATGACCGACACCATGGGCCGTATGCACTCCGACGCCCAGTTCGCCGGTTCTTCCTCCGTGCCTGCGCACGTCGACATGATGGGTCTCATCGGCATGGGCAACAACCCCATGGTCGGTGCCACCGTCGCCTGCGCTGTCGCCGTCGAGGAGGCCCTCAAGGCCTAATCGCACCCGCGCGATGCTCATATAGTTGAGCTTTGGAGCCGCTACCCACCCGGGTAGCGGCTCTTTTTGCTTGCGCTGTCGCAGGGTAGCTAATGCCGATATATCAATTGGGGCGAAATACAAGATGTGATGAGATGGAGCGTCAGAGCGTCCATGACGCCCACCTGCCATATTTGCCCTTTACCGATTTGCCGGGTCTTTGCGGCCCCATTGCCGATCACCCGTGCGACAATGCGCCGGACGAGAAAGGAATCCGATGGAATCGACTGATGTACTGGTAATTGGATCTGGCATTGCGGGCCTTTGCGCCGCCATCGAAGCGGCACGCACGGGTGCAACCGTCACTGTGGCAAGCGCCGGCAAGACTATGAGTGGATCGAGCTTCTTCCCCGGAACCTGGGGCCTAGGGCTTATCGGACCCGTTAACGAAGACGATGAACAGGACCTCATCGACACCATTCAGACCGTCGGCGGCGGCGTTGCCGACCCCGAACTCGTCCAAACGTTCGTCCACTGCATTCCCCAAGCGATTGACTGGCTCGAACAGGATCTGGGCGTAGAACTCCAGCGTCCGCAAAGCGCCGAGAGTGCTCAACAAAAGCAATTTATCCCCTGCTTTGACCACAAGACGCGCATGTGGCGCGGCCTCACCCGCAAGCCCCTTGAGGACGCTCTGACGACCTGGATCGAGTCGCTCGGCATTCGCCTGCTCCCCCGCCATGAGCTTATCGACCTTGTTGAGGACACGAACGGCAGAATAACCGGAACCGTACTCTACGACCTTACCGAAAATCGAATCGTGCCCTTTGCTGCCAAGGCCACGATCATCGCAGCCGGTGGCACAGGCGGCCTGTTCGAGCGCAGCCTTACGTCGGCTGATGTGCTCAGCTCCTCGCAGGCCATCGCACTGGCGCACGGCGCAACACTTACTAATATAGAGTTCATGCAGATGATGCCCGGCTTCATCGAGCCCAGGCGTAACTTGGTCTTCAACGAGAAAACCTGGCGCTACGTGCATGTAGACCAGCCGGTAGATATTGCCGACGACAAGCTGAACGACCTGCTCGAGCAGCGCTCTGGATATGGTCCCTTCACGTCACGCTTGGCCTCCCGCGCTATCGATCTCGTCATCGATCAGGCAGGTGTCGAAGGCCTGGCACTCCACTACGACTTCCCCCGCGAGGATGTCCCAGAGTTTGTGCAGACCTTTGCCACCTGGCTGCAAGACGAGCACGGCATCGCCCCGACTGACGAGATGCGCGTTGCGATGTATGCCCACGCCGCTAACGGCGGCATCAAGATCGATAAGACCGCGCACACGGGCGTTGAGGGTCTCTACGCTTGCGGCGAGGCGACAGGCGGCATGCACGGAGCCGACCGCATTGGTGGCTTGTCAAGCGCCAACGGCATCGTGTTCGGGCGCATCGCAGGCGCATCGGCAGCCCTTGCAGCGCAGAAAGAGCCTAAGACAGCCCTGAAGGCGGATATCGCCCTCCCCCAGTACGGCATTGCCACAACAGATGCCGAACGCCTGACACGCAGCCTTAGGCACACGATGAGCACCTTTTGCATGATCAACAGGACCGAAACAGGCCTATCCGAGGCACTACACGAGCTTGAGGGCTTGAAGACGGAGGCAACGACCTTGAGCACACAGAAAGCCCAGGACAGCGAAGTCGCAGCCCTCGCCCGCCTGCAATCGCAGATTCAGCTGGCACAGGAAATGGTCAAAGCCATGCGCAAGCGAACCGAAAGTCTCGGGTCGCACTATCGAGCGGATTAAACCGGACACCTATCTAAAGCAGAACACAACCAATCGATATCCATGGGCCCCGTGAGCTCGAAGCAGCACGGGGCCCATTCGTGTCCGCACGACAGCGTATCCTTATTCTGAATACAGAGCGGACAAAGCCCGCATAGAAAATAGACCAGCGAGGAGGAGATATGGACAGTAGAGATATCGAGAAGTGGCGTATCGAACTTGATAGCTACGCCAATGTGGAAGACGGCGTTGAGTATTGGCTCGCACGCGATTTAATGGAACCCATGGGGTACACTCGATGGGAGAACTTCGCCGAAGTTGTTAAGAGGGCAAAAGTCTCATGCGAAACAAACAAAACTCCAGTTGATTCCCATTTTCGTGACACCACGAAAATGGTAACTGCCGGTGTCGCCGCTCGCGCGGTTAAAGACTACAAACTTACGCGCTATGCATGCTATTTAATCGCACAGAACGGAGATTCAAACAAGCCAGAGATCGCGCTCGCCCAGGCATACTTTGCCGTGCAGACGCGCCGCCAAGAGCTCATAGAGCAGCGCTTCGCAGAGATTCAGCGCTTGCAGGCGCGTCACTCGCTATCCGATTCAGAGAAACAGCTCTCGGGTATTGCGTTCAAACGCGGCGTGGACTCCAAAGGATTCGCGATCATCAAGTCGAAGGGCGATGAGGCGTTATTCGGCGGCAGAAGCACGGCGGAAATGAAGCAGCAGCTCGGCGTACCCAAGAGAGCGGCATTGGCGGACAGGTTAGCCGATGTCCTCATCAAAGCAAAGGACCTTACGAACTCGATGACGGCCTTCAACGCCGAGGAACACGACCTGTACGGCCTGGACCAGATCAAGCAAGAGCACGTCGAGAACAACACAAGCGTGCGTGGCAGCCTCATCGACCGCGGAATTGTCCCCGAGAACCTACCGCCTGCCGAGGATACAAAAAAGCTCGAGCGTCGCGTGAAGACAGACGAGAAGAAACTCAAGGAGGGTACTGACGGTTTTACCGATCCCCAGGGTAGGCTCGATCTGTGAAAGCGGCTGTGCCCTTTCGGGTTCGACCCCATGCGAGGTCAACAAAAAACGACCAGCCTGAGCCAGTCGCTTTAACAATCTTTGGGTGGGCCGTCAGGGGGTCGAACCCTGGACCTTGGGATTAAGAGTCCCCTGCTCTACCAACTGAGCTAACGACCCAAAGCTAAAGTCCGTTGTGACGGACTTTAGAGGAGATATCGTGTGGTGGGCCGTCAGGGGTTCGAACCCTGGACCTTGGGATTAAGAGTCCCCTGCTCTACCAACTGAGCTAACGACCCGATATTAACACGAAGCAAGAACTGGGGTGGGTAAAGGGACTCGAACCCTCGACCTACGGGACCACAACCCGTCGCTCTAGCCAACTGAGCTACACCCACCGTGTCCTATGCGCTTCGCGCTCGACTATTATTGCAAGGAACGCCACGTGATGCAACCCCCAATTTTCAAGAATTTTGAAAAGAGTTTTTCGGATCCATTTCGAGCATTTCCCACCGGTTTCATAGGAGTAAACTTGCCCCACTGCAAATGCTCGAAAGGACAAGCATGAAAGAACTCTCCAACCGCACGGCGACATTTACCGATTCGGTCATCCGCCGCATGACGCGCATCTCCAATAAGTACGGCGCCGTCAACCTCTCGCAGGGCTTCCCTGACTTCGATCCTCCGGCGCAGCTGCTCAATAGCCTGGGCACCATCGCCACCGACCCCAAGCCGCTCTACCATCAGTACTCCATCACCTGGGGCTCCCTGGCCATGCGCGAGGCGCTTGCTGCCAAGCAGGAGCATTTTATGGGCATGCCGATCAACCCCAATGAGAACATCGTGATCACCTGCGGCTCAACTGAGGCCATGATGGCCGCCATGATGACGGTCACAAACCCCGGAGACAAGGTCGTCATCTTCTCGCCGTTCTACGAGAACTACGGCGCTGACACCATTCTCTCGGGTGCCGAGCCCATCTATGTGCCGCTCAACCCGCCCACATTCGACTTTGACCGCGAGACGCTCGAGGCAGCCTTCCGCGACAACGACCCCAAGGTCATCGTCCTGTGCAACCCTTCCAACCCTTGCGGCAAGGTCTTTACGCGCGAGGAGCTCACCTTCATCGCCGACCTCTGCAAAAAGTACGACGCCTACTGCATTACCGACGAGGTATACGAGCACATCGTCTATGCGCCCCACGAGCACGTCTATATGGCCACGCTGCCCGGCATGTTCGAGCGAACCATCAGCTGCAGCTCGCTGTCTAAGACGTACTCCATCACCGGTTGGCGCTTGGGCTACACCATCGCCCCGGCCCAGATCACCGAGCGTATCAAGAAGGTCCACGACTTTCTCACCGTGGGTGCCGCCGCTCCCCTGCAGGAAGCCGTTGTCACCGCCCTCAACTTCGACGACAGCTATTACGATGAGGTCCTCGACCTCTACACCGCCAAACGCGACCTGTTCTGCCAGGGGCTCGATAGCATCGGTCTTGAGCATAACGTGCCGCAGGGCGCCTACTACGTCATGATGGACATCTCTGAGTTTGGCTATGACAGCGACCTCGAATTCTGCGAGGACCTCGCATCCAAGGTGGGCGTGGGCGCCGTGCCCGGCTCGAGCTTCTTCCGCGAGCCCGTCAACCATCTGATTCGTTTCCACTTTGCCAAGCGGAACGAGACGCTTAATGCGGCACTGGAGAACCTCAAGTCGCTACGTGATAAAATCAAGCCGCGCGGGTAAGGACGGCCCGGCAACTAAAGCAACCAAAGAAGCCTCGCACCGCCCGCCGCGTTGCGAGGCTTCTTTTTATAGCGCTTTCTTAAATGGTTTAGAGCTCTATACTTTAGTCACGGAGCAACTCGTCCCAGAGAGAGGAATACTATGGCAGAACAGCAGCTTATCGGAGCGCTCGAGGCCGGCGGCACCAAGATGGTCTGCGCCACGGGCTATGCAGACGGTACGGTCCTGGAGCGTGAGCAGATCGCGACCACGACCCCGCAGGAGACTGTCGAGGCCGTCAACGCATGGTTTGCCGACAAGGGCATCGCCGCGCTGGGCATCGGCGCCTTTGGCCCCACCGCAGTCAACCCTGCCTCGCCCCAATACGGCAAGATCCTGGAGACGCCCAAAACGGCATGGCGCTACTTCGACCTGCTGGGCACCATCCAAAACGAGCTCAATATCCCCTGTGGCTACGACACCGACGTCAACGTCGCCTGCCTGGGCGAGGTCACCTTTGGTTGCGCCCAGGGCCTCACTGACGTTGTGTATCTGACCATCGGCACCGGCGTGGGCGCCGGCGTGCTCTCGGGCGGTAAGCTCGTGCACGGCATGATGCATCCCGAGGCCGGCCACATCCTGGTCACGCGCGACCCGCGCGACACCATCGGTGAGCATAGCGCCTGCCCCTTCCACGACAACTGCCTGGAGGGCCTCATCGCCGGCCCCGGCGTTAAAAAGCGCTGGGATGGCAAGAGCGCCGGAGACATGGCCGATGACCCGGAGGCCATGGACCTGCTCGCAGGCTATCTGGCACAGGCGCTCATGACCTACACGCTGTGCTACGCGCCGCAAAAGATCATCATCGGCGGCGGCGTGGCCGACCACACCCCCATCGTGCCGCTCGCGCGCAAAAAGTGCGCCGAGATGCTCAACGGCTATATCGTCACGCCCGAGGTCAACGACATCGATAACTACATCGTCAACAACAGCCTCGAGGGCAAGCAGGGCATCATGGGCTGCCTGGCCCTGGGCGCACAGGCGCTTCAGTAGCAGACGCACCCACAGGGCGTGGCGCGCTCGGCAAATCCGACCTACGAAACGACGCCACCACGCCTCATATAAGCCTCAAATAAAAAAGGCCGCCTAGGACCAAACAATACGTCCTAGGCGGCTTTTTTGGCGCATATCAGCGACCGTAAGAGATATCGGAGCACAACGCCCATTGCCGCTCCACAGCAGTCGATCATCACATCGGTGATCATGCCGGCGCGTCCCGGCACAAAGAGCTGAATCGTCTCGTCAATCGAGGGAATCAGCAGCAGGAACACCGCCGTGGGCAGCAGCACGTCAAAGGTGCGCCGGCCCTCAAAATCAAAGGCGTGCGTTGCCAAGATGCCGAGCACCATATACTCGGTAAAATGCGCGCACTTGCGAACAACAAAGTTGGTCACCCATTCATATGGAAGTCCCACGCCGTGCAGGAAACCGCGGATAGCTTCCATGACCGTTAGGCTCAGCGAGCCCGACCCCGAGCCGGGAACCAGCGAATTGCCCCAGATCAAGAGCGCCATCAGGCAGGTTACAACCGCCCATTTTCGATTGATCTTAACCATGCAGAAGTTATGCCTCCGCGCGGAGCGGCGCGAAGCTGGCGGTACCGCCCTCGATAACGCTCAGATAAGCACGGCCCGTACGCTTGGCGGTAGAGGACTGCAGGCGCTCGATCTCTTCCTCGAGGATCTGATTGACGCGCTCGTGACGACGGTTTTCCATAATGCCGGCGGCAATAGCCTCGGCCCGCTCGATGCTCTCGCGCGAGATACGGGCGGTATCCTCGGGGAACACAGCGCTGTGACGACCGACATAGGCGGGGGCAGCAGGCTGAGGGGCAGCGACGGGAGCGGGGGCCGTAACAGGAGCAGGCTCGTCAATCTCATCCAGAATCGCGGTGGCGGCGGCCCACATGTCCTCGTGGCCCGAGTAATCGGCCATGGGAACATCAACCTCGAGCGAGGCGTCCGGAAGGTCGCCGGTGTCGATGCGATCTTGGACATCAATCGATGCGGTGATGGCCGCAGGCTCATCGAGGTCATCGAGATCGATGTCCGCGGCACCGGAGATGATAGGCATGCTGGCGAGGTTTGCATTGTACGGCGCAGCCTCAGCCGCCTGCTGCTGGGCAGGAGCGCCCCACAAAGAGCTTTCGGCGGCACGGCGGGCAGCAACGGCCTCCTCGTCAGCGGTCATGGCTTCATCAACGTACGAATTATCGGCAGAAGCGTTCGCGTCGCCCGAGGTAGCGTTGTACGCGTTATTGGCTGCCGCGTTGGCAACGAGTGCCACGAAAGCCGCCGTGCTGCCCGCAGGGGCGGCCTGGGAACCAGACACGGCGCGTGCCGCGGCGGCGATGTCGTCGCGATTGAAGGAGCCGGTCTGCCCGCCGTTGGTGAGCTCGTCGATGGCGACTTGATAGACGTCGCGCGAGTGTGCAGGGTCGCAGCTCACCGGCGAATCGTCGTCGAGCATACTGTCGATCATGGACCAAGCCTCGTCCTCGTCCATAGCATCTGCGGCTCGAGCGATGGTAGGGACACCGTCATCGGCATGACGGCGCTGGAACGCACCAGTCAGGCCGGAAAGGAATGCCGAGGTAGACTGCTCCGCCTGAGCCTGAGAAGCAGAAGTCGCAGCGTAAGGAGTCGCATCCTGCTGCTGGGCTGGAATCGAGGCGGTCTTGAACTCGCTTTGATGCTGATTGAGATTGGCGGCACCGCCCATGGCATCGGGCTGGAACAGACGCTCTTCACGCTGCGCACGGTACTCGGAGATACCCAGCGAGGCGGCATAGATACCCACGCCCGCCACCGCACCCACGGCGAAGGGAACCGCACCCGCCACGACCGTCTCGTTCACCGACGAAAACGGCAGCGTCGCGGCATACATAACCACGGGAGCGGCAAGGCCGATCCCGCACGAAAGTCCGGCAAGGACTGCTCGTTGTGTTGCATCAGAAGAAGCCATGAGCTCTCCCCATCTTCCAGCACCCAAATCGCATCATTCAGTTGGCTGCGCGAGAGAAGATGAAGCGGGGCTATGCCCCAAAGCAACGGTATATGGTTCGTTTCATCTGCGTTTTCCGTCGCGAAGCTTAAAAGCTATTATGCGAAACCGCCCTGTCGATTGCAAGCGACGATGTCGGATTGAAACGGGAAACCTGCTGCTTGCAAGTCTTATGGTCAAAAATAAGTGCGAAGCGGCGATATAGAAAAGGGCCGAGGCTCAAAGCCCCGACCCTTTATCGCATTGATGATTAACGCTGCGTGTGGATTACAACCTAAAACGTCTGCTCGTAGTCGCTGTGCTTTTTGGCCGAACGCACCAGGAACTCCTGGTTGGTGTTGGTGCCCTTAAGACCCTTAATAAACGACGCAGCCGCGCGCTCGGTGTTGTTCATACCGGCGAGAATGCGACGCAGGCCGAAGACAAACGGGCGCATCTGCTCGTCGACCAGCAGGTCCTCGTTGCGCGTACCGGAGGCAACGGGGTCGATGGCCGGGAAGATGCGGCGATCGGCAAGATCGCGGTCGAGCTTGAGCTCCATGTTGCCGGTGCCCTTGAACTCCTCAAAGATGACCTCATCCATCTTGGAGCCGGTGTCGATAAGGGCGGAGGCGAGGATGGTGAGCGAGCCGCCGTTTTCGATATTGCGGGCTGCACCCAGGAAACGCTTGGGCGGATAGAGAGCTGCCGAATCGACGCCGCCCGAAAGGATACGACCCGAGGCGGGTGCCGCCAAGTTGTAGGCGCGGGCAAGACGCGTGATGGAGTCGAGCACCACCACGACATCGCCGCCCAGCTCCACAATGCGCTTGGCGCGTTCGATGACGAGCTCGGCCACGCGGGTGTGGTTCTCGGCAGGCATATCGAAGGTCGAGGCCACGACCTCGCCCTTAATGGAGCGCTGCATATCGGTGACCTCTTCGGGGCGCTCGTCGACGAGCAGACAAATGAGGTGCACCTCGGGGTTGTTGATCGAGATGGACTGGCAGATCTTCTTAAGGATCGTTGTCTTGCCGGCCTTGGGCGGCGACACGATCAGGCCACGCTGGCCCTTGCCGATCGGCGACACGATATCGATGGCGCGACCGGTGATGGAATCCTTGCCGTGCTCCATGCGCAGCGGCTCGTTGGGATAGACCGGGGTAAGGTCGCCGAACTTGGGGCGGTTGCGGATCTGCTCGGGATCCATGCCGTTAACGGTCGTGATCTTGGCGAGGCCGGCTCGCTTGTCGCCGCCGCGCGAGGGGCGCAGCGAGCCCTCGATGACATCGCCCGTGCGCAGACGCGCGGAGCGGATGAGATAAGCGGGGACGAAGGCGTCTTCGTTTGACTTCATGTAGCCGTGGGCATGGATGATGCCGGAGTTGTCCGGGCGAATCTGCAGGATGCCCTTAATATCGCGGAAGCCCTCGGCCTTCGCGGCGGTCGTGTAGATCTCCTCGACAAGCTCGGCCTTCTTCTTGCCGGTCGTCTCGATCTCGAACTCTTTTGCCTTCTCGCGCAGCTCGGCTACCTTCATGGCCGCAAGCTCCTCGCGCGAAAGCGTGGGCTCGGTGGGGGCGGCGTTGCGCTCCTTGTTGCGCTGTTTGCGGTCGCGCTGACGGCTGCGGCGGTCGTTGTTGCGATCGTCCTTGCGGTCGTTGCGCTCGTCGTTGCGCTTGTGCTGACGACGGTTGGGGCGGACGCCCTCTTCGGTCTCGGTGCCTTCGGCAGCCGCGGCTGCGGATGCATCGGTGCCGGACGGAGCCTCGCCCTCTGCCTTGGCGTCGGCGTTGGCATGGTTGCTGGGTTCGGCGTCGCCCTGCTGCTCGGCACCCTTGGCCCTCGCGGACTTCTTGCGCGTGCGCTTGGGCTTCTCAGTTGCCGGCTGGTCGACGTTCTCGGCCTCGGAAGCGGCATCGGCGTTTGCCTGGGAGGACTTGTCGTCGACGGGCTTGGCCTCAGCCTTGACCTTCGCCTTCGTCGAGCGCTTTGCCGCGGTGCGACGGCTGCGGCCGGGACGGACATCGGCGGGCTCGGCATCGGCAGATGCGGGAGCCTCGGTGGACGGAGCGTCCTGGACCGGGGCATCAACCGTGGCCGTAGGCTCGGCCGTCACCGCTGCGCCCTGGGCAGCAGCTGCTGCGGCAGCGGCTTTCTCGGCCTCAACATACGCCTTGGGCTTGCGGCCGCGACGATGCGGGCGCAGAGCCGGATCAACGACGGGAACCTCGTTGACCTCAGCGTGCACGACGGGCTCAGCGGAGGAAGCGCCCTCCCCTGCCGCAGAACGAGCCGGAGCTTCAGCGACCTCAGGAGTCAGCTGCTCGACGGGCTGCTGCGTCTTGGCTGCCGCACGGCGACGCGTGCGCGGTGCCGGCTTCTCGGCCGACTGTTCGGCAGCAGGAGCCTCGGGGGCGACCGGCGCAGCGAACTCAGTCAATGCCGCGGCCTCGCGCTCGGCAGCGCGACGGCGGGCACGCACAACCTGGGCCTCGCTAATCTGCGCCAGCGCACGGGCCTGCGCGACCTCATCGGAAATGGGGGCCGAAGCATCGGTGGCAACGGGGCGCTTCGCGCGCGTGGTGCGCGTCGTACGACGCTTGGGCTTTTCGGCATCCTCGCCGTCCGCAGCAGGCTTGGCCAAACGACGCGTGCGCTTAGGCTTAGCGGGAGCAGCCTCCTCGCTAGCAACGGGCGTGGTGGGCGCGGCGGCCTTAAGCGCCTCGGGAGCCGAGACCTGCGCCGGCGCGGAAAGCACGGCCTGGTCCGACGTAACCGGTGCAGCGGGAGCCGTTTGCGTCGTCGTTATTTCGTTTTCTTGTTGTTGATCAGACACAGTGTTTGCTCAACTTTCTTTTCAAGCCCTGTGATCACATGCTCCCTGCATAAACCTTCAGGGCGGCTAAACAGTCTAGCTCCGTCAAATACCGACGGACATCATTGATCTGTATAGAGATGATTGTGTTATATACGCAGCGTTAGTGTAACACAACCGCAACCACCTGCAACTTAGTCATCGGGGACGTTCTTAAACGACTAGTCAAAAGGGATGCTCTTTACAAAGTTCCGGCGTACACCATCGCCACATCAAAAGCTGCGGTGAAATAGTTCCCAAATCCCGGCCGGCACCCCTCAAGCAGGAACCATTCCACCGCAACTCATAAGAAGAAGGCAGATCAAGCCTCAAGCATCGAGAAAACGGAACAGCTAAGGGACAAGGGCATCGGCCCCAAGATCGATGTGCCACGAATCGCGCCCATCTACTACGTTTGCCCCCGCACCCCTGACCATACTCACTATTTTTCGAAAGTCGCAGACCTGCTACCTGCGGTTTTAATATTGCGATTTTCGGCGTGGTTCGGGGTACGCACTTAAACGTAGTAGATGCCCCCGATTCTTGGCAGAAGGTATCCCACCGTTCCTCCACGGGACAAAAATGATCCGTTTTCCTCCGTCCCCTAGGGTCATTTTCAAAACTATGGCTGTTTACTACGATAAATCGCTCAACCACGACCACGCCAAAAACCGAAAAAATAAAACCCCAGCTAGATGGCTTGCACTTTTCGGTGAAAAGCCCGTGTGATTGGAATCCCTCGATTCATCGTAGTAAACCGGTATAGTTGCGATTTGGTAGCATTTTCCAGCAAGCCAAATTGTCTCGCTAAACGCAAAAAGCCCGACCTCCGCATGGGAGATCGGGCTTTCGAGGCTCAGTCAAACCAAACCAACGCAGTCAAACGACCAGCGCTTACATCTGCTCGGGGGCAGAAACGCCAACGAGGGTAAGCACCAGGGCGAGCGTCACACGGACGGCGTCGCAGGCGGCCAAACGGGCGCGCGAGAGCTCAGGGTCGACGGGACGGCCCTCGCTCGGAAGGACCTGGCAGGCGGCGTAGAAGCTGTGGAAGTCGCCAGCGAGCTCCTCGGCAAAGTGCGTCAGGCGGAACGGGGCGCGATCGCGAGCGCAGCTACCGATGAGGTCGGTGAGCTCGTTGAGCTTACGCGAAAGGGCAAGTTCGGTCGGGTCGGTCAGCAGCGAGTAATCGACGTTCTCGCCAATAGCCTTCTCGGCGACGGCCTTCATGCCCATCTCGGCGGCCTGCTCGGCGGTAACGTCGGCGGCACGACGCAGGATGGAGCACACGCGAGCGTGAGCGTACTGCACGTAGTACACCGGGTTGGAGTTGTCGCGCTTCTTGACGGCCTCAATGTCGAAGTCGACCATCTGGTTGGAGCTCTTGGAGATGAGCGTGTAGCGGGCGGCGTCAGAGCCGACCTCGTCGACGAGTTCCTGCAGGGTCACCATGGTGCCCTTGCGCTTGGACATACGGACGGGCTTGCCGTTGCGCAGCAGGTTGACGAGCTGGCCCAGCAGAACCTCAAACTTGCCGGGATAGCCAAGAGCGTCACAGACGCAGCGGACGCGCTCGATGTAGCCGTGGTGGTCGGCGCCCCAGATGTCGATGACGTGGTCGACGCGCTGGAACTTATCCCAGTGATAGGCAACGTCGGAGGCGAAGTAGGTGTACTCGCCATCGGACTTGATCAGGACGCGGTCCTTGTCGTCGCCCAGGTCGGTGGAGCGGAACCACAGGGCACCGTCCTTGGTGTAGAGGTAGCCCATCTTGTCGAGCTTCTCAAAAGCGCGGTCGACGGCGGAGGTGCCGGCGGTCTCGCCCTCGGTGTCCTTCACGTACAGAGAGCGCTCGGAGAACCAACGATCGAAGTCGCAGTTAACGGCGTGGCAAAGGTCGCGCATGTTGTCGACCATCTTTACGTAGCCGCGCTCGCGGAAGCTCTCCATGCGCTCCTGCGGATCGGCGTTGACCCACTTATCGCCGTCGGTGCGCCAGAACTCGGCAGCCTCGTCGATGATGTAGTCGCCGCCGTAGGAGTCCTTGCCCAGAGTCTCGGCAAAGTTGTCCTGATACGGATGGGTCTCGGGATGCTCGTCGCTCTCGTCGGCAACAAAGGCGTCGCGGTCGGCGATCAGCAGCTTGTGAGCCTCGTCGATATCCACGCCCTGCTTGGCGATGATGTCGGCAAGCTGCATATAGCGCGTGCTGATGGAGTTACCGAAGGTGTTCATCTGAGAGCCGTGGTCGTTGATGTAGAACTCACGCTGGATGTCGTAACCGGCGTGGTCCATCACACGGCAAAGGGAGTCGCCCAGAGCGGCCCAGCGGCCATGACCGATGTGCATGGGGCCGACGGGGTTGGCGGAGACGAACTCGACCTGAGTCTTCAGGCCGCCACCGACGTTGGACTTAGCGAAGTCCATACCCTTCTCGCGGGCCTCGCCAAAGATGGCGTTCTTGACAGCGACGGAGAGGTAGAAGTTGATGAAGCCAGGACCGGCGATCTCGACCTTCTCGATCGCGGGGTCCTCGGGCATATGGGCGACGACGGCCTCGGCGATCTTGCGCGGGGCGCAATGAGCCAGCTTGGCAGACTTCAGGGCCATGGTGGAGGTCCACTCGCCATGAGAAGTATCAGCCGGTCGCTCGATAGCGCAATCGTCAAGTTCAAATGCGGAAAGGTCGCCGGCCTCCTGGGCCGCAGCAAGCGCAGCGCGTACCAGCTCTTCAATCTTCTCGGGCATAGATCCTCCTTGTGTTAAAGCCCCCGAGCTCTTGGTCACTCGTAGGGCAAAAGCCAGAGTTTGTAGCACTCTATCACAAGCGGTAGCTACTGTCGCAGGGTAAAGCTAATAGATATTGCATATGCACAAAAATGACTACCGCTCTTGCGCGGCGGTACAAAGTTGGCGGTTTGCCTGCAGTTTATACACGTTCCGGAAATGCATAAACGTATGGATAAGCCGTTCTATTTATCGAATACTCTAACCTATCGGAGTTGTGTGCTTTTCCTGCATAAAGTAATGGTTTGCGCACGTCAGCGTGGTATTCTTAACATACGCAAATTCGTATAAGTTGGAGGTAGCATGTTCTCAATCGGTCAACACGTCATTCATCCGGGTCAGGGAGTCTGCACCGTCGTCGGTTTTAGGGACGACACGCCGCAGCCCATGTTGCTGCTCGAAACCAAGCAGGGACATGCGCAGACGATTCTCATGTACCCCGTGGCGCAGGCCGACCGTCTGCATGCCGCTATCTCCCAGCAAGATGCAGAGCACCTGCTGAGCCACTACGATGAGCTGGAGTGCGACACCTTTACCGAGCGCAATAGCTCGCTCGAGGAGACGCACTTTAAGCAGCAGCTCAAGCTGGGCGCGCCCGAGACGGTCCGCGTGGCAAAAACCATGATGCACCGTATTCGCCAGGCCGAGGAAGCAGATAAAAAGCCCAGCTCCTACTACATGCGCGTACTCAAGGAAGCCAAGCGCCGCTCCATCGAGGAGTTCGCCGTGGCCCTGGGCGTCACCGAAGAGGCCGCCGAAGCCCGCCTAGCCCAAGCCGCCCTCAACTAACCTGCCCACGCCAAAACCACCACAAAGGGGACAGGCACCTTTGTGGTGGTTTTTTCGTTCTAGTCGTTCTAGTAGTATTCATTCTTAGCGATACCTACGAACACAAGGAGTCTTTTATGGCAGAGCTGCTTTCCGCCGGAATCACCCGCGACCGTGCGTTCGAATTGCTCAACGAGCACAACAAAGACCCGTTCCACATCACCCACGGCGAAACGGTCGAGGGCACCATGCGCTACTTTGCGCGCGAGTTCGACCCCGAGAACGAGGAGTTTTGGGGCATCGTCGGCCTGCTACACGACCTGGATTGGGAGGAACATGAGGACGACCCCATGAACCACACTATCTATGCGGTCGAGATTCTTGAGGGCGAGGGCGCATCGCCTGAGCTCATCCGCGCCATCCAGACGCACACGTCCGATTTCAACTCTTCGCTGCCCAAGCCCGAGCTGCAGATGGAAAAGATCCTGTTTGCCTGCGACGAGCTCACCGGCCTGATCGGTGCTGCCGTGATCATGCGTCCGAGCAAAAGCGTCATGGACTTTACGACTAAGTCGCTCAAGAAAAAGTTCAAGGACAAGCGCTTTGCCGCCGGCTGCTCGCGCGACGTGATTTCGCAGGGCGCCGAGATGCTGGGCTGGGAGCTCCCCGAGCTCTTCGACCGCACCATCGCAGCAATGCAGTCCTTCGCCCCCGACCGCGACACCTTCCAGGCCTAACCGCCCACGCCAGCTATAACCACCACAAAGGGGACAGGCACCTTTGTGGTGGTTTTTCGTTTGCGACAGGAGGGAGACTAGCCCGCTTTGCGGATCGACCACTCCCCCACGCCCGTCAAGCGCTGGATCTGGCGGATGGAAAGGCCCGCGCCTCGCATTGCGGCAAGCACCTCGTTGCGTTTAGTCTTGTTGAGGGATTTGACATCGGAGAGCCCACTCAAGCCGAGCGAGCGGACCAGCGCCGTCCCTACATCTAAGGCCTCATCTTCATCGATACGTCCACCCGATGGCGGACGAACGACTGTCCCATTCGATGCATCCATAAAGGCCTTATAGTCGCGCACACGGGGAAAGGCAAGACGAACGAGCGCCAGATCGACCGTTGCGATTTTTGGATCGCGTTCAACATAATCTAGGTGGCTGCTCCATCGATACGCGCCGTATGGACAAACCCCGGCCTTTTGCGGATTGAAATGAACATATCGAATAGCGTCGAGAAGGTATTCCTCACTCGAAATAGGGGCGCTTGAAAACCTATCCTGAAAAACATGGCCAACATGTCCGTGGCGACGGTTATACCAAGTTGCGTAGCAAGACATGACAAGATGCATGGCATCGCTCACGTTGTCGCCAGGATCGCTCATGACAAGATGAACGTGGTTGCCCATCAGGCACCAAGCAATTAATGTAATGTTGAATCTCGTTATCGAGGTCCGGACAAGCGACAGTAGCCGCCTTCTGTCCTTATCATCTTCAAACAGAAGTTGCTTGCCGTTGCCTCTCATCGTAATGTGATACAGGCCAATCTGTGATTTCTGCCGCGGGTTTCTCGACATGGGCATCTCCTTGCTCTCATGCCAAAAATAACCCCGAGCCGCACGCAAAGCGGTGAGAATCTACTCGCCGATTAAACCGTGGCTTATAGGACAAAATGTGTGTCTGCTTTAGGGGCATCGGCGCAGGTCGATGCCCCTTTTTCAGCCGTTTAAATTCCGTGCCCGCTTTTAACCGCTCGGACAGAATGTGTGTCCGGTTGCCTATCGTTCCCGCAGGTAG
>JAXIXR010000007.1:0-37550 GCA_036304905.1 Collinsella sp. | reverse complement strand
TGCTGCCGGTTCGACCGGCGCGCCACGGGTCAAGATGCACTAGGCCTGGACGAAGTCCGGGCCCGCGCCTTTAGACGCGAGCCCGGGGCCCGTGGGTTATACCCTAAGAGCAAACCACCCTTTTTAAGGGTGGTTCTGATTGCGTTTATGGGGCGTAAATGACTCTATTACACCAGACGATCTTATCGTTTTTGGTATTGAGCCTTTATTTAAAGAAGATAAATCGAATAACAAGGGCAACTGCTATGGCCACAATGATCAAAAGCAGGATTGTCAGTCGATGCTGCTTGCGTCGTTTACTTGATGAAACGAAGATTGATTTTCCCTGTTTTGGCGTTTCGAGATAGCGAGCCGAATGCGTCAAGGTTTGCTTTGGTCGAGGACCTCTTTGTTGATGAGTGGCGGATGCTTTCATCGGCTCATCACTAGCTGCGCTGTTTTTAGATAATGGTGCGTCTTTCAGATATACAGGGTCTCCCGAGGCGACGCCCATATGTTTACGCCCCGTTTGGGCATCCTCGAGTGTTTGATATCGATTTCTCGTCACATACTCGGGCTCCGGATCATTAATGGGCTCTTGCGAGATGTGGGGACGATGGAACCGTGGCGGCTGCGTGGAAGTATCTTCCCCCTGCGTCGGCATAAACATTTTGTTCTGGTTTTGGTCGTCCATGATGCCCTTTAGCTCGTTACCAACAACGTGTACGCGCTCATTGTAAGCCCCTTGTTATTTGTAGCTGGGGACATACTCGGTATTTAAGCTCTGGTTCAAAGAACCTTAACCTTCCTAAAACCTAAGTCATACGCACTTAGATATGCTTATAGTACTGGACTCAAAAAACTTTATAGTCGATGTATATATGAGCACTGGGTGGGCATATATAAGAGCGTCAAAAGAAGTCCCAGTCACCTGGAAGATGACTCGGCAGTCCTATAAAGGAGTGGTAAACATGGCAAGCATGGTTCCTTATCGTTCGGTTTTTGGCGTTCGTCCCTCTGCAAGCTCGCTGTTCGATCTGTTTGATGATATGAGCGACCTAGCGAACAGCTCGATTGCCTCTAAGGCGTTCCCCGTTGACGTTGAGGATAAGGGCGATGGCTATGAGGTCAAGGCTTATCTGACCGGCGTCGCCAAGGACGATATCGATGTCGAGCTTAACGAGGGCCGTCTGTCCATTAGCGTGAATGTCGAGGAAGACGAGGAGAACGAGGGCAAGAACTTCCTGCAGAAGGAGTTCAGCTCGTACAGCGCGACGCGTGGCGTGTATCTTAAGGACGCTTCGAGCGAGGGCCTCTCGGCTAAGTACGCTGACGGCATCCTGACCGTTACGGTTCCCAAGATCGTCGAGAAGAAGAACGTTACGAAGATCTCCATCGAATAACTTCGTTGGTGTTCTTCGCTATTAAAAGACAACAAAAGGGGCTGGGAAGCGATTCCCGGCCCTTTTTGTTGTTTAGGACAGTCTATTGAATGGTTGCCGGTTGATACTGACTCGCAGGGCGTATCGAGAGTTTTCGCGATCCTTGGAGAAGGGTTGCGGAGCTGCCGACCTCGTCATCCAGGGTTGCGGCCAGAGCTTTGGCATAGCTTTTGACGGTAAGGCTCGGACGATTGTTATCTTGGCTGATATGCATGGCAATGAGCTGTTCGGTGCGATCGGTAACAAGTTCGCGCGCGGCTTCGGCGGCTTGGCCATTGGAGAGGTGTCCCCTTTCAGACAGGATGCGCTCCTGAAGAAAGCGGGGATATTCTCCCTCGCGCAGCATGGTCACATCGTGGTTGCTTTCGAGTGCGAGGACTCGACAATCTTTGAGGGTGTTCATGGCTTGGCTCGATAGCTCTCCGGTGTCGGTGGCAAAGCCGATGGAATCATCGAGGGTGTCGAATCGATAGCCGACTGGATTGATGACATCGTGTGACGTTGAGTAGGTTTGCACGTGGATGCCGGCAATGGATAGGGTGTCACCGGGATCGAATTCCTCGACAGGCAGATGCGAAAGATTTTCTTTGCTCGAAAGAGTGCCCCTGCTGGCAAAGAGGGGGCCGTGCCAGTGCTTGCACCAGACATCGAGGCCCTTGATGTGATCGCTATGCTCATGAGTAATGAGAAGAGCCGAGACGTTGTCTGCCGAGAGCCTCAGTTCTGCCATGCGCTTTAATGTCTCGCGGGGAGACAGTCCGTCATCGACCATAATGAGCCCCTGTGGGCCCTCGATGAGTGCGCAGTTGCCTTTAGAGCCACTGCCGAGGATATGAAGGTGCAGGCAAGACATAAGATTCCAAAGGATACAATGGGTGCGGACGAATAAAGGAGGAAGCGAATGCCAACGGTATCACAGCATTACGGACACCATGCCGTGCCTGGGGCAGTCGATGAGACCCGGACGAGGCAGCAGGCAGCTCCTGTCGTGCTCATGGTATCAGGCGGCGCGGACTCGACGGCACTGCTTCTTATGGCGTGCACATCAAAGCTGGATATTCAAGATGGACGCGGTGTTGCCCCCATTGCTCGCGAGCGCCTGCATGTGCTGCATGTAAACCATCATCTGCGCGGCAAGGCGTCCGATGGCGACGAGGCCTTTGTGCGTGAGCTCTGCGCGCAATATGGTTTACCGCTGTGTGTGGAGCACGCTTATTTTGATGGGGAGTCGGGCAATATTGAGGCCGCGGCCCGCGAGGTGCGCTATGCCGCGGCGCGGAGGTATGTTCGCGAACTCTGCGCCCAGACGGGGGCACCGCGAACGGCGGCTCGTATCTGCACCGCGCACACGTCTTCGGATCGCGCGGAAACGTTTTTGATGAACGCGATTAAGGGTTCGGGGCCCGCTGGTCTATCGAGCATTCCTCGCCGGAGGAATATCGTGGTGCGTCCCTTGCTCGACCTAACTCATGGCGAGCTCGTGGGCTATCTACAGGTACATGGTCAGCCGTGGCGTGAGGACGAGAGCAATGAGGATATCTCGTATCTGCGAAACTACGTGCGCCATCGGGTAATGCCAGTGGTGGCACAGCGTAATGCGAGCGTGTGCAAGACGATTGGCGCCGCCTGTGAGATCTTGGGTGATGAAGATGCGTTTCTATCTCAGCTGTCGGCACAGGCGTTTCGAAGCTGTTTGCGCAAAGAGGCAGCGGGCGCACTGGTGCTCGATGCCAGGCGCCTTGCTGCGGCCGAGGTGGTAATCGCGCGGCGCATCGTGCGACTGGCGATCAAACGCATCGATCCGGACGCTCGTCCCGAGATGCGGCATGTTGAGCGAGTCCTTTCCTGCGTTGCCGAGGGTGCCGGCTCGGTCACGCTTCCGGCGGGGATTGACGCACGCATTGAGTTTGGCATGCTGGCGTTTAAGGCGCCGGCGGCTCGCGAGGGCCTGGTCGCGGACTGGGTTACCGTACCCGGTCGTTTGCCGTTGGGCGGGGGACGTATGCTGGTCACAGAACCGATGACCGTTGAGCCGGGATGCGATATCGTGCGTCGCGCCCGTGAGCTTGCGGCTGCCGGGGAAGTGACAGCTTTGGTAGACGCGGCTGCCCTGGGTTTTGCCGACAGCGATAGTGAGCGGATCCTGGCGGGCTCGCGTGGCAAGATCCCTGTCGAGGCGCGATTGGCGCGCCTGTGGGTGGACGGTCCCGCACCGGGAGACGTGATGTGCCCGTTAGGGATGAGTGGCCGAAGCAAGAAAGTATCCGACTTGCTAGGCGAGGCTCGCATTCCCGTTTCCGAGCGCGCCGGCGTGCCCATGGTGAGGACGGCGCCGGGAGGTGCCGTGGTGTGGGTCGCCGGAGTTCGCGCGGACGAGCGTTTTAAGTGCACGGCCGCAACGCGCGTGGCATATCTGCTTCGTGTGGTCGATGCGGAATAGCGTCCTACGCCAGCTATTCTGTGCGGCGTTGACGGTATTCCCGCGCTGATGGTGCGCGGGCTGGAAAATATACCCCGTGCGCTGCTAGAATGTGTAGTTCGCGTCCATACGGCGGTGTGTGGGCGATTAAGCACAAGAAAGGGTTGTCATGGCTTCTCAACATCCGGATATCGAGAAGGTTCTGTTTACGCAGGAGGATATCGACGGCATCGTTTCTCGCCTGGGCGAGGAGATCACTCGCGACTACGCGGGTAAGGATCTGGTGCTGATCGCGGTTCTGCGCGGTGCCGTTGTCTTTATGGGCGACCTGATGCGCAAGATTGAGCTACCGACCAACATCGATTTCATGGCTGTTTCGAGCTATGGCGACGGTGTGAAGTCTTCGGGCATCGTGCGTATCATTAAGGATCTGGATATCGACATCCGTGGTCGCGACGTGCTGATCGTCGAGGACATTCTGGACTCGGGCCTGACCCTCAAGTACCTGATGAAGAACCTCGAGAGCCGCAAGCCCGCTTCGCTGGAGGTCGCTGCCTTCCTGTGGAAGGACGTTGAGGACCGCACCTCGGCCATCACGCCCAAGTATGTTGGAACCCATTGCCCCGATGCCTTTGTGGTGGGCTACGGCCTCGACTATGCCGAGCGCTATCGTAACCTTCCGTATCTGGGCATTTTGAAACCGGAGGTTTATTCGTAAGATGCCCGACGACCATAACGATAACAATTCCCAGACTCCCCGGGAGCCTAAGATCCCGGGGATGCCCGGAGGCAAGAAGCCCACGCGTACGGGCTGGCTGTATTTTCTTTTGGCTTGCGCGCTTCTGGGCTATGCCTTCTTTAATATGGGTTCCGGCTTTGCCAGCTCCAGCAATACCGTTAAGCTCGCGACGAGCGAGATGGTCAGCGCCATCAAGCAGGATTGCGTCGAAGATCTGACCTATACGGTTCAAGACGGAAGCGTGACGGGTCATTACTGGAAGACAAAAAAGGACAAGGGCGATACGAGCGAGCTCAAGAGCTTCTCTTCGACCTATGTCGGCTCCGATTCGCTTGCCGAGCTCATGGCGGAGCACCCCGATACCAAGTACATCGTCAACACCAACGATCCCGATTTTTGGGGCGACTTGGCGATGAGTGTGCTTCCGACGATCGCCCTTATCGCCATCATGTTCTACTTTATGCGCCAGATGATGGGCGCCAACAACAGGAACATGCAGTTTGGCAAGACCAACGCCAAGACCAACGAGGCCACACGCCCCAAGGTCAAGTTTGAAGACGTTGCCGGAGTGGACGAGGCAGTCGAGGAGCTCGAGGAGATCCGTGACTTTTTGAGCGATCCGGATCGCTATCGCAAGCTGGGCGCCAAGATCCCGCGTGGCGTGTTGCTGGTTGGCCCTCCGGGCACCGGTAAAACGCTGCTGGCCAAGGCCGTTGCCGGCGAGGCGGGCGTGCCGTTCTTTAGCATTTCGGGTTCCGACTTTGTCGATATGTTCGTAGGTGTCGGCGCCAGCCGTGTGCGTGACCTCTTTAAGGAGGCCAAGTCCCAGGCCCCGTCGATCATCTTCATCGATGAGATCGATGCCGTGGGACGTCAGCGCGGAGCTGGCTTGGGCGGCGGTCACGACGAGCGCGAGCAGACGCTCAACCAGCTGCTGGTCGAGATGGACGGCTTTGAGGAAAGCGAGTCGGTCATTCTGATCGCCGCCACCAACCGCCCCGACATTCTGGATCCGGCGCTGCTGCGTCCCGGTCGTTTTGACCGTCAGGTTACGGTCGACCGTCCGGATGTGAAGGGCCGCGAGCAGATCTTGCGCGTGCATGCCGAGAACAAGCCGATGGACGAGGACGTTAAGTTTGAGAAGCTCGCCCAGATGACCGTTGGCTTCACTGGTGCCGATCTGGCAAATCTGCTCAACGAGTCTGCGCTGTTGGCTGCCCGCCGCCATCGTTCCGTGATCTCGATGGACGAGGTCGAGGAATCGATGGAGCGCGTGATTGCCGGACCGCAGCGCAAGGGTCGCGTGATGACCGAGGCCGAGCGCACCACGATTGCCTACCACGAGAGCGGTCACGCCCTGGTGGGTCACATCCTGGAGCACTCCGATCCGGTCCACAAGATCTCGATCGTCAGCCGCGGCCAGGCGCTGGGCTACACGCTGCAGCTTCCGCAGGAGGACCACTTCCTCAAGACCAAGAACGAGATGCTCGACGAGCTCGCCGTGTTCTTGGGCGGTCGCGTTGCCGAGGAGCTCATGTGCGATGACATCACGTCGGGCGCGAGCAACGATCTGGAGCGCGCAACCAAGATGGCGCGCGAGATGGTCACGCGCCTGGGCATGAGCGAGGAGCTGGGCACGCAAGTGTTTGGCGAGGCGCAACATCAGGTGTTCCTTGGTCGCGATTACGCCGATCACCAGGATTACTCCGAGGAGACGGCGCGCCGCATCGATATCGAGGTCCAGCGCATTATGCGTGAGGCCCATCGTCGTGCGGTCGAGATTCTGGACGCCCGTCGCGATCAGCTCGATCTGATGGCGAAGGTGCTGCTTGAGCGCGAGACCGTCGAGGGCGACGCCGTGAACGCCCTGCTCGACAACGAGTGGAATGCCTACCTTGAGCGCGAGGGCGATATCCTGGCGGCCAAGGAGGAGCGCAATGCCAAGGCGGCCGGCATGCCGACCAAGAAGCGCGTGCCTCGAATGAGCGAGGAGGAGCTGGCGGCTGATGCCGCGGCCTTTGCGCAGGCGGCCATGCAGGAGGATGCCGAAGCCGCATCCGATGATGCTGACGATGACCATGCCGTCGTCGATGCCGACACCGACGCCGACAAATAGTCTTTGTGGCGAAAGCCTCCGCGGGGAAACCTGCGGAGGCTTTTTCTTTTGAGCGATATGGGGCCGTCTGTTGATTGGGGACAGACTTAAATGAGCGTTTTCACGCATTTAAGTCTGTTCCCAATCAACATTGCTGCGGCACTTTGCTCGGCTAAAGCGTACAATAGCGCCTATGCGAAAGGGGAACAGATGATCAACGAAACTATGTATGCTCGCGGTGCGGAAAGCTCCATCATCCGTGAGATTTTTAGCTATGGCCTTGAGCGCAAGGCGCAGATCGGTGCGGAAAACGTATTCGATTTTTCGCTGGGCAATCCGAGCGTTCCGGCACCCGCTGCTGTGGCGGAGTCCATTAAGAAGGCCCTGGAGCTGCCGAGCGACCAGCTGCACGGCTACACGCCCGCACCGGGCCTGCCGCAATGTCGTGCCGCTGTGGCCGAATCGCTCAACCGCCGCTTTGGCACGAGCTATGAGGGCAAAGACGTCTTTATGACGGTGGGTGCCGCGGCTTCGCTCACCTGCGCGCTCAACGCCGTTACGAATCCGGGCGACGAGGTTATTGTTATCGCCCCGTACTTTCCGGAGTATCGCGTTTGGATTGAGAAGGCCGGCTGCACGTGTGTCGAGGCGCTTGCCAACGAGGACACATTCCAGCTGAGCGTGGATAACGTATTCAAGGCGATCACCGACAAGACGGCAGCCGTCATTATCGACTCGCCCAACAACCCGACCGGTGCCGTATATACGCGCGACACGCTGACGCGACTGGCCAATGTTCTGCGCGAGGCCAACGCTCAGCGCGATCCCGAGAATCCGATTATGCTCATCTCGGATGAGCCGTACCGCGAGATCGTGTACGGTGCCGAGGTGCCTTGGGTGCCCTCGATCTACGAGCACACCATCGTGTGCTACTCGTATTCCAAGTCGCTGTCGCTGCCGGGTGAGCGCGTGGGGTGGATCTTGGTTCCCAACACCAATCCGCAGGCTGCCCGTCTGATGCCGGCCGTTGCCGGTGCCGCCCGTACGCTGGGCTTCGTGTGCGCGCCGGCGCTCTTTCAGCGCGTAATTATCGACTGCATCGATGAGCCGAGTGACGTTGAGGCCTATGCACGCAACCGCACCGCGCTTACCGACGCACTAGCGGAGTATGGCTACACCTATGTTGAGCCGGATGGCGCGTTCTACCTATGGGTGAAAGCATTGGAGCCCGATGCGAATGCGTTTTGCGAGCGCGCAAAGAAGTATGAGTTGCTTGCGGTTCCCTCGGACAGCTTTGGTATGCCGGGTTGGTTCCGCCTGGGCTATTGCGTGAGCTACGAAACGATTGTCAATTCGCTACCCGCTTGGAAACAGTTGGCGGACGAGTATCGTTAAAAGTAAAGCGCTCTGCCTACAATGTTTTACGTGAAACGGGGTTTGGTGTTAAGCCGGACCCCGTTGTCATGGACGTTGTGTCTTTGGGATGGAGTGGTTTTACGACTATCGAAGGCTATGCGTACAATGAATATAAGCGACGGCCGTGCCAGATAAGGAGACCTGATGCCCTACCTGCTTTCTTGTGACATTCATACCCATACGATGTTCTCTGCGCATGCATATTCGACCATTGAGGAGAATGTGTACTGGGCGGCAGAGCGTGGTCTGCAGGTGCTCGGATCTGCCGACCATTTGAGCTCTATGGTTACGGCTTGCCCCAATGACCTGCGCAGTTACCAGTTCTTTATCAACCAGGATATCTGGCCGCGCATTTGGAGCGGCGTGCTGGTGCTGCGTGGTGCCGAGGCCGATATCGTTTCGCTGGACGGAAGCCTGTTTGGCGAGGACACTCCTGTCACGCTCGATATTGCCGGCGATTCGTACAGCCGTCAGCATTCGCTGTTCGATTTGGTTACGCGTAATTTGGATTATTTGGTTGCGAGCGTGCATAATCCGCAGATTGCTGAGGGCGCGACGCTGGCCCAGACGACCGAGATGTATATCAATGCCCTGGAGCACCCCAAGGTGTTCATGCTGGGTCACACGGGGCGTTCGGGCGTGCCGTTCGATATCGACGAGGTGCTGTTGGCAGCTAAGGCCAAGCACAAGATTATCGAGATCAACAACCATAGTCTTGAACACGGTGTCGACACTGAGCATTGGGCCGTATGCCGCAAGATTGCCGAGCGCTGCGCCGAGCTGGGCGTGGGCATTGGCGTGTCGACCGATGCCCACATTGGCATGGCCATTGGCAAGCTCGATCACGCGCGCAAGATGCTCGACGAGATTCACTTCCCACTGGATTTGATCGTGACGCGCGACCGCGAGACGCTGCTGTGCGAGATGGCGGCAGCCGGCGTGTGCGATCTGCGCAATGGGATGTAGCGGAGTTTATAAACCAAGCGAAGGGGGCGGCCCAGGCGGGTCGCCCCCTTTCTTGTCCCAAAAATCTACTGAGGTTGGTTAGCGGCGTTCGAGGACCGCTACGGTTTCGGTGTGGTCGGTGTGAGGGAACATGTCGACTGGCGTGATCTTGAGCAGGCGATAGCCTCCGTCGAGGAGCTGGTGCAGGTCGCGCTCTTGGGTCACGGGGTTGCAGCTGATATAGGTGATGCGGCGCGGCTTAAGTGCGCAGGCAGCTTCGAGGAACTCGGGCGTGGAGCCGGCGCGCGGCGGGTCGATGGAAAGAACGTCGACGCGTTCGTTGTTGTCGGCGGCATCCAGGATGTAGTCGGTGGCGTCGTCGGCCATAAACCAAGCGCTGCGGGTGAGGCCGTTGAGCTCGGCATTGCGACGTGCGTCGGCAATGCCCGCCGGGTTGCGCTCAACGCCGAGCAGCATAATGCCGATACCCTTGTTCTGGGCATCTTTAGCTGCGCAAAGACCGATGGTACCGCTGCCACAGTAGGCATCCATGAGCACATCGCCCTGGTGCAAATCCATGCCGTCGATAGCGAGCTGATAGAGCAGCTCGGTCTGTTGCGGGTTGGTCTGATAAAACGCGGTGGGGGAGATGTCGAATTCGCAGCCGAGCAGCTGGTCGCGCATGCATTCGGCGCCATACACGATGCGGGTTTCCTCGCCGAGGATGGCGTTGCCGGGGCGTCCGTTGATGTTTTGGGCGACGGTGACGATGCGCGGATCGAGTGCGGCGACAGCCTCAAAGAACTCCTGCGCATGCGGCAAGTCGCGCTGAGCGGTCACGAGCGTGACCATGACCTGGTCGGTACGCCAACCGCAGCGGACGACGGCATAGCGAAGCAAACCAAGATGCTTGTCCTCATTAAAGGCGGGAATATGCAGCCGCTCAGCTTCGCGTGCGATGCCGTTGAGAATCTGACGGGCGCCCGGTGCCTCGACGGGGCATTCGGGTACGGCAACGATCTTGTGCGTGCCGCGCTCAAAGAAACCGCAACGGACAGCGCCCTCCTTACCGGGAGCAAAGGGAGTGGCGGCCTTATGGCGAAAACCGCGCGGCGCAGGATATTTGCCCGGGTCGCCCAGGGTGACACCCATGCCACGAATAGGATCTACAGCAATGCCCTCACGCTCACAAAGCGAAGCAAAAAGCTCCTCCATAGCAGCCTGCTTAGCTGCCAACTGCTTTTTATAAGGACGATTGAGCGCCGTGCATCCGCCACAAGCTCTCATGATGGAACAGGGAGACTTGGGATCCACAGCCTCACGCGCAGACGGAACCGGATTCTTATACGGGCGCTTGGAGCGAGTCTGAGATGCCTTATCCTCGCTCCGACGAGAGCCGGGACGCTTGGCCTTAGCCTTGCCCTTAGCCGACTTACCCTTCGCATTCAGAGACGACTTGGATTTCTTAGAAGATTTTTTCTCCCCCGACCCCTCAGCCGCCTCGATCAAAGCACGACGAGCCTTACGCTCCGCACGAGATTCTGCCATGAATTAACCCCACTAATTTACAAATTGAAATCTGAAAGCATTGTACCGTGCCAAGCTAGCGGACGATATGCAAGCGCCCACTTCATGTCAGTGATAAACCCAACGACGTTTGCCCGCCGGGTGCCGGGGCAGGGGTTAAGTTTGTCGCGAGTTCCGCACGAACAGGAGAGCACTTAATGTGCTCTCCGTCGTGAGCAGGACTGTAGAGCAGCAAACTTAACCCCTGCCCCGGCACCCGGCGGGCAAACCCTCCCTTGTACTCCATCTCACTAAAGTGTATGATTCTGGACGTTACACGACTCACTTTACTTAACTAAAGTGCCATCAAGGGGGGATACCATGAACACCGATATGTCTCGTCGTCAGTTTGTTGGTCTAGCCGGCTCGCTCGCTACGGTGCTTGGCCTTGGTCTTGTCGGTTGCGGCGGTGGTGCCGGCAAGGGCTCCGCTGCTGGCTCTGCCGCGGCCAAGGATGTGAAGGGCGCTGCGGAGTCCAAGAAGCTCGTGGTGGGCTTTGATAAGTCCTATCCTCCGTACGGCTTTGTGGGCGACGATGGCGAGTACACCGGCTTTGATCTCGATCTGGCCAAGGCTGTTGCCGATAAGCAGGGCTGGGAGGTCAAATACGAGGCCATCGACTGGGATGCCAAGGATACGCTGCTTAACTCGGGCGCCATCAACTGCATCTGGAATGGCTTTACCATGGAGGGCCGTGAGGACGACTACACGTTCTCCGAGCCGTACATGCTCAACGAGCAGGTGCTGGTGGTAAAGAAGGATGCAGGCATCAAGAGCTGGGACGATCTTGCCGGCAAGACCGTGATTACCCAGACCGATTCCGCTGCGCAGGATGTGCTTGAGGGTGACCAGAAGGATCTGGCGGCGACGTTTGCCACGCTCGACACCATCGGTGAGTACAACACGGCGTTTATGCAGCTCGAGAGCGGCGCGGTCGATGCCGTGGCTTGCGACCTTTCGATTGCCCAGTATCAGCTTGCCGCCAAGCCCGATGCTTATACGCAGCTTGATGAGCCGCTGTCCAGCGAGCACTACGCCGTCGGCTTTAAGAAGGGCGACACCAAGTCGGCCGACGCCGTGACCGAGTCGCTCAAGGCACTCTACGATTACGGTACGGTTAAGGATCTCTGCGACAAGTATTCAAGCTATGGTCTATCTTTCGATAATTGGGTGCTCAAGTAATGTCTATTCAGGTCATGATGCAGATGCTTGGCCAGGGATTCTTGGTCAGTTTGCAGTTGTTTGTGCTGACACTGCTGGGGTCGATTCCGCTGGGAATCCCCGTGGCGTTTATGCGCATGAGCAAAATCGCGCCGCTTCGCTGGATTGCGCGCATCTACATTTCGGTCATGCGCGGTACGCCGCTCATGCTGCAGATGTTTGCCATCTACTTTGCCCCGTACTACGTGTTTGGCATTTCGCTCACGCCCGATTCCAAGTGGACGGCGTGCGTCGTGGCGTTCATCATCAACTACGCCGGTTACTTTGCCGAGATCTATCGCTCGGGCTTGCAGTCCATTCCGCGCGGTCAATACGAGGCTGCCGAGGTGCTGGGCTATTCGCGCGTGCAGACGTTTCTGTATATCGTGATGCCGCAGGTCGCCAAGCGTATTCTGCCGGCGATGGGCAACGAGATCATCACGCTGGTCAAGGACACGTCGCTGGCGTTTGCCATTGGCGTGGGTGAGATGTTCTCGACGGCCAAGGCGCTGGTCGCCTCGCAGGTGAGCATGGTGCCGTTTGCGATCGCGGCGCTGATTTACTGGGTCTTTAATTTCGTCGTCGAGATGCTGCTGGGCGCCGCCGAGAAAAAATTGGATTACTACCATGATTAATTCGGTAATGAATATATCGAACGCGCGTAAGGCGTTTGGCGGCAATGAGGTGCTCAAGGATATCTCGCTTGAGGTGAAGCGTGGCGAGGTCGTGGCGATTATCGGGCCTTCGGGTGGCGGCAAGTCCACGCTGCTGCGGTGTGCCACGCTGCTCGAGACACTCGACGGAGGCTCGCTCTCGTTTGGCGACCTTGCCGTTGCGACGGATGCGGGTTCGGGCGCGGTCTATGCGAAGGGCGATGTGCCCAAGCAGGCGCGCTCGCGATTCGGCCTGGTGTTCCAAAATTACAACCTGTTCCCGCACTATACGGTGATGAAAAACATCACCGATGCGCCGATTCGCGTGCTTAAGCGTCCGCGCGAGCAGGCGGAAGCCCGCGCTCACGAGCTGATTGCACAAATGGGGCTGACGGGCAACGAGAACAAGGTGCCGTGTGAGCTTTCGGGCGGTCAGCAACAGCGTGTGAGTATCGCCCGCGCCCTGGCGCTCGATCCGGAAATCTTATTCTTTGACGAGCCGACCTCGGCGCTCGATCCCGAGCTAACGGCCGAGGTGCTGCGTGTCATTAAAGACCTGGCGGCGCAGAATATGACGATGGTGATCGTGACCCATGCGATGCAGTTTGCGCGCGATGTTGCCGATCGCGTGGTCTTTATGGACGGAGGCCGCATTGTCGAGGAGGGCCCGGCCGAGCAGGTTATCGATCATCCGCGTGAGCAACGTACCCGTGAGTTCTTGAGTCGTATCGAGGGCTAAGCTCAGCTATGTATTGAGAAGAAGCCGCCGCGGGTCTTATGGACTGCGGCGGCTTTTATTTGTATCGATGGGGTTTAATAATCGCCTGGCATACTTGCTCTGTCCTCTCGCCGCCTGTATTCATACGTGCGCCGAAAGGTATGCATGGACAGCCGCCCGTGAGGGTAGGGTGGTGGCATAGGACATTTGGAGGGTGAGTCGGCTCGGCTGCCGACCATGCTGCTCCCGGGATGGCACCGACCGCGAACTCTCCCCGTTGGCGTCGCGCATTGCGCGCGGCCCTGCAAGGAGGTCATCATGGGTGCTCCCAAGACCGGTAACGTAAGGAACGTGGTGCTCGTAGGCCAAGGCGGGGTGGGCAAGACTTCACTCGCCGAGGCCATGCTCCACCTTTCCGGCAAGACCGCCCGCCTGGGCGGCCACGACGGCACCAAGCCCACGCTCGACTATGACCCCGAAGAGGTCAAGCGTGCATTTTCCATCTCGACGACCATCGCGCCGATCGACTGGAAGGGCGCGCGCATCAATGTGCTCGATGCCCCGTGCTACCCCGATTTTATCGGCGACGCCTTTGCCGCGATGAGCGTCTGCGAGACGGCTCTGTTTGTGGTCGACGCCGAGGCCGGCCCGCAGCCTACGACGGTTAAGCTCTGGTATGCCGCCGAGGACCTGCGACTGGCGCGTGCGGTGTTCGTAAACCGCCTGTCGCGCTCCGAGGCCAGCTTTGCGACCACGATGGACCTGCTGCAAGAGCGCTTTGGCACGCGCCTGGGCGCCGTGACCCTTCCCTGGGGCGAGGGCGAGGACTTTGACGGCATCATCGACCTGGTGCGCATGAAGGCGCGCCATTGCAACGGCACCGAAGCCGTTGAGTCGGAGATTCCCGAGGAGTATCGTGCCCAGGCCGAGGAGGCCCATGACCATCTGTGCGAGCTGGTGGCCGAGGCTGACGATGAACTGATGATGAAGTACTTGGAAGGCGAGGAGACGCTGACGCAGGAGGAGCTTGAAGGCCTGCTGTCGAAGGCGATCGCCGAGCGCATCTTTGTGCCGGTCTTTGCGGGCGATTGCATTAAGGAGCAGGGCGTCAACTCGCTGATGGACGACATCGCCACATACTTCCCGGCGCCGACCGACTACGGCGAGATGCCGCTTATCGACGGCGATTCGCTCAAGATTTCAAGCGACGATGATCGTCCGGTGGCGTTTGTGTTTAAGACCCTGGCCGATCCGCAGCAGGGTCGCATCAGCTTTATTAAGGTGCTGACGGGTACGCTTGAGCCGGGCCTTGAGCTGGTCAACGCGCGCACGCGCAAGGGCGACCGTCTGGCTCACCTGTATGTGATGTGCGGCCGCGACATGACCGAGGTCGGTCACGCCTATGCCGGCGACATTATCGTGGCACCCAAGCTGGCGGCCGAGACGGGCGATACGCTCTCGATTACCGGCAAGGTCGAGGCTGCGGCGTTTAAGTTCCCCAACTCGCAGTACCGCATCGCCATCGAGGCCGAGAATCGCGGCGACGAAGAGAAGCTCTACACGTTTATCGAGAAGGCCTGCAAGGCCGATCCGACCATGAGCATCGATCGTGACGAGGAGACGGGCCAGACCATTATCTCCGCCGTTGGTGAGGCGCAGGTTTCGGTGCTGCTCAACCGTTTGGAGGATCGCACCAAGGTCGTGGCCAAGAGCGTGCCGATCCGCATTCCGTATCGCGAGACCATTCGCCGTACGGCAAGCGCGCAGGGCCGCCACAAGAAACAGACTGGCGGTGCCGGTCAGTATGGCGACTGCTGGCTGCGCGTTGAGCCGCTCATTGGGCCCGACGGCACGAGCGATGGCTATGAGTTTGTAGACGAGGTCGTGGGTGGCCGCATCCCGCGCTCGCTCATCCCCGCCGTGGACAAGGGTGTCCAGGAGACCATGAAGGACGGCATCATTGCCGGCTACCCGCTCACGGGCATTCGCGTGGCTGTGTACGACGGCTCGTATCACAGCGTCGACTCCAACGAGATGGCGTTCCGCGCGGCGGCTCGCATCGGCCTGCGCAAGGCGTGCGCCGATGCCGACCCGGTGGTGCTGGAGCCCATCGAGGAAATCACGGTGACTATTCCCGAAAGCTACGCCGGCGCTGTGATGGGCGACATCTCGGCATCGCGCGGTCGCGTGACGGGTATGGAGACCGATGAGCGCGGCGACACCGTGGTCATTGCCCAGGCGCCGCTGGCAGAGCTGACGGATTATTCGACGCGCCTGCGCTCTATCACGCGCGGCACGGGTGACTTTACCATGAAGCCCGCTGGCTACGAGCAGGTTCCCTACGATGTTCAGGCCAAGCTGGTCGAGCGCTATGAGGAGGGCCGCGCCAAGTAGCGTGTGGTTTTGCCTGCAATGTGGACGCTGACGAAAAGGCCGCCCTGGGTAATCCAGGGCGGCCTTTTTTGATCCCATGGGGACGGAGGAAAACGAATCATTTTTGGGTTACGGGCGGTGCGGTCGGCACTAGTCTCCGGATGCCTGGTTGCGGCCGGTGGCGTAGTCGATCTGCACGTGCGGCTGCAGGTTGTAGCAGTACACGTGGAAGCAGAGGGTCTTGCCGTGGTCCTCGACCGATTGCGCCTCAAGGCGCACGCCGCGGCAGACAAGTTCCTCTTCGTTATACATGGGTGTGACGCGATAGAGCACGTGGTTGCCCGTCTCGCGGATGTAGCCGAGAATCTGCTCCTCAAACGGCAGCATGCCTGTCTCGTTGAGATAACGCGTGCCGGTGAGGAGATTCTTGCGGTTGGCGTTTTCGCCGCAGAGCGACCAGGCGATGAGATGGCAGCGGTTGTAGAGGCTCTGGCCCGGAATAAAGTCGTAGCGCTGCTGGCGCCATCCAGCGGGATGGATACGCGAGATATCGCCGCGCTCGCCTTGACCGAGTGATTCGGGGCCCACGCAGGCGAGCGCTTTGCGGGTGCGGCCCAGGCTGTCAAGCTTGGAGAACTTCTTAAAGCAACCCTCTTCTGTAGCGCGCTCGTATTCATCGAGCGTGAATGATGGTGTGCCGAGCGGGTGCGTGCTGTCGGCGCGCAGGGCAACGTAGGGGTTGCCGGCGTAGTCGGGAATGCTGCTGAGATAAACACCGCGGGCGCGGTTGAGGTCGGGGTTTTCGACCTCGTCGATGGGGGTGGCGGCGCTGTCCGCGGAAGCGCCGTCGCCGGTGTCGGTTGTGGCGGAATCGGAGCCATCGCCAGAGTCCTGGCTGTTTTGAGGGTCCGGGGAGCTCGCCGTTCCTGATTCGAGCCGATCGACCAGGTCCGCCTCGTCGTCGGTGCGGCTGGGACTTTCGTTTTGTTTTTCGGCCAGAGCTGCCGCCTGTTCATCACTTTGCGGCGACAACAACTTGGGCGCTCCGTCGAGCGACCCTGTGAACAGCGCAAACCCCAGCACCACGGCGGCGCCGATGGAAAGTACTTGCTTGTAGGCGGACTTGCGCGACATTGCGGCTCCTGGATGGACGGTTGGGAATCTACCAGTCTAGCAGGAGCCGGCAGGGGCCGTTCTGTCGAACAAATACTCAAGATTTGGGATAGACGCTACTGATTCATTTGCCTCATATGGAGCTGCGGTGGTTGTGTATGTGGGGCTATTTTGCGTTTCCCCAGATAAAACCCGCCAAAATAAACCTGTCCCTTTTTGGCAGGTTAATCGGGGGACTATTTCACCGCAACTTAGGGCACGGTTAGGGAGTGTGCACCTTAAAGAGTGGTGCCCTTGATTAGAGAGGTCGCGCTCGTCTCTCTAATTGTCTCTCTAAAGAGAAAGCCAGTTAAAGAGATAACATTGGGCTATCTAACAGTGAATTCGATACATCTCTCTAAATGTCTCTCTAAAATAAGGTGCTTATCTCTCTAAAGTTAGAGAGATATACTATACTTTAGAGAGATAAATCTATCGTTTTAGAGAGACGGAATGCCAATGCTGCTGGATGAACCTCTTGGCCTTATCGTTGAGCGCCTTCGCAGGCGGGGGACTGATGACGCATCGGTAGAAGTTAAAGCCTGCACGAATAAATTGAGCGCAGACGTATGGGAGACAGTGAGCGCTTTTGCGAACACTGCGGGTGGGCTCATTATTTTGGGCCTAAACGAAGCCGAAGGATTTGTTCCTTCGGCTAACTTTGCTATCGATAGGGTGCGCGATCAGTTTGTTTCGGGTATCGGAGACGGAGGCTCAGCGGCAGTGGTGACCCATGCGCCACGGTACGAGCTTGATCGAGGCGAGGTCGACGGGCTCCAGGTGCTTCTGGTGCGCATCTTTGAACTTGAGCTTAAAGCGAAGCCTTGCTATATCGGCGCGCGCGGCGTGCAGAACGGTAGCTACAAGCGCGTGGATGATAAAGATATCAAGATGTCACCCGCTGAGCTATATGAGCTGCAGAGTGCGTTGCTTCCGAGCGATGCAGACGGCACGGTGGTTTCGGAGGCAACAGTCGAGGATTTGGATCCAGATGTCGTGCGGTCTATTATCGCAAATCGCCGGCTGCAGACCCCCCGCGTTTTGCGCGGGGCCGATACGCTGGAAAAGCAGCTGGTCAGACTCAATATCACTACAAAGGATGGTGCGGTGAAGCTCGCAGGGCTTCTGTCGGCGGGAATTTACCCCCAGCAGTTCTATCCCAAACTCATGATTGATGTCGCCGTTCATTCCGATGTGGAAAAATCTGCACCCGGGCAACCCCGGTTTATTGACCGCCAGTTGTGCGATGGCCCGATTCCGGCTTGCATCGAAGATGCCCTTGTCGCGATTGGACGGAACTTGCGCAAAGCGGCGATAGTGCAAGGCGCTGGCAGAAGGGAGGATTGGGAAGTTCCCCAGGAGGTTTTGCGCGAGGCCTTGGCAAACGCCTGCATCCATCGAGAATATTCGCCCATGTTTGTGGGGCAGGCCGTGAGTGTCGATATCTATCCAGACAGAATAGAGATCAAAAACCCCGGTGGGCTTTGGGGCGGAAAGACGGTGGACAATCTTGCAGACGGGGAATCGCGCTGCCGAAACCCAAAGCTCATGAGCCTAATGGGGGCGACGCCGTTAGAGCATGCCGAGGGGCCCGTTGCAGAAAGCCAGGGATCTGGTATCCCGGCTATGATTCGCGAGATGGAGTCTCGTTCGCTTGGAAGGCCGAAATTTATCGTTAAGGCCGATTCGTTTACGGTGCTGCTTTCCCGGCACGGGGCGGAGCTTGCTGAAAACCGCACGTGGATTCAGAGCCATGTGGGCACCGAGCTGACGGATCGCGAGGAAACATTGCTCATGTTTATGCGGGAGCATGGGTGCGTATGCGATGTTCAAAAAATACGAGAGGCCCTGAAGTGGGATTCTGATGACATTCGCCTGATCTGCGGGAATCTTGTCGATAAACATGTCCTGTCAAAATGTGGCAAAGACACGTTTGAGATTATCGATATGAGCAGAGAATCGTCAGCTTCGACAGCGGATAGGATCCTGGAGGCTCTCAGAGCCGAAGTGGATATGACGGCGCGAGAAATAGCGGTTGCATCGGGGGTCAAAATTTCGTCCGTCCGCTACCATCTGCCAAAAATGGCGGATAAAGGACTCATCGAAGTAATGGGTTCATCGACGAGCCGCAACCGCCGCTATCGGAAGAAGTAGATGCAGCCGAGTCGCCCCTCTTGTGTCTCTCGAAGTGAGATGGGTGCTAGGGGGGGGCGACTGCCTCGCGATATTTCCCCAGATAAAACCTGCCAAAATAAACCTGTCCCTTATTGGCGGGTCAGTTAACGCAGTGCAGGTTGAGCATATGCGAGCGAGCGGTCTCCGGGTGCGGTAAGGTGACGTGAAACAAGCGGGCGCTGACCTTTTGGTCGCGCCCGTGAAGTTGAACGTCAGATTGCCGTGTCCGGAGCCCGCGCAGCGCCGAGCAGTTACGCCGTTTGTAAAACGGCGTAACCTAAAGGTTCATGTTGCCGTGAATGTAGGGGGTGACCTCGGGGGAGATATGGTCGCAGCCCAGCCCGCGCAGCGCGGACTCGATGGCGGCGGGCAGCGGGGTCTTGCCCTTGTCGTCGACGGCGTTGCCACCGAGCGCGGCAATCTTGGCGACATCTGCGGGTGCGGCCTCGATATGCATGCAGCCGCCGACCAAGCGCGCGCGTACCTGTGCCAGATCAAGATCGTGCAGGTAATCCTCGCAGGCGCGGATCAAATCGACCTTCTCGCGTGTAAGCTCCTCGCCCGTGGGGACGCGGGTGGCAAGACATGCTCCCGCCGGCAGGTTCCAAACGGGATAGCCCCATGCGCGCAGCAGCTCGCGCTCTTCGTCCTTGGTAAAGCCGACCTCCATAAGGGGTGAGCGTACGCCGAGCTCTTCTGCCGCACGCATGCCGGGGCGGTAGTCACCGCGATCGCTTGCATTGCTGCCATCGATGACGGTGGGAAAGCCGAGCGACTTGGCGTGGTTGACGATGGCGGTAAAGCCGGCGTGCTTGCAGTGGTAGCAGCGATTAGCATCGTTGCAGGCTACTTGGGGGAGCTGCAGCTGATCCACCGAAAGATTGAGCACGGGGAGCTTAAAATGCGGCCCCTCATTGGCCTGCCCATCAACGGACTGCTCAAACGAAGCCTGCTCGGGCGTGCCGATGAGCGGCGTGGTGAGATGGACGAGGAGGGTATTGGTAGGCATGATGCGGGCGCATACGGCGGCCAAAAAGCTGCTGTCGACGCCACCGGAAAACCCGATAGCCACGCGCCCGTATGCCAAAAGCAGCTGTTCGAGCGCCGATAGCTTGTCTTGAAGCTCCTCTGCGGGTGCCGTGGTGTCTAAAATCATGAAACGTTCCTTATCGTTGAGTACTCGATCGAAAACTATAATCCTAATGCGTTACTTGCCATAAGACTTCTATCTGTGTAACGAAAGTGCAATATGGCATATACGTTATATATAAGTTGCCAAATGCGGTAGAGTTGCAGCAACGCGACAGCGAGAGTCGATGGGGGACCGATATGATCAAGGCTGTTATTTTTGACATGGATGGAACGCTGGTCGATACCGAGCGTTTGGGGATTAAGGCCTGGAAGGCAGGCGCCGCTGAGCTGGGGCTCGCGATTGATGAAGCGCTGATCCATCAGTTTATCGGCCGCACGCTGCCCGATGTCATGGACATCCTTGATAAGCATTACGGCAGCCATGAAACCACCGAGGCGATCTATCGTCGCCACAAGGAGATTCGCGACGAGATGGTCAAGACCGAACTGGAACTTAAGGCCGGTGCCGCCGAGTGCCTAGACGAGCTGCTGGCTGCGGGCTATCACGTGGGTCTAGCGACGTCGTCGCGCCTCGTTACGGCCGAGCGCAACCTTAAGATGGTCGGTCTTTTTGGCAAGTTTGAAACGGTAACGTGTGGCGAGGACGTCGTGCACGGCAAGCCCGACCCCGAGATGTATCTGCTCGCCTGCGAGCGCGCGGGCTTTGCTCCCGAGGAATGTGCCGTGGTCGAGGATTCGCGCAACGGCTGCGTCTCGGGCATCACGGCCGGATGCCATGTCTTCGCCGTCCCCGATATCGTGCCGCTGCCGCAGGACGTGGTGGATGGCTGCGAGGCCGTGCTCGATACGCTGTTCGACCTGGCGGCGGCAATCAAGACTGTGCGCTAGAAAATTGCGGCGTTGAAACGAGCGATTGCTCACGTTTGCGCTTAAGCAAAAGGGGTCCGGCAATGGTCGGGCCCCTTTTGCTTAAGCGGCGACTTAGCATACTCGCGGGCGTGCTATAGATACGCACCGAGGTTGATGGCCGTGGCGTCGGTCTGGCTGCTTGCCTGGGTGCTGGCGCGTTCCAGTAGGAACGGACGTACCAGTTCTTGGCGGTTGATATCCTCGGCGGCGACTGCGGTGACGGTACGCGCTGCGGAGCCGACACGGATATGCTTGATCTTTGCCGGGGCCTTGTTCTCGATTTGCTCCATCAGCAGTTGGACACCCTTGCGGCCAATCTCGTAGCCCGGGGGCGCTACCGTAGTGAGCGGGACCGATCCGCTCCAAGCGAGCGGGTTGCCATCGCAGCCTGCTACGCGTACTTGCCCGGGGACAGAGATGCCCTTGTCGACCAGTGCCGAAACGACGCCCGAGGCCAACACATCGGTCAGGCCGACGACAAAATCGGGACGTTCGTCCGCGGGGCGCTCGGCGATTTGGGCACCGATGCCGTAGCCGTCGGCAGCGGTATTCCATTCGCCGGCGTCGATGACTTCGATCTTGATATCGGGGTGCAGGGCGAGCGCCTTATGAATGCCAAGGACGCGCAGGGTGAGTTGCATAAATGCTGCTCGGCCGACGACGACAATATGGTGCGCGCCGCGGGCGATGACAAGTTCGGCAATGATGCGACCCTGGGCCTCATTGTCGGCCGCTACGTAGTAGCCGGGCTCGGAGCAATGGATGTCCAGATGGACGATCGGCACGGGCATCTTGGTCATGGCGGGGTGCCAGTCGGGGGATGCCATGGGCTGAACCATGACGCCGGACATCTGGGTGCCCATAAAGTAGCGCAGGTAATGATCCTCGAGAATATCGTCGTTATCGGCGTTGGCGATGAGCAAGTCGTAGCCGTGCTTGCGGGCCTCGTTGTGGGCGCCGCTGGCGATTTGGAGCGAAAAGCCGTGATCGAGACGGGGGAGCACCAGGCCAAAGGACTTGGTGGCGCCGCCCGCGAGCTGACGGGCGCTTTGGTTGGGCAGGTAGCCAAGGCGATTGATGGTCTCGTTGATGAGCTTGAGGGTCTCGGGGCGCAGCTTTTCGGGGTGGTTGAGCGCGTTGGAAACCGTGCCCAACGAAACCCCGGCCTCGCGCGCGACGTCGCTGATTTTTACCTTTGCCATAGCGGCCCCTTTGATGCGTTTCAAGTACAAGCCAGATTGTAGCATCCCAAACCTACCAAAAAGGGACAGGTTTATTTTGGCAGGTTTATCTGGGGAAACGCCGTTGCCAGCGCGACCACCACGAAGGGGGCAGGTACCTTTGTGGTGGTTTGGACCGGCTGGACGTGTGTGCATCGAGTGGTATCTAAGTTGAGATACCACCTCTGGTATATCAGCTTGCGTTTGCGTGAGTACAATACTCGAACGTTATGCGTCTCAGCGCCCCCTGTGCGTGGACGTTTTGCAGTCAAGCGGACGAAGGGATTTATCCTATGTGCGGAATTGTCGGCTACACCGGCTCTGATATTGCAAAGAACATCCTGGTCACGGGCCTCAAGCGTATGGAGTATCGCGGCTATGACTCCTCGGGCGTCGCGCTCGAGGTGGGCGAGGGCGCCGCGGCGCACCTCGGTGTCATCCGCCGCGTGGGTAAGGTCGCGGGCTTGGAGAGCGAGCTTTCCAATATCGACAGCGACGCTACCTGCGGTATCGGCCACACCCGTTGGGCCACCCACGGCAAGCCCTCCGTCGTTAACGCTCACCCCCACACCAGCTGCGACGGTCGTATCGCCATCGTCCACAACGGCATCATCGAGAACTTCGCCGAGCTGCGCGAAGAGTTGGAGGGTCGCGGCCACCACTTTAAGAGCGAGACCGATACCGAGGTCTTCGCGCATCTGATCGAAGAGGCCTATGCCGAGACGCACGACCTGATGGCCTCCGTGCGCGAGGCTTGCACCCACGTGGTCGGTGCCTATGGTCTGGCCGCCGTGTGCGCTGACGAGCCCGGCGTGATCGCCGTGGCCCGCAAGGATTCCCCGATCGTAGTCGGTGTGGGCGAAACCGGCTCCTATGTTGCTTCCGATGTCATCGCGCTCATCGACGCCACCCGCGATGTCGTGGTGCTCGAGGACGGTCAGTTTGCCAAGCTCACGCCCGCAGGCGTCGAGTACACCGACGAGGCCGGCAACGTTATCGAGCCCAAGGTCACCCACATCGACTGGGACCTGGACATGGCAGAAAAGGGCGGTTATCCCGACTTTATGCTCAAGGAGATTCACGAGCAGCCGCGCGTTGTGCGCGACACGCTGGTTGGTCGTATGACGCCGGCCGGCGAGCTCGACATCGACGAGCTGGGCCTTTCGCTCGAGGAACTCAACGACATCGACCGCGTCTACGTGATCGCTTGCGGCACCAGCTATCACGCTGGCCTCATTGCCAAGAATCTCATTGAGGGCTGGGCTCGCATCCCCACCGAGGTGGAGGCGGCCAGCGAGTTCCGCTATCGCAACCCCATCATCACGCCGACGACGCTCGTCGTGGCCGTGTCCCAGTCGGGCGAGACGGCCGATACCCTTGCCGCCATTCGCGACGCGCGCATCAAGGGTGCCAAGGTCTTCGGCATCACCAACGTGGTGGGCAGCCCCGTGGCGCGTGAGAGCGACGGCGTCATCTACACCAAGGCCAACAAGGAGATCGCGGTCGCCTCGACCAAGAGCTTCATCGGCCAGGTCGTGAGCCTTACGCTTTTGGCCCTGCTGCTGGCGCAGGTCAAGTACCGCTTGACCACCAAGCAGGCGCGCATGCTGTTCCGCGAGCTTTCCGATACGGCCGAGCAGATCCAGTGGATTTTGGATACCCAAACCGAGGCCGTTCATGAGGCCGCCCTGCTGTGCAAGGACGCGCAGTCGGCGCTGTTCGTAGGCCGTGGCATGGGTGCCGCTATTTCCTACGAGGGCGCGCTTAAGCTCAAAGAGGTCAGCTACCTGCACGCCGAGGCCTACGCCGCCGGCGAGATGAAGCACGGCCCCATTGCCTTGATCGACCCGGGCTTCCCTGTCATCGCCGTGGCCACCAAGAGTGCCACCTACGACAAGACCGTGTCGAACCTCATGGAGTGCAAGGCGCGCGGCGCCAAGGTCATCGTCGTTGCTACCGAGGGCGACGAGGAAATCAACAAGATTGCCGACTGCATCATTCGCGTGCCGGCCGTCCGCGACGTGTTCAGCCCCATCACGGCGAGCGTCCCGCTGCAGCTGCTCGCCCGCGAGGTTGCCATCCTGCGCGGCTGCGACGTCGACCAGCCCCGCAACCTGGCAAAGAGCGTTACCGTGGAGTAGTTGGTTCCGCCATTCTGGCGACCAAGGCCCGGCTCCGTTGCAGCGGAGCCGGGCCTTGTTTCATTTGCCCAGATAAAACCTGCCAAAATGAACCTGTCCCTATTTGGCAGGTTAGCGGAGCTTGCTGGTCTCGAAGTACTCGGGGAACTGGTCCAGAACCTCGGTCTGGTTGCGGAACATCATATGCAGGTGCTTGCTGACCAAAAAGCTCGCTTCGATGGGGTCGCGACCGGCGATAGCGCGGCGAATCTGCTTGTGCTCGTTCACGATGTCCTGATTGTCGAGAACCTGCGTGGCGGCGCGCAGCCAGCGGAAGCGCTCCAGGTCGGCATTGGTCTCTTCGAGCCACGACCACACGGTGCTGCGACATGCGATGCTAAAAATCATGTGATGCATGAGGTTGTCGCTCAAAAAGAAGCCGATGCGATCCTCTTCGGCCATGGCCTTTTCCTGCAGCACGATGGCGCGGTCGAGCTGCTCGATGCCGGCCGACGTGGCGCGCGCACAGCACTCCACAATCACCTGCTTTTCCAGATGCTCGCGGATGTAACAGGCACTCTCGGCAAGGGTGAGGTTGATGGGCGAGACGTAGGTACCGCTCTGGGGCACGGTGCGCACCAGGCCTTCCTGCGCCAAACGAACCAAAGCCTCGCGCACAGGGGTGCGCCCCATATCTAGGTCGTCGCAAAGTTGCTTGACGCCCAGCTTTTCGCCCGGCTTGTAGTCCAGGTAGACGATTTTGCGTCGAATGGTGTGGTAGGACTGGTCCTGTAGGCTCGTTTCCTGCTCGCCGACGTGCATCGATTCTTCCATAGCGCCTCGCAACTGTTCTATCAAACTCATATGTCAGTTGTTAATTATGCCGCGAATCAGCTCTCCGCGGTGGGCAATTCGGCTGTTGCCTGAGAACTATTGCGGCATCTTAGTCTGTGTTTGCGCAAGGCTGTGCTCAATGTTGCCGTATCATAAGCCGTCGCAAACGTGAAATAGAAAGAAGGAATCCCATATGCAACTGGCAAATATCGTTCGCGAGCGCTGGAAAGGCGTCTTGTTCTGCCTGATCATTGCCATTCCCGCGACGTTGCTCGGCAAACAAATTGAGGTGGTCGGCGGTCCGGTATTTGCCATCCTCTTTGGCATGGTCCTGGCGCTCGTCTTTCCCAGGAAGCGTCGCGAACAGCTCGCCGCCGGCGTCACCTATACGTCCAAAAAAGTCTTGCAGTACGCGGTTATCCTGCTTGGCTTTGGCATGAACCTCTCCCAGATTCTGTCCAAGGGCGCCCAGTCGCTGCCGATTATCGTGGCGACGATCTCGACCTCGCTTGTCATCGCCTTTGTGCTCTGCCGCGTCATGAACGTACCGGGTAAGATCGCGACGCTTGTGGGTGTGGGTTCGTCGATTTGCGGCGGTTCGGCCATCGCTGCGACCGCGCCCGTCATCGATGCCGACGATCGCGAGATTGCCCAGGCCATTTCGGTCATCTTCCTGTTTAACGTTATCGCGGCGCTCGTGTTTCCGACGCTCGGCGGCATGCTCGGGCTGACCAACGAGGGCTTTGGCCTGTTTGCCGGCACCGCCATCAACGACACCTCGTCGGTAACGGCTGCGGCGAGCGCCTGGGACAGCATGCATCCCGGCGCCAATGTGCTCGAGAGCGCCACAGTGGTCAAGCTCACCAGGACGCTGGCCATTATTCCCATCACGCTGGTCCTCGCATGCTGGCAGATGCATCTGGCACGCAAGGCCGGCGGTGACGCCAAAAGCACGTTCTCGCTTAAACGTGCGTTTCCCATGTTTGTGCTGTTCTTTGTGCTGGCGAGCGTGATCACCACGGTGCTTCAGCTTCCCGCGTCCATCACGGCGCCCATCAAGGAGCTGTCGAAGTTCTTTATTGTGATGGCCATGGCGGCTATTGGTTTTAATACCGATATCGTCGAGCTGGTCAAAAAGGGCGGCAAGCCCATCGCGTTGGGCTTTTGCTGCTGGATTGGCATTGCGTGCATGAGTTTGGGAATGCAGCACGTGCTGGGAATCTGGTAGAGAAGTAGCTTATTCGCGTGCTGGCTGCCGGTGAGCGCAAGCCTTCGGTGGAGCGATAGGAGCTCTTGCGGGTATGGCTTGTCCGCAGGTTTATAAGTCCCGAAGAGCTCTTATCGCCCCGCCAGGATGGCGATGCGGGGCAACACCTATACTCGCAGGACGGCGCTTTCTGCCCTATAGTGTTTGGTGAGCAATATCGTTCAATTTTGAAACACTCGGTCGTGCGACCGTCGGCGGTTGCACGTCGCCGCGGACAGGGGCAAATCATGGATAGCAATGCTAAGCTGAACATCTTGACCGATGCCCTAGCTGCTGCCGGGGCCTCGGCATTGGCAATCGATGCGCGTGGGGACGTCGCGATCTCGACCATGAATGACGCGGCGCTTGAGCGGGATGTGGCGGCTTTTGTCGCTGAGCGTCTCGACCGTATAGGAGACGGCGCGCGTCTGGTTATGGGGCGTGAGGGTACGCGCCTGAGCCTGACCGTTCGCCCCACCGACAAAGAGGGCGGGAGGCTTTGGGTCGTTGTGGTCCGCGAGGTGCGCGGTGCCGCGGCGCATGCGGGCATCGAGTGGCTCAACGCCGACGAAGTTGAGGTCCGCTATGAATCGAGCGCGTACGGCATCGTTGAGGGGGCGGCCTCGGTGGCTGTACCGGTTACCGAGAGCTATGCGCGCGGCGTGCCCCTTATGCTCGAGGGCGAGCTGGGAGCGGGTCAGGTCGAGATTGCCAAGCGCCTCTATCTGGATGGCCCTTTTGTCGATCAGCCCTTTGTTTCCGTCGCGCTCGATGAACTCACCGATCGCGGTTGGCGCCATGTGCTCAAAAGCTCCGAATCGCCGCTGTTCCAAACGGGGCTGACCCTTTGCATTGAGGGCTGGAATGCGGTTGGCCCCCAGCGCCTCCGCGAGCTGGTCTCCACGATGACCGACACCGCGTTGGCGACGCGCTGCCATGTGGTGCTGACGGCGAATGACATGCCGGGCGGCGGCGAAAGTGATCAAGCCGCCTTTGTGACCGAGCGCTTCGCCTGTGCGGTGAGCGTGGCGCCGGCAATCGCCGAGCAGGGAGCCGCGTCGACGAAGGTCGCGCGCTATTTGGAATATCTCGCTGATGCATTTGGGACGGCAGCGCCCACGCTATCTGCCGCGGCGACGAAGACGCTCGATGCTTACCGCTGGCCGCGCAACTATCTGCAGCTCCGCGAGGTCTCGGAACGACTGTATATATTGGTGGGGACGGGCACGGTGGACCGCGCTGTGGCGGAGGAAGTGTTCGCCCAAGAGGACGTGATTAAGACCGCAACCTTTGGCGCCCCGACGCTTGAAAGTGACCTGTATATCCTGCGACCGCTGGCCGATACCGAGCGAGATATCGCGCATCTGGTTGTAGACCATCTCCACGGCAACCGAACCCGTGCGGCGGAGGTGCTGGGCATAAGCCGTACAACGCTGTGGCGCTTGCTGAAGGACGATGACCGTTGAGCGAGGCGCCCGTGACCGCACGCGACGCGTGTGCTACAGTCCAAAGCGTTATTGTTTCGATTTGGTTACGGCGTGCGAGGGCATATGGCTGAGACTTCAAAACCGAGCCGCAGAAGGCGGAGTGCCGCGCCGGTCAACCGACGCACAACATCGGTGACGTGGGGCAAACACGCCTCGGGGTTTGATGGCTCGTTCAAGCGCACTAAATACGGCTATCCTTCGGCAAGCGCCCGCTTGGCAATGCAGGCAGAGTCCTCGCTGTGGGGCCGCAAACGCGTGGTGGGCTCAAAGCTCAAGCACGACGGAACGCTCGGCTACATCAGCCGCGGGGCGGCTCGCCGCAGCGGGCTCAATCCCGCCGGCTGGCATCGCTACGTGCCGATCGTGGCCGCCGTTGCAGTGATCGTCATCGCGCTCGCTGCGCTCGGATATGCCGGCGGTGGCGCCAACTTGGACGCAATGTTTAAATCGCCCGAGCTCGCGCATGTAGGTACAGAAGTTGTCGAGGGCGCTCAGGCCCAGACGAGCGTCGCGCCCCAGCGCGGTATCGTTGCGGCGGCCTCCACCATCGCCGATGTGCAAAAGGACGAAGACAAGCAAGGCGACGACGTCGATGCGAATCAGACGAGCGAAACGGCAATAACTCCATCGGCGGGATAAGTTGCGAGTGGGGCAGCTAATTTGGGACGGGGCTTTTTTAGCTGCCCAAGACAGTGGCTCATTCGATGTCAGTCGCCAAAAGCGAGCGAGCCGCATTTGCGCCAAGGTGACGTGAAATGAGAGGGCGCTGACCTTCTGGTCGCGCCCTCGAAATTGAACGTCAGATTGGCGTGAATGCGGCCCGCGCAGCGTCAACGAGCCCGCCGTTCGGTAGAATGGCGGAACTAATTACCTTACGTAGACCACGTTGTCGCGGCGGGGTTTGGGCTCGGGCAGCGTGTCCTCGGCATAGCCCAGAATGCAGTGACCGACACCGCGCAGGCTGCCGTCGGCGGGTAGACCCCAACTGGCCAGTAGCTCCAGGCCCTCGGGCGAATCGAAAACCTCGTGGGCGCGATGAATCCAGCACGAATCAACGCCCAGCGCATAGGCAGCGTTGAGCAGGTTGCCCATGGCGAGCGAGCCGTCTTCCAGATGTGTGGGCACGCTGCGGTCAACCAGCACCACCACAACGGTCTTGGCGCCATAGAAGGGGTCGCTGTTGCTGCCCATGACTTGCGCGTTGAGCTGCGAGAGACGCTCGACGGTCGCGGGGTCGGTGACGGCGACAAACGTCACCGGCTGGCGGCCCATGCCGCTCGGTGCATATTGGCCGGCTTCGATAATACGTGCAAGCTTTTCGGCCTCGACGGGACGATCGCTGTAGTTGCGGCAGCTGCGGCGGTGAATGAGTGCTTCGATAGTCTCCATGGTGTCTCCTTGCGGTGGCGTTGCAGATGCCCCGTTCATACCCGTCGGGCTCAAACGATAGACGGTCAATTGCCCGGCCAAAAGGATAGATTCCAATTGGGAAAGTAGGTTTGCATAAAAGTACCTTCAGAATGTGACAAACAAATGGGATGGTTAAACGTTTTATCCCGTCTACCCTGCGGTTTTTTACCACTTGCCTAAATGACGAACGCATAACCTCTGATAAAGGTTTTACTAAAGGAGTACCAACGTTTATCAATGCGCCGTGGTGGCGCCGGGCCAGGAGGTAACATCATGTTCCAGGCTGGAGATGTCGTCGAGACCGATTTCGAAGGATTTCTGAAGCTGCTGCGTTCCAAGACGCGCGCTTTCGTGTCGATCAACGATCACGAGTACTACATCACGCACACCGATGGCTATTGGCGTGTTCAGGATTGCGAGGCCCTCAACGACAAGGGCCACTTTACTGACTGTTCTGAGTTGGTCAACACGGTCTGCGAGGTCGTCGAGCTGCCGTGGATTGCCGGCAAGAGCCTGCATGACAGCTTCTCGGGCGCTACGGTCTATGAGGCCGTCGTCGCTTAACAGGCAATAAAACCCGATTTTCACGTGACCGCCGGCGCCGCCCCCGCGCCGGCGGTCTTTTTCTGCCGATAGGCCATAAAAATGCACGCATTTGCGGAGAGCCTGTTGACGATAGTCAAAACTCGGACTAATCTAGAGACACATAATTGGTCAAAAATCGGACAATTGAATGGTGGGATAGATGAATAGTGCGGTTACGCTGGTCGACTTCGATCGGTTGCTCAATGGACTCGACCATATCTATTCGGAGTTCTCGCGCGCCTGCGGCCTTTCGGACTGCGCCTACTGGATGCTCGTCGACACGAGTGCAGCGGGCGGAAGCGTTGCCGTGAGTCGGCTGACGAGTGAATGGTTCTACAGCAAACAGACCATCAATTCGGCGATTAAAACGCTTAGGGCGCGAGGGCTTCCGACGTTGGAGTTTGCCGAGGGCAGTCGTAAAAACAAGGTTGTACGACTGACCGAAGAAGGCGTGCGGTTTGCCAAGCGCTACGCGTTGCCGGCGCAAAAAGCCGAGCAACAGGCATTCGAGGCGCTCGAGCCGTGGGAACAGTGCGAGATCATGCGCTTGGTCGGTAAGTTCTCCCATGTTCTTAACGAAGAGTGCGAGGCATTTAAACGGCAAGTGGCCGCCGAGAACGAGACTGACGATAAGGGCGAGGGGGACGCATGCGACTCTTAATGAGGTTTATGAGGCCGTACCGCGGTCTGATTGCGGTGACGCTGTTTGCGGTGCTGATAGATAACGTCGGTACGCTGTTGGTTCCCACGATGCTGGCGAACATGGTCAACACCGGTATTACCACGGGTGATGTCGACTATATATTACGCAACGGCCTGTACATGCTTATCGCGACCGGCATGGCCAGCGGCGGCACGGTGCTGGGCTGCTATCTTTCGGCGCGCCTGGCCGCCAACGTGGCCTGCGATATCCGCAATGCCGTGTACGACAAGTCGCTCGAGCTGTCCGCCAGCGACTTTGAGCGCTTTGGCACGGGTTCGATGATCACGCGCTCGCTCAACGACATCAACGTGATTCAGCAAGCTGTCCTTCAGACGATTCAGCTGGTGCTGCCGGTGCCGTTCTTGGCCGTGGCAGGCATCATTTTTGCTTGGTTCATCGATCCCGCCATGGGTACGCTGCTGGGCGTGGTGGTTGCGATCGTGCTGGTGGCGGCGGTCTTTACCGTTGCCAACGCCGCGCCGATCTTTATGCGCCTGCAGAGCTTTATCGACCGCATGAACGTGGTGCTGCGCGAGAACATCGTGGGCGTGCGCGTCATCCGCGCATTTAACAAGGAGCGCCACGAGGAGCAGCGCCTGGACGAGGTGTTTAGCGATTACGCGGCCAATGCCATCAAGGTCAACCACCTGTTTGTGGGTCTCGACAGCTCCAGCTTCTTTTTGATGAATATCGCCGAGGTGGCGGTGCTGTGGGTGGGCGGCAACCGCGTGGGCGTCCACGCCATGCAAATCGGTAGCATCTCGGCCGTGCTGGAGTACGCGATCCTGATCCTGTTCTTTGTGATGACGGCGCAGATGGTGATTCTGACGCTCCCACGCGCCGCCGCATGCCTGAACCGTGCGCAGCAGGTGTTGGAGATTGAGCCGAGCATCGTGGACGGCAAGCGCACGCTGGACACGTGCGCGGCGGAGTCTGTTGACGGTGCCGACGCGGTGGCCGTGTTCGACCACATGTCGTTCCGTTTTGACGATGCCGACGAGGATACCCTGTGCGACCTGAGCTTTGCCTGTCGCCGTAGCCAGACCACGGCGATTGTAGGCTCGACGGGTTCGGGCAAGTCGACGGTGGCCAAGCTCTTGCTTCGCTTCCACGATGCCACGAAGGGCGCCATTCGCCTGAATGGCATCGATCTGCGCGACCTTTCGCAAGACGACATCCGCGGGCGTATCGCCTATGTGCCGCAGAAGGCATGGCTGTTCTCGGGTACGGTGGCGAGCAACCTGCGCTTTGGCAACGAAGACGCGACTGAGGCTGACATGCTCCATGCGCTGGAGGTTGCCCAGAGCACCTTTGTGCTCGACCAGCCCCAGGGGCTCGATACGCCGGTGGCCCAGGGCGGCACGAACTTCTCGGGTGGTCAGCGCCAGCGCCTGGCGATTGCCCGCGCACTCATGAAGCATGCCGATCTATATATCTTCGACGACAGTTTTTCGGCCCTGGACTTTAAGACCGATGCGGCACTGCGCCATGCGCTGCAGGACGAGACGTGCGATGCCGCGGTGCTCATCATCGCCCAGCGCATCTCGACTATTTTGCATGCCGATCAGATCGTGGTGCTCAAAGACGGCGAGATCGTGGGCCTAGGCACGCACGACGAGCTCATGGAAACCTGCGAGGTGTACCGCGCAATCGCGGAATCGCAGATGAAGGGAGGTGAGTAGCATGACCGAGGAGCTCAAGAAGCAGGGCATCGTCGATGGCGCTGCGGTTGTAGAGACAGTCGAGGAGACGGGCGTCGCGCCCGACCTGGACGAAGCCGCCAAGGCGGCGGAGCGCGAGGCTCGCCGCCAAGCGCTCTACGAGGAAAACGAACGTGCCGAGGACGAGCGCGCCCGCGCCGAGGCAGAGCGTATGCGCGACGTGGACGACGAAGACGAGGACGAGACGCCTCGGGATACCTGGGCGACGGTGCGCCGCCTGTGGAGTGAGGCTGCCGGCGACCATTGGCGCTTCTATATCGTGTTCGCGAGCATTGTGTTCTATGTCATCTTTAACACCGCCGCGCCGGCATATAGCGCCCGCGTGATCGATGAGCTGTGGGGCCACATTCAGGTGGCGTTTGCCAACGACACCACTTTCAGCATCACCTGGGAGAACTGCGGCAAGACCATTTTCGTCTACTTTATGATCTGGACTGCCGCTGCCTCGTTCTATGCGCTCCAGAGCTTTTTGATGTCGAGCGTCGCTGAGCGTCTCAATCTGCGCCTGCGCAACCGCATCGCGCAAAAGCTCAACCGTCTGCCGCTCGCCTATTTTGACGCGCATCGTCCCGGCGAGGTCGTCAGCCGCGCGACCAACGACCTGGACAAGATGTCCGAGAGCATGCAGCGCGGATTGCTGCAGCTGCTCGTGTCGATCGGCACGGTTGTTGGTGCTGTGAGCGTGATGCTCGTGTTCAGCGTGCAGCTTACGCTCGTCTTTCTGTTCTTTACGGCACTGTCGCTGCTGGTGACGAAGGTCGTCTCGCGCCGCACACACGATGTGACGGGCGAGCGCCAGGAGTGGGTGTCCAAGATTACGAGTGCGGTCGAGGAAGGCTATTCGGGCCGTCTGGTGATCCGCGCGTTTAACCGCGAACGCCAAAGTTCTGCCGAGGTGCACCAGGCCTCGGGCGAGCTGGCACGCGTGAGTGCCAAGGCCGACTTTATGATCAATGCCGTCGGCCCTGCGGTGCGCTTTATCGGCCGTTTGGCGCAGATCGTGATCGCGCTGGTGGGCTGCAGCATGCTGGTTGCCGGTCACATGACCGTCGGCGTGTTCCAGGCGTTCTTCCAGTTTATCTACGAGGCGTCCGAACCCATGACGCAGCTGTCGTTTACCTTCAACTCGCTGCAGAGCGCGTTGGCGAGTGCGGAGCGCGTGTTCGACCTGCTCGATGAGCCCGAGATGGAGGCCGATCCGCTGCCGGACGAGGCCGCCAAGCTGCCGGGTCGCGTTGAGGGTCGCGTCTCTTTTGAGCACGTGCGCTTTGGTTATTCGCCCGACAAGCCGCTTATGCACGACGTGTCGTTTACCGCCGAGCCGGGCCAGAAGATTGCCGTGGTGGGAACCACGGGCGCGGGCAAGACGACGCTCATCAACCTGCTCATGCGCTTCTACGAGATTGACGGCGGGCGTATTACGCTCGACGGCGTGGATACGAGCCGCATGGACCGCGGCGAGCTACGGCAGCAGTTTGGCATGGTGCTGCAGGACGCCTGGCTGTTCGATGGCACGATTGCCGAAAACATCGCCTACGGCTGTCCCGAGGCGACGCGTGAGGAGATCGTGGCGGCTGCGCGCGCCGCGCAGGTCGACTTCTTTGTGCGCACCATGCCGCAGGGCTATGACACGCGCGTGGCCAACGATGCCGAAAGCATCAGCCAGGGCCAGCGTCAGCTGCTGACCATCGCACGCGTGCTGCTCAATAACCCGGCGATTCTCATCCTGGACGAGGCGACCTCAAGCGTGGATACGCGTACCGAGCTTGCCATCGGTCGTGCCATGGACGCGCTCATGCGCGGGCGCACGAGCTTTGTGATCGCGCACCGCCTGTCGACGATCGTGGACGCCGACCTGATCTTGGTCATGGATCACGGCAACATTATCGAGCAGGGCACGCATAAGGAGCTGCTGGCTGCCGAGGGTGCCTACGCCGACCTCTATCTGAGCCAGTTCGCATAATGTGACAAAGGGACAGTCTCTTTGCCACATCACAAATAAGGCGCGCCGGGGATGAATTCCCTGACGCGCCTTTGCGTTGATGCCGATGTCGTTTTGTGCCGCTTGCGTTCCTAGCGTTCGTCCACGAGCTTGGCGACGAGGGCCTTGAGCTCGGCCACCTCTCGCTCGAGTTCCTTGACGCGGCGGGCATTCTCGGTGATGCCCTGGCGGTTGAGGGCGGACTGCTCGGCGGCGTCATCGGGCATGTACTCGCGATGCTGCTTGGCGTCGAAACTCTCCTCGAACACACGGCAGCCGTTGCGCTTGATGATGCGTCCCGGCACGCCCACGACGGTGCAGTTGTCGGGGACGTCCTTAACGACGACCGAGTTGCCGCCGATCTTGACGTTGTTGCCGATGCGGATGTTGCCGAGCACCTTGGCGCCCGTGCCCACCGTGACATTGTTGCCCAGGGTGGGGTGACGCTTGCCGGTCTCGTTGCCGGTGCCGCCGAGCGTGACGCCCTGGTAGAGCACACAGTTGTCGCCCACAATGGTGGTCTCGCCGATGACGACGCCCATGGCGTGGTCGATAAAGAAGTGCTTGCCAATCTGCGCGGCAGGGTGAATCTCGACGCCGGTGATGTGGCGGGTGATTTGCGAGAGCACGCGGGCGAGCGAGCGATGACCGTGCTCCCACAGCCAGTGCTCGGGCACGTGGTTCCACTTGGCGTGCAGGCCAGGATAGGAAAGAAAGATGACCAGACCGTTTTGCGCGGCGGGGTCCTGCGCCTGGACGGTCTTGATGTCCTCGCGAATGGTATTGATAAAGCTCACTGGCCGCCCTCCCTTAGCGCCATGGCAATGCGATTCAATAAAGTATAGCGATTCGCTAGGGATTAAAAAGGACAATCTTGGCGGCTTTGCGCTACAAGTGTCAGTTATGCAAACTTGCTGGTAATGGAGTCATGCTTTTGTGGGGTTGCGCACGAGGGGGCACCGCAACCGTATACTGGTCAACTTGGACGTATCCGCGCCCACAACTGAGAGGTTTTACTTCATGGGTTTCATCAATTTTATTGCCGAGCTGCTTAAGGACCCGCGCACCGCGATCGCCAGCTGGATCGCCGCCGGCCCGCTTATGGCCTACGGCTGCGTGTTCCTGATCATCTTTATCGAGACGGGCGTGGTGTTCTTCCCGTTCCTTCCCGGTGATTCGCTGCTGTTCGCCTCGGGTTTCTTTGCCCACAACGGCGGCTTTAACATCGTGGCGCTTCTGGCCACCGCATGGGCCGCTGCCATTTTGGGCGATCAGTGCAACTTTATGATCGGTCACTTCTTTGGCCGCAAGATCATCGCTTCGGGCAAGGTCAAGGCCATGACGCCCGAGCGCATCAAAAAGTCCGAGGACTTCTTGGACAAGTGGGGTCACCTGGCCATCTTCCTGGGTCGCTTCTTCCCGTTTATCCGCACCTTTGTGCCCTTTATCGCTGGCATGGGCGGCATGCACTGGCGCAACTTTGTCGTCTTTAACGTGCTGGGCGGCATTACCTGGTCGACGGTCTTTACGCTGCTGGGCTACTTCTTTGGCGGCATTCCCTTTGTGCAAGAGCACTTTGAGCTGCTGATTATCGGCATCGTTGCCGTGTCGATCATCCCGACCGTGGTCGGTCTGGTTAAGGCCAAGCTGGGTAAATAGAACGCCTAGCTCGAGCCAGCGCGCAGACCGTACAGTTGAGGCCCGTCACCGCTTACGGTGGCGGGCCTTTTTGCTTCGGTCAAATGAAAATACTTTACTTAGTTAAAGAAAAGCGTTTTATCAGACGCGTGCGGGGAGTACAATCTCGTGCATGCGAATCGACGTGCCATCGGCTTTGATGCTGCTCGCGTGTCCCGTCCGGCTCTACGCTCCGGGCGTGCGACGTTGCGACGCGGTCGGCCTCGGTCCTTGCGTGCGGGTTCGCGAGTATGCAACTGTGTATGTAAGGAGCGACATATGACTGTCGAGAAGAAGGATATCGATTGGGGTAGCCTCGGCTTTGGCTACATGAAGACCGATTACAGCTACGAGGCTCATTGGAAGGATGGCGAGTGGGACGAGGGCGGCCTGACCACCGACCACACCCTGCATGTCTCCGAGTGCGGCGGTATCTTCCATTACTGCCAGGAGGTCTTTGAGGGCCTGAAGGCCTACACCGCCGAGGACGGCAGCATCGTCTGCTTCCGTCCCGACATGAACGCTGAGCGTATGTATAACTCTGCCCAGCGCCTCGAGATGCCCCCGTTTCCCAAGGACAAGTTCGTTGAGGCCGTCAAGCAGGTCGTTTCTGCCAACGCCGCCTGGGTTCCGCCCTTCGGTTCCGGCGCGACCCTGTACGTGCGTCCGTTTATGATCGGCTCCGGTGACGTGATCGGCGTGGCTCCCGCTCCTGAGTACACGTTCCGCATTCTCGTGACCCCGGTCGGTCCGTACTTTAAGGGCGGCCTCAAGCCCGTCAAGCTGCGCGTTTCCGAGTATGACCGTGCTGCACCGCACGGCACCGGCAACATCAAGGCCGGCCTGAACTACGCCATGTCCCTTAAGCCCACGATGGAGGCCCATCGCGAGGGCTATGCCGAGAACCTGTATCTCGACTCCGAGTCCCGCACCTATGTCGAGGAGACCGGTGGCGCCAACGTCCTGTTCGTGAAAGAGGATGGCACGCTCGTCGTTCCGCAGTCGCACACCGACTCCATCCTGCCCTCTATCACCCGTCGTTCGCTCGTTCAGGTTGCTCAGGACCTGGGCATGACCGTTGACCAGCGCCCCGTCGAGTGGGCCGAGGTCAAGGCCGGCACCTTTGTGGAGTGCGGCCTGTGCGGCACCGCTGCTGTCATCTCTCCGGTTGGCGAAATCGACAACAAGGTTTACGGCGCCGACGAGACCGTGACCTTCCCGGCTGGATACACCGAGATCGGCCCTGTGATGAAGAAGCTTCGCGAGACCCTGACTGGTATCCAGTCTGGTGCTGTCGAGGACAAGCACAACTGGGTTTACACCGTCGCGTAATTTGTCTTACCTATCCGGGCAGAGAACAAGTTCCCTCCCGGCGCGTCCTCGGACATGCAAGAAGCCCTCGCTGCGCACTTCGTGCGGCGAGGGCTTCTTGCGTCCTGCGGAGTGCGCCGGGAGGGAACTTGTTCTCTGCCCTGCGGGTTCGGCGATGTCACAACGGGCAATGATTAATCTGAATAAAGATGGTGCGCGGCCTTTTAGGCTGCGCTTTTGCTTCAAGACTTTAGTCTGCTGGCCGCGCAGCGGCCAGCTTTAAACCACCCGCTACGCGGGTGGAGACAAACGGCTTTACAAAGCCACCCCTCCGGCCGATATTGACGATTGTTCAGGCCGTCAAGAATTCGAGTCGAAGGGG
>JAXIXR010000006.1:0-24304 GCA_036304905.1 Collinsella sp. | reverse complement strand
CTACCTGCGGGAACGATAGGCAACCGGACACACATTCTGTCCGAGCGGTTAAAAGCGGGCACGGAATTTAAACGGCTGAAAAAGGGGCATCGACCTGCGCCGATGCCCCTAAAGCAGACACACATTTTGTCCTATAAGCCGCTTATTACTTTTCAGCAGCCTTATTGAGAAAGCCGGAAACGATAGCAAACGCAGCAATCATAAGGTTGCAGGCAATGCAGAAGATAAATACTCCCTGGAATGACCCCGCCATGCCGTAAACCTTCATCATGACCGGCATTCCAAAAGCACCGACGACATAGCCCGCTGAGCAAACGATCGAATAGATCCTTCCAAAATCGCGTGATCCAAAGAGCGAGAGTAGAAGCATCGGCATTGCGGTTCCAACGATGGCGAACATGACATCGTTTACACCAGCTGCAATGATGGAAACGGTCTCATTGCTTCCGCCAATGATAAGAAGCAGGAATGAAAGAATGCTGACACCTGTCCATGCGACCGTTGCTTTAATAGCGCCAAGCTTGTCGCATGTTTTGCCCACGAAGGGATTTAGGAAGATATCGGAGAGTGAAGCTGCCGAGACCATTAAGCTTCCTACGATAGGATTGAAACCGACCTCGCTTGCATAGGTTGGAAACAGCTGGTTCATGCAGCAGGTGAGCTGCGCCACGCAAAGCAAGAGGACACAGAGAATAAAAGACGGCGTTTTCGCGGCATCGCGGAGTGCCATGCCCGAAAGAACATCTTCCTGCTCATCGGCGCTGCAGCTCTCATGGGTTTCGGAGGCGGTCTCTCCGTACGGAAGCATGTTGCGATCAGAGGGGTTAAGGCGAATGATAAATGCGCTTGCAGGCAAAATCATAGCTGCAGAAACGGCCGCAAGCACGATGCATCCCGTACGCCAGCCTTGCTGCTCGATGACCAGCGTAATGACAGGACTCAATAACAGCGTACAGAGAGAATTAACGCCCTAAGCGAGGCCGATGGCAAGACCGGACGATTTGCTGAACCATTGGTCAATGACATCGACATGCAGACGCCCGTTGTAAACGAAAAGCAGATGCCGATCACTGCGGCGGAGACGGTGAACATCCAGACCTCGGTGTAGAACGCCATTGCGGCGCCGGCGACAATAAGGACGAGTTCAATGCAAATATGCCATGGTTTGCCGATTACTTTTGGAATGAAGCGACTCAAAAGCGGAAGCCCAAGCGCAAGGCCAAGAAGAATCGCGGTGAAATAGAAAGAAAAAGAAGTGTAGTCAAAGCCCAGATCTTCACATACTGGAGCAACGAATGAGCCGGCAATAATGCTATATGTGCCAGTTGTTCCGGCGGACATTAAGCCGAGCGCAATAACGACGACCCAAGCAAATGCGCCGCTTTCACGGAGACAATCTTTTTTGGCTGGTGTGGTGAGAGTCATGGTTGCTCCATTTCTATCGGCAATACATCCTATATGCCTACCGATAGGTATATAAACCAGAAGACTCTTCGTCAAGCATTAAGCGGGGAGAGGGAGTTCTTAACCTGCCGAACGGTAATTAGACCCCGATTTCGCAAGGGTCTCAATGTGACAAAGGGACTGTCCCTTTGTCACATTATTCGGAGCGTAGGGCTTCGACGGGGTCCTTCTTGGATGCGCTGCGAGCAGGCAGCAGGCCGGCAACGACCGTCAACAGCACCGAAATTGCAATGAGTACCAGCGCATCCTGCACGGGCAGGCTCATCAGGTTGGGTACTTGTTTGGCAGCAAGCGCCCAGGTATTAACTGGGAAGCTCACGGCCACCACGACGACAATGGCAAAGACGCCGGCAATGAGGCCCTCGATAAAGGTCTCGGCATTGAATACGTTGGCCACGTTACGCTTCGACGCGCCGATCGCACGCAGGATGCCAATCTCCTTTTTGCGTTCCAGCACACTGATGTAGGTGATGATGCCGATCATGATGGAGCTCACCACCAGGCTGATACTCACGAATGCGATGAGCACCAAGCTGATGGTGTTCACGATGTCGGTCACCGAACCCATGATGATGCCCATGTAGTCGGTGTACGAGATTGCCTGCTCGTCGTGGCCGGCGGCTTTGACCTGCCTGTTGTACGCATCGATATGGTCGAGTACGCGCTCCTTGGCCTCAAAGTCGCGCGGGAAAATCTTGACCGAGATGGGGTCTGCCTCATCCGCATAGCCCAGCGTGGTCAGATTGTTGTCGTAGGTGAGCTGCGACGCCTTGGCATAACTCATCATGAGCGAACTCAGGTCCTCGGCGTCCATGTTGAAATGGATGGCGCGGGCAAAGGCGCTCGCATCCACACGCATAGCGCTCGCTAGGTTGGCAAAACTCGAAGACATCTGCGTCGCCATCTGGTCCATAAGCCCAGCCGTGTCTGCCTTGAGCTGAGCTGACACCGTCGCCGCAATCTGGTCGCTGATCGACTTCATCACCTGATCCATAGCCTGCTGCAGATACGGAGCCAGCTGCTTTTGCACATAGTCGGTCATCGCCTGTTGCAGGCGCTCGGCCAGGGCATCGCCACCGAGTGCCTTGAGCTGAGCCAGGCATTGTTGGGCTGCGGCATCATTCTCAAGATATGTCGAGAATGCGGCAGAGAGCTTTGACGCGTCCTTAAGATCATCGGGTGTCAGCGCCTTAAACTGATCAGACTGCAAAAAGCCCTCAAACAGCTGGTTGGCAAGCGTTCCCACCTGCTGCATTTGCTCGGGCGTGAGTTCCAGACCGTCAAAGATACCCGAGAAATCTGGGGTTGGCGCCTTGGCCATGATGTCACTGATGTCGACGTCCTTGCCAACGTCCGAAAGGTCAATGTCCAGCCCGGACAAGTCAAGACCCGACAGGTCCATACCGCCGGCCGCACCCGAGAGCGCAGATGTATCGAACGAAAACGCGCTCTTGAGCGCTGCCTCGTCCACACTGAACATGCTGCCCAGATCCACGCCTTGCTTGGCCTCGCCTTGCAGTTCGTCGAAGGTTTTGCCCGTAAAGACATCCGTCTCGGGGTGGTCGAGTTGCTCCTGCACAATCTGCGAATCGGCGGCGCGCTCCATAAGCTGGCGAGTCAGCGCATGCGTATAGGCAATGCCCGGAGACAACGCACTCGCATTGGCCGTCTCGTTAGGTCGCACCACGCCCACAATGTGCACGTCAATACCGTCGGCAACCTTGGCGGTCATAAAGTCGGCGTCGTCAGACATGTCGGTCCACATGCCGGTCTCTTCGTTTTTGCGATAGGCATCGGCCGGCGACAGCACCTTAAGCGTCGTGGACAGCGCATCGTCGTAGGTAAAGTCGGCGCCGGTCTCGGGCGTTTCGATCTTACCGTCAGCCGTCATGGCGCTGTTAACCAGGTCGTTGAGCTCGTTGATATCCAGCGCGCCGATGCTGTAGAGCGTGTAGTCGCCCACCGTTCCACGGCTCGAAAGCACCATTACGGCTTCGTTAGCAGACGTGGGCCAATGACCGGCGACGACATCGTACTGGCTGTCGAGCAGGCTCTGGTCGTCAATCATCTCGTTAAAGACCGAGGTTCCCATGGATTCCATGCCCACCGTTGCCGCCGAGCTCGCGCCTCCGCTCATGGCCTCGGTCATGGCGTTGGGCACCAGCCGGACAGGCTTCTCATCGCCCTTGCCGGCACGATAGACAACCGGCGATACACCGTAACCGTACTGAATGGCGTTGACCTCTTTATCGATGCCATCGCCACCGGCATCGAGCCATGCCTTAAAGCTCGTCATGTCGTTGGACTTAACGCTCGCAAACATATCCTTTACGGCCGTGACCACGGGAATCTTATCGGTTCCCTTAGCCTTGCCGCCGGCACTGTCGTCGGACGAATCAACATTTTCAGGCGAGTCATCATCCGCAGTTCCCTGCCCGCCCATCATGGACGACAGGTCGTAATCCTGCTTGGAAATGGTGAGCGGGTAGCTCGAGAGCGTATCCTCCTCGACCTTTTTGATGTAGCCGTTTACGCCATTGGACAGCGCCAGAATCGCCGCGATACCGATAATGCCAATCGAGCCCGCAAAGGCAGTCATGGCCGTGCGGCCCTTCTTGGTCATAAGGTTTCGGGCAGAAAGCCCCAGCGCCGTCACAAAGCTCATCGAGGTTTTGCGCGTAGGCTTAGCCTCGTGGCGCGTGGCGTCAGCGACATCGAAAGGATCGGAATCGTCGGTGATCTTGCCGTCCGCCAGGTTGACGATGCGCGTGGCGTATTGGTATGCCAGGTCGGGATTGTGCGTGACCATGATGACCAGACGGTCGCGCGCAACGTCTTTGAGCAAATCCATAACCTGCACGGATGTCGTTGAATCCAAAGCGCCAGTCGGCTCGTCGGCAAGGACGATCTCAGGGTCATTGATCAGGGCGCGGGCAATGGCCACGCGCTGCATCTGCCCGCCCGATAGCTGGCTCGGGCGCTTGTTAACGTGCTCGCCCAGACCAACCGCCTCGAGCGCCTCGCGCGCACGCTGGCGGCGCTCGGCATGCCCCACACCTGTGAGCGTAAGCGCCAGCTCCACGTTTTCCAAGATGGTCTGATGCGGAATGAGGTTATAGCTCTGGAACACAAAGCCGATGCGGTTGTTGCGATAAGCATCCCAATCGCGATCACGGAAGTCCTTGGTCGAAATGCCATCGATGAGCAGGTCGCCAGAATCAAAGTGATCGAGTCCGCCGATAACGTTGAGCATCGTAGTTTTACCCGAACCCGAGGGACCCAGAATGGCCACGAACTCGTTATCGCGAAAAGACAGGCTTACGTTGTCGAGCGCCACCTGCGTAAACGACTGCGTAACGTACCTTTTGCAAATACCTTTGAGCTCCAGCATGGACGGCAACCTCTCCTGCGCAGGTACCCTGCCCGCTCTCCTCCGCCGTTCGTATTCGACGCGTTTGTCCTACTCTATTCCCATTTTTCACCGACACCAGTGAGGAATGTAGGGAACCGCATCAAAAAACGAACGGGACGACGTCCAAAAAAGAGGCCCCAAGTGGGACCTCTAAATGGTGGAGCTTATCTTGAAAGGTAGCGGACTACTTTGCACAGCGACACACGATCCACGCTATGCTTTACGCGTTTTCTACTGCTCGCTATTCGCAATCGCCTGGTCGATAAGCTTATCGAGTGCTGCGCGCTGCTCGGCGGAGCTGATGGCTCCCACGATTGGATCCCCTACGATGTTGCCATTCTGATCGATGACATACGTTGTCGGGAACGAGAACAAATTTGACGTAAACTTACCGGCCTCGCTATCCGACTTGAACCAGATGTTCTTATATGTCACGCCCTTCTTGCTCAGCACGTCCTTGGCATCTGCAATCTCGCCCTTGTTGCCATCGAGCGTAAAGGAATTGACGCCCACGACCTGGCCGCCCTTCTCGGCAAGCTCCTGATTCAGTTTCTCAAGATCGCCCAACTCACCCACGCACGGCTTGCAAGTGGTGAACCAGAAGTTCATGACGGTAACCTTGTTCTTAGAGAACAGCTCGTCGCTGCTCACGTCGTTGCCGTCCAGGTCCTTGCCCATAAAGCTGGGGAACTTCGTCGCCTCGCTCGAAGCATTGGCACCAGCCGTCATGCCAGCGGTCGAAGCGTCGACGCTCTCGCCTGCGCTCGGCGTGCTTCCACAGCCGGGGAACTCCTTCTCCAAGCTCTCGAGCTTGTCCTCGATTTCCTTGATCTGCTGCGCACCGGCCTTGAGCGTCTTAAGCTCATCCGCCGTGAACTCATCCTTGGCGCCGTCGATGGTCTTGAGCAGGAAATCGCCGTAATTGCTGCCGTCCTCAATCATTGTCGAGTCTTTATTTGCCGCATTGAATACCTTTTCCCACAGCGCGTTATCACTCGAAAAGATCTCGTTCTCCTTCTGCATGAGTTTTGCATACAACTCGGCGGCCTCGTCGGCATTGGCCGGCTTCTGCGCAGTGAGCTCTGCGATCTTAGGATCGGAGCTCGCAGATTCGCTCGCATTGCCACCGGGCGCCGAACATGCCACAAGGCACAAGGCCAATACCGGCACCATAAACAGGGCCGCAATCTTAGAAAGCTTCATAGTCATTCCTCCGTTTTGTCGAAGCTTGTTTACTTTTTATCAGCGGTCAAGGGAAGCTTTTCCGCCGACACATCCAGGCCATAGCGATAGCTGATGGCATCGACGGGACAGGCCCCGATGCACTTTCCGCACCGGATACATTCGGCATGATTGGGCGCGCGGACCACATCAACGTCCATCTGACAAACCTTTGAGCACTTGCCGCACGAGACACATTTGCACGCGTCAACCTGAATCCCCAACAAGGACACCCTATTCATGAGCGCATAGAATGCGCCGAGTGGGCAAATCCATTTGCAGAAGGGGCGGTAGAACAAAACGCTCAGCACTACCACGGCAATGAGAACGGCAAGTTTCCAAGTAAAGAGATGTCCCAACGCAGATCGAATGCCGGCATTGGCGATGGCCAGCGGAATGGCGCCCTCGAGCACACCCTGCGGACAGATGTACTTGCAAAAGAATGGGTCGCCCATGCCCACGTCGTTAACCATCAAGACGGGCAGCAGCACCACGGCAAACAGCAGCACGACGTACTTGATGTACGTGAGCGGCTTAAGCTTTTTCGTGGAAAGCTTTTTGCCGGGAATCTTATGAAGCAGCTCCTGCAGCCAGCCAAACGGGCACAGAAAGCCGCATACAAAGCGTCCCAGCAGCACGCCGAGCAAAATGAGCGTACCGGTGACATAGTAAGAAAAGTTGAACTTGGATGAACCTACCACCGACTGGAACGACCCGATGGGGCACGCACCCGATGCCGCGGGGCACGAATAGCAATTAAGTCCAGGTACGCAGACTGTTTTCCCCGCGCCCTGATAAATGCCGCCTTTGGCAAAGTTTGGCAGGTGAATATTGGTGACCAGCGTCGCCGCCGCCTGAAAGAATCCGCGAAATCGGGCCAAAACATGCGACGCAGTGTTTTCTCTTTTATCCAATTCCGATACACTCCAAGCACAGCCTAATCGCTTTGGCCAGCACGGCATCCGCCTCGCCACGCATAACACCAAAGCACACCATGGCAATTCCGACGATCAACAAAGCGACCTGTACCATGGGTTTTACCGCTTTGAACAACTCGACCACTCCTTTCGTTACGCGACCATTGGACCATATCGACTATAAAATCCGTGTTAAGCGCGATTTGAAATGTGCAAGGAGACTGTTATGCGTATTTTGATCGTCGAGGACGAGCGGGCGCTGTGTGACGCAATCGCGCGCAGCTTGCGAAACCTGGCATACAGCGTCGACTGCTGTCACGACGGACAGGAGGCGCTCGACCTGCTGGGCGTCGAAGTCTTTGACCTCGTGGTACTCGACCTCAACCTTCCCCGTATCGACGGCATGACCGTACTCAGGGAACTTAGGAAAACCGACTGCGAGACCAAGGTGCTGATTCTGTCCGCGCGTGGCGAAGTATCCGATAAGGTCGACGGACTCGATGCCGGCGCCAACGATTACCTCACCAAGCCGTTTCATCTGGACGAACTTGCGGCAAGGATCCGCAGCCTTACCCTCAGGCGCTTCGCACAAAGCGACATAGTATTAACCTGCGGAAAACTCAGCTTTGACACCAAGGCGCGCATCGCTTCCGTGGGCAGCGAGGCCTTATCTCTTACACGCAAGGAAACGGGAATCTTGGAATACCTGATGCTTAATCAGGGGCGTCCGGTAAGTCAAGAGGAGCTTATCGAGCACGTTTGGGATAGCAGCGTGAACAGCTTTAGCAACGCAACCCGCGTTCACATCTCGTCACTCCGCAAAAAGCTACGCAGCGCTTTGGGATACGACCCGATTCGCAATCGGATTGGAGAGGGCTACGTTATGGAGGATAGCGAATGAAAAGGCTTTCGCTGCAATGGCGCATAACGATTATGACGGCACTGCTCACGTGTGCGGCATGCGTGCTGACGAACTGCCTGGTCGGCTATACGGGCATGCGCTACATGGATGCCATCGGCAGTAACATCTCGGCCTTTAAGGCAACCGGCGAAGATTCGCCCCAGGCATTCGACCCGACGAAAGCGGTCCCCGATGACAGAGTCACGATCGTCGTAAACGACGCACAGGAGTCTTTTGGCACGACAGCCTGGTACATCACGGCTGGAGTCACGCTCCTTGGCGGCGTGCTGGCATACTTTGTGAGCGGCCGTGCACTTAAACCGCTACGGGCTTTTGCAGCCCAGGTTGAGCGCGTGCAGCCTGACAACCTAAGCGAAATCAGACTCAATGAAGATATGCCCACCGAGCTACAACGATGCAGCGCCTCTTTCAACGACATGATCGCTCGTCTTGGCGAAGGGTTCTCTGCACAGCGTCAGTTTACCGGCAACGCCGCACACGAGCTGCGCACCCCGCTCGCCCTTATGCAAGCACAGATTGAACTATTCATCTCCGAGCACTCCGGTTTGCAACCCGAAACAGCCGAGCTGCTCGGCCTGCTACAAGAACAAACTGAGCGCATGTCTCGAATGACCAAGGTATTGCTCGAGATGAGTGAGCTCCGCAGTGTCCCTTGCGGGGACGCTGTTGAACTCGGCCCCCTGTCCGAAGAGGTCCTCACCGATCTTGCGCCACTTGCCGAGGATAAGGGCATAGCCCTCAATTGTGCTGGAGACGCTTTAGTAATCGGGAGCGACACGCTCCTCTATCGGCTGGTGTTTAATCTGGTCGAAAACGCCATCCGTTACAGCCGCTCCGGCTCGACTGTCAACGTCTCCATCAGCGACAGCGACAGCCATGTGTTCCTGCGAGTCGAAGACCAGGGCCCGGGAATACCCAAGCAGTACCGTGAGAGCATCTTCCAACCGTTCTTTCGCCTGGATAAATCCCGCAGCAGGGCATATGGCGGCGCAGGACTCGGACTAGCGCTCGTTTGGGAGATTGCAGCGCTTCACGGTGGCACGGTAGAGGTCGAAGCAAGTTCCGAGAACGGGACCACCATGCTCGTAAGCCTTCCAAAACGATCCGCAGCGTCAACCAAACAGTAAAACGAAAGGGGTCCCGAGCAACAGGAGTACAATTGCTGCTATTGTTGCCAGCTGTTGGGAGATGGAAGATGGACTGCGATGGCTACCCATGCGTTCCCATGCCGTTGATGTGCACTGCCTTTGTGCCGGGGCAGATTGACACTGCGGTTGCAGGCATTTCCGACCCCGATTCACGCACCATCGCCACGGCAGAAGCGCTGTACTTTCGCGGACAGGCCGCCCTCGCTGCCAAGACGGCGCGTCCCTATCTTGACGCCACCGACCCCGCACTGCGCTATTCCGCATGCTTTATCTGCGGATATGCCAGTCTGTCGCTCAACCGTATCGCCGACGCCCGCCGTTGTCTTGCGGGCATCCTCGATACGCCCACCAACGAAGAATCGCTCGCCGTCCATGCCATGCGTATCCTGTTCGCCTCGGCCGCAAGCGTCCTGCTACACTTGCCTTCCCCGTATTCTGCCGAAGAGTTTTATCCGCTTGCGGCGCATCTACCCGAAGGCCTGCGCCTGTTCGCCAGCTACGTGATGGCGCATGCCCTGTACCTGCGCGGCGAATATGGCCGCAGTCTGGGCATGGCGGAAAACGCCCTGATCATGAAACAGGGAAGCTATCCGATCTCGGAACTGTTCCTTCACCTGGCAGCTTCCATGGCATGCATGAGCCTCAAGGACATCGACGCCGCAAAAACGCACTTCGGAATTGCTTGGAACATTGCGCGTCCCGACGGCCTTATCGAGCTCATCGGCGAGCACCACGGCCTTTTGCAGGGGCTTATCGAGGCGTGCCTAAAAACGCAATACCCTGACGACTTCGCGCGCATCATCGAGATCACATACCGCTTCAGCTACGGCTGGCGGCGCATCCACAACCCCGATTCGGGCGAGGACGTTGCCGACGATCTAACGACCACGGAATTCACCATGGCCATGCTCGCCTGTCGTGGGTGGACCAACGCCGAAATCGCACGCCATATGGGAGTATCGCCGGGCACCGTCAAAAACCGCCTATCCGGCGTATACGCAAAGCTTGGCATCGGCACACGCGCCGAGCTGGTCGCGCATATGTTACGTTAGCGACCGGACTACCAAGCGCATCGAACGCGTTCCGGAACCCGGCGCTTCGCTCGATCAATTTGGACATTTTGACCCTTGAACGGCACTACCGCCACAGGGCGCCTTCTCGCAAAATTGGATTATTTCCACCGATACTTGCGGGATGGGAGCCCAAGATGCTTGATCGCCGTTCGTTACTTGTCGCCGGAGCGTCCTCGTTAGCGAGCATTATGATGCCGCGCGTGCCGGGAAGCGCAAACGCCTTCATATTGCCGTTCGCACCCACCGAAGCCCATGCCGACGAAAAAGACCCCTTCAGGGTGCTCGTTCTCTCGCGCACCATGTTCGGTGTGGTCGTGGTCGACGTCGCCAACAAGAATACGCCCATCACGGGTGCCCAGGTCACACTCACATCGCGCTATGCCGCAGGCAAGCAGCTCACCGCCGCTACCGATGACGAAGGCACGGCCATCTTTGAGGTCGCGCCGCTTTCAGAAGGCTACGTGGACGAGGCGACGCTTCTCGACGCGTACGACTTTAACGGCGGCATCTCCATTAGCATGGCGGGCTACCGCGATGTCGAGATTCCCCTCGCGCGCGTCCAAGGCGGCACCGCTATAACCGCGCCCACGCGTCCGCTTTCCGACGGCGAGCCGTACTTCCGCCAGCTCACATTCGACGAATGGGACATCCAGTACGCCGACGCCACGTTTATGGCAATGCCAGCGGACGAAGCAGCAAACGACCAGCCCAACACGCACGCTTTTACCGTGCAGGCCCATCTGCCGCAGGGCGGGCAGGCAACGTTGCATATCAATAAAGTGATGCCCGCTGCGGGCAGCTCAACCGAAACCGTCACGCAGATCGGCCAGATCAAGGCCAGCGCATCGGGCGCGGATAATCTGGCGACGTTCACGCTCGAAGACACGTTCCTCGATGCAGCTTCGGGCCTTCTGGAGGAAGGGTGCAAGCTGCGCTTTATGCTCGACTATCAGGGCAAAACCTACACGCTCTCCTCCCCCATGGCCGTTGTCACCGCGCCGGCCGCAAAGGCGGAATCGGGCTCGACCACTATCGTCCCCACCACCATGGACCAAGAGATCACTCCGTTTGATTTCCCCGCGGCGTTTCCCGGCATCGGCGGCAATAAGTTCACGTGCTGGATGCCCACATTTCCGATCCTCTTCGATTTCTCGTTTGCTGGATACGTGCTGTTTGGCGGAGGATACAAACCAGCCAGCTATATGAACGATTCGGGCAACCCTGATCCGGAATACTGGAAGAAATCGCCACGCGAGTCGGGCGCCAAGCAGGCAAACCGCTACCTCGACGAGATGGAGGGGAAGTGGAATCAGTACAAAAGCATGAGTGCCGGTTCGGGCACCGATCCAAGAAACACCAAGCTCCTTCGCCACCATTGCACGCCGCTGTTCACGATGGATATCGCCACACAGCTGTACGGCTCGCTCGCCTACGATTGGGTGGGCAAAACCTGGGGCAACAACAACGACCCCGCATACGGCAATATTAAGGCCCTCTTTCAGGTAAGAACCGATCTCAATTGGACAGAGCAGTTTACCCTAGGACCGGTGCCGTTTTTCCTGAACGTCAACCCCTGGGTGCTGGCAAAACTGGCACTCGCCGTGGGCGCCCACACGCACGGTAGCGGCGCGGCGTTTTTTAAAAACATTTCGCTCGACTATTCAAACACCTCAGGCTCATTCACCATCCAAATCGGGCTTGCCGTCACCTTTGGCGCCGGCGTTGCAGGCGTCGCTTCGTCTGCCGTGCGCGGCGCCGCATCCCTCACGCTGTTCATTGGGTACGAGAAGGCAGATGGACACCAGCTTCCGCGACTGCGCGTAGGTGCAGACGTCGATGTCGACGTGATACTCCAGTTCATCATGTTCAAGTGGACCACCAAGGCTTGGTCGGGGTCGTGGCCCACACTCATCGATTCGTGGAATATGTCGGTGGACAACGGCGACCAGTATGTACTCCAGCGCTCTGAGCTGGCCTTGGGTGGAGATACGCCTTATACGCTGGATGCCTGCTTCGGCTCGGCCGGCAACATTGAGGCGGGCGGCGTGCCGCAATTTATCGCATCGGCCACCATCGTCACCAACGCCGAACTGCTCGCACGCGCCGAGGTTAAGGCCACTGCCGTAAACGCCGCGCCTGTCGTGCGCGATTGGGATCAAGCGGTCACGCGCATTGAGCTCGAGGCGGATGCAGAAAGCGACGACACGGGACAGATCGAGCATTTCATCCATGCACTGATAGAGAACGACGAAAACGCCGCGCCGATGTATGAGTACACCTACATCGGTCAGGCAACGAACACCGTTGCCGACCCGAACGCCGATTCTGCCGGCGTGTCGGAGGACGAGCGTGGCGGCATAAAACCCTCGAGCGACAACGTGCTGTTTTCCGGCGTGCTCAGCGAAGCCCACATGAAGCTAACGATGATTGCCGGCGTGGAGTGCCTATTCCGTATCGCCTCGGTGCGCTACGGCAAGAATGGTCGTTCGCGCCTGGTGGTGCATACAAAGACGAACGGCACGTGGTCCGCTCCCACACCCGTGGACTTCCCCCTTGGGTTTGGCGAGGGCGACGTGGAGCGCGACGGCATATACGATTACGACTTCGACGTGGTGGAATATACGGACGGGAGGGGAAACCAGGACGCTTACGTGCTGCTGGTCTCGGGCGAGCGCCCCGACGGCGACAACACCCTTTTCGATACGGCAAGCACAGCCGGCATACTGTCCGTTGTGCGCCTGCGCATAAGCAACGACGGAGTTCGCGTGATATCGCACACGTCATGGCGCAGCATCTCGCGCGGCCGCCTTCAGGAGGATGGCTACCATTGCCTGCAGTGCCCACGCATCACGGTGGGCAAGACGCTGGTCGACGGACGTCTGTCGGGCGCCTACCTCCACCGCCACGGAGCCACCGCAGAAAAGACGCTCGGTAGCGAGGCCGAGGTTGCGCTGGAATGCTTTACCCTGTGGTCGGATGATTTGGGCGACAGTCTCACGTTCCGTCAGGTCCTCCGCTTTCCGCAGGCACCGTCGAGCATCGAGCTGGGCGCGCCCGAGAATATCAACGGCAAAATGGTGGTTCCCGTTGCATACGAGACTGTAAGCGGTTGTGGCTGCGCATCGTACGCCGTGATCGGCCAGTCCATCGCGGGTTGGGGCGTTATGTCGCCAGATGCCACAGTACCCCACGCGGTGCCGTGGCCGCAGCACACGGGCTTTTTGGCTACCGTCAACGAGCAGCTGCAGCATATTACTTGGGCACGAGGCGCATCGGCATTTGCAACGCAGCCCGTGGGTGCCGCAGGCTGTGGCCCGACATCGTTTAGCGTAAGCAACAACGGCAGGTGCGTGCTCTATGTAGAGAACACCGATGGCAAGGTGGGGCAAACCTACGACGAAGAAGGCAACCCGGTAGCAGTGATGGGCAAGCACTTCCGCATCTTCGCCAGCACCTTGGCAGGCGATCTGTTTACGGAGCCGTTCGTGATGTGCGAGCTGGACCATCCCGTCGATCAGATAACGACATTTTTGACGTCGGGGAGCATGCTCTCTGCGCTCGCCACGCACATTGTGAGCGCGGAGAAGAGCGAGGCAGAACTACACGGCATCGAAGTGCCCTTGGTGGCGTGTGCCACTCCGACGGGCGCAGTCGCCACCTCGGGCGCGGTGGTGCCCGGAGCAGCAGGCGAATCCTTCATGGTCACGGTGCGAAACGACGGCAACACCTTGCTGACCGCCGGCACAATCGATCTGTACCGAGAGGGCTCCAGCCAGCCGTTCTCCAGCGCATCCATCGGGTTCGGAGCGAACACACGCATGGCATCGATCTACGATCCAGAGCTTGCCGAGGACGCTTCGGCCAACGACACGGCACACGTGAAGTACGCGATCGAGACGCTGGGCACACCTTTTGCAACGCACCCGCTGGTAGCCGACAGTGGCAACGCCGTGCTGGCACCGGGTTGCACGGCACAGTTCCGCATGAGCTTCGCCATCCCCGAGAGTTGGAGCGATGAAGTGGGCAAACGTGTAACGCTATATGCGAAGGCGTGTAATCTGGTGGCGCTCGATCCCGTAACGCTCGAGGAAATTCGACCGGGCGCAAACTCGGCGCTGGGTGCCGTGCTGCACGAGCTTCATGTGCCCGACGCGGCATGCGAACGCTCAGAAGTTCAGGTCGGCGTATGCGACAACGCGGATACGACGGAACTTCACGACGCCCCGATGACGGTCGACGGCGATGGCGGCACGAGTGGCGGCGGTACTGACAAGGGCGGCGGCTCCGGCGGAAGCAGCTCCAGCAGTGGCAAGGACCACGGCACTAACAAGCGCTCCGGAAAAGCGGGCGCGCTCGCTGGCACGGGCGATGTCAATGCTCCCCTTACGGCAGCCGCTGCAGCACTCGCCGCGGCAGGCGCCGGCCTCATCGCCTACAGCGCCCGCCGCACGGCGCTCGAAAAAGACACCGCCGATGAGGTCAATTCTGATAAGCCTCGCTAGCTCCTAGTTACTTTTGTGAGAGACGCCGACTCGGCTCATCGAACATCAAATGGGCTGGTTCTGGATACCCAGAGCCAGCCCATTACGCATTAGATGTCGTCAGAGGAGTTGAGTTCTGCCTCGAGCTTGGCACGGCGTCTTTTCGCCGTGAAAAACGTTGCGCACAGGACAGCAAACGTGGCCGCGAAAATCGTCGCGCCGCAGAACACGCCCGTGGCCAGGTTCGCCAACCAAAAGACGCTTTCGAGCGGTACGATCTGCGCCTCAGCGATACAGCGCATTGCGGCAATAACAAGCGCGAACGCGGCGCCGCTAAGACCGCTGAGAAGCAGGAAATATCCAACAGGAAGATACTCGGTTTGCCCAAAACGATTGGTATCGACATAGCCCTTCCGCGTTTGCAGTCCTGCGCAAATCAACATCACGAGAACGAGCCACAAATACATGGCTGCCTCAAACGGCGCTGCAAAGCCATGCGGCATTTCACTGGCGTCGCTGTGAACCCACGCAACCTGTCGAGCTATAAACTGGTAGAAAAAGATCATCAACATGCCAAACGAAAGCAGCACGAAACCAATCTTGTAGACCTTCGCGCTCTCAGCCTCCAGGCGCTCATCCTTTGGGCCGGCATATTCACGCCACTTTTGCACGAGTTTTAAATCTTCAAATTTCATAGCGAACTCCTAAAGAGCGTTAGGGTCGACGTCGATCCCGTCTTCCCAAAACAGATCGTTCAACGTAACGCGCAGCGCTTTACAGATTGCCACACACAAGTTGAGCGTGGGGTTGTAGCCGCCCGCCTCGATAAGGCCGATGGTCTGGCGCGTAACGCCCACGGCCTCGGCCAAGTCAGCTTGCGAAAGGCCAACCGCCGCGCGCGCCGCCTTCATGCGTAGGTTCCTTTTGCCCGGCATGGAGTTCCTTTCGTAGTAATGGACAGATATCCGTTGCAACATGACAGAAATATATTGCATCCATCAAAGGATGTCAACTATATCTGTCATTATGAAAACCATGTCTGTCATCGCCATGCGGACATTACAACTTCGGTTCACTATTCAAACTTACTCGGACAGAACCGACTCGGTTTTGTCCGAGTAAACGTGATTGATAGTCGATCGATGTGCCCGCTCGTGCGATCAGCATCGTTCGATTTTGTTTAGTAAAACTAGATCCCTATTAAATAAAATTCATCTGTATCCAAATTTGTTTAACAATGCCGCGCTACCACTAAACACTATCCCTGTTAATCCGAACGATTGTTCGATGGATTTCGTGTTGGTTGGAATCGCCCACGGGCTGGGCTATGCTACCTTGACTATCTATACGACTTAAATACACAAGAGGAAGTACCAAGAGAGCGAGCATGGCAAAAAACACCGCAAACTATGGTAACGACAGTATTCGTCAGCTCAAGGACGAGGAGCGCGTACGCCTGCGCCCCGCCGTCATCTTTGGCTCGGACGGACTCGATGGCTGCGCGCATGCCGCCTTCGAGATCCTGTCCAACGCCGTTGACGAGGCACGCCAGGGCTACGGCAAGCTCATCACCCTTACCGCCTTTCGCGATGGCTCTATCCAGGTAGAGGACAATGGCCGTGGCTGCCCGCTCGACTGGAACCCTTCCGAGAAGCGCTTTAACTGGGAGCTCGTCTTTTGCGAACTCTACGCCGGCGGCAAGTATAACAACAACCAGGGCGGCGACTACGACTTCTCGCTCGGTACCAACGGCCTGGGCTCCTGCGCGACTCAGTACGCTTCCGAGTACATGGACGTCACCGTCTGGCGTGACGGCAACAAGTACTCCCTGCACTTTAAGAAGGGCAAGGTCGTCGGCGCCAAAAAGAAGGCACTCGAGATTGAGCCCAGCGACGAGGAACGCACCGGCACCACCATCAAGTGGCGTCCCGATCTTGAGGTCTTTACCTCCATCAGCATCCCCCACGAGTGGTATCGCGAGACCATGCGCCGCCAGGCCGTGGTCAACGCCAACGTGACCTTCCGCCTGCGTATTGAGGGTGACGATGGCGAGTTTTCCGAAGAGGACTTTTGCTATCCCAAGGGCATCGAGGACTATGTGCTCGAGAAGGTCGGTACCGACTACCTTACCGAGCCTTTCTTTATCGAGGCCGACCGTCGCGGTCGCGACCGCGAGGACCTGCCCGACTACAACGTCAAGATTACCGCGTGCATGTGCTTCTCGCGCACCTTCATGATGCAGGAGTACTACCACAACTCATCGTGGCTCGAGAACGGCGGTTCGCCCGAGAAGGCCGCCCGCAGCGCTCTGACCAGCGCCATCGATGCCTACATCAAGCAACAGGGCAAGTACAACAAAAACGAGAGCGGCATTAAGTGGCAAGACGTCCAGGACTGCCTAGTGCTGGTGACCAACTGCTTCTCCACCCAGACGTCCTATGAAAACCAGACCAAGAAGGCCATCAACAACCGCTTTATCCAGCAGGCCATGACGGCCTTCTTTAAGGAGCGCCTCTCGACTTACCTGATCGAGAACAAAGACGCTGCCAACAAGATCATGGAGCAGGTGCTCATCAACAAGCGTTCGCGCGAGAACGCCGAGAAGACGCGTCAGAGCATCAAGACCAACCTGCAGCAGAAGACCGACATGGCCAACCGCGTGCAGAAGTTCATCGACTGCCGCTCCAAGGACAAGAGCCGCCGCGAGATCTACATCGTAGAGGGCGACTCGGCAGCAGGCGCCATTCGCACCTCGCGCGATGCCGAGTTCCAGGGCGTTATGCCTGTCCGCGGTAAGATCCTCAACTGCCTGAAAGAGGACTACCCGCGCATCTTTAAGTCCGACATCATCATGGATCTCATGCGCGTGCTGGGCTGCGGCGTGGAGATCAAGGACAAGCGCATCAAGAACCTTGGCGCCTTCGACCTGGACAACCTCAACTGGAACAAGGTCATCATCTGTACGGACGCCGACGTCGACGGTTATCACATCCGCACGCTCGTACTCACCATGCTCTACCGCCTGGTGCCCACGCTTATCGACGAGGGCTACGTGTATATCGCCGAGTCGCCGCTCTACGAGATCAACTGCAAAGAGAAGACCTACTTTGCCTACACCGAGCTCGAGAAGAACGGCATCCTTAAGGAGATCGGCGACCAAAAGTGCTCGATCAACCGCTCCAAGGGTCTTGGTGAGAACGACCCGGACATGATGTGGCTCACCACCATGAACCCCGAGACGCGTCGCCTGATCAAGGTTGAGCCCGAGGACGTCACCAAGATGGAAACCATGTTCAACCTGTTGCTGGGCAACGACGAGGCGGGCCGCAAGCGCCATATCTCCGAGCACGGCAAGGAATACCTGGACCAGCTGGACCTGCAATAGCAGTAAATCGATAACGACGGCCCATAAGAAGTTCAAGAGGAAATCGTGGCAAAGAAGAAGACGAAGAACCAGCCAAAGAAAAAGCAGGTCAACGCCGAGAACGTCATCGGCCTGCACTCCGAGGTCACCGACCAGCCGATCACGCAGACGCTCGAGGTCAACTACATGCCCTACGCCATGAGCGTCAACGTCTCGCGTGCGTTCCCCGAGATTGACGGCTTTAAGCCCTCGCACCGCAAGCTGCTCTACACCATGTACAAGATGGGCCTGCTCAAGGGCGAGCGCCAGAAGAGCGCCAACATCGTGGGCCAGACCATGAAGCTCAACCCGCACGGCGACGCCGCGATCTACGAGACGATGGTGCGCCTGGCCACCGGTAACGAGGCGCTGCTCGCGCCGTTCGTTGAGTCGAAGGGCAACTTTGGCAAGTACTATTCGGGCGACCTGAGCTACGCCGCCTCGCGTTATACCGAGGCCAAGCTCTCCCCCATCAGCGCCGAGATCTTCAAGGACATCGACAAGGATCCGGTCGACTTCGTCGACAGCTACGACGGCGCCATGAAGGAGCCGCGCCTGCTGCCCACCACGTTCCCCAACATCCTTGTCTCGGCCAATAAGGGCATCGGCGTCGCCATGGCGTCCGACATCTGCGGTTTCAACCTCAACGAGGTCTGTACTGCCACGATGCATTACCTCAAGGATCCCGACTGCGATCTGCTCGAGTACATGCCCATGCCCGACTTCTCAACCGGCGGCGAGATCATCTACCGCCGCGAGGAGATGGAAAAGATTATCGAGACCGGCCTTGGTAGCTTCCAGATCCGCTCCCGCTGGCGCTGGATTCCCGAAGAGCGCATTATCGAGGTCTACGAGATCCCCTACACCACCAAGACCGATGTCATCATCGAGCGCATCGTCAAGCTCTCCAAAGAGGGCAAGGTCAAGGAGATCGCCGATATCCGCGACGAGACCGACCTTTCGGGCCTGCGCATCGCCATCGACCTTAAGCGCGGTGTCGACCCCGACAAGCTCATGGCCAAGCTCTATCGCTCGACCACGCTGCAGGATTCGTTCTCGTGCAACTTCAACGTGCTCGTCGACGGCTATCCCCGTGTTATGGGCGTGCGCCAGATTCTGCACGAGTGGGTCAAGTGGCGTATTGAGTCCACGCGTCGCCGCATTAACTTTGACCTGGGCAAAAAGTCCGAGCGTCTGCACTTACTGCACGGCCTCGAGGCGATATTGCTCGACATCGACAAGGCCATCGCCATCATCCGCGGCACCAAGCTCGAAGCCGAGGTCGTGCCCAACCTTATGAAGGGTTTCGACATCGACGAGACCCAGGCCGAGTTTGTTGCCGAGCTCAAGCTCCGCAACATCAACGAGGAGTACATCCTCAACCGCACCAAGGACATCGCTAAGCTCGAGGGTGAGATTGCCGAGCTTGAGGAGATCCTCTCCAGCGAGGACAACATCAAGAAGGTCATCAGCGACGAGCTGGCCGCGGTCAACAAGAAGTACGTGATGCCGCGCCGCACGGGCAGGATCGAGCCCCATGAGGTTATCGAGGTAAGCCTGGAGCCCGAGGTCGAGGAGTACCCGGTTACTATCATGCTTTCGCGCGAGGGCTACCTTAAAAAGATGACGGACCGTGTGCTCAAGAAGGCGACCACGCTCAAGTACAAAGACGGCGATAAGCCCTTTATCGAGTTCCCGTCCTCCAACACGCACGAGCTGCTCGTGTTTACCAACAAGAGCCAGGTGTACAAGTGCAAGGTTGCGGCGTTTGAGGACACCAAGTCGGCCCAGCTGGGCTCGTACCTGCCGACCGATCTTGAGATGGAACCCGACGAGAGCGTCATCTGGGTCATCGACCCCGAGGACTACAAGGCCGACGTGCTGTTTGTCTTTGAAAACGGCCGCGTGGTGCGTGTCGCACTTGCCGGATACGTCACCAAAACCAACCGCAAGCGCCTCAAGAACGCCATCTACGGTGGCAGCAAGCTGCTGTATGCCCAGGTGCTCAAGGAGGATCGCGACATCGCGCTGGTCTCGAGCGACTATCGCCTGATGAACTTCAACACGTCGCTGCTCAAGACCAAGACGACCACCAACACGCAGGGCGTCCAGGCCCTTACGGCCAAGAAGGGCCGCTCGGTCACCACGGTCGGCACAACCGAAGAGATCCTTGGCGCCGGCGTCTCGGCCGAGAAGTTCACCGCGCAGAGTCTGCCCTCCGCCGGTGCCCTCATGAAAGAAAACGACATGCCGAGTCTGTTTGACTAGGACGACGGCAGAACCGCCATAGTTTTACAAAGCAGCGGGGCCCGGAGCGCAGCAATATCGCGCCCCGGGCCCCGCTCGTTGCGGAGGTCATCCTCGGAAATGTCGACGATACGGGGGCTTCCCGCACCGTCCTAAGCCGTTAGCAAAACTCGCAAAAGTTAGCAAAAGTTGCAAAAATTAGCAAAACTTGCAAAGGAGCCACCATGGAGTACAGCAAATGGCTCCGCCATGCCAGGCATGCTCGAAGATATTATCGAGCGAACCAAAGAAGCGGCAGATAGCTACCTTTCACAGTCTCACGCGCGCATGAACGGCGTTCAAATTGGTCCAGTGGGCATCGATTGGACATATGTTCAAGAAGCCCAGGGCAACTGGCGCACGTGCATGAATGGCATCTTCAGGCAACTCGAGAAGCATGGCATCGGGCTTCTCTCGAAACGACCTATCGAGAGCTTTCCGATAAAGACATTGAGTTTTTGCTCGCGATGCTGCCCGATTCTGGCCCCAGCAGGATCTCGGAGATAGCCAAACGCATGGGCGTCGCCAGCAACTACGCAAGCCAATACAAACGCCGCCTCCTCGAGGACGGCGTTATCGGGGAACGTGGGCGTGGCCTCGTCGGCTTCGACATCCCCGCGTTCAGAGAATTCTTGAACGAGAAGGCGTTTTAGCACACCGGAATTGTCCGCGGGAGCATCGTTGCATGGCAATCAGCATTCCTCCTGGTAAGGGCAGCAAGCATTTCCGCTAGTGCTGATTGCCATGCGCCCCTCTTGTCCTTAGGCGAGCTTGCGAGCGAGCTCTCGCACCTCTTTCAACTTGGGCGACGATACCATGCTGTCGCGCTCGGTCATACCGCTGATGGTGACAATGCCCTGATCCTCCCACTTGCAGTACGCGCAGGTTGACTTATACATAGCGATCGCCGCATCATAGACGCCCTCGCTATGGCTATCGAGCAAAAGGGCCGTCTTGGTGAACGGGAAGCCCGTAGCACCGAAGGCGTACAGGCGGTCGATGGCGGCCTTCTCCTGCGCGGTGATATCGAACCAGTAGATAGGCGAGGCAAAGACGACCATGTCTGCGTCTTTCAGCGGCTCGATCACGTCGGCCATGTCATCCTTCTGCACACAGGTGCCCTCATGGGTAAAGCAGTACTGGCATCCCAGACAACCAGCAATCTTTTTGCCGGCAACGCGGATGACCTCGACCGTATGGCCGGCCTCGCGCGCGGTCTCGGCAAAGGCCTCGACCATGGTGTCGGTATTGGCACCCTTGCGCGGGCTACCACTCAATACAACGATATTCATAGAAATCTCCCTCCTTCATGCCGCAGGCGCGCGGCACACATTTCGTTGTAACCAAAACAGATGAAGCTATTCAGTCGTCCGCAGACCACATCTCTCGTTCGTGCTCTCTAGACAAGGCGCAAACGGTGCTGCACCCCCTGTCGCGCTATATCCCTACGCAGTGTTCAGAACCCCTGCTCACCGAGCAGCACCGCGCGAGGTCCAGCACGAGTACGCCTTCCCGGGTACAGGTCTCATGCCCTATGCGGGAGATGAGGACCTTCGGGAACACGTCCCCGATGGGCAGAAGCGACGCGAGCTCCCCCTCAAGCATCAAGTTGATGCTCATATCGCCTCTCACATACGCTCTCCTTCCCGGTTTCGAAACTCGAATTGATTTAAAGTTTCGAAACCGGGAAGGCAATATACAAAAGGATGTGTCGAGGAACGAATCCCAGCCACGTCATGTCGGCAGCGATGAAGGGCGCATCCGCGCGTGCTACAATGCGGGCATCAGAGATGAAAACACAGTCCCCGTCGGGTAGTCGTGGGCGTGCGGGAGTCCGCATCAGTAACCTGCCTCCTTGGTTGTCCCTTCTCTGCATGGTCATCTACATAAAGGAGGAACCAACCATGCAGATCAGCGTGTCGTCCACCCTGACCGTATATCACGACGGTCAATTCTGGGTCGGGCTGGCGGAGCACGTCGAGGGCGGAAAGTACGGCGTCGCCCGCATCGTCTTCGGCGCGGAGCCGTCCGATGAGGAGATCCTGCGATTCGTTACAAGCGAATGGGAGAAGCTCTCGTTCTTCGGCGACAAGGCCACTGAAACAAGCAAGCCCGCGAAGAACCCCAAGCGGCGCGCTCGCGAGGTAGCGAAAGCCCTTAAACGGCCCGCGGTGAGCACCAAGGCACAACAGGCGCTCGCGGCACAGCGGGAAGCGATGAAGCGGGAGTCGGCCCAAGCAAGAAGCCAGCGTCGCGCGGATGAGGCGGAGGCGCGCTTCGAGCAGCGAGAGCTGAAGCGCAAACAGAAGCATCGCGGGCATTGATCGCCATTTGCAGCAAGGCAAACCATATACAGCAGCGGCGCCAGTTCCACTTGAAGCCGACGCCGCGTAGACGCCGATGGTGACGACTATGCACGGGCACGGGCGCGCCACTGCACTTCGCAGTTTGCTTCTCAAGTATTTGGGACGCACACGCGGCGTTCAAAAATGCGGAGCAACTCCGCATGGCTCGAGACTGAGCCGAGGTGCCCTACTTCTCGCCCTCCAGCAGCCCCACGATGCGGTCGATGCCGACGGCAAAGCGAGGCCTTCCCTCGCGCTCGTAGCGGTCGAGGTACGCCTGGCATTCGGAGACAATGCGCTTGGTGTTGCCATCGATGATGCGCTGGAGTGTCTCGTAGTAAGCCGAGCCCTCGGTCCTGAAGCGGCGCTGGTAGGCCTTGGTTATGGGGAACATCTTGATGTGGTGGATGCCGTCGCGGCAGCCGGGGCGCGTCGCGGGGCGGGGCGGCAGCGCGAAGTACTGGTCTTTGAGCACATTGGGGCGATGTTGGAGCGCAGCGGCACGGCGAAGTTCCTGCGCTTTCCTCGGAAACGCAGCCTCGCCACCGCGATGCAGGGGCGGTCGCGCTTAAGCATGAGCTCACGGTCGCCATCGACGAGGTCGAAGAAGTCCTGGGAGATGGATACGATCTTCATCGGTTACGCCCCCTCATACGAAGCGGGGCCCGCATCGCTGCAGGCCCCTACAGGTGGGCGATATTCTACGCCTTGCGGCACCCCGTCGCCCACGGAGGTTAAACGTACACGTAAGCCGTACCCTGAAAGCCGCGGCTTCCGGCAAGTAGTTTATACCACGAAAGGTCGCTTTCAATGCGCATAGCTCGCAAAATAACACTCGCCGGGCCGTCACCCCTGGCAGTTACCCTCCAATCTTCATTGGAGTCAGCAGGTCAATTCATATATTCATGGGGGTTTATCCTACCGTCGGTGAGCGATTTCGTTAGGGTGCCGAAGCGGTCGAGGATGTCGACGACCTTCTGCTGGGTGCCGATGGATGGGGCGGGAATCTCGACCCTCGATAAGTCCACAGGCGCGGCTTCGATTGCCTTTTTCGATTTAGCGTATTGCTCTTCAGATCATCGTGGTGTGCTCGTAGCCGCGCTCCACGAGGAGTCGCTCGGCAACGTCGAGAATCTTCTCGACCGTCTCCTCCGGGTACTTATTGCGTGCCACGGGCACCTCCGTCCTTGTTATCGCGATAAACATACCATGAGTGGCGTACGGGTCGAGAAGAGCTGGTGCCAAAAGAGCCCAACGGCCGTTACAGCTTCGTTAGAAACGCGCCCCACCATGGATGGTGAACCCGAAAGGTAAGGCGCGCGGGCACGGTGAATCGGCCCGCGCGCCCGGAAGAGAAAGGATAAGCCCATGGGTTACATGCTCGAGACGCGCGGGCTCACCAAGCGCTTCGGCCGCGGCGACCAGGCGCAGGACGCCGTGGCCGACGTGAGTCTTCATATCCGCGAGGGCGAGGTGTACGGGCTGCTCGGCCCCAACGGCGCCGGCAAGTCGACAACGCTCAAGATGATCTGCGGGATGCTGCGGCCGACGGCCGGGGAGATCCTCTTTGCCGGGCACGCCTGGCGCCGCGAGGACCTCTACGCAATCGGCAGCCTCATCGAGGAGGCGCCG
>JAXIXR010000005.1:0-57371 GCA_036304905.1 Collinsella sp. | reverse complement strand
TCTACGCCCGCAACACCGTCACCAACGACGTGCTGTACAAGGAGGGCCTGGACCTTCTCGTCGTGCCCTCCGCCGAGCTCTCCCGCGGCCGCGGCGGCCCGCGCTGCATGAGCATGCCCTTCTGGCGCGAGGACCTCTAAGTCTTTCCGTTTCCGGTGCGGTCCCCCTACAACCGCACCGGCTTCGCCCGTTAAACGGGCACCACTAATACTTACGTAATTCATTTCTTCGAAAGGAATCAAACCATGGGTGTTAACCTTTCCGGCCGTAGCTTCCTCAAGCTTCTCGACCTCACCACCGAGGAGATCGAGTACCTGCTCAAGCTCTCCAAGAACTTCAAGGATATGAAGCGCGCTGGCGTTCCGCACCGCTATCTCGAGGGCAAGAACATCGTTCTGCTCTTCCAGAAGACCTCTACTCGTACCCGCTGCGCCTTCGAGGTCGGCGGCATGGATCTGGGCATGGGCGTCACCTACCTCGATCCGGGTTCGTCGCAGATGGGCAAGAAGGAGTCCATCGAGGACACTGCCCGCGTTCTCGGCCGCATGTATGACGGCATCGAGTTCCGTGGCTTTGCCCAGGACGACGTCGAGGAGCTCGCTGCTAAGTCCGGCGTGCCCGTGTGGAACGGCCTGACCACCGAGTGGCACCCCACCCAGATGCTCGCCGACATCCTGACCGTCCAGGAGAACTTCAACTACGACATCAAGGGCAAGACCCTCGTCTTCATGGGCGACTGCAAGAACAACGTCGCTCGCTCCCTCATGGTTGTCTGCTCCAAGCTCGGCATGAACTTCGTGGCCTGCGGCCCCGAGGAGTGCATGCCCGCTGACGACGTCATCGAGGCCTGCAAGCCCATCGCCGAGGCTAACGGCTGCACCATCAAACTGACCACCGACGTCAAGGACGGCGTCACCGGTGCCGACGTTATCTACACCGACGTGTGGGTCTCCATGGGCGAGCCCGACGAGGTCTGGGCCGAGCGCATCGCTCAGCTCACCCCGTATCGTGTTACCTCCGAGGTCATGGCTATGGCCAACCCGGGTGCCATCTTCCTGCACTGCCTGCCCAGCTTCCACGACACCAACACCACCATTGGCGCCGAGAAGTGCGAGCAGTTCGGCATCACCGAGCAGGAGGTCACCGACGAGGTCTTCGAGAGCCCCGCTTCCAAGGTCTTCGACGAGGCCGAGAACCGCATGCACACCATTAAGGCTGTCATGTACGCCACGCTCAAGTAAGAGCATCTAGCATCTCGCTCGGGGTGTATTGCTGCACACCCCGAGCGGTTTTATCTGGTAATAATCTCGCATCAAGCGGCAGGCACGGCACGGAAGAGCCGCTTCTGGCGAGATCAGTAAATGATTTATGAAGGGGGGATGAGAACTATGACTGAGACCGCTAAGAAAAAGCGCGGTATGCCTTCATCGTTCACCATTCTTCTTGCTCTGCTGGCAATTGTCGCAGTGATTACCGTTATCGTCTCCGGCACGTCCGGCGGCGCGGTTACTGCCGCCCGTCTGAGCGATTTCTGCACCGCCCCGATTAAGGGCTTCGCTGACGCTCTGCCCGTCTGCCTCTTCGTTATGATCCTGGGCGGCTTCCTCGGCATGATGACCGAGACCGGCGCTCTGGACAACGGCATCGCCGTTCTGGTGCAGAAGCTTAAGGGCAACGAGATTATGCTCATTCCCGTGCTGATGCTCATCTTCTCCCTCGGTGGTACCACCTATGGTATGTGCGAGGAGACCGTTCCCTTCTACGCCCTGCTCGCCGCTACCATGATGGCCGCTGGCTTCGACCCCATGGTCGGTGCCGCTACCGTCCTGCTCGGCGCTGGCTGCGGCTGCCTGGGCTCCACGGTTAACCCGTTCGCCGTCGGCGCTGCCGTCGACGCTCTGACCGGCGTTGGCATTGAGGTCAACCAGTCCATCATCATCGGCCTCGGTGCCGTCCTGTGGATTGTCACTACCGCTATGTCCATCTTCTTCGTGATGAGCTACGCCAAGAAGGTCAAGGCTGACAAGGGTTCCACCATCCTGTCGATGCAGGAGCTCAAGGACGCCGAAGAGGCTCACGGCAAGGCTGCTTCCGAGGTCCACAAGGAGGTCAAGCTCACCGGTCGTCAGAAGGGTGTTCTGATCGCCTTCGCCTTCACCTTCGTCGTCATGATCGTCGGCTTCATTCCGCTGGCCGACCTCAACGAGGGCGTCGCCAACTTCTTCGACGCTGGCGCTGTCTACGACGCCGACGGTAACGCCGTCGTCCAGGGCTGGTCTGCCCTGATCACCGGCCTGCCCATTGGCCAGTGGTACTTCGACGAGGCTTCCACCTGGTTCTTCCTCATGGCCGTCCTGATCGGTATCATCGGTGGCCTGTCCGAGAAGCAGATCGTTAACACCTTCATCACCGGCGCTGCCGACATGATGTCCGTTGTTCTCGTCATCGCCCTCGCCCGTGGTATCTCCGTCCTCATGGCTAACACCGGCCTCGATGTCTTCGTCCTCGACGCTGCCGCCAATGCCCTGGCTGGCCTGTCCGGCGTGATCTTCGCTCCCATGAGCTTCTTGGTCTACTTCGGCCTGTCCTTCCTGATCCCCTCGACCTCCGGTATGGCCACCGTCTCCATGCCCATCATGGGACCGCTGGCTGTTAAGCTCGGCTTCTCGCCTGAGGTCATGGTCATGATCTTCTCCGCCGCCATCGGTGTCGTGAACCTGTTCACCCCGACCTCCGGCGCCATCATGGGCGGTCTCGCCCTGGCCAAGATCGAGTGGACGACCTGGCTCAAGTTTGCCCTTAAGCTCATCGTTGCTCTCTCCGTCGTCTGCGCCATCATCCTGACCGTCGCCTGCGTGTTGATCTAAGTACCCAACGGGTACCCCACGGAAACCTTGACGATCCTGTAGAGGATCACCTGGTCATCGTCTGTCCGGTGGGGTAAACCCACCGGTAGACTCCTACCTTTAGCCCCCTTCCGTTCCGTGCGCGGGAGGGGGCGACTTTTTGTTCCGCGGTTTTACCAAACCGCGGAACCGGTCGACGCTACGCGCCGTCCAGAACGACAATTTGTCATTCAAAAGGCAAGGCATGACCAAAAGGTCTATGCCTCGCCTTTTTCATGCCAACTTGTACGTTCTGGACGGCGCTCGCTGTCCGTCCTCTGCCTGCGGCGCTTTCCATTGTTGGTGCAGAGGGCGCTTTGCCTACTCTGGTGGGCTTTCGCTGGCTTATGCTCAACCTGCGACGTTTCCATTATTGATACAAAGGCCAGGTTTGTTTGAACCAAAAAGGGGAAGTTGCGGTGGAATAGTTCCTGTTGGGCCGTCTTGAGGGGTTAAACGGGAACTATTTCACCGCAACTTATCGATGGCGTGTTTGGTTGGTGCCAGTTGATTGCTTGGGCGTTGGGGAGGGTCTGCTCCGTTATAATCGCCTAGAACATTAAATGGAAACGGGACGGGAGCCATATATGCGCCAGGGTTTCGACAACGCGAAGTATATCGAGCTGCAGGCTGCTCACATTAAGGAGCGCATCTCGCAGTTTGGTGGCAAGCTCTATTTGGAGTTTGGCGGTAAGCTGTTCGATGACTATCATGCGAGCCGCGTGCTGCCGGGTTTTGAACCGGACAGCAAGTTCCGCATGCTCAAGAGCATCGCCGACGATGTCGAGGTTATCATCGCGATCAACGCGAACCACATCGAGAAAAACAAGGCTCGTGGTGACCTCGGCATTACCTATGACGAGGATGTGCTGCGCCTGGTTGACCTGTTCCGCGGCAACGGCTTTGCTGTCGCGGCTGTGGTCATCACCCAGTACGCCGGCCAGCCTGCTGCCGATGTGTTCCGCAACCGCCTGAACGCGCTCGGTATTCCCGCCAAGCTGCACTATCCCATCGAGGGGTATCCGCACGATGTCGATCTGATCGTGTCCGACGATGGCTACGGCAAGAATGAGTTTGTCGAGACCACCCGACCGCTCGTCGTGGTCACTGCCCCCGGTCCTGGCTCGGGCAAGCTTGCCACCTGCCTGTCTCAGCTCTATCACGAGCACAAGCATGGCACGGCCGCCGGCTATGCCAAGTTCGAGACCTTCCCGGTCTGGAACCTTCCCCTCACGCATCCGGTCAACATCGCCTACGAGGCGGCCACGGCGGACCTCGACGATGCCAATATCATCGACTCCTTCCACCTTGAGGCCTATAACAAGACCACGGTCAACTACAACCGCGACGTCGAGGCCTTCCCGGTGGTCCGTGCCCTGATGGAAAAGATCCTGGGCAAGAGCCCCTACCAGAGTCCTACGGACATGGGCGTCAATATGGTCGGCTTTGCCATCACCGATGACGATGCCTGCCGCGACGCTTCCAAGATGGAGATCGTCCGCCGCTACTTTACCGCGGTCGAAAATGTGCGCCGTACCGGCGTGGGCGATGAGCAAGTCGACCGTCTCAAGATCATTATGAAGAAAGCCGGCATCGATAAGAACTACTCACCGGCGCGCTCGGCGGCCCTCACCAGGGAGCAGCTGACGGGTGGTCCCGTGGGTGCCATGGTTATGCCCGATGGCTCCGTGGTGACCGGCAAGACTTCCACGCGCCTGGGCGCTGCGAGCTCGCTCATCATGAATGCACTTAAGCATGTCTCGGGCGTCGACCTTGAGCTCGAGGTCATTAGCGATGAAGCGATCGAGCCCATCAGCAAGCTCAAGACGCATTTCCTGGGCAGCAAAAACCCGCGCCTCCACACCGACGAGACGCTTATGGCGCTGTCGATCACCTCGGCCACGAGTGAGACGGCCGCTCGCGTCCTTTCGGGCCTGGAGCAGCTGCGCGGTTGCGATGCCTTCTTTAGCGTGATTATCTCGCCGACGGACGAGACGGTACTGCGCAAACTGGGTATCAACGTGTGCTGCGAGCCCAAGTTTGAGCGCCGCGGTTTCTTCCATCGCTAAGTTTGAAGCACCGCGGTAATTGCATTGCATTTTGGCCGTATCGGGTTAGCGCCCGGTACGGCTTTTTGATCAATAAAGCGCCTATTTCGGCGAAAAATAGCTGTTTACCTGCCTAGAAACAATTTGAGCGGTATACAATAACCGTAACTGTTTCATCCTTAGCGGGATGCCGCATGATGGATATTACCTGCCATCGTGAGGTGTGTCGGTCGCGCACGGCGCGTTAGATGCTCGTGCTCGGTTTGAGGAGGCTGCTATGGCGGGCAAGGGTCGTGCGAGTGTCAACGATATGAAGCGTGTCGAGGTGCTGGTGTTGATGGAGATCGACCAGCAAACCGAAGACAATGGCGGGCCGTATGGTTTCTCGCGCAAAACGCTTGCCGAGCGCGTGGGGGTTTCGCCGTATCGTGCCCGCGCCGCAATCGATCGCTTGGATTCCGAAGGCATGATTGATGTCGTCTCGCGTTATAGCGACGACGGCGGTCAGCTTGCAAATGGCATTTGCCTCACCGAACGTGGCGAGTGGTATCTTGAGGGCGTCCGTACCGGCATGCTCGTTCAAGAAATGCTTGAGGACGAGGTTGCTGATCGATAGCAGCATGTAACCCATGCCATAGCTACGCCGCCTGGGAAACCGGGCGGCGTTTTGTTTCAAGATTGAGAAATGCAATCGCACGCGAGAAAAATTGCGAACGGTCCGCGGCGCGAGTATTACAATGAAGACCCGTAAGATGTGGATAAACAACTTCTACGGGAAGCGCAGGTAACTCAATATGACCAAGCATGTGTTCGTAACCGGTGGCGTGGTTTCGTCCCTGGGCAAGGGTATCACCGCGGCCTCGCTGGGCCGTCTGCTCAAGTCGCGTGGCTACAAAGTAACGATGCAGAAGGCCGATCCGTATCTGAACGTCGACCCCGGTACCATGAGCCCCTTCCAGCATGGTGAGGTCTTCGTTACCGAGGATGGTTACGAGTCCGACCTGGACCTGGGTCATTACGAGCGCTTTATTGATGAGAACCTGACCCGCGATTCCAACTTTACGACCGGCGCCATCTATAAGAGCTTGATCGCCCGCGAGCGTCGCGGCGACTTTTTGGGCGGTACCGTGCAGGTGATTCCTCACGTCACCAATGCCATTAAGGACAAGTTCCGCCGCATCGAGGAGCAGACCGGCTCCGATGTAGTCATCACCGAGCTGGGCGGCACGATCGGCGACATCGAGTCCCAACCGTTTGTCGAGGCCATCCGTCAGTACCGCAAGGAGGCCGGCCCCGAGAACGTCTGCTACATCCACGTGTCGCTCGTTCCCTATATCGCCGCCGCCCACGAGGTCAAGACCAAGCCCACGCAGCATTCCGTCAAGGAGCTCCGCAGCTTTGGCATCCAGCCCGATATCATCGTGCTGCGCTCCGACCACCATATCGATGACGCTATCCGCGGAAAGATCGCAAGCTTCTGCGACGTCGACACCGATTGTGTCTTTACCAACGAGGACTGCGCGAGCATTTACGATGTTCCGCAGCTGCTTGCCGAGCAGGACTTTGACCTGCGCATTTGCGAGCGCCTGGGTCTGGACCCGCGTGAGCGCGACATGAGCGAGTGGAATGAGTTCCTGCGCAAACAGAATCACGCCAACCATCACGCCGACAAGGTGAAGATCGCCGTCGTGGGCAAGTACACGCAGCTGCCCGATGCGTACCTGTCGGTTATCGAGGCCCTGCACCATGCGGGCGTCTTCTACGATCGCCATGTGGACGTCCAGCTGGTCGACGGCGAGAGCCTCGACGAGCAGAATGTCTCCGAGGTTCTGGGCGACGCCTCGGGCATCCTGGTCCCCGGCGGCTTTGGCAAGCGCGCCCTGGAGGGCAAGATCCTCGCGGCCGAGTTTGCCCGTGAGCACAAGATTCCGTATCTGGGCATTTGCCTGGGTATGCAGGTGGCCGTGTGCGAGTTCGCCCGCAACGTCGTCGGCCTTGCCGGCGCCAGCTCCTCCGAGTTCGATCCGGACGGCCCGTTTAGCGTCATCGATCTGATGAGCTCGCAGGAGGACGTGACCGAGAAGGGCGGCACCATGCGCCTGGGCGCCTATCCGTGCAAGCTCGCCGCCGATACCCTTGCTCGCGAGGCATATGGCGAGGAGCTCGTCTACGAGCGTCACCGTCATCGCTTTGAGTTCAACAACGCCTTCCGTGACCAGCTCGAGGACGCCGGCTTGGTTATTTCGGGTCTGTCGCCCGACGAGCGCCTGGTCGAGATGGTCGAGCTGCCGCGCGACGTGCATCCGTGGTATGTGGCAACCCAGGCTCATCCCGAGTTCAAGAGCCGCCCGACCAACCCGCAGCCGCTGTTCCGCGAGTTCGTGCGCGCTTCGATCGGCCAGCACGAGGGTGTCGACCGTCTGCAGGTGACGCCCATGAACCTCGCTACGGACTAAGGGTGCCGGCGAATAAGGAACATACCGAAGCTACTCCCTCGTCGCTCGCCGTGGCGGCGGGGGAGTATCTCGATTACCTCGCGGTCGAGCGGGGTTTGGCGCGCAACACGATTACGGCCTATCGTCGTGACCTGACGACGTACTGCGCCTATCTGGAGCGGGCGGGTATTGTGTCTTTTGAAGAGGTGACCCGTCAGGTCGTGGAGGGCTTTGTCGCCGACCGTCGCGATGGGGGCTATTCGGATGCCTCGGTGGAGCGTGCGCTTGCGGCCGTGAAGGGCCTGCATGCCTTTTTGGTGCGCGATGGGGCTGTGGCCCAAAATCCAACGGCGGCGTTGCGCCTGCCTAAAAAGGCTGAGCGTTTGCCGGAGTATCTATCGGTGGAGGATGTCTCGGCGCTGCTCGATCAAGATTTCCCCGAGGGCGAGATGGGCTTGCGTGACCATGCCATCTTGGAAGTGCTCTATGGATGCGGTTTGCGTGTGAGCGAGTTGGTGGGACTCGATGTGGGCGATATCCATATCGACGATGGCTTTGTGCTCGTTCGCGGTAAGGGCTCGAAGGAACGCCTGTCCCCGCTGGTGGGAAGCGCGGCGCGAGCTCTGGCGCTTTATGTAACTGAGGGGCGTTCTCGCTTGGCGGCCCATGCCCGCGGAACCGAGACCTCGGCGGTCTTTTTAAATAAGAACGGCCGCCGTCTGTCGCGCCAGGGCATCCATGCCATCTGTGAGCGCTACGGGCGCCAGGTGGGACTGGTGGGGCTCCATCCCCATACGCTGCGTCACTCCTTTGCCACCCATATGCTTGCGGGCGGCGCAGACCTCCGTGTGCTACAGGAGATCTTGGGACATGCCGATATATCGACCACGCAGGTCTACACGCATGTCGACCGCACGCAACTGACCGAGGTCTATTTGGCGGCGCACCCGCTGGCACATCGTTAACACATCGCTGACCTGCATATTTATAGGTATTTGGGGACGGGCCCCAGATTGCTGCGGCGTGCTTTTGCGCGCGCATGGGCAATCTGGGGCCCCGTCCCATTTTTCGCCACTTGTCGTCGCGGTGGTGGGCCGTGTGTGTCGTGGGTGGGGGAGTTTGGGGGCGATGTGAACGGCATGTAAAGGGACGCAAAAATCGCCTCAAGGTCAACTTGAAGGTTGAGGTTGAAAGGCGGGGTGCCACAGGTGGCATCCCGCCGTTGCTGTAAACACAACATATTGTGTTTTCGAACATATGCTTGGGGGTGTTTTGCAATATATGGTGGGTGGAGTGGTGGGGCGGGGTGGGGGAAGGGGTGGGGAAAGGTGTTGAAAAATGGGGCGGTTCCCCATATTATTAATGACGTCGACAGGCGGGGTGGTTCCCCGCGTACGTGCCATCTGAGTAACCGAGGGGAGGGCGCACATGGGAATGACTGGTGCATACGAGCGCAATCTCGATGCAAAAGGTCGTCTGTCCCTGCCTGCACCCCTTCGCGAGGAGCTTGGAGAGCACGTTCGCGTGTTCAAAGCCCTGGATGTCGATGCTCTGTACGTGTTCTCTGCCGAGGCCTTCGATAAGTGGGTCGAAGGACTCTTCGCGGGTCGTGAGGGCCACGAGGGTTTTAACCCGCGTGACATTAATGACCAGAAGCTCATGAGGGCGATCAACAAGCGCACCACGTCGATGGACGTGGACAGCGCCGGTCGTATCGGTCTTTCCGAGTCTCTCCGCAAGCAGGCGAACCTTGACCGCGAGGTCACGGTTGTGGGCAACTACGACCACCTTGAGGTTTGGGATCGCGCCGCGGCCGATGAGGACGATGACGATGAGGCCCTGCTGGACCTCTTCTTCTCGTAAGGGCAAGGCACGGGTAACGGATGGAGCGTGGGATCTTGACACAAGAATATCGGCATGAACCTGTCATGCTCGGCGAAGTGCTTGAGTCGCTGCGGCTAAAGAGCGGCTCCGTTGTCTGCGATTGCACCCTTGGCGGTGCCGGCCATTCGGTAAAGATGGCCGCGCAGGTGGGGGAGACGGGCCTTTTGCTCGGCGTCGATCAGGACGACATGGCCCTCGAGGCTGCTGGCGCCCGTCTGGACCGCGAGGTTCCCGGCGTTCCGCACCAGCTGCTGAAGGGCAACTTCGGCGACTTGGACGAGCTGCTTTGCTCGGCCGAGGTGCCCGGGGTCGATGGCTTCCTGTTCGATTTGGGCGTTTCGTCACCGCAACTCGATATCCCTGGCAGGGGCTTTTCGTATAACGAGGACGCCCCATTGGACATGCGGATGGATCCGGGTAATAACACCTTAAACGCAGCTGAGGTCATCAACACCTATAACGAACACGACCTCGCCCGGATTCTACGCGTCTACGGCGAAGAGAAGTTCGCCTCGCAGATCGCGCGCGAGATCGTGCGCCGCCGCGAGCAAGAACCGATCGAAACCACCGGCCAATTTGTCGAGATCATCAAGGCGGGTATCCCGGCTGCCGCTCGTCGGCATGGTGGACACCCGGCCAAGAAAAGTTTCCAGGCCATTCGCATCGAGGTCAATCACGAGCTCGATGTGCTCGAACGAGGGCTTGATGCCGCCACCAGGTGGCTCAACCCGGGCGGACGTATCTGCGTCATCTCGTATCACTCGCTCGAGGACCGTATCGTAAAGAACCACTTTAAGGAGATGAGCCAGGGGTGCACGTGTCCGCCGGAGATTCCGGTGTGCGTGTGCGGCAACGTGCCGATACTCAAGGTCATCACCCGCAAACCCCTGGTTGCCCAGCCTGATGAGGTTGAGCGCAACCCTCGGGCGAGATCAGCCAAAATCCGCGTGGCGCAGCGTCTGTAGGCGTGACCGCGCGATATTGGACCTCCCGCTCGCACCATAAACGAAGCTTAAACACACTACCAACGTACTCGGGATGGGAGGCGGCATATCATGGGCTACAACACTTCAAGCGCAGCACTCGCCTATGATATGAACGCCATGCCCGCCTATCGTGAGACGCCGCAGGCCCCCGTTGCTCCCCGTGAGCAGCGCACGCCGCGCTTTGATGTCTACACGGGCGCGGGCCGTCAGGCAAACCAGGCGGTAAGCCCGGTTTTCATGAGCGTTCTTAAAACGTTTTGCATCATTGCGGCTATCTTCATGACGATCGGCGTCGCCCGCGTGGCGCTTGCCGGCGTTACGGCCCAGGTGCTCAACAGCAACGCCGAGCTTACCAACACGCTCGAAAAGGCGACCGATGAGAGCTCCGACCTGGAGGTCATGCATTCGGTCTATGGCGCCGACACGCGCATTCGCGACCTTGCGGGCGCTTATGGCATGGTGGAGCCCAGCGAGAGCGTTACACTTGACTTTTCGCAGGATGCAGCCGCGGGCGCCAACGCGACCGCGACCGCTCAGTAGCAAGACGGTAGCTGAGTATGACAAATGACTATCGCCGCGGTTCCGATGGGGGCCGCGGTTCTGGACGTCCCTCGTCGCGGGGACGTTCTGGTTATCAAGGAACGGGTCGGCAATCTTACAACGCCGGGCAGTCCCGTGGCAACGACCCGGCGTCGCGACTTCGCGGCTCGGGCGGCCCTCAAGTGCATAACACCAGGTCGCGCAAGAGTTCGTCGACCGAATGGCTCACAGGCGCGCCTCTGCCTCGCCGCAAAGCCGTCATGGGCTTCATCGGGCTTGGCTTGGGCTTGGGCGTCTTTCGCCTTGCCGACTATCAAATTGTCGAAGCCGATAAACTGCGCGAGCGTGCCGACGCGCGCCGCCTGCTTGCGCAGACCCTCTATGCCAAACGTGGCACCATCTACGACCGCAACGGCAACGTGCTGGCGTCGTCAGTCGAATGTCGCAACATCGCCGTGAACCCGCAGCTTGTCGAGGATGTTGACAAGACGGTGTCGGCGCTGGTCAAGGCAACTGGAATCGATAAAAAGACCTGCCGCAAGCTCGTTGAGTCCGATGGAACCTGGGTGTATATCAAGCGCCAGGTGGACGAAGACGATGTTGCGGCGCTGGAGAAGAAGAACCTGCCCGGCGTGCTTTTTGAGCAGGCCATGAAGCGCGTATATCCATACGGCAATCTGGCATCGCAGGTGCTGGGTGTAGTGAATGTAGACAACGACGGCTTGACGGGTCTCGAAAAGCAATACAACAAGCTTCTGACCGGCACGAACGGTTCTCTCGTACGCGAGCGCGCGAGGGACGGCGGCTATATCGCGGGCGGTGCCTATAAAAAGGTGGCTGCGGTCGACGGCGTTGATATCGTGACGACGCTCGACGTCAATATCCAGCGAGCGGCTGAGGATGCTCTGGCAGAGGCTGTCGAGAAGACAAAGGCCAAGAACGGCTCGGCTTTGGTCACCGACCCCACGACCGGTGAAATTCTCGCAGCCTGCTCGTACCCGACCTACGACCAGACCGATCTGGAGAACGCCAAGACCGAGGATATGAATCTGCGCCTGGTCACCGACGCCTACGAGCCCGGCTCGGTCTTTAAGACGCTCGTGGCGGGCGCCGGCTTCGACTTGGGCGTCGTGCGATCGAGCACGTCGTTTGAGGTGCCGGCGAGCATCAAGGTGGGCGACGATACCGTCACCGATGCCGACAAGCGCGACTATGCCATGACCATGGATGTGCGCGAGATGATGCGCCGTTCGTCCAACGTGGGCTTTGTCCTAGTGGGGCGCAAGATCGGTGCCGACGACTTTGCCGCCTATGTGGACAAGTGGGGCATCGGTCACAGCTCGGGTGTCGATTTTCCGGGAGAGAGCCTGGGTATCGTCAAGGAGCGTGACCAGTATGACGGCGCCACGCTGGGCTCGATGAGCTTTGGACAGGCACTGTCCGTCTCGCCGATTGAGATCGCACGTGCCGTGGGCGGCATCGCCAACGGCGGCGTGATGATGACACCGCACTTCTATAAGTCCAGCAAAGGCGACGAGAAGGACTGGGGCGAAGGCGAGCGCGCGATTTCGGAGGACGCCGCATCCCAGGTGACATCGTGCATGCAGACGGTCGTGTCCGAGGGAACGGGCGTTGGCGGCGCGGTTGACGGCTATGACGTGGCGGGTAAGACCGGTACGGCCGAACGTGCCGACGAGAACGGCGGCTACCTCAAGGAGAACTACATGTCGTCCTTTATGGGCTTTGCACCGGCACAATCGCCCAAGGTGCTGTGCTATATCACGCTCGACGGAACGCCGAGCGGCTCAGATGCCGCTGCGGTGCCGTTCCAGTCCATTATGGCCAACGCGCTCGACGTGCTGGGTATCCCGCACACGAAGTAGGGGGTTACAATCTTTGGGGCGTGGTTTGTTGTCCCATATGAGGGTGTTCACATGCCCTGCACCACGCATGCGCGGCGCTGGGATACAATACGCCGATAGCATTATTAGGTTTACAGGGGAGCTGCAATGATAGAGATCGCCGTCAACAACCTCGCGGCCGCAACAGGGGCCCGAACCGTGACGGGAGAAGCCGATCGGGTATGCCGCGGGTGCGTTATCGACTCGCGCCAGGTCGAGGAAGGGACGATTTTCGTCGCCTTTCCCGGTGAAAACGTCGACGGCAATGATTTTGCTTCCCGTGCCGTCCAGTCGGGTGCCGGCGCCGTCGTGATGACGCGTGAGCCCGAGGCCGAGCTGGTCTCGCTGGCGCAGGACAAGGGGTGCGCCATCCTGCTGACCGATGATCCCGAGGAGTTTCTGCTGCGTTTGGCGCACACGTATCGCCTGGAGCTTGGCTGCCTGGTCGTTGGCATTACCGGTTCCATCGGCAAGACGACGACCAAGGACGTGCTCGCCGCCGTGCTCGCCAAGCGCTATCGTGTCTGGGCCACCAAGGGCAATTTCAATAACCTGATCGGCATGCCGCTCACGGTGCTTTCCGCTCCGGCCGATACCGAGGTCCTGGTGCTCGAGATGGGTATGAACCATTTCCACGAGATTGAGCGCCTGTCCCAGTCCGCCAATCCCAACCTTGCCATCGTGAGCAAGATTGGTACCTCTCACATCGGCATTTTGGGCAGCCGCGAGAACATCGCCCGCGCTAAGGCCGAGATTGTCCAGGGTATGTGCGCCGCCGGCGACTTCTTGCCGTTGCTGGTTTTGGGCGGCGAGGACGACTTTACACCGTTCATTCGCGATACGTTCGCCCAGCCTGCTGGTATCGACGTGATGCTGGCCGGCGTCTCGGACGATGATGAGGTCCGCGCCCGCGACATTCGTGTTGATGACGAAGGCCGTCCGGTCTTTACGCTCGATTTTGGCCAAGGTGAGACGATCGATACCATGCTTGCCATCCCCGGCGTGCAGTCCGTCCCAAATGCCGTTAAGGCCGCCGCAGTTGCCTATCGCCTGGGCGTGACGCCCGAGCAGATCGATGCTGCCTTTAGAGGCCTCACGATCACCGGTCACCGCCAGGAGATCAAGCGCGCCAAGAGCGGCGCCCGCGTCATCGACGATTCCTATAACGCCAGTGCCGAATCCATGGCTGCTGGCCTCGATCTGCTGTGCTCGCTTTCGTGCACGGGGTCTCGTATGGCGATCCTGGGCGAGATGGGCGAGATGGGCGATGAGGCTCCTCGCATGCATGAGCTCGTGGGCGCCTATGCCGCCGCCAAGAAGCTCGACATGCTGGCGTGCGTGGGTGGTGAGCTGGCCCAGCTTATGGCCGATGCCGCGCGCATGATGGGCATGGACGAGGACCGCATCCAGGTGTTCTCCGATTATCAGCAGGTGCTCGACCGCATGGGCGGCGCGCTTGAAAAACATGATGTTGTACTGGTCAAGGGTTCCCGCTTTGTTGAGCTCGACCGCTTTGTGGAAGGTGTGTGCTAGCCCATGTTCGGCAATCCCTCGTATCCAACGTATCAGGCTTTTTTGGGGCTTGGCATCGCCGCTGCCATTGCGCTGCTGCTCATGCCGTGGTGGATCAAGCTGCTCAAGGTCGAGGGTATCGGCCAGCAGGTTCGTGCCGACGGCCCCAAGCGTCATTTGGTTAAGCAGGGAACGCCCACCATGGGTGGCGTTGTCATCCTCGTCGCGATCTCGCTGACCTGTCTGCTGATGGGCAAGCTCACCACCGAGCTCGTGCTCGTGCTGCTCGCCACGCTGGCGACCGGCGTGCTGGGCCTGATCGACGACCTGACCTCCGTTACGCATGGGCGCTCGCTCGGTCTGACGCCCCATGCCAAGATGATCGGCCTAACCATTATCTGCGTCACCTTTACGGTGCTCGCCGTCAACTGGTGCGGCGTCGCCCCCGAGATTCGTTTTCCCGGCGGCCTGACGATTGACCTCGGTGTTCTTTCGACCACCATCTGCGGCCTTTCGTTCCCGTGGCTTTACATTGTCTTTTGCTGGCTGATGATCGCCGGTCTTTCTAATGCTGTGAACTTGACCGATGGCCTTGATGGTCTTGCTGGCGGCACCTCTATGATTGCCATGCTCGCCATGGCTGCCATGGCGTTTTTGCACGGAGACGTGAACCTGTCCATCTTCTGCACCGCGTGTGCCGGTGCCTGCTTGGGCTTTCTGTGGTTCAACTGCTATCCGGCGAGCATCTTTATGGGCGATACCGGCTCGCTTGCCCTGGGCGCCGCGTTTGCCTGCACGTCCATCATGACCAACACCGAGGTCGTCTCCCTCATCATCGGCGGCCTGTTTATCGTTGAGACCCTGTCGGTCATGATTCAGGTTGTCTACTTCCACTTTACGCACAAGCGCGTCTTCCTTATGGCGCCCATCCATCATCATTTTGAAAAGAAGGGCTGGGCCGAGACCAAGGTCGTCATCCGTTTTTGGATTATCGCTGCGGCCTTCGGTGCCGTTGGCCTTGCTCTGTTCTTCCAGTTGGGATAGTGGTCTTTCATGCCTCTTGCTGATGTCTTTAGCCTGCTCGTTTTGGGTCAGGGCAAATCCGGTCTCGATGTTGCCCGCTGGGCGCTGGCACATCCCGAGCGCGTAAGCGCCGTTACCGTTTATGGCGGTGGCACCTCTGAGCCCAATGACGCCACGCGTGCGCTCGAGGCTGCTGGTGCGTCGTTTGTCTATGGGACCGAACAGGTCGAGGGCGCCTATGACGTATGCGTGACGTGCCCGGGCATCTCGGAGTTCTCGGGCTTCTTTAAGGCCGGGCGCGAGCATGCCGCCCAGATTATGGGTGAGCCCGAGTTTGCCTATCGCCTGTCGCCCGATAACTGGATTGCCATCACGGGCACCAACGGCAAGACAACTACCACGTCGCTGACTGATTATCTGCTCAAGGCCGCCGGTGAAGCCAGCGTGGCCGTCGGCAATATCGGTGAGCCGCCGGTGAACGAGATCGACGGCCGCGCACATAATGAGTGGTTTGTGGCCGAGCTGTCGAGTTATCAGATTGCTACGACCGCCGAGCTTCATCCTCGCGTGGCGGTGCTGCTCAACATCACTCCCGACCACTTGGGCTGGCATAAGAGCCATAAGAACTACGCGCTTGCCAAGATCAAACTGTTTGACAATATGGTCGATGACGATCTGGCGGTTGTCGACGTCGAAGACGCCGGCATTCACGAGTTCGATGAGTACATCTACACGCCGGGTCGTCGCATCTGCAAGGTTGCCTTTGACGAGCCTGAGGGCGAGGATGCCGCCTTTGTGCGCGATGGCAAGATGATCGTGCGTCTGAAAGGCGTCGAGACCCCGCTCATCGCTACATCCGAGCTCAAGATCTCGGGCCATCACAATGTTATCAATGCCCTGTGCGCTGCCACGGCTGCCTTGACGGTCGGTGCCGATGTCGATGGTGTCTGCCGCGGTCTTGCCTTGTTCCAGCCGCTCGAGCACCGCGTGGAGCCGTGTGGCGAGATTGACGGCGTGCGCTACGTCAACGATTCCAAGGCGACCAACACCGATGCGGTCGAGAAGGCGCTGACGGCATTTCCCGATGACGACGTGATCTTGCTGCTCGGCGGCCACGATAAGGGCACGCCGCTCACGGACTTCGCGCGCGTCGTTATGGACAACGTGCGCTCGGTCGTCTGCTTTGGCGACGCGCGCGAGCGCTTCACCGCCGCTATGGACGAGGCTGATGTCGATGGCGATGTGGATATCGCCCAGGCGGATGACCTGCGCGACGCCGTGGACGTTGCCCGTTCGCTTTCGAGCCGTGGTGACGTGATCTTACTTTCTCCTGCCTGCTCTTCGTTCGATGAGTTCTCGGGCTATGAGGAGCGCGGCCGCGTGTTTAAGGACTACGTGGCTCAGCTTGCCGCTACAGCGAAATCACAAATGGAATAGGGGTTGCGGTGAGAGAGGAGAGCCCCCGACAAGGTATGAGGAGGCCCGACTCGGACCGTGCTTCCTCACGGCGCACCATACCGCGTTCCAGCCGCGGCGGGCAGTCGTTTAGCGAACGCTATATTGCCGGCGTTCCCGCCCGTATCATGCGCCCCCGTTTGATATTCATGGCCTGCTTGTTTACCTTGGTATGCTTTGGCCTGCTGATGGTGTACTCGGCGTCTTCGGTCGAGGCGCTGCACGAGAATGGCTCGGCGACGTTTTTTCTGGGTCGACAGGCCGCGTTTGCCGTGGTCGGTGTTCTGGCGCTGATTGCCATCGTGCGCGTTTTGCCGGACAGCTGGTTTGGGGAGGATGTGCTCAGGATCTTCCTCATAGGCATGATAGGGCTACTGTTTCTGGTGTTCTTGGTGGGCAGCGGCAGCCGTGGCGCCACGCGCTGGCTTAACATCGCCGGTATTCAGTTCCAGCCTTCCGAGTTTTTAAAGCCATTTGCCATTGCGTATTCGGCCATCATGCTTGATCGCTTCTTTTCGCCCGGTGGCAACATCAACGAATTCCTTCGCAAGATGGGTATCTACCTGGGCATTTCGCTCTTTCTGATCTTTATCCAGCCCGATTTCGGTACTGTCCTGATCATCCTGTTGACCCTCATGTGCATGGCGTTGTTTGCGGGTCTCGACCCCAGATTTATCATCGGCGTGATAATCTTCGGTATTCTCGTGATCGTGATTGCGCTTGTCGCAGAGCCGTACCGTATGGTGCGTATTCAGGTTGCCTTGAACCCTTGGGCCGACGAGTATGGTGATGGCTATCAGGCCACGCTTGCCATCATGGCCTTTGCTTCGGGCGGTCTGTTCGGCCGTGGCATCGGCAACTCAACCATGAAGTACTCGTATCTGCCCGAGGCGCACAATGACTACATCTTGGCCATCATTGGCGAGGAAGTCGGCTTTGTCGGAACCGTGCTGTTCTTCTTGGTGTTTGCGATGCTGATCTACTCGGCGTTTCGCATTGCCGAGCAGGCGACCGATCGTCGGGGCGCGCTCATGGCGTCTGGCTCCGCGGTCATTCTCGCGGTGCAGTTTTTGATTAACGCGCTGGGCATCCTCAACGTGTTTCCCATGACGGGCAAACCGTTGCCGTTTATTAGCTACGGCGGTTCGTCGATTATTGTGTCGCTCATGCTTGCCGGGTTGATCCTGCGCGTTTCGTACGAGAGCGCCCGCCGCGATGAGTATGACCGCCGCCGCGAGAGCTTTGCCGTTATGGATGAGAGTACCGCCGGCGTGCCCCACGTGCGCGGCGAGCGATCTTCGCGTAACGGTTTTACCGTCCTGGATGGCTCTGCGACCGAGCCGGCAGCCCGCCCGCGTCAGCGAACGGCGCCGCAAGGTCGTCCTCAGCGCCCCAGCCCTCGCAACGCGGGCGGCGGATATAATCGAATCGATTTGAACTCGGACCCGTCGGCGCGTCTGCGTACCGACGACCAGGGACCGCGTGTACGAAGGGACTACCATGACCGATAAAATGACCGTTGCTATTGCAGCCGGCGGCACGGCCGGGCACATCAACCCCGCGCTCGCCTTGGCCGAAGAGCTGCGTGACCGTGGCCACCACGTTGTGTTCGTGGGCCAGTCGCGCAAGCTCGAGGGTCGTCTGGTCCCCGAGGCTGGGTTTGATTTTGTGCCCATTACGGTCACGGGCTTCGACCGCTCCCGTCCTTGGACGGCGCTGACCTCGCTGTGGCGTGTCAACAAAGCCAAGCGTGCGCTCGCCAGTCATTTCTCAAAGGTCGGCAAGCCCGATGCCGCCATTGGTTTTGGTGCCTATGTCGAGGTTCCGCTGCTGGGGTGGTGCAAGGGCGCGGGCGTTCCGTATCTGCTGCATGAGCAGAACTCTGTTCCGGGCCTGGCCAACAAGATGATGAACTCCCACGCCGCCCGCGTGTGCATCTCGGTGCCGGCAGCGCGTTCGGTCTTTGAGCGCGAAGGTGACCCTGACCACGTGCTCATGACCGGCAACCCCGTACGTCGCTCGGTGATCGAGGGCGATCGCGCTCGCGGCCGCAAGGCACTTGGCGTTCCCGAGGACGCTACGCTGCTGCTCGTCTTTGGCGGTTCACTTGGCGCCCAGCACCTCAACGAGCGTGTGGCTTCGCTCAAAAACGAGCTGCTTTCGCGCAAGAACCTCTATGTGTTGCATTCGACGGGTGCCGACGGCTTTGAGGAGACCGAGCGCGCTTTGGCGCTGACGCCCGAGGAGGCGAAGCGTTACCGCGTCCAGCCTTACATCGACAACATGGGCGATATGCTGGCTGCTGCCGATTTGGTGCTCTCGCGTTCGGGCGCATCGAGCGTGGCCGAGATCGCTGCACTCGCCGTGCCTTCGGTGCTCGTGCCGTACCCGCATGCGACGGCCGACCACCAAACCACCAATGCCCGTTATCTGGTCGACGCTGGGGCCGGCGTGCTCTGCGCCGATGCCGATATCGACGGTTCTGCCTTTGCCGATGAACTGCTGCACCTGGTCGATGACGCGGCGGCGCGCGACGCCATGCGTCAGGCGGCGCGTGGTCTGGCCCAGGATAGGGCCGCCGCTCTTCTGGCGGATGCGGTAGAGGGTTTGCGTTAGTTAGACGGGATATCGTCGGTCGCCCTCGCGCTGATGCGGTAGGTGCGGTACAGTTAACGGGTTACAGGCAGTGTTTACGCAAGGAGTACACGAGCACATGGCTGATTCCCAGACTGCAACCTCCGCGCCCGAGTTTAAGAGCGCCCACTTTATCGGTATCGGCGGCGCCGGCATGAGCGGCATCGCCCTCGTTCTGCACGAGCGCGGTTATGCCGTTACCGGCTCCGACCTTAAGACGTCACGTTATATCCGCCAGCTTACCCGCGCTGGTGTGAAGGTGCATGTGGGCCATGAGGCCGCCACGATCGACGAGGTCAAGCCCGACGTGGTTGTTGTCTCCACCGCTATTCCGGAGTCCAACCCTGAACTCGTGCGCGCTCGCGAGCTTGGTATTCCCGTGTGGCCCCGTGCTAAGATGCTCTCTGCTTTGGGCCACGGCTACACCACCGTCGCTGTTGCCGGCACGCATGGCAAGACCACCACGTCTTCGATGTGCGCCACCATGCTCGACCGCATGGGTCTGGATCCGAGCTTCTTGATCGGTGGCATCGTCGAGGGCTATGACACGAACGGCAAGAACGGCTCGGGCGACTACTTTGTCGCCGAGTCCGACGAGTCCGACAGCTCCTTCCTGTTCCTGAACCCCAACGTAGTCATTGTGACCAACGTCGAGGCCGACCACCTCGATCACTACTCGGGTATCGAGGAGATAGAGGCGACTTTCGCCAAATTCATGAGCCTGGTGGGCGAGGACGGCACCGTCATCGTCTGCGGTGAGGACCCGCATCTGGTCGAGCTTGCCAAGTCGACGGGCCGTCATGTGCTTTCCTACGGCTTTGCCGAGAGCAACGACATCGTCTGCATGCACCCGGATGTTAAGGGCGTCCAGAGTGACTTTATCGTTCGCTTTGAGGACGGCACTGAGCATGCCGTGGAGATCAAGAGCAATCCCGGTCGCCACAACATGCTCAACGCCACGGCGGTGCTCACCGTCGCCCATGTCCTGGGCCTTGACATCGACGCCGCCGCCAAGGCGCTCTCGAGCTTTGAGGGCGTCCGCCGTCGCTTTACCCACGTGGGCGATATCGATGGCATCACCGTGGTCGATGATTACGGCCATCACCCCACCGAGATCAAGGCGACGCTTGCCGCCGCTTCGTCGCTGGGCTACAAGCACGTCGACGTCGTGTTCCAGCCGCACCGCTATTCGCGCCTGCAGGCCCTGTGCGACGACTTTGCTGATGCATTTGCCAATGCCGATAAACTGCTGCTGATTGATGTGTTCTCGGCTGGCGAGATGCCCATTCCGGGTGTCACCTCTAAGATGCTCGCCGATACCGTGCGCGCCAAGCATCCTGGTAAGGAGGTCGTGTATTGTTCCAGCCGTCTTGAGCTCAATCAGGAGCTCGAGCAGATGGTGGGCGAGGGCGACCTGCTGCTCACCATGGGTGCCGGTGACGTTACGACCGTCGGTCCCGAGTTTATCGAGTATCTGACTGCCAAGAAAGACGCTTAAGTCTAATGGGTCTGTTTAACGCCGTCATGGCGCTTTCGGGCATGATTGACACGGATGTGATCGAGGACGAGCGCCTTGCGCGTCATACGAGCTATCGTATCGGCGGCAAGGCCGACCTCTTTGTGACGTGCCATAGCTATCATGCCCTCCGCCGCGCCGTGGCGGTGCTCGATCGCGAGCAGGTGCCGTGGGTCATCATCGGCAAGGGCTCCAATCTGCTGGTTGCCGATGGCGGTTATCGCGGTGCCGTCATTTCGCTCGGACGTGAGTTTCAGCGCACGGTTGTTGCCGATGACGGTTGTACACTGACGGTCGGTGCGGGCGTGATGTTTGCGCGCCTGGTCAACGATGCCCTGTCGCGTAGCCTCTCGGGCCTTGAGTTTGCCGTTGGCATCCCTGGTTCGGTCGGCGGTGCGATATCTATGAATGCCGGCACACGGACCGAGTGGATTGGCTCGCTGGTTGAGGATGTCGTAACGTTTGACCCGGCATCCGGTATCAAGCATTATGCGGGGTCCGAGATCACTTGGGGCTACCGCGAATGTAGCCTTCCCCGCAATGAGATCATCCTCGAGTGCGTGCTCAAGCTTAAACCGGCGCCCAAGGCCGACATTCGCGAGCGCATGGAGCGGTACCTGACGAGGCGCAAGCGTACGCAGCCCATGGGTCGCGCATCCTGCGGGTCGGTCTTTCGCAATCCGCCCGATGCGAGTGTGGGCAAGCTTATCGAGGATTGTGGATTAAAGGGTTTTTCAATTGGCGGCGCGGAAGTTTCGCCCGTTCACGCTAATTTTATCGTTAATAACGGAACTGCCTCGGCCGATGACGTTGCCGCGGTTATCAGACATGTGCACGGAAAGGTGAGGGAGGCGTATGGCATCGAGCTCAGACCGGAAGTTAAATTCCTCGGCTTCTAGAGCATCGAAACCCACCTTCCGCCGCGCCGGAGGGCGTTCCGGCGCGCCTGCCAAACCTCAACGCAATACCGTCGCGCATTCTAAGTCTGTCGGGCATGCTCGACAGACCAGTCGTCCGGTCGTCGGCTCGCAGCTCGGTAATCGTCCGGCCGCAAAAAAGTCCTCGCGTCCCTCGGTGACGTCAAAGCCTGTTATGGGCGCCAAACCTGCCCGTCCCATGGCAACTCCTAAGCCCTCGACGGGAACTAAAGCTCCGCGTCCAGGTCGCACGCTGGGCGCATCGAAACCGCGCTCGCTGACATCGGTGCCGGTTACCGTCAAGAAGCCTTCGGGTAAAAAAAGCGTCAATCCGTTGTCTTCACTTGGGGCGATGGTAAATAAAACATCAGACGCCGCTTCTGTCGTTGCAGGCAAAGGCAAAATCGTGGGCGGCGTTCTGGCCGCCTTGGCCGTGCTCGTCGTCGTTGCCATCGTGGTGATTAACTCTGGATTGTTTACCGCCACTGATATTCAGATTCAAGGCAGCGAGCATGTGACGAAGCACGATGCTATCCAGCTGATCGATTTGCCCGAGGGAACGTCGCTTTTTAACGTCGATCCCGACCAGATTACCGAGGATCTCAAGCAGAACCCGTGGGTCTCGGGCGTGGATGTCCAGCGTCAGTTCCCGCATACGCTCATCATTACGCCGATGGAGCGCAAGGTCATTGCAATTGCCTATATCAGCTCCGATGACCTTGCTTGGGCCATCGGGGATGATGACACCTGGATCGCCCCGCTGTCGACGTCGGTCGAAGTGGACGATCAGGGCAACGTCATCACGACGGGGCAGGGCTCAAATACCTTGACCGGAATCGATGCTGCACTGGCGCTCGCTAAGCATTATGGCGCGGTGTTGTTGACTGATGTCTCGGCGGATGTCGCTCCGGTTTCCGGCCAGGCGGTGAGCTCCAAGGCCGTTAAGGCTGGCTTGGATTATGTGCGTGGTTTTTCGAGCGAGTTCTTGGGACAAGTCAAGGATATTTCCACGCCTTCGGTCGAAGCCATCTCGGCAAACCTCAATAACGGCATTGAGGTGTCGCTGGGCGATTCGGACGATATCGTCAAGAAGGAGCGCGTAGTCACCAAGCTGCTTTCGCAGGTAGAGGGCGTAACGTATATCAATGTGCGCTCTCCGGGTAACTATACATTTAGGAACGCTCCGACCTCGTAGCGCTGGTTGATGCTTTGTTGAGGGGCCATACCACGCCGTTTATCTGGTTTGTTTGGTTTTCACGGTCAATTATTTGACTGATACGTTCATAATGTGCAAACATAATACGGTTTACCTTTGCATTTACTTTCAACCTGAAGGTTAATGTGCGCAGGGGTCGACCCATGCTATGGCTATAACCTTTGTTCGGAGGACCGACATGCACGAGACAGAGATCAACAACTACCTTGCCGTCATTAAGGTGGTCGGCGTCGGCGGCGGCGGTACCAACGCGGTCAATCGAATGATCGAAGAGGGCATCCGCGGCGTCGAGTTTGTTGCCATCAACACCGATGCTCAGGCACTCGCGATCTCTGATGCCGATATCAAGGTGCACATCGGCACCGACCTTACCCGCGGCCTGGGCGCCGGCGCCAACCCCGAGGTTGGCCGCAAGGCTGCCGATGAGTCCCGCGACGACATTGCCGAGGCGCTCGCTGGCGCCGACATGGTGTTCATCACCTGCGGCGAGGGCGGTGGCACCGGTACCGGCGCTGCTCCCATCGTTGCCGATATCGCGATGAACGAGGTCGGTGCGCTGACCGTCGCCGTCGTGACCAAGCCCTTCACCTTCGAGGGCCGCAAGCGCAAGAAGAGCGCCGAGGAGGGCATTAAGACCCTCTCCGATTGCGTCGACACCATGATCGTCATCCCTAACGATAAGCTGCTCGACATCGCCGAGAAGAAGACCACCATGCTCGAGGCCTTCGCGATTGCCGATGGCGTCCTTTCCCAGGGCACCCAGGGCATCACCGACCTCATCACCGTCCCCGGTATCATCAACCTGGACTTCGCCGATGTTAAGACCATCATGAAGCAGGCCGGTACCGCCATGATGGGTATCGGTACCTCTTCTGGGGACACCCGTGCCGTCGACGCTGCCCAGCAGGCCATCTCCAGCCCGCTGCTCGAGAGCTCCATCGATGGCGCCACGCGCGTGCTGCTCTCCATCGCCGGTTCCAAGGACCTGGGCATCCAGGAGATCAGCGACGCCGCCGACGTTGTCGCCAACGCCGTCGACCCCGAGGCCAACATCATCTTCGGTACCGTTGTCGACGAGTCCCTGGGCGATCAGGTGCGTATCACCGTCATCGCTACGGGCTTCTCCGACTCCAACGTCAACCGTCAGGACGAGCTCTTTGCTGCTCAGCAGTCTCAGAGCAAGGCCGCTGCCTCCGCTGAGCCGCAGCGCACCGCTCCTGCCACGAGCCCGGCTCAGGCCGCTCCGACCCGCAACGTCGGTGGCACCGAGCTTCCTAACTTCGGCAACGATCAGTTCGAGCTTCCCGACTTCCTGAAGCGCGGTAGCTTCTAAGTCGTTCTTTGCATTGTTGTGCACAGGGGCGTGTCCGTATGGACGCGCCCTTTTTATTTCGACTTTGTAAACTAGAACCTCCAATCTCTTTACGTTCCCTTTACGATTGCCTCCAGCGCAGCAGGTATCCTTTTAGAGAAGTATGACAGCCGTATAAACGCGGGCTGTAGCGGCGATGCCGCGGTACTTGTGTTATTAGGAGGCTTTAGTATGGCAGCACGTGCGGACAACGTTTCGCGTGTCGACCATGATGGAGTTACGTTGGTGGAGGGCGCGACATCCGATGTTCGCTTTGCCTTCACCGAGCGCGCCGGTGGCGTTTCCGAAGATGCGTACTCCTCACTCAACTTGGGCTCGCATGTTGGCGATGACCCCTTTGCTGTTCAAGAAAATCGTCGTCGTGCGCTCGAGGCTATGGGTGCCGCCGAGTGCGAGCACAACCTGCTCGTTCCCAATCAGGTCCATGGTGATCATATCGTTGCGGTGACCTCGAACGGCGCCGATGACCTTGAGGACGTTCGCGAGCAGATTGCCGAGGGCTGTGATGCCATCGTCTGCACGGCGCATAACGTGCCCGTGCTGCTCTGCTTTGCCGACTGCGTTCCCGTGGTGCTGGTGGCCCCCGGCGGATTTGCCGTGGTGCACTCCGGTTGGAAGGGCACGATTGCACGTATTTCCGCCAAGGCGTGCCAGGCGCTTTGCGATGCTGCCGGTTGCGATGCGAGCGACGTTTCCGCCTATATCGGCCCCCATATCTTGGGTGACGAATATGAGGTATCCCAGGAACTCATGGATCGCTTTGCCGCCGAGTTCTCTTGCATCGATGCGAATACCTCTCGCATGCTTGATCTTTCCGCTGCCATTCGCGAGGCGCTGGTAGATGTCGGTGTCGACGCGGATAATATCGTGGATACCCAGCTTTCGACCGTGCGTCAGAACGACCGCTTTTATTCCTACCGTAACGAGGACGGCACCTGTGGGCGCCATGCTGCGACCGGCGTGATGCTATGAGAAAGATCGTATCGGTCCTGAGCGCCGCTGTGCTTACGCTTACGCTGTGCGCCTGTTCTTCGGGATCTTCTACCTCTTCCATTACCGTGGCCGGCTCCACGACCTGCCTTCCTATCGCCGAGATTGCGGCCGAGGGCTTTAAGGAGGAGACCGGCATCGACGTGCTCGTTTCCGGTTTGGGTTCTTCCGCTGGGATCGAGGCCGTCAGCGCCGGCACGGCCGATATCGCCAGCTCCTCCCGTGGACTCAATGCCGACGAACAGGATCTGGGCCTGACTCCCATCGTCATTGCCCACGACGGTATTGCGGTCATCGTGAACGACGACAACCCCGTCGATAACCTCTCGACCGAGCAGCTCCGCGATATCTACGCCGGCAAGATTACCAATTGGAAAGAGGTCGGTGGCGAGGACCTGAGGATTCAGGTCATCAACCGAGACGAGGCGTCCGGTACGCGCGAGGCCTTCCGTACCATCGTGATGGATGGCACGCCGTTCGATCGCCGCTCGGCTGTTCTTTCGGGTACGGGCCAGGTGCGCGACGTGGTATCTCGTTCGCGTGGGGCCATCGGCTACATTTCGCTGGGCTTCGTCGATAGCCTCAACGCCAAGACCTCGGTCAAGGCCGTCTCGGTCAATCATGTTGAGGCGTCCGAGAAGACGGTCGCGAGTGGCGGCTATCCCATCTCGCGCGACCTTTACTTCTTTGTGAAGGGTGCGCCTTCGCAGCAGGCGCAGGATTACATTGACTATGTGACGTCCGAAAAGATGGACAAGCAGATTCGCGAGGCGGGCTTTATTCCCGTCACCAACGACGAGAAGGGGAGTGAGTAGCATGGAAGCACAGGAAAACTCCCAGACTGAGCAGAATGTTCAGACGCCCAAGAAGCGCGAGCTGGCGCTCGTATCGCGCAGCACCTATATCAAGGAGAAGGCGCTGCAGTGGATCTTCTTTGCCTGCGCGTTTTTGGCGGTCGTTACCGTCATCCTGATTTTTGTCTTTACCACGTACTCGGCGCTGCCCGTCTTTACTGACATCGGTCTGGCGGACTTCTTTAGCTTTACGTGGGCGCCTTCCGAGGGCCACTACGGAATCTTGTCGCTGCTTGCCGGCTCGGGTCTGGTGACCGTCGGTGCGCTCGCCATGGGCGTGCCGCTGGGCGTGGGTACAGCCGTTTACCTGGTCGAGATTGCCAGCAAGCGCGTGCGCAAGCTCATCAGCCCTGCCGTCGACCTGCTGGCCGGCATCCCTTCTATCATCTACGGCTTTTTCGGCATGATCATCATCCGCCCGTTTATCGCACAACTGACCGGCGGCCTTGGTTTTGGTGCGCTGACGGCGTGGTTTGTGCTCGCCATCATGATCGTCCCTACCATCACCACGCTCACCATCGATGCTCTCAATTCCATTCCCATGGGCATTCGCGAGGCATCGTATGCCATGGGCGCCACCAAGTGGCAGACCATCTATAAGGTCGTGCTACCTGCCGCGAAGCTGGGTATCGTTGATGCCATCGTGCTGGGTATGGGCCGTGCCATCGGCGAGACCATGGCCGTGCTCATGGTCGTAGGTAACGCCCCGGTTATTCCCGACAGCATTGCGAGCCCCATCTCGACGCTCACGAGCCAGATTGCGCTCGACATGAGCTATTCCTCGGGTCTGCACCGCTCGGCGCTGTTCGGCATGGGTGTGGTCCTGTTTATCATCTCCGCCACGCTGGTGGGCATCGTCCGTCTGATTTCCAAGAAGAAGAGGGGGTAGGCTATGTCCGATTCCGTTGACACGACGGTCGATACGACCTCGTCGCGCGAGCGCATCAAGCGTGCCCTTTCCCACGGCAAGAAGGGCCGCATCAACAAGGACCTGTCCAACAAGATCATGCTTGGCGTGTTTCGTGCCGCTGCCTACATCACCACGCTGGTGCTGGTCGCTATCATCGCCTACGTGGTCATCAACGGCCTGCCACACATCTCGCTCGACTTTATCTTCGGTTGGCCCCAGGGCGTCAACGCCGAGGGCGGAATTTGGCCCACGATCGTCTCGACCGTCTACGTGACGGCGCTCGCCATGCTTATCTGCACGCCGATCGCTGTGCTGGCAGCCGTCTATCTGGCCGAGTACGCCAAGCAGGGCAAGGTCGTCGAGCTCATTCGCTACGCTGCTGACGCTTTGGCCTCGGTGCCCTCCATCGTTATGGGCCTGTTTGGCTACGCCTTGTTTGTCGAGGCTATGGGCCTGGGCCTTTCGATGGTCTCTGCCGCTCTGGCACTCGCGCTCTTGATGCTCCCCATCGTCATGCGCACCACCGAAGAGGCCATTCGCGCCGTTCCGCGCTATATCCGTTGGGGCGCGTACGGCCTGGGCGCCACCAAGTGGCAGGTTGTCTCCAAGATCGTGCTTCCTTCTGCCTTTGGCCGTATTGCCACGGGGATCGTCCTCGCCATCGGCCGTGCCATTGGCGAGACCGCGGTGGTGCTCTACACCATGGGCCAGGCCATCAACCTGCCTATTTCGCCGCTCGATTCCGGCCGCCCCATGACCGTTCACCTGTACCTGCTTGCCAACGACGGCATCAACATGAACGCAGCCTACGGCACTGCGCTCTTGCTGATGGTGATTATTTTGGCCTTCAACCTGTTTGCGCGCTTCCTGTCGCGTAAGCGTCGCTAGTTAAGGAGTCCCATGTCCGTTTATCAGTCCGCTCCCGCGTTGGAGCAAGCGGCCATTACGGCCAAGGATTTCAACTTTTGGTACGGTGACTTTCATGCGCTGACGGGGCTTGACCTCAACATCGCCAAAAACGCCATCACCTCCTTCATTGGCCCTTCGGGCTGCGGCAAGTCGACGTTTTTGCGCTGCATCAACCGCATGAATGACCTGATCGAGGGTACGCGCGTCGAGGGTACCATGACGCTCGACGGCAATGATATCTATGCCGAGGGTGTCGACCCGGTCGACCTTCGCCGTCGCGTGGGCATGATTTTTCAACAGCCCAACCCGTTCCCTAAATCCATCTACGAGAATGTTGCTTTTGGCCCTCGTCTGCAGGGCGTGACTAGCAAAAGCGACCTCGATGACATCGTGGAAGAATCGCTCAAGCGCGCCAACCTCTGGAAAGAGGTATCCAATCAGCTCAACAAGGATGGTTTGGCGCTCTCGGGCGGTCAGCAGCAGCGTCTGTGCATCGCGCGCGTGCTTGCGGTGCAGCCCGATGTCCTTCTGATGGACGAGCCCTGCTCCGCCATCGACCCCACGTCCGTCTCCAAGGTCGAGGATCTGATGGCCGAGCTGGCGCCCGAGATGACGATTATCATCGTCACACATTCTATGCAGCAGGCAGCTCGTATTAGCGACTACACCGCATTCTTCTTGCAGGAAGTTGCCGGCGAGCCCGCCACGCTCATCGAGTATGGTCAAACCGACGCGATCTTCACCAGCCCGGTGGATTCGCGGACGGAAGACTATATCACCGGCCGCTTTGGCTGATCGGTACGACTAGTCCCAAACCGATCGGACCTGGTCCGGTGCGTATTCACTGTGCGGGCGGCATGACCGCACCCAACTGATTGGAGTGAACCATGCGCAAACTGTTTTCCCGTCAGCTCATCGAGGCCCGTCACGAGATGCTGAGCATCTACGAGGCTATCGATCTGGCCCTTCACGACGCCGTGAAGGCCTATGTGACCGACGACCGCAAACTCGCCGTCAAGACCAAGAAGCGCACCCTTTCGATTGACGCACGCTGCGCCAACCTGGAGGCCGTCTGCTACAACCTGATTGCCACGCAGTCACCGGTCGCCTCCGACTTCCGCTTGCTGCAGACGATCATCTATGTCGACTTTAACCTGCAGCGCATGACCGATAAGGTTCGCCAGATCTGCCGTGCCGCCAGCCACATGGTCAAGGCCGATATCTCGCTGCCTCAGGAGCTTGTGACCTTGGTTGATGCCGAGGCCGAGGCCGTCTACCAGGTGCTTGGTTCCTCGATCTCCGCTCTGGTCGCCAACGACATGTCCATCATCTGCAACCTGGCCGTCGAGGACGAGCCGGTGCACGCTGCCTATGAGAAGTTCTTCCGTACCTTTAACCGCATGGACGCCGGCGAGTTTATGGACGACGACAGCAACTACGATGACCTGCGCCGCGCCATCATGGTCTCGCGCTACCTTGATCGCATCGCCTCGATTTCCATCGATGCCGCCTGCCGTCTGACCTTCCTGCTGACCGGTCAGCGCATGAATGCCGGCGATATCGCCCGCACTGATGAGGATGAGCTCGAGAGCATGCGCGTGCCTTCGGGCGAGGGTGTTATCATGAGGCCCGCCGTCGACGCTCGCTACGTTGCCAAGGTGCCCACTAACGAGGTCAGCGAGGGTCTTCGCTACCTGCTCGATCATCTTGAGGACGAGGACGATGGCGAGGACGACGAGGAGTAAGTAATTCCGTTCGTCGAAAGATTGTAAATACCTAAGTGAGCGCGGCCTTGCACATGCGGGGCCGCGCTCTTGCGATAGCATGGGACTACTTGTTTGGCTGTCAGCGGAGGCGATTGGCAATGGATAACTATTTGGACTTGATGCGCGCTCGCCGCGAGCAGATTCTGGAACGTTTTTATGCGGCGCTCGATCGCGCAGGCCGTCCCCACGACGCCGCGCGCCTCATTGCCGTGTCCAAGACCGTTGGTGTCGATGAGACCGTTGCCGCCATCCAGGCGGGGTATCGACATTTTGCCGAGAATCGCCCGCAGGAGCTGGTTCGCAAGCTCACGGGTCTGGCGGAGCATCCGGAGCTGCCCGAGGTGCGCTTCGATATGATCGGCAACCTGCAGACCAATAAGATCAATGCGGTGCTGGGCTCAGCCGAGCTGATTCACTCGGTGGGTTCGCTGCATCTGGCGCAGGCGATCTCGAGCCGTGCTGTCCGCAAGATTGAGGCAGGCGAGCTCGCCGGCCCCCAGCGTGTGCTCATTGAGGTCAATGTGAGTGGTGAGGAGTCGAAGGGAGGCTTTTCGCCCGATGAGATTCGCGCCGCCGCGGGTGAGCTTGCGGAACTTGAGGGAATTTGCGTGCAGGGGCTTATGACTATGGCGCCCCGGGGGAATAAGGATGTGGCACGCCGCACCTTTGCGGGGCTTCGTGAGCTGAGGGATGAGCTGGAGGCGGCGCATCCCGATTTGAACCTGCCTGAGCTTTCCTGCGGCATGAGCGAGGACTTTGAGCCTGCCCTTGAGGAGGGCTCTACGCTCGTTCGCCTGGGCAGGGTAGTATTTAGCCCGGAGTTTGCAGTAAAATAAGGCTCTGAAGTGCGCACTGATTATCGGGGCGCCTGCACTAAACCGCGAGAGGACACAACCATGGGCTTCCTTGACGAGATTAAAAATAAGATGCACCTGGGCGGCCAGCAGGGTTACGACCAGGGTTATGGCCAGGACGACGACTACGGCTACGATGACGGCTATGACGATAGTTATCAGGGCAACGGCTACAGCGGTGCTTCGGGCGAGGGCTTCTACACCCAAGACGAGCCGAGCAACGGCCTGCTTGGTCAGACGCGCCGCGGTGAAGCTGAGTCGGTTGCCGTGTATACGCGCTCCGGTCAGCTGGTCGGCGATGACTCCCGCCATGCTACGACGTATAACCCGCCTTCGCGCTCGCAGGACAGTGTTGCGAGCGGTTATCGTCCTGGTGCCTATGACACGCCGTCGAGCTACGCCGAGAACACCCGCGCCCGTGCCGTCGCTGCGCCCGCGCCTGCACCGAGCGATGCCTCGGCCTATGCGAGCAATATCATCAACGCCACACCGCAGCTGCCGGCCTATGTCCTGCGCCCCGAGAGCTATGACGACGTGGAGACCGTGGTGCGCCGCGTTCGCACCAAGCAGCCTGTCGCACTGATTTTTGTGGGCGTACGCACCGAAGTTGCCAAGCGCGTCTTGGACTTCTCTTACGGCTTTGCCTGCGGTCTGGGTGCCACGGTCAAGGAGGTGGGCGACCGCGTGTTCATGGTGCTGCCCGCCGGTTGCGAGGTCAAAGATTCCGATCTCAAGAAGCTTCGTGCCGACGGCTACCTTAAGTAAAGACAAGACGAGGAGATTCCCATCAACATCTACACTATCGTCCAGCTGGTCAATACGCTGTTCAACTTCTATTCCACGCTCATTGTCGTCTACTGCTTTATGACGTGGATTCCCATGAAGCAGGGTGGTTTGCTTCAGGATATTGCCGCGGTGCTTGATAGCGTGTGCGGTCCGTGGCTCAACCTGTTCCGTCGTTTCATCCCGCCGATGGGCGGTATCGATTTTTCACCGGTCGTTGCGATTATTGCGTTGCAGTTGGTGCAGAGGCTGGTTCTGCAGCTTCTTATAGGTATACTCGTGTAGAACTGACTTAGTAACTTACGTCGGGCGTGTAGCGCCGAGGCGATGAAAAAGGAGACTTGTTATGGCTATTACCCCTGCAGACATCCAGGCTCAGACTTTCTCTGAGGCCAAGCGTGGCTACGATCCTGCTGAGGTCGACGTCTTCTTGGAGACGCTGTCCTCCGAGGTTGACGCTATGCTCGCTAAGATCGTCGACCTTAAGGGTCGTCTGACTGCTACCGAGCAGCAGCTTGCCGATGCGCAGGCTCAGCTTGCCCAAGCTCAGGATGCCACCGCCCAGGCCGTTCCTGCCGCCCCCGTGGCTGTTCCCGCCCCTGACTTCTCCGCTCAGGAGCGCCAGATTTCCGCTGCCCTGATCGCTGCCCAGCAGACCGCTGAGACCATCGTCAACGATGCCAACGAGAACGCTGAGCGTATCCGCAACGAGGCTGACGCCAAGGCCCGCGAGGTTATCCGCCAGGCTCTGACCGAGAAGCAGGCCGAGCTCGAGGAGATCGATCGTCTCAAGGCTTCCCGTGAGGAGTTCAAGGCAGAGTATCTCAAGCTCATCCAGCACTTCATGGACGATGCCCAGAATTCCTTCCCGGCCGATCTGATGGCCTCCACGCCGGTCGGTTCTGCCGCTTCTCCTGCAGTGACTGTTCCCGCCGAGCCGCTGCCCGTCGCTGACCCGGTTGTCCCCGTGGCCGATCCCTTCGCCCCGATCGACAACTTTGCTGCCGACGACCTGGACTAGCGCCAGAGCTACAATCTCGTGTCCTTAAGAGGAGCTCGCACCTGCGGGCTCCTCTTTTGTGGCTGCATACGGGTTGGGAAACAAAACGCCGAGCTCTGCGTGTGATAGGGCAGAACTCGGCAAAGGGCGCGTGGTAAAAAGTAGATTTTAGGGCATGTGCCAAAAACTACTTGAGGAGGAAGTCGGAGAGGGGAATGGTGCGGGCATCGCGATGCTCGGGATCGGCGATGTGGTCGGCAGGATAGCCGCAGACGAGCATGTGATAGGGATAGACGCCCTCGGGCAGGTTGAACCGCTCTCGGGCTAGCTCGGGCTTAAAATGGCATACCCAACACGTTCCCAGGCCTTGCTCCTCGGCCTCCATCATCATATGATCGCAAACAATCGAGGTGTCGATAGCGCTGGAGTTCATCTGGTCATAGGGGCGAACCCAAGCGTCGTCGGTAACGCTGCAAATGAGGAAGATGAGCGGAGCGCCAAAGATGGACCCATCACGAGCAAACCGAGGCTGACAAGCAGCCGCCTTCTCCAAAAGCTCGGGCGTATCTAACACCATCACACGGGTTGGATGATTATTACAAGCAGAAGGAGCAATACGCCCAGCCTCAACAATGGCATCCACCACAGCCTGCTCCACAGAACGATCCTCAAACAAACGACAAGAATACCGACCCCGAGCCAGATCCAAATACCCCATAACCAAACCCTCCAAAGCTAATAAAACAACCCAAAACTAAGCAAAAGGGTACCCAAAGCCCCATCCAGCCAAACGTTTAAGGCGGTCCCAAAGTTTCCAATCGGTCCCCAAGGTCCTGCCAACAAAAGCCTCATCGCTTTCAAAGTATCAGCCAAAGTTTCCAATGGTGGTACGTAAGGGAGCGGGCCCGACCGCCGGGACACGTACCCCCAATTAACTGTTCTTCATGACAATCGAATCCACGACATCAGCCACATTCTCGCAGCAGTCGGCGCAGTACTCCAGGAAAGCGTAGACGTCACGCCAGGCGATGACCTCGAGCGGGTCCTTGCCATTGACGTGCAGGTTGCGCATAGCGTTGATGTAGAGCTCATCGGCCTCGGACTCAATGGTGTTGATCTGGATGACCAGCTCGCGCAGGGTCTTGGACTTGCGGTAATTAGGCAGCTCGACCATAAGATCCTTCATGGCGCGGCAGGCGTCGGTCACCTTGTGGGCGATGACAATGGCATCGGGGTGGATGCTCTGGATGTTGGTGAAGTAGACGCGCTGCACGACGCCCTCGATACGGTCAAGCACAGTGTCGAGCGAGCAACTCATCAGGTCCAGATCCTCGCGCTCAAGCGGGGTGATAAAGGCAGTGAGCAGGGCATCCTCGAGCTCATGGTGCTTCTTGTCGGCCGCATGCTCAATCGCATGCATCTCCTCGAGCATGTCGTGGATATGCGCGGGATCAAAGTTCTCAAAAATCTTGATGAGCAACTCTGCGGCCTGGACAGCAAGGTCGGCGCAGGCGACGTAGTTGTCAAAGTAGAACGAATCGGGTTTCTTTGCCATGAGTGGGTCCTTTCGAGGCGAAGACGGGTGGGCGAGGTATTGCGGTCCGGATGGACGTTCGGTTTGACTAGATGAACATCATGAACAGCTTGGCCATGACAAAGCTGATAAGTCCGCAGGCGGGGAAGGTGAAGAACCAGGTGAACATCATGTCCTTGACGACACCGAAGTTGATCGCCGAGAGGCGCTTGACGGCACCGACACCCATAATGGCGCAGGTCTTGATGTGCGTGGAGGACACGGGGATGCCGGTGAGCGTGGCAAGCAGCAGGTTTGCGGCGCCCGCCAGGTCGGCGGAGAAGCCCTGGTACTTTTCGAGCTTGACCATGCTCTGGCCGACAGACTTGATGATGCGCTCACCGCCCACGCTGGTGCCGATGCCCATGGTGGCCGAGCACAGCAGCATGATCCAGATGGGGATGCCGGCGTCGCCGACGCTCGTCTGTCCGCTGGCAAAGGCGACACCTAAAAAGAGCACGCCGATAAACTTTTGTCCATCTTGCGCGCCGTGCATAAAGCTCATGGCCGCGGCACTTGCGATCTGAGCATATTTAAAGAAGACATTGGCACGTCGCCTGTTGGCGGCGGCGAAAAGAATCGAGACGAGCTTGCACAGGACCCAGCCCATGATAAAGCCCAGGCCGATGGAGAGCGCCAGGCCGTAGATGACCTTCATCCACTCGTGGACGTTGACGCTGCTCGCACCGCCGAGGGCGATGGCGGCACCGGTCAGGCCGGCGATAAGGCTGTGGCTTTGCGAGGTGGGGATGCCAAAACGCGACGCTGTGGCGCCGTAGACGACGATGGAGAACAGCGCCGCGCATAGGCAGGCGAGCGCCATGGTGCTGTTTCCGCCAAAGTCGACGATATGCGAGATGGTGTTGGCGACGCTCGCGTTAAAGTGCGTCATGATGAGCACGCCGAGGAAGTTGAATGCGGCGCTCATGAGAATGGCGGCGCGGGCGGGCATGCAACGCGTAGTGACGCAGGTCGCGATGGCGTTGGGCGCGTCGGTCCATCCATTGACGAAGATGGCGCCCAACGCGAGGATCACGGTGACGGCAAGGACTGGGTTCGACACAATTTGGCCGAGGAAGGTTGAGAACGTTACGTCCATATATGGGCTTTCTCGAAGTTTGCAGACACGTTACAAAAACATGATAAATCGTATCACCTCCTGTGGGTTTCTTTACCGAGTTCTGATGGGAGAAGTGAACTTTTTGGCACTAAAATTGAATATTAGCCCTGTTGACCGCGGGTGTTCTTTTTGCTAACACGCCATGCGGACACGTGCGATTACTACGACACTCCAAAACCACAGTCTGTTCGCTTTACAACATGCAAACATGCGTTCGATAATAGGAGGCATGGAATATCGACAGACAGATGGCAAAACTCGACGCGTGCACAAGCAGTATGTGGACGTTGTAGCTCGCATCCTCGCGGGCGGACAAGTCGTGCCGGTTACCGTCTGCTGGGTCGACGGTCGCTGCTTTACGATTGACGAGATTGTCTCGACCACTGGGTTTGGCCTGACGGTCCATGGCATTCGTACGGCAACCTATAAGGTGCGTTTTGGCGGGCACGCGACCGAGTTGTATCTGGAGGACCAGACGCGCGAACGACCAGATGGCTCGCAGGCCCATCTGATACGTTGGTGGGTCTGGGCCTTTGATCGTACGCTCGAGGGCGAGCGCCGTGGGTAAGGACATATGGCATTCGGGTACAATGACAGGAATCTTGTCACCTACGGCGCTGTCGCGGCGCTTTTGAAAGGACGAAACTATGAACGATATCCAGGGCTATCAGAACGGCCCCATCGAGAGCAGCGCAAGCCGCGCCAAGGAGATGTCGCCGCGCGCGTACAACCTTGTCATGTCTGCCCTGATCTTCTTGGGCTTTTGCGCCATGGGCGCCGGCGCCTACTTTACGAGCACCATGTCGTTTGCGCGCATGATGATGAGCGGCGCCGCCCTGCCACTGGTCTTTGGCTCGTTTATTTTGACCATCGTCGGCATGGTCATGATGTCGGCCGCCGCCAGCAAGCAGTCCGTGGGCCTGTCCCTTGTGGGCTACGTAATCTTTGCGAGTACCTTTGGCCTGACCGCGTCGTTTGGCCTTGCCAACTACGACCTGCCCACCATCAACACTGCCTTTATCGCCACGGCCGCCATCACCTTTGTCTTTGGCGCCTTGGGCGTGACGTTCCCCAAGTTTTTCCAGCGCGTGTATGGCATCGGTTTTGGCATTCTGCTCGCCACTATTCTGGTTGAGATCGTGCTGATGTTCATGGGCGTCTCGCAGACCATCACCGATCTGATCGTGATCGTGGTGTTCGCCGGCTTTATTGGCTACGACACCTATGTTGCCACGACGGTGCCGCCTACGCTGCCCAACGCCGTGCTTATGGCATCCAACCTGTTCGTGGACATCATCAACGTGTTCCTGCGCATTCTGAACATCCTTGGCCGTCGTGACTAGTGGCGAATTGCGGCGGTGCTTGCCGTGCGTGTAAATCGATGCGAAAGGCGGTCCTTCGGGGCCGTCTTTTTTGTACGCGGCGGGGTATCATGGATGGGAAAAGCCGATAGCGGCAGCGACAGGAAAGGTGGCCACGTATGGCAGACGTCGACAACAGGAACCGTAACCGCAGGTCCAACCGAGCGGGTCAGCCCAATCCCAAGCGCGAGGCCCGTGCCAAGGCCGCCGAGCGTCACGCGGCAACTGTGTCCGAAGCGTGCGCCAAGGATATCGAGCGTTCGCTTGCCGGTGTTCGCGAGTTTGACGGTATGCCTGCCGGCTTTGTCGCGGCGATGAAGGCCAAGGTTCAGAGTGCTGTGGCCACCGAAGAACAGGTTGCCGAGGACGTCGAGGGCGCGGAGGCTGCCGAGACCGAGGCGGCACCCGAGAGCGAGGCAGCGCCCGAGACCGAGGCAGCTCCTGAGCCCGTCGAGGAGCCTGCCGAGGAAATCGCCGGAGCTGAGTCCGCGCCTGCTGAGGAGCCTGCTGCGTCCCTGCCTGAGGTCACCGTGCTCGATGCCTCCGCCACGCAGGCCATCTTGGACAACGGTCGTGGCTATGCGCAGTTCTGCGACATGGCCGTGCTCGCCTTTGCCTCGTTCACCAACCCGGGCGGTGGCTATATTCAGGGTTATCTGGGCCAGGAGGCCACACTGTGCGCCGATTCGTATCTGTACAACGTTCTCGATAAGCAGCGCAAATGGTACGGCGAGAACCGTCGCCGCAACATCAACTGCGAGCTCTATCGCAACCGCGCCCTAGTGGTGCCTGCGGTGCGCTTCGACCGCAACCACGTGCATGCATACGCCGACGTGATCGTGGCCGCCGCGCCCAACGTTAAGCGCGCCCGCCAGGAGTATCGTGTGGGTGACGATGCCCTGCTGGACGCCCTGCGCGATCGCATCCGCTTTGTGCTTGCCATCTGCGACGAGCTGGGTCGCGAGAAGCTCGTGCTGGGTGCTTGGGGCTGCGACAACAACGGCTTTGACGCAGAGGCCGTGGCCGAGCTCTTCCGCAAGGAGCTCGCGTCGGGCGACTTTAAGGTCAAGCAAGTCTTCTTTGCCGTGCCTTCTACGCGCTGGGATGAGGATTTTGCCAAGTTCGAGCACGTGCTGGCAAACTTCCCCGAGCGCAACGAGGAGTCCTATGCTCAGGTTGCCGCTCGCGCTGCGGCAGCTCGCGCCGCCGAGCAGGCCCAGGCTGCTACCGAGGATGATGAGGACGAGGACGATTGGCGCAAGTACCTGTAACCGGTACGTGTTGACAGATAGGTCGAGCCGGCGGGAGAGGCTGCTCCCGCCGGCTTTTTACTAAAAGGAAGGGCTTACGATGAAAAACGTTCTATGCTTTGGCGACAGCAACACCTATGGTTACGATCCGGCGGGCATGCGCGACGGCACCGCGGTGCGCTATGCGCGGGATGTGCGCTGGTGTGGCGTGGCCCAACGTGACTTAGGCGAGGGCTGGCATGTAATTGAAGAAGGCCTCAACGGCCGCACGACGGTACGCGACGACATGTGCCATCTGGACACCAATCTTAACGGCATTCGCGCGCTTCCGATGATGCTCGAGGCCCATAAGCCGCTGGACGCCATTGTGATCATGCTGGGCACCAACGACTGCAAGACGGTCTTTAATGTGACGGCTGCCGATATCGCTCGTGGCGCCATGGCGCTGATTCGCGCCGTCCGCGCGTTTCCGTGGACCGACGCTGCGCCTTGTCCGCGCATTCTGCTGATGGCGCCTATCAAGATTAAGCCGCAGATCGCCGACGTATATATGACCGATTTTGACGAGCATTCCGTAGAAGCCTCGGAACATTTTGGTGAGTACTACGCGCATGTGGCTGAGCAGTTTGGCTGCGACTTTTTGAATGCCGCCGACTTTGCCGAGCCGGGCGATATCGACTATCTGCATATGATGCCCGAAAGCCACGAGAGCCTGGGCCATGCCGTGGCAGCCAAGCTCCAAGAGATGCTTGGTGAGTAGCGCGACCCAAAGCAGTACAGAAGTTCCCCTTGCGACGGCTTGTTTCGTTGGTTTGTTTTGATCTGTAACAGTTGTAAGGCCGAAAACGGGCTAGATGTTACAGATTAAGATTATTTAGGTCGATATCGGTCGTTTGTCTCGATCTGTAACATCTAGGGTCGATTTCGCCGAGTTGCTGTTACAGATTGAGATTTTCGTTTCAGCGGAATTTGAATGTCTCAATCTGTAACAGGTGGGCCGAAAAATGGACTCTAACTGTTACAGATCGAGATGTTTGTGGGAACCACCGCAAGGGTGCCTGTCCCCTTTGCGGTGGTTTTGGACTGCGAATCTTAATACTGCCACATGTGGTTGACGGGGCCGGAGCCTTTGCCCATGTCAAAGCCAGCGGCGAGAGCACCCGTTAGGTAGGCCTTGCCGGCGTTGACGGCATCGGCAAGATCCATGCCCTGGGCCAGCGCGCAGGCGATGGCGGACGAAAGCGTACAGCCAGTACCGTGCGTGTTGCCGGTCTCGATGCGCTTGTGGCGGAACCACGTGGTGAGCGGATCGCCCAGATGGTTGCCCTCGTCATCGAGCGGCGCGGGCTCTGCTAGCACATCGTTGGCCTCGTTGACAAAATGCCCGCCCTTAACGAGAGACGCGCAGCCAAAGCGACGGGTGAGAAGCATGGCGGCATTTTGCTGCGTGCGCTCGGAATCGACCTCATAATCGAGCAGCGCCATGGCCTCGGGAATGTTGGGCGTGATAACGGTCGCCAGCGGGAACAGGCGGCGGGTGAGTGCCTCAGCGGCATCCTCGGCAATGAGGCGAGCACCCGAGGTGGCGACCATGACGGGGTCGACGACGATATTTTGTGCGTCCCAGGCGCTCAAGCGGTCGGCGATAACCTCGATAATCTCGGCAGAGGAAACCATGCCGATCTTGACGGCGCTGGGTCGAATATCGTCAAAAACGGCATCGATCTGCGCTGCGACATTATCCTGGGAGATGTTCTGCACGGCGGTGACACCGAGGGTGTTTTGTGCGGTTATGGCTGTGATGGCCGTCTCGGCATACAGGCGGTGCGCCGTGATGGTCTTGATGTCGGCCTGAATGCCGGCACCACCGCTGGAATCGGATCCTGCGATGGATAGAACGGCGGGTACCTTACTGCGATCCATGTTCGCTCCCTTGTTCGGTCGGATTCAAATGGGTCTTCTGCCTGCATTATAAAGTTGCCCGGGCCGGCTGTATGCTGATCCCGGGCGGGCGGTGCAATCTTTACGTAAATGTAAGAAAATGTTCACATGTCAACAATTGACGAGCACCTTGTGACCGATTGTGGCTCCGGAGACGCGTTAATCCTCCATGCCGAGGTCGATCGTCGTTCCTTCGAACACCTTGTTGACGGTGCGGACGGCGCACATCTTGCCACACATGGTGCAAGTGCCCTCGGTGGCGGCGGGGGATTCCTCGTAGCGCTTCTTACCGGTGACCGGGTCGAGAGCGCACTTCCACATGGCGTCCCAGTCGAGCTTGCGGCGTGCCTGGCCCATCTTGTCATCCATGTCGCGGGCGTGCGGCACCTTCTTGGCGATGTCGGCGGCGTGTGCGGCGATCTTGGTGGCCATGAGGCCATCGAGCACGTCCTGGGCGTTGGGCAGGCACAGGTGCTCGGCCGGCGTCACGTAGCACAGGAAGTCGGCACCGGAGCTGGCGGAGATGGCGCCGCCGATGGCAGCGGTGATGTGGTCGTAACCCACGCCGATATCGGTCACCAGCGGCCCGAGCACATAGAACGGAGCATTGTGGCACAGGCGCTTCTGCAGTTTCATGTTGGCGGCGATCTCGTCGAGCGCCATGTGACCCGGGCCCTCGACCATGACCTGGACGCCGGCGGCCCAAGCGCGCTTGCACAGCTTGCCCAGCTCGATCATCTCAGCGGTCTCGGTGGCGTCGTTGGAGTCGTAGAGGCAGCCCGGGCGGCAGGAGTCGCCGAGCGAAATCGTCACGTCGTATTCGTGGCAAATCTCGAGCAGCTCGTCAAAGTACTCGTAGAAGGGGTTTTCGTTGCCGGTGACCTCCATCCAGCCAAACAGCAGCGAGCCGCCGCGGCTGACGATGTTCATCAGGCGACCGGTCTCCTTAAAGGTCTTGGTGACCGACTTGTTGATGCCGCAGTGAATGGTCATAAAGTCCACGCCGTCCTCCGCGTGCGCGCGCACGACCTCGAACAGGTCGTCCTTGGTGAGCTTGACCAGCGGCTTTTCCATGTAGCCGATGGCGTCGTACATGGGGACGGTGCCTACCATGAGCGGCGTCTCGTCGATGAGCTGCTGGCGGAACTGGCGCGTCTTGCCCGAGTTGGAGAGGTCCATGATGGCGTCGGCGCCAAAGTCCTCAGCGATCTTGACCTTCTTCCATTCCTCGGCGGCATCGGCCTTGTCGCCCGAGATGCCCAAGTTCACGTTGACCTTGGTGGACAGGCCCTCGCCGACACCAAAGGCGCGCATGCCCTTTTTGATGTGCACGATGTTGGCGGGAATGGCGATGCGGCCGTCGGCCACGCGCTCGCGGATGTACTCGGGGTCGCGATGCTCGCGCTCGGCGACTTCCTTCATCTGCGGCGTGATCTGTCCGGCGCGGGCGAAGTCGATTTGCGTGACAAGCTTGGACTCGGTCTGTGTGCTCATTGGCACGGCTCCCTTCGTTGGCATTACCCATATCAGGTTTGCGGGTCAGGGCGGGCGCGCCCAATCTCAGCCTGCCGTCCTGTCCTGCAAGCTCCCCGTTTATGTAGTGGGCTCAAGTATAGCCTGAATGGGTACGATTGGCCTAACGAACGTGCCTGTGGGGAGGCGTACATGGAAGACAAGCATCTATATCGAGAGACGCAATGGGACATATCGGCCGAGGAGGGCCGTGCGCACCATGGGTTGGTCGCGATTGGCTTTGCGGTGCTTGCCGTGCTGGTGATTGCCTTTTGTATTTGGACGTTTGGCGGTCGCGGCGGCGCTGCCTGGGAGTTTGAGGCCGATGATAGCCTACCGATTATGGCGGTGAGGAGTACTGGCGGTAATGCCAATACGCTCGCCATTCCGGGCGATTATTGGTACCCGCGCGATGAGTTTGTGCAGTTGCAGCTGAGTGGTGGGTCCATTCCAGGCGAAGAAATCGAACGCGTGACGTTTGACGCGGCACTCAAAACACTCACGGTGAAGCTCAAAGATCAGGGCGATGTGCCTACGACCATGGATATCGCTCTGACGGAGTGGCGTCTGGAACCTCCGTCGGGCGTTACGGTATCCGACGTAGAGCACGTTAAGATTACCTACCAAGATGGCTCGACGAGCGAGATTGCAAAGGCCGATGGCTTGGCGGAGTAATGGGGTGTTTGGAAACGGCGGGCCTATTGTGCCTGCGCGTTCATGAAAACCAGGGTGTTTTTGTCTGAAAGCTCGGGGATGTGCCGATAGCCGATGTTGAATGCGGTAAGTTCGCTTGCATCCTCGAGCTTGTTTTCTGCCATCCACCGCACCATGGAGCCGCGCGCCTTTTTGCTGGCGGTCGACCGTTGGATGGGCTTCCCGTTGCGGATACCCTCGCCAAAGAGGCATGTGACGGCCGTGGCGTCGTCCGCGAGGTGGGGCAGAACGGCTTTGGCATACTCTACGCTGGCGAGGTTGACGATCGTGGTGCTTGAGCCTGCCGGGGCGATAGCCCGCGCGAGCTTGTCGCTCCAAAACGCGTAGAGGTCTCGGGCATCGTCAACGGCGAGCTTCGCGCCCATCTCCAGCCGATACGGTTCGACGGCATGAAAGGGGCGAACGCACCCGTAGAGGCCGGAGAGGATCCACAGATGGTCTTGCAGCCATGCGAACTGCGCGGAATCCATCACCTCGGGTGCCATGCTCTGGTATTGAATGCCGTGATAGGACATGACGGCAGGGGAGAGGTGACGGGCGAGTGCGGGATTGTCGAGATCGCCGCTTTTCAGGATGGGCCCGAACTCATGCAGGGTGTTGAGGCAAGGTCCCAGCAGTTTGTCACTCACGTTCCACAGCGCCTGCAGGCCGTCGCTGCCTTCATTCCGCTCGATATCTAGCAGTGCGCGGTGGAGGCGAGCCGTCTCGCGCACAAAGGGTGGGATGCCCAGGACTTCAAAAGCATCTAGGGCCGCGCGCATCTGCTTGGCGGGCGAAATGATGACCTGCAGCATGGACTCTCCTCTGCCAAAAAGGAAGTTGCGGTGGAATACGGTCTGTTTTGGCTGTTTATGGGCCAGTTTAGTCCGTATTTCACCGCAACTGATGAAGGGTTGGTTAGGCTCGCTCGATGAAGGCCTTGTAGCCGCGATAGGCCTCGTAGATGTCGGCCTTGTTGGCGACCTCCCACAGGGCGTGCATGGACAGGACGGCAACGCCGGAGTCGATGACGTTCATGCCATACTTGGCCATGATGTAGGCAATGGTGCCGCCACCGCCCGCGTTGACGCGACCGAGCTCACAGGTCTGGAAGTCCACGCCGGCCTCGTCCATGATGTCGCGGACGAGGGCCACGTACTCGGCATCGGCGTCGTTGGAACCGCCCTTGCCGCGGCTGCCCGTGTACTTGTTAAAGCACAGGCCACGACCCATAAAGGCGGCGTTCTTCGTCTCGAACTTGCCGGCATAGCCCGGGTCGAAACCGGCGGACACGTCGGAGGAGAGCATGCGGCTGCGGGCGAGCGCGCGGCGCAGGGCCAGCGGGCTATCCTCGCCGGCGAGCGTCATGATCTCGGCGACGGTGTTCTCGAAGAAGCGGCTCGTCATACCGGTGGCACCCACGGAGCCGATCTCCTCCTTATCGACGATGAGCGTGATGCTCGTGCGCTCCACGTTGGCGACGTCGATCTGGGCGAGCATGGACGGATAGGCGCAGACACGATCGTCGTGGCCATAGCCCAAAATCATGGAGCGGTCGAGGCCCATGTCGCGGGCGGGACCGGCGGGCACGACCTCGATCTCGGCGGAGAGGAAGTCCTCCTCCTCGACGCCGTACTGCTCCTTGAGGATGTCCAGGAACATCTGCTTGACGGGCTCCTTGGGAGCGTCCTTGTCGTCCTCGTCAAACTTGACGGGACGGCCGCCCACGATCACGTCGAGGATCTCGGCGTCGACGGCGTCCTTGGCGGGCTTGGCCATCTGCTCGCTCGAGAGGTGGATCAGCAGGTCGGAGATGGTAAAGACCGGATCGTCGGCCTTGTCACCGATGTTGATGTCGACGGTGGTGCCGTCCTTTTTGCAGATGACGCCCACGAGTGCAAGCGGGGAGGCCACCCAGTGGTAGCTCTTGACGCCGCCGTAGTAGTGCGTGTCGAGGTAGGCCATGTCGCCGGCCTCGAAGGCGGGATTCTGCTTAAGGTCCAGGCGCGGCGAGTCCACGTGGGCGCCCAGGATGTTAAAGCCCTGCTCGAGCGGGGCGGTGCCCAGGTTGACGAGCATGAGGTCCTTGCCGTGATTGGCGGCGTACACCTTGTCGCCTGCCTTGAGCTCGCGGCCTTCGGCGATCACGGTCTCCAGGTCGACGTATCCCGCCTCCTCGGCCATCTTGATGCCGGTCTTGACGCACAGGCGCTCGGTCTTGTTCTCGCTCAAAAACTGCTTATAGCCGCGGCAAAGCTCCTCGAGCTCCTCGACTTGCTGTGGCGTGTACTTTTTCCATGCGCAGGGACGCTCCATGACGCAGGCTCCTTTCGGATCGATCGTGCTGGTTGATGTACCGTGAGCCATCGTATCACGCGCGGGCTCACGGTGGCGGGGGAGCTTGATGTGAGGTGGCCGCGGGGCGGGGAGCGTGTAAACTGGAGTGAGCAAACCGTGCCCAGCCCAAAGCGAGGTATTCAATATGTCTGACAAGCGCCGTACCTTTGCCGTTATCGACGGCAACTCGCTCATGCATCGCGCCTTCCACGCCGTGCCGCCGACCATGAACGCGCCGGACGGTCGCCCCACCAACGCGATCTTCGGCTTCCTGAACATGTTTCTCAAGATGATCGATGCCTTTAACCCCGACGGCGTGGTCGTGGCGTTTGATAAGGGCAAGCCGCGCGTGCGCATGGAGATGCTGCCGCAGTATAAGGCGCAGCGCCCGCCCATGGACCCCGATCTGCATGCGCAGTTCCCTATGATCAAGGAGCTGCTCGTCGCACTCAACGTGCCGATTCTGCAGTCCGAGGGCTGGGAAGGCGATGACATCCTGGGTACTATGGCGCGCCTGGGCGAGCAGGCCGGCTGTGACATGCTGCTGGTGACCGGTGATCGCGACATGTATCAGCTAGTTACCGAGCACGTCAACGTGGTCTCGACCCGTAAGGGCCTGTCCGACGTGGCGATCATGACGCCCGAGAGCGTGGATGACCTGTATCACGGCATTACGCCGGCGCTCGTGCCCGATTTTTACGGTCTAAAGGGCGATACGTCGGACAACATTCCCGGCGTACCGGGCATCGGCCCCAAAAAGGCGAGCGCGCTCATCGCACAGTACGGCAGCTTGGACGAGGTCATCGCGCATGCCGACGAGGTCAAGGGCAAGATGGGCGAGAACCTGCGTGCGCACATCGACGATGCGCTGCTGAGCCGCAAGGTCGCAACCATTCGCACCGATGCGCCCGTCGAGCTCGATTTTGAGGCGACGTCCTTCCCGGCGTTTTCTGCCGACGAAGTGTCCGCGGCGCTGGGCACGCTTGGTATCACCGCCATGCAGAACCGTTTCTTGGCGCTGATCGGCGGCGAGGGCGGGGCTGCTGCTGCCTCCAGTGTGTTTGAGATACCTGCGATGGTTCGCGCAGCCGCCGGCGATGCCGACGCGCTTGGTGCCGTTGCGGCTGAGGTTTCCCGCGCGATTGATGCCGGCGAGTGGGTCGCCGCCGTGGTGGACGACGACAAGGAAGAGGGCGCGCTCTTTGGACTGACGCGCACGCTGTGGTTGGCGACGTCCAAGGGCCTGTTCGCGCTCGAGGAGGGCGACGGCGGTACCACTGCCGTAGTCGATGGCTTCAACTTCGCCCACGGCGTGATTGCCGGCGTGCTTGCGCGCCTGTTTGTGGAGGGCCGCGTGGCGAGCCCGGATATGAAGGCGTTGTTGCACGAGCTTTCGCCCATCGATTCTTCTGAACTCGAGCTCATGGATCCGCTCGCTACCGATTCCACGCGTATCTTCGATACCGTGGTCGCTGCCTATCTGCTGGATTCCGATCGCTCCGAGTTCGATGAGGCATATCTTGCCGATACGTATCTGCAGATGGCGCTGCCTGCGGCGCGCGGCGCAGAGGGTGCTGGTGAGGACGCTCCGGCGCCTGCCGCCCGTACTGCGGCTCTGACGCTGGCGCTCGTGGCACCGTTGCGCGAGTGCATGGCCCGTGAGAATGCCGCCAACGTGTTCGATGGCATCGAGATGCCGCTCGTTCCGGTACTTGCCAAGATGGAGCGCGCGGGCATGCTCGTGGACCCCGACCGTCTGCACAGTCTGTCCGAGGGTCTGGCGACCCAGATTACCGAGGTTGAGCGCAGTATTCGCGACCTGGCGGGTGACGAGACCTTTAATATTGGCAGTCCCATGCAGCTGTCGCATGTGCTCTTTGATGTGATGGGGCTTCCGACCAAGGGCCTCAAGAAGACTAAGCGCGGCTATTATTCGACCAACGCCAAGGTGCTGAGCGACCTTGCGCGTGACCACGAAATCGTGCGTCTGATCTTGGACTGGCGTGAGAAGTCTAAGATCAAGTCCACCTATCTGGACACCCTGGGCCCGCTACGCCGTGGTGACGGTCGCGTACACACTACGTACAACCAGACCATCACGGCAACGGGGCGTCTGTCCTCGAGCGACCCGAACCTGCAGAACATCCCGACGCGCTCGGAGCTGGGTCGTACCGTCAAGACGGCGTTTTCGGCAGGCGAGGGAAGCGTCTTTTTGGCGGTGGACTACTCGCAGATCGAGCTGCGTCTGCTGGCACATCTCTCGGGTGACGAGCACCTGGTGCGCGCCTTTAACGAGGGCGAGGACTTCCATGCCGAGACGGCGGCGCGCGTGTTTGGTGTGCCGGTGTCCGAGGTAACGCCCGACTTGCGCAGTCGCGCCAAGGCCGTGAACTTTGGCATCGTGTATGGCCAGCAGGCCTACGGCCTGTCGCAGTCGCTGCATATCTCGATGGCCGAGGCACGCGACATGATCGACCGCTACTACGAGGCCTACCCGGGCGTGCGCACGTTCCTCGACAACGTGGTGGCACGCGCCAAGCAGACGGGCTACGCCGAGACCATGTACGGCCGCCGTCGTCATATTCCGGAGCTCAAGGCCAAAAACCCGCAACTCCGCGGCTTTGGCGAGCGCACGGCCATGAACCATCCCATGCAGGGAACCGCGGCCGACATCATCAAGATCGCGATGGCCCGCGTAAGCCGCCGCCTGGAAGAGGAAGGCTTTGCCGCCCACATGATCCTGCAAGTGCACGACGAACTGGACTTTGAGTGCCCCATCGACGAAGTCGAGCGCCTAACCACCATGGTCCGCGACGTCATGGAGCACGTAGTAGACCTCCGCGTCCCCCTAATCGCCGAAGCCAGCACCGGCATAACCTGGGCCGACGCCAAATAGGGAAGTGCCCACAACCCTAAAGTAACCAAACCAGAAGGGGGCTCCTTGCCAACAAGGAGCCCCCTTCGTTCAATTAAATTCAGCCTAAGTATCTAGACACTCAAGACGCCATCTAGGCGGCAAACAAGTAAACCTAGGGCCTGGCCGGGCGGCACAGGTTAACTTTTCGTAGATTCCGCACGCAAAGAAAGCCACTTAATGTGGCTTTCGTCTTGCGCAGGACCTGACCGAGCGAAAAGTTATCCTGTGCCGCCCGGCCAGGCCCGATGGGACGGCTACCGGGCCGCCAAGATAGCGTCGATGAGCGTCAGTACGCCCCCGTCGTTGTTGCTCGGAATGCGCCACTTGGCATGCGCGTTCATGTGCTCTTCGGCATTGTCCACGATAAAGCCGTGACCGACGCGCTCCAGCATGGGGATGTCGTTGTAGGTGTCGCCCACGGCGGCAGCATCGGCAATATCGATGCCCAGGTGCTCGCACAGGTGAGCGACGCCGGCGCCCTTGTCGACGCCCAGGTTCATAAAGTCGATCCACTCGCGCCCAGCGTTGGTGACGTAGAGTTTGTCCGAGAACTCGGGGCTATAGGTCTCGCGGAAAGCGGGCTCGGCGTCGTAGCCGGGGAAGAAGACCGAAATCTTGTTGGACTCGAAATCAATGCCCTCAAAGCTGTCTACGTAGTTGATTGTGTTGTAGTAGACGCTGATCTCGTCGTGGTATTGATGGTCGCGGGCAAGCACGTAGAACTCGTCGAAGCAGCAAAGGACGGGGACAGCGCGCGGATCCTCTGAGGCACGGCTCAAGACCTGCTGATACAGCTCCACGTCAATATTGCTCTTATAGATATAGCTGCCGCGATAGATCACGCACGCTCCGTTGTCGGGACAAAAGGCGAGGCGGTTCTTGACGCCCTCGAACATCTCCTCGAGCTTGGGGGCGGGACGTCCGCTGGCGGGGCAGAATACGATGTCGGCGTCGGCGAGCTTGTCCAGGCGCTCATCAAGACCCTGGGGCAGCACACGCTCGTCGGTCAGCAGCGTCTTGTCCATATCGACGGCGAGAATCTTAATGTTGCCGATGTTGGCGTCCGATTCGTAAGTTTGCATAAAAGCGAGCCTTTCGTTTCGAGATTGTTTCAGACGTTATAACCATCAACTCGTAGTCGAGCGTATTTTCGCAGGAACGGAGCGTGTTTGCACCACGCTTCACAAAGTAATGAAAAAACTTTTCAGAAATTTGAATTTGTCGCTTGTGCTGCGGGCACTTTAGCGTAATATAGCGACCATCGAAAACGGAGACGGAAAAACAACCGCTTACCGAGTAAAAGGTACCGTTTACGATATTTGAATTGCGCCCGGCGATACGTGAAAGGAGAGGCAGATGCAGTTCGTAAAGATCATCACCACTGCAGACAATGCCATCCGACGCCAGCGCGCAATTTCCCGACGACGATAACAATCGTCTCTGTCCGCATGGGGCGCAATGCCTCAACAGAGTCATTTTGAGGTCGTTGGGTTTAAGCACGACATAGCCGCATGTTTCTAGGGCATGCCTGTGATGCATTCTGCTGAATAACCTGATATTGCACGGTTTTTGACCTCAAGGTGACTTGCAACTGACCGATGTTCTAACTAGCTACCAAGGGCGAAAGGAAACAGCCATGAGCAAGGAAAAAGTCGTTCTCGCATATTCCGGTGGTCTTGATACATCCGTATGTGTCAAGTGGCTCCAGGACGAGAAGAATCTCGATGTCGTTTGTGTCTGCGGCAACGTGGGCCAGGAAGAGACCGGACTGGATGCCAAGAAGCAGAAGGCGCTCGACCTGGGCGTTCTCGATTGCCAGGTGCTCGACCTGCGCGACGAGTTCTCCGATGAGTTCCTGACCAAAGCCATTGCAGCAAACTCCATGTACGAGAACAAGTATCCGCTGCTCTCCGCCCTGTCTCGCCCGCTGCTTGCCAAGAAGCTTGTTGAGGTCGCCCACGAGTTTGGCGCGACCTACGTCGCCCACGGCTGCACCGGCAAGGGTAACGACCAGGTCCGTTTTGAGGCCGCCGTAAAGGCCCTCGACCCCGAGCTCAAGGTTATCGCCCCGGTTCGCGAGTGGGATCTGAAGTGCCGTCCCGACGAGGTCGCCTATGCCCACGCCCACAACGTGCCGGTTCCCGAGGGTGCCAACGACAACCCCTACTCCATCGACGACAACCTGTGGGGTCGTGCCATTGAGTGCGGCCACCTGGAGGATCCCTGGAACGAGCCGCTCGATGACGCTTGGGTTATGACTAAGAACCCCGAGGACACGCCGGACACCCCGACCTACACCGAGATTGAGTTTGAGGCCGGCAAGCCCGTCGCCGTCGACGGCAAGAAGATGAAGCTCTCCGAGATTGTCATCTCCCTCAACAAGATCTCCGGCGACAATGGCTTTGGCCGTCTCGATCTGGTCGAGGATCGCCTGGTGGGCCTTAAGAGCCGCGAGTGCTACGAGGTTCCCGGCGCCCTGACGCTCATCACCGCCCACAAGGCGCTCGAGGACATTTGCGTCGAGGGCGACCTGCTCAAGACCAAGATCAAGCTCGAGCAGGATTGGGCCACCGCCGTGTACAACGGCCAGTGGTACAGCCCGCTCAAAAACGCGCTCGACGCCTTTATGGCCGACACCCAGAAGTTCGTGACCGGCACCGTCCGTCTGAAGTTCTTTAAGGGCAACTGCCATGTCGTCGGCCGCAAGAGCCCGTTTAGCCTGTATGACTACGGTCTGGCTACCTACGACCGCGACACTACGTTTGACGAGAAGGCCAGCGCCGGCTTTATCGAGATCGATACGCTGTCACTCAAGACGTGGGCAAAGGTCCAGGGCCCCAGCTCTGCTGCCGCCCAGGCCTAGCGCCTCCTTCCCTTGGTATCCGCGCGGCCCATCCGCGTGATACATAACGGGCGCACGGGGTCCCTACCTTTCGTTATGCTTGCTGACACTTCTTAACATCGGTGGCCCCTACGTTCCGCCCGCATATATGATGCCGCGTCTGCGGCTGAGTCCGAGCCCCGCCGGGGTTGTCCGGCGGGGCTCCTTCTATCAATTTGGCGGCTCTGCGCCTATATATATGAGGAGTATCCATTATGTTCAATGCTATCGCGCATGCTTTACTTGCCCTCGCGCCCGAGTTCGATGCCGCAAGGGTCGAGGACGTCCCTATGAGCCTGAAGGCCTGGATCGATGGTTCGCAGGGCAACATCCGGAGGGAGACGTTGGGCGCCAAGTGTATGGCGCGTCACTTCTTTGCAAATTAGCTACATGGCTCCGCACACGGTGGGGAATGTGTAAAACTAGCGGTTGAAAAATCGCTTTAGCGATATGGCGCATTGCTTTGGGCGCTTGTTTTGGTATTTGGAGAAAGGGGACGGTTCCATGGCTCTTTGGGGCGGTCGTTTTGAGGCAGGCGTGGCCGAGGTTACGCAGGAGTTTGGCGCGTCGCTGCCGGTCGACAAACATCTCTATAAGCAGGATATCGCCGGCTCTAAGGCGCATGCCAAAATGCTGGTGGCCCAGGGCATCATCAGTGCCGAGGACGAGCAGGCGATTGCCAAGGGCCTGACCGGAATCGAACAGGATATCGATGCCGGCAACTTTACCTTCGATATCAACGATGAGGACATTCATATGTCCATCGAGAGCGAGTTGACGCGCCGCATCGGCGAGGCCGGTAAGCGCTTGCATACCGGCCGTTCGCGCAACGACCAGGTGGCGACCGATACGCGCCTGGGCGTCAAGGCACTGGCCAAGAAGCTCATGGAGGCCAATCTTGAGCTGCGCCATGTGCTGGTGGATGCAGCTAAGAAGTACGACAAGGTGATTCTGCCGGGCTATACGCACATGCAGCACGCTCAGCCCGTGCTGCTGTCGCATCATCTGCTGGCGTATTCCTGGATGTTCGCGCGCGACTTTACACGCCTGAAGGCCGCCTTTGATGCCGCCGACAACTGCCCGCTGGGCGCTGCCGCGCTTGCCGGTACGAGCTATCCGCTCGATCGTCAGATGACGGCTGCCGAACTTGGCTTTGCGGGCGTGATCCCCAATTCGCTCGATGCTGTTTCCGACCGTGATTTCCTGCTCGATCTGCATTACGCCGGTTCCGTCATGGCCATGCACCTGTCGCGTCTTTCCGAGGAGATTGTGCTGTGGTCGAGCTCCGAATTTGGCTTTATCACGCTTTCCGACTCGTACTCCACCGGCTCGTCCATCATGCCGCAGAAGAAGAACCCCGACTTTGCCGAGCTTATCCGCGGCAAGAGCGGTCGCGTGTACGGCAACCTGGTGCAGCTGCTGGTAACCATGAAGGGCTTGCCGCTTGCTTATAACAAGGACTTGCAGGAGGACAAGGAGGGCGCGCTCGATACCGCCCATACGCTCATGCAGTGCCTGTCCGTTATGGCCGGAATGATTTCGACTTGGACCGTCAACGAGGATGCCATGGCGCGCGAGTGCGGCGTGGGTCACCTTGCCGCCACCGATGTTGCCGATTACCTGGCCAAGCGTGGCCTGCCGTTCCGCGAGGCACATGCCGTGGTGGGCCATCTGGTCCTGATGTGCGAGAAGCGCGGCTGCAATCTTGAGGACCTGCCGTTTGACGTGTTCCAGGAGGCAAGCCCGCTCTTTGAGCGCGACATTACCGAGGCGCTCGACATCCCGTCGATTGTCGCCGCGCGCACGACCGAGGGCGGCACCGCCCCTGCCGCCGTTGCCGTGCAGCTTGATCGCGCCGAGGCACAGCTCGTGGCTGACGAGGGTGTGTTTGGGTCACTGACTAAGGTCGTCGAGATGGGCCACGGGGTAAAGTAGGGATTTGGCTGAAGCCGTTTTGGCCATTTATTGATAAATCGTTTTCACTTTACGGGCGCCTGCTGATGTGGGCGCCCGTATTTTGTTGCTATGGGGGAGGGGCTTGTCGAGAACTTCTGTAGGACCTTTGGGCAGGTTGTGAAGGGGTTACGTTCGCGGGCGGCAACCGACCGCCTGCTCTGTTCGATGCGGTTGATGGGCGGTCGGATGGTACTCTAATCGGGCTTCGAAACAGAAGTGACACATATGGAGCGCTTTAATAAATTGCAACGTTTCAATAAACAGCTTTTTGTTTAACTGCAGCTAAAACTCTGTTACGATGCAGTCCAGGCGGGTGCCGGAATGGGACTTGGGCACGCGCGAACCTACTTGAAAGGCTACTTTTATGGCTATCGAGAAGACCTTCATCATGATTAAGCCCGACGCCGTGCGCGACCGCAAGATCGGCGAGATCGTTGCTCGCATTGAGCGCAGCGGCCTTGTCATCGAGCGCATGGAGATGACCACGCTCGAGCGCGCTACCGTCGAGGAGCACTACGCCCATCTGGCCGACAAGCCCTTCTTTGGCGGTCTCTGTGACTTTATGACGAGCGGTCCGGTCGTCAAGATGGTCGTTTCCGGTCTCTCCGCTGTTGCTAAGATGCGCACCCTCATGGGCGCTACCAACCCGCTTGAGGCTGCTCCTGGTACCATCCGCGGCGACTTTGCCGTCGATGTCAACGCCAACGTGATCCACGGCTCCGACTGCCTGGAGAACGCCGAGATCGAGATCAAGCGCTTCTTTGGCTAAACCAGCTTTGACTCCTTAAAGCTGTTAGCGTGTGGCTTGGGCGCCGCGGAACTCCATCCGCGGCGCCCTTTTATTCCAAAATCTATGCAGGGGCCCGCTCGGATATGTGTTCCGAGCGGGCCCCTGCTGTTAGCTTGTGGCACTGAATAGTTTAGGCTTCGTCGACGATCTTAAGGCCGCGCGTGCGATCGATCTCGTTGAGGAGGTTAACGCGACGCTCGTGACGACCACCCTCAAACTCGGCGTCGAGCCACTCGTCGACAATCATCTTGGCGAGCTCGGAGCCCACGACGCGGGCGCCAAAGGCGAGCACGTTGGTGTTGTTGTGCATGCGGGAGAGCTTGGCGCTGAAGGGCTCGGAGCATACGACGGCGCGAACACCTTCGACCTTGTTGGCGGCCAGGCTGATGCCGACGCCGGTACCGCAGATCAGGATACCCAGGTCGACGTCACCGTTGGCCACGGCCTTACCCACCTTGTAGCCGGCGATGGGGTAATCGAAGCTCTCGGAGGTGTCGGTGCCAAAGTTCACGACCTCGCAGCCGCGCTCCTTCAGGTGCTCGGAGATGATGTTCTTGAGCTCGACGGCGGCGTGGTCGTTACCGATACCAATCTTCATGAGTGGTTCCTCTCTGGTCCGTGCGGCGGAATTGCTAAAGGTTTTACCGCGTTCGACTGCATGATAGCGCGACTTTTGTGGAAACGCTCGGGCGTTTTTTGGTCAAACGCTTTAGCATGCAACAAGACTAGCTTTTCATGTATTAATGCCGTCAGTTTGCGCTTGAACGCCGTCCGCCGGAACTTGGGTTGCGGTTTTTGATGCATTGTTATCAAATAAAAGAGCTAATTATTTTCGAGAGCCCTGTCCGTTATACAAGTAGGAGATACCTATGCCTGCCGATTCTCTTCGCGATGCCGCGTTTTGCGATGTTTTGAACCGCGAGCTTGTCTGTGCACTCGGCTGCACCGAGCCCATTGCCGTTGCCTATGCAGCGGCGTTGGCGAGCCAGACGCTTGGTTGCGAACCCGATCATATGGATGTTGCCTGCTCGGGCAACATCATCAAGAACGTCAAGAGCGTGACCGTGCCCAACTCGGGTGGTATGCACGGTATTGAGGCCGCGGCCGTGCTGGGTGCCGTGGGCGGCGACGCCAAGAGCGCGCTCGAGGTGCTCGAGAGCGTTAACGATGAAGACCGTGCACGCGTGGTCGAGCTCCTCGCCGACGCCGACTACTGCGATGTGTCGCTTGTCGAGGGCGTGCCCAACCTCTACATCAAGGTGACTGCGACGGCCGGGGGCCATACCGCGGTCGTCGAGATTACCGATCACCACACCAATGTCACGTGCCATACGCTCGACGGTATTCCGGTGTGCGGCAAGTCGGCGGGGGAGTGTGCCGCCTGCGCCGAGCGCGTGGTGGCCGAGCGTGCGGCGGATAAGGCCGACACGCCCATGTCGATTGAGTCCATCATTGACTTTATCGAGGACGGCGTCATTGAGGACGCCCGCGCTGCCGTTGAGCGTCAGATTGAGCTGAATGGCGCGATCAGTGCCGAGGGCCTTGCGCACGCTTGGGGCGCCGAGGTGGGTCGTACGCTGCTGGGTGCTCGTGCCGATGACGTCGCCTGCCGTGCCCGTGCCCGTGCGGCCGCCGGGTCCGACGCCCGCATGAACGGTTGCGCGCTGCCGGTCGCCATTGTGTGCGGCTCGGGCAATCAGGGCATTACCTGCGCATTGCCCGTCATGGAGTATGCCGAGTACCTGCGTTGCGACCACGAGCGCCTGGTGCGCGCCGTGATGCTGTCCGATCTGATCGCCGTGCATATCAAGAGCTATATTGGTGCGCTCTCGGCGTTTTGCGGTGCTATTTGCGCCGCGTGCGGCGCCGGCGCTGCGATTACCTGGCTGTGCGGTGGCACGCGCGAGCAGATTGGCGCGACGGTCTCGAATACGCTCGGTAACGTGGGCGGCATCGTGTGCGACGGCGCCAAGGCGAGCTGTGCCGCCAAGATCTCGGCTGCCGTCGATGCGGCGATTCTGGGCCATGATATGGCCATGCAGGGTCGCGGCTTCCGCGCCGGCGAGGGCCTGATCCAAGATACCGTTGAGCAGACAATCGCTAGCATGGGCTACGTAGGCCGTGTGGGTATGAAGGACACCGACGTCGAGATCCTCAACATCATGATCGGCAAAACCCAGGTGTGCTAGGACAGTTCGTCGGCTATTTGGTGCTCGTAGAAGGCTTCGATTACGGCGTTAAGGTCGCGGGCGAAGTCTTCCATGGTTCCGCGCCAGGTGGCTCGGCTGGGCTTGCCTTGGCCCACAAAGGCGGTTTGGATGCCGCAATCGGGGGACGGGAAGTCGCGTTTGGGATCGTTGCCCACCATAAGGACCTCGTGTGGCTCGAGCCCCATCACCTGAAGCTGCTCTAGATAGTAGGTAGCATCGGGCTTGCAGCGGGTGGTGTTTCCCATGTGCGTCACGAGTTCAAAGGGGGCGTCGGCCAGGTCGCCCCAGCCCATGCGGCACTCGATGGCCCCCTGGGGAAAGCTGGGGTTGGTAAAGAGCGCGCAACGCAGTCCAGCGTCCTGTACGGCCTGGAGCGCGGCGTGCGCGCCCGGCATAGCGTGGGCGTTAATGACATCGTCGTTCTTGTACGGAAGAACTTCGCGGTCATAGTAGGTAAACGCCTCGTAGATGAGGGGATCGGAGAGGAAGATCCCGCATCGGCGCTCGACCTCTTCTTGGTAAAACTCAAGATTGGTGCGGTTGTCCGTGCCGCTGCGGCGATTGCCGTTGAGGTCGACCAGGATGGTGCCGAGGCGTGCCATCGTGCCACCACGGCTGCGGCGGCCGATATCTGCGAGCATCGAAGAGACATCCTTAAAATAGCGAAGGATGAACGCGTTGAGGTTGATGCTAAGAAGCGTTTCGTCCATATCGAAAACGACTGCTTTGAGCACGCGGGCACCTTTCTCGAAAAATTGATCTAGAGTCGTTGGCTCCGGATACTTTACCCCAAAGCCAAATGCCTGGCTGGTTATCGTCAAGTTGCGGAGACGTGTGTTCATAAGATTACGAAAAAGTCTCCACACGAGTAAAAAATCGCAGTTCACGCTTGAAATCGAACTCATTTCCCCGTAACCTATACGAACGTGATTGCATAAGCGTCACATTAGTATCTGTCGGCTCCCGAGTGTTCCTAAACGTTGTGTGCTTGTCGCACCCTTCTGTAGGTCCTAGCAATCGGGGCCCCGTAGTTCGAAAGGGGTCCACCTTTGAGTGAGATTCAGAACTCGTCCATTTTCTCTCTTGACGATGTCAATGAGGAGGAGATGAACAACCTCATCGACGGTACGATTACCGACTTTGATGAGGGCGATCTCGTTAACGGCACTGTCGTTAAGATCGAGCATGACGAGGTGCTCGTTGACATCGGATTCAAGTCCGAGGGCGTTATCCCTGTCCGCGAGCTGTCCATCCGCAAGGACGCTAACCCTGCAGACATCGTTGCACTCGGTGATCCCATCGAGGCTCTGGTTCTCCAGAAGGAGGACAAGGACGGTCGTCTGGTCCTGTCTAAGAAGCGTGCCGAGTACGAGCGTGCTTGGAACCGCATCGAGGAGAAGTTCAACTCCGGCGAGAACGTCGAGGGCGAGGTTATCGAGGTTGTCAAGGGCGGCCTGATCCTCGACATCGGCCTGCGTGGCTTCCTGCCCGCTTCCCTCGTCGACCTCCGTCGTGTCAAGGACCTCACCTCCTACATGGGCACCCGCATCGAGGCTCGCGTCATCGAGATGGACCGCAACCGCAACAACGTTGTCCTCTCCCGTCGCGTCGTGCTCGAGGAGTCCCGTAAGGCCGAGCGCTCCGAGATCCTGTCCAAGCTCAAGTCTGGCATGCGTCTCCAGGGCACCGTTTCCTCCATCGTCGACTTCGGCGCCTTCGTCGACCTCGGCGGTATCGACGGCCTCATCCACATCTCCGAGCTCTCCTGGAACCACGTCAACCATCCTTCCGAGGTTGTCAAGGTCGGCCAGGAGGTCGAGGTCGAGGTTCTCGACGTCGATCTCAACCGCGAGCGCATCTCCCTGGGTCTCAAGCAGACCACCGAGGATCCGTGGCGTGCACTGGTCAAGAAGTACCCCGTCGGCGCTATCGTCGAGGGCACTGTGACCAAGCTTGTCCCGTTCGGCGCTTTCGTCGACCTGGGCGAGGGCATCGAGGGCTTGGTGCACATCTCCGAGATGGCCAACAAGCACGTCGATCAGCCTTCTCAGGTCACCCACGTGGGCGACAAGGTTCAGGTCAAGGTCATGGAGATCGACCTCGACCGTCGTCGTATCTCCCTGTCCATGAAGTCCGCTGCTGAGACTCTGGGCGTCGAGATCGAGGTTACCCCGCTTCCTTCCGAGAAGAAGGACGAGGAGACCGACGCCGAGTAAATCGGTTTGACGATCACTTGTTTTAAGGGACCCGTCCGTAATGGACGGGTCCCTTTTTGCATTTGCTGCTGAGGTGCGCGATACGGCTTATAGGACAAAATGTGTGTCTGCTTTAGGGGCATCGGCGCAGGTCGATGCCCCTTTTTCAGCCGTTTAAATTCCGTGCCCGCTTTTAACCGCTCGGACAGAATGTGTGTCCGGTTGCCTATCGTTCCCGCAGGTAG
>JAXIXR010000004.1:0-11837 GCA_036304905.1 Collinsella sp. | reverse complement strand
TTCGCCGCCGACTCGGAGCCGTGGCCTCGCTCGAAGAGCCCGATCGCCGCCTTCCTGGCCACGATGTCGTGCTTCACCCTCAAGTCGACACGCATAAAAAGCCTCCCATTTCTCATGTCCAAGAAATGGGAGGCAGTTCATCATATGAACTGCGGGGGCTTATGCGTTGCGGTGCATTGTGTTTGGGTCGTTGAGATGAGTCGATTTGCCCCGAAAGAGGAGGGCATTGACCTTAGGGTCATGCCCGACGAATGAGCGACAAATCGGCCATCTCGGCGAGCCGAACTACTCCAGCTCAAACGCTCCGGTATAGAGCTGGTAGTAATACCCGCGCTTGGCAATCAGCTCGTCGTGGTTGCCGCGCTCGATGATGCGGCCGTGGTCCAGGCAGATGATTGCGTCGGAGTTGCGCACGGTGGAGAGACGGTGCGCGATGACAAACGTCGTGCGGCCCTCCATGAGCTTGTCCATGCCCGCTTGCACGATAGCCTCGGTGCGGGTGTCGATGCTCGACGTGGCCTCGTCCAGAATCATCGCCGGCGGATCGGCGACGGCGGCGCGGGCGATCGAAATCAGCTGGCGCTGGCCCTGCGACAGCTGGGCGCCGTTGCCGGTGAGCATGGTGTCGTAGCCGTCGGGCAGGCGGGTGATAAAGTCGTCCGCGCCGGCGAGCTTGGCCGCCGCGATGCACTCCTCGTCGGTAGCGTCCAGGTTGCCGTAGCGGATGTTATCCATCACAGTGCCGGTGAACAGGTTCACGTCCTGCAGCACCACGCCCAGCGAGCGGCGCAGGTCTGCCTTGCGGATCTTGTTGACGTTGATGCCGTCGTAGCGGATCTTGCCGTCGGCGATGTCGTAGAAGCGGTTGATGAGGTTGGTGATGGTCGTCTTACCGGCACCGGTGGCACCGACAAACGCGACCTTCTGGCCCGGCTTGGCAAACACGGACACGCCGTGCAGCACCTCGTGGTCGGGCGTGTAGCCAAAGTCGACGTTGTCCATGACCAGGTCGCCGCGCAGCGGCACGTACTCGATCTCGCCGGTGGCGCGGTGCGGATGTTTCCACGCCCACATGCCGGTGTGGTGGTCGGCCTCCTCGAGCTGCCAGGTGTCGGGGTTGACCTGCGCGTTGACGAGCGTCACGTAGCCTTCGTCGGCTTCGGGCTTCTCGTCGATGAGTTCAAAGATGCGGTCGGCGCCGGCGAGGCCCATGACCACGGCGTTGATCTGCTGCGAGATCTGGCCGATCTGTCCGCAGAACTGCTTGGTCATGTTGAGGAACGGCACCACGACGGCGATGGACAGTGCCATGCCCGAGATGCTCAGGTTGGGCACGCCCAGCGCCAGGAAAATGCCGCCGGCAAGGGCCACCAGCACGTAGAGCAGGTTGCCCAGATTCATAAGGATGGGCATGAGGATGTTGGCGTACATGTTGGCCTTCTGCGAGACCTCGAAGAGCTTTTCATTGCGCTCGTCAAAATCGGCCTCGGCGGCAGACTCGTGGCAGAATGCCTTGACGACCTTCTGGCCGTTCATGACTTCCTCGATATGGCCCTCGACCACGCCGAGCTCGGTCTGCTGCGCAATAAAGAAACGCGCGGAGTTGGAGCCGAGCAGCTTGGTCATAAAGGTCATAAAGGCGACACCGGCCACAATGACCAGGCACATCCACACGCTGTAGTACAGCATGATAAAGAATACCGTGACGATGACGATGGTCGTCATGAGCAGGTTGGGCAGCGACTGGCTGATCATCTGGCGCAGCGTGTCGATATCGTTGGTGTAGTGGCTCATGATGTCGCCGCGCTGGTGTGTGTCGAAGTAGCGGATCGGCAAGTCCTGCATGCGGTTGAACATCTTCTCGCGCAGCTTCTCGAGCGAGCCCTGCGTGACGATGGCCATGGCGCGGTTCCAGAACAGCGAGGACAGGATGCCGACGCCGTAGATGCAGGCGAGGGTGGTCACGAGCTGTGCGATCTTGGGCTGTGCAGCTTCCCAATCGCCCGACTGCCACGATTCGCTAATAATCTGCAGGGCGCTCTGAAGGAAGGTCGCGCCGATGGAGTTGATGATGGCGCAGAGCACCACGCCGACGACGACGAGGGGCAAAAGCACGGGGTAGAAGCCAAAGAGCGTCTTGATGAGGCGCGACATGGTGCCACCCTTGCGGTTGAGCGCGCGCTCGGCGGTCGTTGCCTTACTCATATGCCTCGCCTCCTTCCTGGGTCTGAGCTTGTGTTGCGGATGCCTCGGTGTCGGCTTCGACGGCCTCTTCGCCCTCGGCAGACATCTTGTTCTGCGAGGTAAAGGTCTCGCGGTAGATCTCGCTCGTCTTGAGCAGCTCATCGTGGTTGCCGATCTGCGCGATGCGGCCGCCCTCCATGACGATGATGCGGTCTGCATCCTGCACGGAGCTAATGCGCTGGGCGATGATGAGCTTGGTCGTGTTGGGCAGATAGCTTGCCAGCCCTGCGCGGATCTTGGCGTCGGTCTTGGTGTCGACGGCGCTGGTGGAGTCGTCCAGGATCAAGATCTTGGGGCGACGCAGCAGGGCACGCGCAATGCACAGGCGCTGCTTCTGACCGCCGGAAACATTGGAGCCGCCCTGCTCGATCCAGGTGTCATAACCCTTGGGGAAGCCATCGACAAACTCATCGGCGCAGGCCAGATGTGCCGCCTCGCGGACTTCCTCGTCGGTGGCGTTCGGGTCGCCCCAGCGCAGGTTTTCGGCAATGGTGCCGCTAAACAGTACGTTTTTCTGCAGCACCATGGCCACCTGGTGGCGCAGCGCGTCCAGGTCGTAGTCGCGTACGTCCATGCCGCCCACGCGCACGGTGCCTTCGGTGGCGTCGTACAGGCGGGCGATGAGGTTTACAAGCGTGGACTTGGCCGAGCCGGTACCGCCGATGATACCGATGGTCTCGCCGCTCTTAATGTGCAGGTCGATATCGTCGAGCGCCTGGCGCTTCGCATGCGCGGAATACTTAAAGCTCACGTGGTCAAAGTCGATGGAACCGTCGGCAACCTCGAGCACGGGCTCGGCGGGATCGGCGATCGTGGGCTCGGCGGCCAGCACCTCGGTAATGCGGTGCGCCGATTCGTCGGCCATGGTCACCATGACAAAGATCATCGACAGCTGCATCAGGCTCATGAGGATCGCGAAGCCATAGGTAAAGATCGAGGAGAGCTGGCCCACGTCGAACAGCGTGCCCTGGCTCGTGATGATGAGCTTGGATCCCAGGTAGATGATGACGACAAATGCGCCGTTGACGCAGATGTTCATCATGGGGTTGTTAAAGGCGAGCAGCTTCTCGGCGCGGGTGAAGTCCATCTGGACGTCGCGCGCGGCGGTGGCGAACTTCTCCTTCTCAAAGTCTTCGCGCACGTAGCTCTTGACCACGCGCATGCCGGTGACGTTTTCCTCGACGGACTCGTTGAGCGCGTCGTACTTGCGGAACACGCGGGCAAAGATCGGGCGCACCTTATAGATGATAAAGAACAGGCCAAAGCCCAGCAGCGGAATGATGACCAGGTAGACCATGGCGACGCTGCCGCCCATGGCGTAGGCCATGGCAAAGGCAAAGACCAGCACCAGCGGCGCGCGCACGGCGATGCGGATGAGCATCATAAAGGCCTGCTGCACGTTGTTGATGTCGGTGGTGAGGCGGGTGACGAGCGAGGAGCTCGAGAACTCATCGATGTTGGCAAAGCTGAACGTCTGGATCTTGTAGAACAGGTCGTGACGCAGGTTCTTGGCGAAGCCGCAGCTCGCATGACTGCAGGTGACGCCGGCGGCGGCACCAAAAGCGAGCGACGTCAGTGCGATGAGCACCAAAAAGCCTGCGGTGGGAAGCATCTGGGCGACGGTGGCACCGTCTTTGATGGCGTCGATCATGTCGGCGGTGATAAACGGGATCATCATTTCGCAGAGCACCTCGCCAAGCACCAGCAGCGGCGTGGCGATCGTGACCTTCTTGTAATCGCGGATGCTTCCCATGAGGGTTTTAATCATCCAGTTCCTCCCAGGTTACGCGGATTTTTTCGAGCATCTCGGCGAGCTGTTCGCGCTCGTCGTGCGTAAGGGCGCTAAAGGCCTGTTCCCTAAAGCGAATGCGGGCTGCCTGGTCGATGCGGGCGTTTTCCCGGCCGGTTTCGGTCAGGCGAATGGTGAGTTGCCGTCGATCCTTGGGGTTACGGCTGCGTTCAATGAGGCCGTTGACCTCGAGCTTGGACAGGATCTCGGAAAGCGACCCCGGCTTGAGGTCAAAGTGCATGCCGAGTTCCTGCTGCGACATCTCGCCGCCGGGCTGCTTGGCCAGCAGGCAGATGATGGGCGCCTTGCCGGACACGCCTCCGCCATGAAAATGCATGTAATGGCCGCAAAAACCCAGGCCGCTCAGGATGCGCTTGGCGAGTTTGTCTTCGGCGCTGACCGCTTCGGGTACATCCGCCGGCTGTGACGGGTCGCCGCCGGGCTCGTGCGAACAAAGGTTAAGAGGTTCATCGCACATGAATTAGTGTTGCTCCTTTCTTTAGTTAGGTAGTGGAATTGTTTTGTGCCTAACCAATCTAGGAGCATGAGAAATGAATGTCAAGGTACCAAACTTATTAAGTTACGGCGCTTTACCAAACGCCGTAACCGCTCGACGCTGCAAACGCTTCTAAGCGGCAATCTGGCGTTCAATCGTCGGGCATGGCCACAAGGCCTATGCTCTCCTCTTTCACGCCACCTTGCTCGCTTAGAAACGTTTTCGCTGTCCGTCCTCAACCTGTGATTCCGCCACGGTCCGTTTCGGTGCATGCAATCCCTTGGGGACGGAGGAAAAGGGATCATTTTCCGTAACCTTTCCGCAACAATTTGCCCTTCGCACTGCTCGACTCCGCTCGCAACGTCCCCTGCGCTACACTTAGTTGTACTGTGGCGCCGTTGCGCCGCGCCCGATCCAAGGGGGACACTCATGAAGAACACTCAGCTGCTGCTGATCAACGATATGTGCGGCTACGGCAAGGTCGCGCTTTCCGCCATGCTGCCGGTGCTGTCGCACATGGGCTACCGTATCCATAACCTGCCGACGGCGCTCGTTTCCGACACGCTCAACTACCCCAAGTTCTACATCCACGACACCACGGAGTACGTGCGCCAGAGCCTCGCCATCTGGGAGGAGCTCGGCTTTGAATTCGACGCCATCTCGACCGGCTTTATCGTGACCGAGGAAGAGACGCGCATCATCTCGGACTTTTGCCACCGCCGTGCGCAAAAGGGCACCAAGGTGTTCGTCGACCCCATCATGGGCGACAACGGCAAGCTCTATGCGGGCGTGCCCGAGTCCACGATTGGCCTTATGCGGCACCTGCTCGAGTGCGCCGACTACGCGGTTCCCAACTACACCGAGGCCTGTTTGCTCACCGACACGCCTATCGTCGAGCAAATTACGCCCGATGAGGCCCGCGCCCTTGTGGACGCCGTGCGCGAGCTGGGTGCCAAGTCGGTGGTCATTACGAGCGCCGTAGTCAATGGCACGAACGCGGTTATTGGTTACGACCATGTGGCGGGGGAGTACTTTACGATTCCCTTTGAGCTCATTCCGGTCTATTTCCCGGGCACGGGCGACACGTTCTCGGCGGTGCTCGTCGGCCGCGTTATGGCAGGCTGGAGTCTGCAGCGCGCGACGTCCGATGCCATGCGCGTGGTGGCAGAGCTTATCGAGCGCAATGCCGACCAAGAGGACAAATCGGCCGGCCTTCCCATCGAGGCCTGCCTGGATGTGATCGACCATGAGTAATGCTGGCGAGGGCGGCATCAAGCCTGCGGGCGATAACAAGCCGCTCGGCGCGCCGCGTGGCAAGCGTCCGCGTATCCGCGTGAGCTGCGTGGATCAGCTGGGTGCGTGCCGCTGCCACCATGGTCACAAGCCGGGCGACGTTTTTGACTTCGACCGAGACCGCGGCAAGATGTGCGCCATGGCCTGCCATGTGGGCTTTCCCTATATCGATATCCTGCGCTATGGCGGAACTGTGCCTGGCAACGAGCCCGGTACGGCAAAGTTCTGCTGCCCCGAGGTCGATACGCTGAACGTCTGGCTTGCCGAGATCGTTGACGAGTAGTCGAGCGCAATGTGTCAAAGGGACAGCCCCTTTGACACATTCGCCGGTGGTGCCCCTTCTTTTGCTTATAATCTCAAATCTCTGCATTTCATTTGATTTTAGGTTCTAAAAATTCTGCGTTTCATCGATAATCAAGCGTATAAAACTTTGCATTTCATTTGATGACACTGAGGAGAGAGCCTATGCTGCGCAGGAAAATAGCGGCAGAGCTGGAGCGTTGGCTGAAGTCTGCCGAGCAAAAGGCCTTATTCATCACGGGTTCTCGCCAGATCGGCAAAAGCTATTCGATTCGCGCATTTGGCAAAGCCAGCCATGCAACCTACATCGAGCTTAACCTCATGGAAAATCGCCAGGCAAAAGATGCTCTTCTCGAGGCGCGGGATGCCGATGATTTCATCAGCAGGGTGACGCTTCTTTCGGGAAAGTCGATTGCACCAGGCAAAACGCTCGTGTTTATCGATGAGGTCCAAGAGGCCCCCGACATCATGACGATGGCAAAGTTCCTTGTTGAGGACGGGAGGTGCCGCTGGGCGTTTTCGGGGTCAATGCTCGGGACTCAGTTCAAGGGCGTCAGGTCCTATCCCGTGGGGTATGTCCACGAGCTTAGGATGTTCCCGCTCGATTTTGAGGAGTTTTGCTGGGCAACCGGGGTGAGCGAGGGGGCTCTCCAAACGATACGTGACGCGTGTATCAGCGAGAGGCCCATTCCTGATTACATTCATGACGCGATGATGGCAAACTTCAGGACCTATACCGTTGTCGGCGGAATGCCGGAGGTCGTGCAGCGTTTCCTTGACACGCAGGGCGACCTTGCCTCTGTTCGTCAGCTACAGTCCGAGCTCAACGAACAGTACCGACGGGATATTTCCAAGTATGCAAGCGGGCGTGCCCTTCAGGTGCAGAGCATCTACGATCAGCTCCCCATTATGCTTGAGGGCGAACACAAGCGTTTCGTGCTCAATTCCATTGACCCCAAGGCTCACTACGAGAAGTACCAGCGAGATTTTGTCTGGCTTGCCGATGCCGGCGTTGCTCTCAAAGCCGATATCGTAACCGAGCCAAAATCGCCCCTGCTCAAGACGGCACGGCCATCGCAGTTCAAGCTATATCAATCGGATACGGGCATGTTGATGGCGCGCTACCCCGTTGGAGTCGCCCAAGCGGCGTATCTTGATAGCAAGGAGCCCAATCTGGGCGGCATTTACGAAAACGTGGTGGCCCAGCAGCTGGCTACCCAAAATCGCCAGCTTTACTACTATCAGACAAAAAAGCGCGGTGAAGTGGACTTTGTGGTCGATGGACCGGATGGGACGGCTGTTCCGATCGAGGTTAAATCGGGCTCCTATTACCACGCGCACGCTGCGCTCGGTCATGTGCTTGATACGGCTGAATATGGCGTAAGGCTCGGGATCGTTTTCTCGAGAGGCAACGTTGAGCGCAACGGAGCGGTTCTCTATTTGCCGCTATATGCGACCTGGGCCCTTTCGGATGTTTTGGGCGACTCCTGCGCCGAGGGGATAAAGCTGGAGGTCAAGCCGGTCTAGGGCCAGTCCCGGATGTGGCAAAGGGGCAGTCCCTTTGCCACATTCATGAGTGTGGGAGATTATCCACGCTCGTTTCGCGCCGAAGGCGTGGTCCGCGACCTCGCTTGCCTACAGCTGCTCGAGCATGGCGGTGCAACCGGCGAGTACATCGCGGTAGGTGGCGTCGAAATTGCCGGTGTACCAGGGGTCGGCCACGTCGCCGGGGCGATCGGTCCAATCGAGCAGGCGCGAGATCTTGCCATCGGGGTCCTTCCCAAAAATTCGGTACAGGGCGCGGGCGTTCTCGTCGTCCATATAGACAATGTGGTCCCAGTCGCCATACTCCGCGCGACGCACCTGACGTGCGCGATGTGCGACGACGGGAATCCCGACCTCGCGTAGCTTGGCAATGGTGCCGTGGTGTGGCGGGTTGCCGATCTCCTCGGTCGAGGTCGCAGCGGAATCAATGACAAACTCGCCCGCGCGCCCGGCGCGCCGCACTAGCTCGGTAAACACGGACTCAGCCATCGTCGAGCGACAGATGTTCCCATGGCAGATAAACAGTACACGTTGCATATGCGGTTTCCTTTCGATCGCCATCATCGAGCTCGAGTATCGCATCTACGCCTGCGCCCTTGCCCGCCTGCGCTCCCAGTGAGCCAATTTAATCGTCACCAGCGTAAGCACCCAGGCCACAAGCGAGAACGCGGCACCCACTGCGCCTACGTGCGCAATGCCAATGCTGCTTACCACGGCGCCGCCCACTGCGGTGCCAAACGAGATGCCGACGTTAAACGCCATGGGCTCAACCGAACTTGCGAGTACCATCGACTTGGGATGGCGGCTGCGTGCCACGTCCATGAAGTGCGTGATGCACGACACCGAGAACAAGTACATGAGCAGCGCCAAGCTAAAGACAAAGGCCAGCGCGAGCGGCATGGTGCCGCCCACAGCAAACAGCCCGAGTAACGCCGCAGCCTGCAGCACGAACGTCACAAGCAGCGCCTTCATGCCAAAGCGCGCATCGATCCATCCGCCCAGGATGTTCGAGATCAGGCAGAACACGCCGTAGGCCATGAGCGTGGTACTGGCTTCGACCGTGCCCATGCCCAGCACCTGCTCAAGATAAGGCGTCACGTAGCCATAGAAAACGTAGACCGACCCCACGCCAAACAAAAAGATGAGCATGCCGGTGACGATGCTCGGCTCGCGTAGCAGACCCGCCTGCTCGCGAAAGGTGGCGGGCTCGTCGGTTTGCCCAGCGCGCGGCATAAACATCACGAGCGCTCCGCAGATCAGAACGGCAAAGGTCAGCGTGCCGTACATGGCCACGTGCCAGTCGAGCGTGTCGGCCACAAACTTGCCGATCGAAGTGACAAAGACCATTGCCACGGAAAACGCGCCGTACACCACCGAGATGGCGAGTGAGGTCTGCTGCGGGGACAGCAGCTCGGGGATATACGTCACGCCCACGGCGAGCAGTGCGCCCGAGACGGAGCCCAAGATGATGCGCGAGGCGAACAGCACTTGAAAGTTGGGTGCCAGCGCCATGACCAGATTGCCGAGCACAAAGACGATGCTATAGCACACGAGCAGTTGGTAACGACGGAAGCGCCCCGTGCTGAGCGCGAGCACCGGCGTCGCGATAGCGTAGATCAGTGCGAACACGCTAATAAGTTGGCCTGCGGTGGCAAGCGATACGCCGAGTTCCGTCGCCAAGTCACTTTCGATGCCGATGACCACGAACTCCGAACAGCCGAGCGAAAAGCCTAACAACACGAGCAGCGCCAGGCAGAGCTTGGTGCGCGCGGGGGAGAGCGCGGCGGCGGTTGACTTACTTTTTGGCGTGGTTGCGGCGGTCAAGGTTGTCACTCCAATGTCGCGTGAATAAGCGGGATTCAATCCCTGCAACTCTAACAGAATGTGACAAAGGGACAGTCTCTTTGTCACATTCGCGGCGTGGCTGCCGCCTAAACCGTCACAACATTCGATGAAAATCTCGAAAACGAGGAAAAACGTCGAATGTTGTGACGGTTTTCGTGTCCGGCGCGGGTGAGCTTCGGTGCCGTCTGGGGGTATAAGACTAGCGAGTGTTTATTTGCGAGGCCTAAGGGGCGCCCCGTATGGATATCGATAACTTTGAATGGTGGTATAGCGAGGGCGAGGCTCCGGACGAGGAGTGGGACGAGCCCGCGTCGCGTGACGTGTCGAGCGACGAGGACGAGACCGGCAACGATGCCGCTGTCGAGCCTGATGCCGCCTCCGATGCCGCCGAGCCCCTGACCTTTGAGCAGGCTTGGGCCCAAGCCGAGGCCGATGAGGCTAAGGCCGATGCCACGGCCACACTCGGTGAGCCGGCGGACATGTCCATCTCGCCGGCAAAGATCCCGCAGCCGCGTCACACCATCGACCCCGACAGCACGGCATCCTTCAGCATTCTCGACGTGCCCGCGCAAGGCGCCCAGGAGCCTGCGCCCACACATCGCCCCGACCTGGCTCGTGAGGAAGACGCGGGCCGCCGTTCTCCGCTCGGCCCCATCCTCATCGCCTTCATGGCCGGCGTTATCGCCTGCTCGGCAATCGGTAGCGTTTGGAGCCATGTCGAGCAGCAGCGTCAAGACGCCGCCAAGGTCGAGATGTCTGTCGAGCAATCGCTCAGCCGCACGCGCTCGGTACATGTGTCGGTCGAGGTCAAGGACGGCGCGATGTGGGACACCGCGCGTGGCGACAGCCAAATGCTCATCCACATCGTGGGGCGTACGCTCAAAGGGCAGACGATTGACGAGTATCAATACGTCAATTCCGCTGGTGACGGCATCGAGCTCAAGCCCGGCGACTACGAGCTCACCGTCGACGAACCGCCCGTCGCCACCGACGGCACGCGCTTCCGCGCCTCAAAGCGCATGGTTCCCGTGAGCTTTAACTCGCAGGCGCCCGATACGGTCGATAGCACTCCGCAGGGCGGGTTTGACCTTTACGCTATTGCTCAATAACTGCGCCTGTCGCTCAACCCCGCCGCCAAGAGTGGGACAATAGCCCTCGACACTATTGTTTACTTTTGGAGGAAGCAGCATGTCTACCGTCACTACCATCAAGCGCGGCAGCCTCACCGCGGCCATCGATTCCATGGGCGCTCAGCTCACGAGCCTTGCCCTCAACGGCAACGAGTATCTGTGGCAGGGCGACCCCGCCTTTTGGGGCAAGCATGCGCCCATCCTGTTCCCCATTGTGGGCTCGCTGCGCAACAACACGGCGACGTCTGCGGCTGGCACCTGCGAGATGCCGCGCCACGGCCTCGCGCGCATCGTCGAGCACAAGCTGGTCGAGGTTTCGGAGGACGGCTCCTCGGTAACGTACGAGATCACCGACACGCCCGAGTCGCTCAAGGCCTTTCCGTTCCACTTTAAGCTCAACATGACCTATGCCCTGACTGGTGACGCCACACTTACCCAGACCTTTGCCGTCACCAATACCGGCGACGTGGACCTGCCGTTCTCGGTGGGCGGCCACCCCGCATTTAACGTACCTGCTCCCGGTGCCGAGGACGAGGCGTTCGAGGATTACGAGCTGGCATTTACCGAGGCTTGGACCAACGAGGCCCCCATCATCACGCCCGATGGCCTCATGACGTTCGAGGGTAGCTACAAGGCTCCCGATAACTCGGACGTGCTGCCCATCACGCACCGCAGCTTCGATAACGACGCCATCATGTTCACCGATACCCCGGGCTCCACGCTCACGCTGCGCGGCCGCAAGTCGGGCCACGGCGTCAAGATCGACTTTGAGGGCTTTAAGTACATCGGCGTGTGGTCTGCCGCCAACGACGCCCCGTTTGTGGCGCTCGAGCCCTGGACCGGTCATACCACCACGGACACCGAGGACGACGTCTTTGAGCACAAGGTCAACACCATCACCTTGGCTCCCGGCGAGACGGACAAGCGCAGCTTTAGCGTTACCTTGCTCTAGAGGTTCCGCCGCTCGGTCGATGCTGCGCGCCGTCCAGAGCGATAATTTGTCATTCAAAAGGCAAGGCATGACCAGAAGGTTTATGCCTTGCCTTTTTCATGCCTAGTCGTTGGGTGTTCCTATAGTTTTGTCAACCGTCGGGGCTACTCCCGGTAGGGCACCCGGTCGCGCATCACGGCGTATATCGCCCTGAGCCGCTTCCTCGCGACGGCCTTGAGCGCCCGCCCGTGCCCCATGCCCCGC
>JAXIXR010000003.1:0-67451 GCA_036304905.1 Collinsella sp. | reverse complement strand
GCGGGGCATGGGGCACGGGCGGGCGCTCAAGGCCGTCGCGAGGAAGCGGCTCAGGGCGATATACGCCGTGATGCGCGACCGGGTGCCCTACCGGGAGTAGCCCCGACGGTTGACAAAACTATAGGAACACCCAACGACTAGTCAAAAATGGGCCATGTGTCCCAGTTGTGGAGACTCGTTGAGCCGTCTGGGTATCGTGAAAGATCGCGCACTCCCCCATCATCAAAAGTGACACACGCTACCTGTTGATGGGAGGCAACCATGGGCTTCTTTGACAAGATGTTCGAGAAGAAAGAGTGCGCGATTTGCGGTACCGAGCTGGGACTTTTGGGAAAGACCAAGATCAGCGAAGGCTACCTGTGCAAAGAGTGCGCCGGCAAGCTCTCCCCCTACTTCCACGGCTATCGCTCCAGCACCGCGGACGATATCCGCGAGCAACTCGCCTACCGCGAGGCCAATGCCGAGCGTCTGGCGTCGTTCAACCCCACACGCACGCTCTCTGCCGGGCGCACCAACATCATGCTCGATGAGGACGCGGGCCTGCTAATCATCACTTCGCAGAGCCGCTGGCGCGACGCCAATCCCGACATCATCGAGTTCTCACAGGTACTCGGCTGCGATATGGATATCGACGAGCATCGCACCGAGATCTATCGCGAGACCAAGGACGGCGAGCGTGAGAGCTACAACCCGCCGCGCTACGACCTGGATTACGATTTTAATCTGACCATCCACGTCAACACGCCGTACTTTACCGAGATCAACCTGCGCGTGAACGACTCCACCATCGATCAGCGCGGTTCCATCGAATACCGCGAGGCCAAGCGCCAGGCAACCGAAGTTCGCGACGCGCTGGTACAGCTGCGCCAGGAAACGCGCGACAGCGTCGTGGCCGCCAAGGCCCCCAAGACCGCGGTCACCTGCCCCTTCTGCGGCGCAACCACCATTCCCGATGCCAGTGGGCGCTGCGAATACTGCGGCGGCGCCATCGGCGCATAGCCTCCGGCAGCGAAAGGACCGATCATGGCCTTCGAGAGCGTCAACTATCAGTGCCCCGCGTGTGGCGGCCCCCTTCACTTTGCCAGTGCCGAGCAAAAGCTCGTCTGCGACTACTGCGATTCGCGTTTTGAAGTCGAAGAAGTCGAGGCCCTCTATCGCGAGCGCCAGGACAAGGCAGATGCCAAAGCCGAGGCCGTTGACGCGGCCCCCAAGCCTGCTGTCGACGATGCCGTGCAGGAGCTGGCTCAAAACGCCGGCTACATCTGCTCGTCATGCGGCGCCGAGCTGGTCTCGGACGGCACCGTCGCCGTTACCACCTGCCCATACTGCGGCAACTCCGCCGTGGCACCCGGCCAGCTCTCGGGCGACTTCTCACCCGACCTGGTGATTCCGTTTAAGCTCGGGCGCGACGATGTCATGGCCGCGCTCAAAGACCACTACAAGGGCAAGATCCTACTGCCCAAGAGCTTTGTCACCGGCAACCACATCGACGAAGTCCAAGGTGTCTACGTGCCGTTTTGGCTCTACGGTGCCCACGTGGACGGCGAAGTGCACTTCGATGCGACCAACGAGACTGTAACCGAGGAATCCGACCGCACCGTCACGACCACCGACCACTACGACGCCTACCGTAAGGGCAATATCTCGTTTGAGCGCGTGCCCGTCGACGGATCGTCCAAGATGCCCGACGGCCATATGGACGCCATCGAGCCGTTTGACTACGACGCGCTGTGCCCGTTTTCGGTCGCGTATATGCCCGGCTACATCGCCAACCGCTACGACGAAGATTGCGAGACCTGCAAGGCACGTGCCGAGCGCCGCATGGAGGAGAGCACGATCTCGGCCCTGCGCGAGACCGTCGTCGACGAATATGACGACGCCACGGTCGAAAGCAAGCAGCTCGACTACACCTGGGAAGACAGCGACTACGCCCTGTTCCCCGTGTGGATGCTTTCCACCTCGTGGAACGGCAAGAGTTATCTGTTTGCCATGAACGGCCAGACCGGTCGCATGGTCGGCGAGCTCCCCTGCTCCAAGCCCAAGCTCGCCATCGCCTCGGTGCTGTTCTTTGTGATCGGGTTTGTCCTCTCCCAGATTCTCTTTATGGGAGAGAACGCCTTCGATCCGGACTACCTCACCTTTGATGTCGAGGGCATCCTCATCAACATCGTCGCGCCACTGATCATCGTAATCATCGCGGACGTGTTGCTGGTAGGCCAGCTCAAGACGGCCAACGAGGCAACCCACGCCGACTACTACTGCGGAGAGCTCGACCTGACCGAGAAGCACGACACCTTCAGCCACACCGAGACCACCGTTGTCATGAAGGACAACAAGGACGATTAGCCATTCTGACCAATACCACCCGGCCTTTGACGAGAAAGGAAGATCACCATGGGACTCTTGAAAGCTGGATTGGGAGCTGCCGGCGGCGTCATGGCCGACCAGTGGAAGGAATTTATCTATTGCGAATCGATGCCCGCTGATGTCTTGGCCTGCAAGGGCAGCAAGCGCACCGGCGGCCGCAGCTCCAACACGCGCGGCGAGGACAACGTCATCTCCAACGGCTCCGTCATCGCCGTCAACGACGGCCAGGGCATGCTCGTGGTGCAAAACGGCAAGATCATCGAGGTCGCGCTGGAGCCCGGCGAGTTTGTCTTTGACACCGGCAGCGAGCCGAGCGTCTTTAGCGGCAACCTGGGCGACTCCATCAAGGAGACGTTCGCCAATATCGGCAGCCGCTTTACCTTTGGCGGCGACGCGGGCAAAGATCAGCGCGTCTACTTCATTAACACCAAGGAGATCATCGGCAACAAGTACGGCACCGCCTCGCCCGTGCCCTTCCGCGTGGTCGATAACAACATTGGCCTGGACGTCGACATCTCCGTGCGCTGCAACGGCGAGTATTCGTACCGCATCACCAACCCGCTGCTGTTCTACACCAACGTGTGCGGCAACGTGACCGATAGCTACACGCGCGATAAGATCGACAGCCAGCTTAAGTCCGAGCTGCTCACCGCTCTGCAGCCCGCCTTTGCCAAGATCTCGGAGATGGGCATTCGCTACAGCGCCATCCCCGGTCACACCACCGAGCTCGCCCGCGCGCTCAACGAGGTCCTCTCGGCCGACTGGCGCGACCTGCGTGGTGTCGAAATCGTGAGCTTTGGCGTCAACTCCATCGCCGCCTCGCAAGAAGACGAGCAGATGATCAAGGACCTGCAGAAGGCCGCGGTCATGCGCGATCCCACCATGGCAGCCGCCAACATCGCCAGCGCCCAGAGCGATGCGATGCGCGCGGCAGCCGCCAACCCCAACGGCGCGATGGCCGGCTTTATGGGCATGGGCATGGCGGGCGGCATGGGCGGCATGAACGCCAGCCAGCTGTTCGCCGCCGGCCAGGCACAGCAGCAGGCTGCCCTACAGCCAGCTCCGGCACCCGCCCCCGCACCGGCTCCTGCCGCTGCCCCCGCGGCCGGCACGTGGACCTGCAGCTGCGGTGCCACCAACACCGGCAAGTTCTGCTCGGAATGCGGCAGCCCCGCACCCGCCCCGACACCGGCCAAGTGGTTCTGCCCCAACTGCGGCAGCGAAAACGGCGGCAAGTTCTGCAGCAACTGCGGAACGCCCAGGCCCTAACCCCTCTATCTGGTAATTGGCGGGGAGGTCCGCCACCCCCGCATTTGCTTCTATGGGTTTCGTTCGATAAAGGAGGACACCATGAAGACAACGTTCAAAAAGTCCGTACTCGCATTTCTGACATGCGCCCTGGCGCTCGCCTTTGCCCTGACGGGCTGCAGCGGCGGCGGCAAAGACCCCAAGGCCAACTTCGTCGGCAGCTGGCAGTACTCGGGTGGAACCTTGGATGGCGAAGAGCTCACCGATGAGTACATGGATATGCTCGAAGAGTGGGGCGTCAACTGCATCCTGATCCTCGATGAGGACGGCACAGGCACCCTCGACCTGTTCCTTGAGGTTGTCGACCTTAAGTGGGAGGCCAAGGACGCCACCACCGCAACCGTCACCGCCGAAGATGAATCGCACGATCTGAAGCTCAAGGACGACAAGCTCGTCCTGGAGGTGGACGGCGACAAGTTTATCTTCACCAAGTCCGACAAGGACCTGTCCGGTACGGTGAAGAAGGATCGCGAGGCGGCCGAGAAGGAAGATGAGATCGATGAGGCCGTCGAAGACGACGATGTCCAGAGCGTCGAAATCTCCCCCGCCGTCACCGTCGCCGATGACGATCTGTGCACCATCACCATCACCGAGAAGTTCAAGGACGACTGGGGCGACATCGGCTTTGTCGTCAACATCACCAACAAGAGCGACAAGGACCTGACCTTCTACGCTCCTTCCGGCAAGACCAACGTCAACGGCACCATGAAGGAACCCTGGTTCTCGGCTCACCTGATGCCCGGCACCAACGCCACCGAGGAATTCACGTTCTCGAACGGCGAGCTTGACAGCCTTGACGACCTGGTCAATACGACCATCGGCATCGACGCCTACCTGACCGATTCCTACGAGGACGTCGCCTCTTACAGCGCAACCATCGCGTAACGGCAGACACCGATAGCCGCGGATTGGCGGACACATCCGCGCACATGTCAGGCGGGACCGCAGGAGATAATCCTGCGGCCCCGCCGCTTTATGCCGACAGCACTGCCCATACAAGCAGGCCGCCCGCCGTTTTTAGATGCGAAACGGCGGGCGGCCTATCTTTGGCGTTGGAGCACGGGCGGCGCACCGACTACGGGCGCTCCATATTGGGGACGATACTGCCTTCGGTCACCGCATGCACGGCAAGACGCATGATGTTGTCGTAGCCAGTCTTGCTCAGGATCTCCGAAATGCGGCGCTTGATGGTGCCCTCGCTCATAAACAGCTCGGCCGCGATCTCGCGACGACTTTTGCCCTCGCAGGCAAGGCGCAAAATCGATAGCTCGACATCGTCGAGGGCCGCCGTGCCCGAAAAAATGCTCTCGGGCGGCTTGGGAAACGTGCAATAGCCCGCCAGCGTGGAGCGCATCACAGCGAACAGCTCGTCGATACCGACGTTCTTGTACACAAAGCTATCGACGCCCGCCTCGCGAGCCTGATCGACAAAGGTGATCTCGGGCATGCCCGTCATGATAATGATGCGACACTCGGGCAGCTGCTCCTTGATGCGCGCCGCCGCCACGATGCCGTTTGAATCGTGTTCGGTGCACACGTCCATCAGTATCATGTCCGGGCGCTCCCTGAGTGCGACGCCCAAGGCCTCGGAGGCATCGGCAATCGCGGCGACGACGGTCATATCGGGCTGGTCACCAACGGAGCGTGCCAGGCTCTCGCGCAGAATGGCCTGGTCTTCGACTATAAGAACGCGGATCATGAGCTTCTCCTTTGGGACGTGTCGTTGGCGTTAAGCGGAATGGACACCGCAAGCGTAAAGGGCGGGGCGGCGTGGACCTCTAGGCTGCCACCCAGATCTTGTGCGACATGCCTCATACCTGGGATACCCGTTCCCTCGCGATACGATACGGGGGCCGGGGACCCATCGTTAGAAATCGTCATGCGCGCGACGGCTCCAGCATCCGCCCCCTCCTGCCACAGACGCACGTGGACCCGATGTGCCTGCGCATGCTTGGTGGCATTGGTCGAGGCCTCGCGGATAATCTGCAAAAATGCGGCGGCGACACGCGCGTCCTCGGGCAGCACACCCTCAACATCGATCTGCACACTCACCAGGCCAAAAGCATGGACGATATCACCCAGCTGCTCTGCAGGCTCGCTGGCACCGCCACTGCGCAAATCGGCGGCGATTGAGCGCAGCAACGGGTCAATCTGCTCGAGCGACTCATCGTCCAAACGTCCCTCCTCCAAATAGCGATGAAGAATGGACAGGCGCTGCCCGATCACGTCGTGCACGCGGGCACGCATACGTAGGTAGGCCGCATTGTCGGCAACCTTTTTAGCTTCTTCGATCTGGGCCTGGAGCTCTTGGCCCGCAAGCTCAAGCAGGTGGTTGGCTTGCGCCAGGCGGTCATGAGCATGCGCGTACTCTGTCACATCAAGACCGATAATGCGCTCGAACGAACGGCCCGAAACCATAACGCGATCGCGCACAAACAGGCGAATCTCGGCGGGAGAGACCTCGACCACCGCACGCGCCTCACCAAAGCGGTCCAGATTAATCCGCACACGGTTCCTGCTGCTTTCGGGCATTTGCATGCTCAGTTTGCGCAGGTCGTTCCATGTGCTGCTCATGTCGCCTAGGTCGGTGGGCATATGAAGTTCCACCAGGTTTTTGCGCATGCAGCGGTTCATGAGCAGCGGACGGCCCCTCGGGTCCAGATACAGGATGCCCACGGGAATCACGTTGATGGTCTCGATCGTCGAGAACATGGTGATATCCTCTTGGCGGTTACGGACGTCCATCAAGAGCGCCGCGATGGAGCGGAACAGGAAGAACGCTCCCCCTGCGATAAGGACAACGGTCCACGCCGAGCCCATGGCAAAAACCACCGGTGGTGTAACGGCGACAACAAGCAACAGTTCGGCCAGCATGACGAGGCGACGATAGTGCACCATAAGTACCACGCCATAGGCAAAGATTGCGGCATTGAGCCACAACGCTCCGCCCATTGCCCTGGCGCAAACGTCAAGCGGCGCCACCAGATACGAGCCAGACGACGCGAATAAGATGAGCGCCGAAACCACCAGGTGAAGCACAAGGCTCGCCTCGTAGGCGCAAATCACCTTACGGTTATAGGGCGAGCGGCGCGATGCGATGAGCGGGACGTGGATCGTCTGCAGGCACGCAGCCAGGGCAAAGACAACATCGAGCGCAACGATTTGGGGAAGAACGAGCGAAATCTGCATCGTCACTCACCCGCCCTCGGCATCAAGACAATCATGTGCAGCTGGCCGGGCTCGCCCTCAAGGCGGTATGCCACGTTGCGCCCTTGCAGAGCGCTTTCGAGCTCTTGCGCAGCGAGCGTCTGCGAAAGATCTTCATCATCGTTGGAAAAAAGCGTGGCGCGCAGCTCGACACTGCATCGGTCATGGTCGCCCAAGTGATACATAAGCGCCGGATGGTCGGTGGTGTAGGCAAAAAACGCAAAGTCATACACGCAGTCGTACAGGGCGCTTACCGTACTGGCGTGCAACGGGCGCCGTATGGCGATAATCGAGGCGCAATCGACATCGATCGTGCGCAGGTCACTTGCGAGCTCGTTGGCGATGAGCTGAATGCGGTCGCGATCAAAACCGCTCTCCCCGTGCTGTGCCAACGTGAGCGACCCCTTGCGCTTGCAATAGGCGACGAGCATCTTGGCGCGCTGCAGCATGCGGTAACGCTCGTGCGAAGACGCTTCGTCGGTCAACGGTGGCAACGAGCCCAGCAGGTCGTACATCTCTTCGAGCGCGCGGGCAAGCGCCTGGTCCACGTCTTGGACCAGCAAGGTCTCGGCCTCTTGATCTGCCAAATGCGCCTTAAGGTCGTAGTCGGCGGCGAGCAGCTCGTTTTGACGCTGCAGCTCCATTCGACGATGTGCCAGTTCACGGTTAAGCTCGTTGAGCTCCGACACGTCTTGGGCAAGCAGCGCCGATCCACCCAGCAGCGGAAAGGCACGGTACATCACATTGGGATCGGACGCCACGGCAAAGGCACGGCCGCGGCCGTGCTCCTGGGTCCGCAACTCCTCGCGCACGCCTACCGGCATTGGCTTTGACACCGGCGTGGCATAGACCTCCTGCAGGTCGCGCGTTAGGACTTTGAGGTCGAGCGGCAAGGTGTCGAAGATGCCGGCGATGTCGTGATACGACGGAATGACACCGCAATCGAGACAGATTTCCATCGCCACCACGCACAGGACGCAATAGACGAGCGAAAAGTTGAGCCTCCATGCCCAGGGCACGCGCAACGCATACGAGACGGCAAAGAATGCGCCACCCAGCAGTACGAGCGCCGCCGTGCCCGAGAAACGCTGGATGCGAAAGGACGAGGACCGACCAACCAGGATAAAAAAGGCCACGAAGTCGAAGACCGTCCACACGAGAACGACAAAATAACCCCAGCCGTACGTGTAATCGTTACTCCAGGTGTCGCTTGTACGGTCAAAGCGGAAGACCTGCTGATGAAAATCGTTGGTGAGCACAAATCCGATAAGCAGGATGGCCGCAATCCACAGCGCAGCGCAGTAGCGGCGCCCCAGGCGGTGTTGCTCCAGGCCCGCAAGGCGCAGGCCGCAGAGCTGGTAGAGCAGCGGAATGAGCGTCATGGGCACGTAGTACAGGTACCACAGCACGGTGGCATAGAACGGCGTGAACGACTTGTACTTGAGAATGACTTCGATCATCCACAGGGCGCAGATGGTGGCGATGGCCACAAGGCGGCGACGCAACACATAGTCCAAACAGCGCAGATAGACCGATACGCCCCAGATCGAAAATACAATTGCGGCGACAAGCAGCGGGAGAGAGCTCGAATGGGCGAGCGCATCCACGACCTCTTCGGACACCTTGCTATAGGCGGGCACGGCGTTAGAAAGTTTGGGGTCGAAGGCAAACAGCGCCGGCAAGACCGCCAAAAGCATGAGGAACAGCGCGGTGATGGCGCCGGCGATAGCAAAGACGCGGTGACGGTACACCTGATGTGTTATGCCAACAAGGAATCGCGGCATGGCGAAGAGCCTGCCACCCCTGGGATCCGCAACCGGCGCGGTCCGGGCGGCCGCGTGGCCGATATGTCGCTCGCGGGTACCCATAGTCCCTTTAGTGTACCGACAGATGGGTCGAAAAAGCGGGCCGCATGTCCCAAAATCCGCAGACGGCAAGGCGCCCGGCGAGCAGTTAATGCTTGCCGGGCGCGTTTGCATCGGGATGCCCATCAAGGAAGTGGCGTTGCGCGTGTCCCTTCTGGGCCATGCGGCTCAAAATCGCGGCGTGATGTGGACGACTGGGGCCGAATTAGCAGCATTTCGAGCTTGGTTTCGATATTGAGACTGGTTCTTTATTAAAATAGAATTCCAGACAATTGAGCGGCCGGGGGTTAACCATGAGGGGCACGGGAGACACAACCGCATATTTGCGTCGGGGCATTCGGGAGATTATATGCCTGGCGCTGTTCTTCTTCACGTTTTTGGCGTGCGAGTATCTCTTTGATGTGCGCATAGCCGAGTTCGTGCCATCGAGTGAGGTCGTCATCTACGAGAGCATCGTTGTCGGCGCGAGCGTGATCGGCTTTTTCGTGTGCCCATTTCTGTATTATCGCCGTCCCCAGTCGATCGATGCGACAAGCGATATTACAGGCGTGCTATTGGTGTCGGCATTGTTGCTGATGATTATGGCAGTGCAGTTTCAGGTCGTGATTGCCGGCGGTTTGGTGGCGTGCTGCGCCCTGGGCTACTGCGGGTCGACTGCCCATGCCAATCTGGCGCGGCGTTTTGCGCAGACACCCTGTTTGGCGCGCGCCGTGGCGGTTTCTTATGCTGCGGGCATTTTGGTACAGGTGCTCAACCATATGGTGATGCCTGCGGGCATTCCCCAGCAGTTGTCCTCACCGCCTGTGCGATTGCGCTGGTTGGGCTGCTTCACGGTACCCGTCGAGCTAAATTGCGCGATGAGTCTGCACCCGAGTTCGAGGCCGAGATTGCCGAGCTGTCGGTCGATGCGTCGGAGCGTGGCACCAGGTGGCGCGATGACCCCGAGGCAAAGGCAACCTTCCAGGGTGCCGTGGCGCGGCTGACGGTGGCGACCGCCTGCCTCACCGGCGCGTTCGCGGCTCTCAATGCCGGCCTTACGACTTCGCATGCCGCCGGCGCCATCGACCTGGGCGACTGGCCGCGCTTGCTGCTGGTTGTGAGCGCCCTTGCCGCCGGCGTCCTGTATGACCTGCGTGGGCGTTCGTATATGAATATCATCATGACGTGCGCCGCCATGCTGTCCACGCTCTCGTTCTTTGTGCTTATCACCGATGGCAACGGTGGCAATACGCTTGCCGCCACGATTATCTTTTACCTTGGCACGGGCTTTTTCGTGGTGTTCTTCACCGCGAAGTTCGCCGCGATTTCGATGTATGCCCGCTGGGCGTATCTGTGGCCGTGCATGGGCCGTGTTATCAACAACGTTTGCTCGATACTCGTGACGGCTCCGGCGGTGGCGATCATCTCGAGTCAAAATGTGCTGACGGCGGTGGGTGTCGTGTTCGTGCTGTTCGTCGGCATCGCGATTTCGCTGTTGGGACAGTTTGGGCAAGACGGCGAGCGCGAGGCGACACATGGCGGGCTGGCTTTTGCTACCGACGATCTTGGCGTGAGCCGTGCACCCGATCAGACCGACACGGTGCCCCTGGAGCCGCCGGAGCTTTCGTTTGACGATCGGCTCGACGGCTTCGTTGCCACCTTTGGGCTCACCAAGCGCGAGCGCGATGTTCTGGAGGCGCTGGTCGTTTCGGACGACAGCATGCAGGACGTTGCGGCGGCACTCTTCCTTTCGCGCTCCACACTCTACCGCCACATCGCCTCGATCAACAAAAAGACCGGTGCCTCCTCGCGCGTAGCCCTCATCAACTTCTTCTGGTCCTGGACACCCCAAGACTAGCTAATCCCCCAATAAGTTGCGGTGGAATAGTCCCTAAATCAAGGTCGTGGGACTTTAAACAGGAACTATTTCACCGCAACTGCTGAGGGGATAGGCTGCGGCGTCGACGTCGGCAGCTGGCAGGGTGCTTTCCGCCTGCTTGCTACAGCAGCTCGCCGTGGCGGACGATGTAGCGGCGCTTTGCCAGCTGGGTGAGCGCGATATAGGCGGTAACGATGCCGATGAGCAGCGCGAAAAAGCTCGCGGGTAGCGTCGTGAGGCCGAGTGCATCGGCGATGGGGCTTGCCGGCAGCCAGGTGACAAGCGCCAGGCCTAGCACGGTGAGAGCGCACAGTGCCGGCGCGGCGTGGTCACGTGGGCTCGGCAGGCGCGGGGAGCGCAGCATGTGGATCACGAGCGTCTGCGACCACATGGACTCGATAAACCAGCCACTCTGGAAGAGCGCGGCAAAGGTCGCCATGCTCGCGACATTGCTCGTAGCGGCGAGCTCGGCCCAACTTGCGCCCACGGCGGCGGGGCACACCACAAAGAAGAGCGCGGCGAAGGTCACGATGTCAAACAGCGAGCTCACGGGGCCCAGCTCGAGCATAAAGCCCTTGATGGACGCGGCGTCCCAGGAGCGCGGACGGGCAGTCCAGGCGTCATCGACGGTGTCCCACGGTAGCGTGATGCACACGATCTCGTAGACGAGCGACAGCAGCACCAGCTGCAGGGCACTCATGGGCAAAAACGGCAAGAACAGGCTTGCGACGGTCACGGACAGCACGTTGCCAAAGTTGGAGCTCACTGTGGTCTTGAGGTACTTGAGCAGGTTGCCGTAGGTGCGGCGGCCTTCGATGATGCCGCGTTCGAGCACGCCCAGGTCCTTCTGAAGCAAGATGATATCGGCGGATTCCTTGGCAATGTCGACGGCCGAATCGACCGAGATGCCGCAATCGCTCGCACGCATGGCGGCGGCGTCGTTGATGCCGTCGCCCATAAAGCCCACGGTGTGGTCGAGCATCTCGCGCATGACGCGCACCAGGCGTGCCTTCTGCACTGGCGAGAGCTTGGCGAAGAGGTGGGTTTTCTCGGCGCGCTCGGCAAGCTCGGCGTCATCGAGTGCATCGATCTCGGAGCCGAGCAAGACGTTGCTCGCATCGATACCAATCTGCTCGCAGACGGTGGCGGCGACGCGGTCGTTGTCGCCGGTCAGGACCTTGACCGCCACGCCCTTGGCTTCGAGCGTGGCGACGGCTCCCGCGGCACTTGCTTTGGGCGGATCGAGGAAGGCCAAAAAGCCCATCAGTACCATGTCGCATTCGTCGGCGATGCCAAACTCGCCCACGCAGCGCGGATCGGTCTTCTGTGCCACGGCAATCACGCGCAGGCCCTCGGCGTTAAGATCGGCGACCTGCTTGCGAATCTGGGCGAGCTTGTCTTCGGCGAGCGGCCGGGCGATGCCATCGACCTCGACAAAGGAGCAGATCTCGAGCATTTCCTCGGCAGCTCCCTTGGTAACCATCTGGGTTTTGCCTTGGGCGTCGGAGACAACTACGCTCAGGCGACGGCGCGAGAAATCGAAGGGAACCTCGTCGACCTTGGTGTAGCGGTCGCGCAGGCTCTGGCCCAGCATGGAATCGGGTGCGACGGTCGAGGGTGTCACATCGGCACGGTCGATTACGGCCAGGTCGATAAGATTTTTGAGGCCGGTCTGGAAGAAGCTGTTCAAAAACGCATGGCGCAGCACGCGCGCGTCCTCGTTGCCATCGGTGTTGAGGTAGCGCTCGAGCACGATGCGGTCTTCGGTGAGGGTGCCGGTCTTGTCGCAGCACAGGACGTCCATGGCGCCCAGGTTTTGAATCGCCGGCAGCTCCTTGACGATAACCTGGCGACGGGCGAGGTCCTTGGCGCCCTGCGACAGGCTCGTGGTCACGATGACGGGGAGCATCTGCGGCGTGATGCCCACGGCCACGCTCGTGGCGAACAGCAGCGCGTCGATGACGTTGCCCTTGGTGGCGGCGTTGATGGCAAAGACGGCCGGCGCCATAACGAGCATGAGGCGTACGAGCAACATGGAGACGCTCGAGACGCCGCGGTCAAACGCGCTCTTTTCGCCGCACCCGTTGAGTATCTTGGCGATGCCGCCCAGGTAGGTGTCCGAGCCGGTGGCAACGACAAGCGCCATGGCGGTGCCGTTTTGCACGGAGGTGCCGGTAAAGACGATGTTCTTGCAGGCAGAGAGTGGCGGCGCGGAGCCGTCGGCACCCTCGACGACGGTGACGGCAGCGGTCTTCTCGACTGCCTCGCTCTCGCCGGTGAGTGCGGACTCGATGACAAACAGGTCGCGCGCGGTGATGACGCGGGCATCTGCTGGCACCATATCGCCGGCAGAGAGGCGGATCACATCGCCGGGGACGAGCTCGTCGAAGAGGATCTCGATGCGCTCGTCGTCGCGCAGGGCGGTGCAAGTGTTGGAGACCAGGTCCTTGAGGGCCTCTGCCGCATTGCCGCTGCGGGCTTCCTGGATAAACTTCATGCCGCCCGATACCAGCAGCATGATGCTGATGACGATGACCGTGGAGGGGTCGCGCTGCGGCTCGGGCACGGCGAGCACGTCGATGTAGAGTGAGACCAGCGCGAGCGCGGCGAGGATGCCGGCGAAGGGATCGATGAACGCGTCGGCGATGCGGCGGGCGAGCGTCTTGGTCGGCGCTTCGATGGTGTTGGGGCCGGCGGCATCCAGGCGCTCGGTTGCCTGCTCGGCGGTGAGGCCGTTTGCCGTGGCGTCAAGCAGTACGAGAGCGTCCTCGGCGCTATGGGTGGCGGCGAATATGGTGTTCTTGGACAGGCCGGTGCGAGCGGCAGGGCGCGCCGTGCGGCGGCGCTTGGAGATGGCTTCGAGAACCGTGGCGGTTTTGAGCATCAGCATAGGGTCCTCCTTGTTGAAGGGAGTTAGCGTACGTGTCGTATTGAGTTGCAAAAAACCTAGATGTCGCTCACGTCAAGCTCACGAACTACCACAAAGGGGACAGGCACCTTTGTGGGGGGGGTTGACGATCTGCCGGTGGCGTTTATGCGTGTGCGGAGTCCTCGCGGCGTGCCGAGGGCGACATGCAGGTTTTTCGACTAGGACTGCCTTCCATGGCACACCTCCTAAAGGCTGAGCGCAGCGCGCTTTGGGTATCTCGTACCCCTTTTTAATCCGCCCGTATTCTTGATGAGGGGGTTTGACATGTCAACCCCATTGTTCGGAAAACCATTCCCCCTGACAAAGCCTTTACAGAATGCCGTGGCCCCAAAGCGCGCTCACATCGACGCCTCGCCTGCGCTAAACTGAAGAGCACGCACGCGATTACGAGAGGAGCCCGCATGGAGGCTTACAAGCAAGAGTTCATCAAGTTTATGGTCGAGTCCGACGTCCTTAAGTTCGGCAGCTTTACGCTCAAGAGCGGCCGTCAGTCCCCGTTCTTTATGAACGCCGGCGCTTACGTGACGGGCTATCAGCTCAAGAAGCTGGGCGAGTATTACGCCCAGGCCATCCACGATAACTTTGGCGACGACTTTGACGTGCTGTTTGGACCGGCCTACAAGGGTATTCCGCTGGCCGTCGTGACCGCAATTGCCTACCACGAGCTGTACGGCAAGGAGGTCAAGTACTGCTGCGACCGCAAGGAGGCCAAGGACCACGGTGCCGATAAGGGCAACCTGCTGGGTTATGAGCCCAAGGACGGCGACCGTGTGGTCATGGTCGAGGACGTTACCACCAGCGGCAAGTCCATCGACGAGACCTATCCCAAGGTCAAGGCTGCTGCCGATGTCGAGATCAAGGGCCTGATCGTGTCCCTCAACCGCATGGAGGTCGGCAAGGGCGGTGTGACCACCGCGCAGAAGGAGATCGAGGCCAAGTACGGTTTCCCCGTCGCGAGCATCGTCTCCATGGCCGAGGTCGTCGCGACCCTCTACAACCACGAGATCGACGGCAAGGTTGTCATCGACGACGAGCTCAAGACCGCCATCGACGCCTACTACGAGCAGTACGGAGCTCGTTAGTTACGGCGTTTTACCAAACGCCGTAACAGCTCGACGCTGCGCGGGCCGCATTTGGACAATCTGACGTTCAACTTCAAGGGCGCGACCAGAAGGTCAGCGCCCTTTCGTTTCACGTCACCTTGTCTCAAATGCGGCCCGCTCGCTGTCCGTCCTCTACCTGCGGCGTTGCCTTGCTCCGGATGCGGCACCTGGGGACGTTCCTTTTCTGCCGGCAGTTTGGGACACTCCTCGGGGTAGTCGTTGGGGACGTTCTTGTTTGACTGGTCGTTTAAGAACGTCCCCAATGACTAGGCAGAAATGAGCGTGGATAATCTCCCGGTTTTGGCCTGTGTGCGGCCTCAAAGTGGAAGATTATCCACGCTCGTTAGTTAAGCGTCCAAAAATCCACGCTCGTCGCTACTTGAGTCCGGGCAGGCGGGTGTAGGGAAACGAGCGCTCTAGGAACTCGGAGCAGCGGGCGTAGTCTTTGGCGAAGTAGCTGCTGTAGAGCGAATCGAGCACGTATTGCACGGCGATGTGGCTCGCGAACTGCGTGATGCGATGCGTCATGCTCTCGTGGTCACTCACCGTGAGGTAGGCGGCAAAGCCAGGGTGAATGCGTGCGCAATGAGGCGTGCCGATAACGATGACCGGGACATGCCGACTGCTGAGGATCGGTAAGATGTCCTTGAGGTTGGGGGCAAGGCCGCTGTAGGAGATGACGATTGCCACATGGTCGGGGCCCGAGGCGAGCGCCGTGCGCACCTGGGCTTCGACATTGTCGTGGCACGTCGCGCTTTTACCGACGGAGAGCAGGCGATCGCGGAACATTCCCGCTGGATAGAGATTGTGCGAGCCCGTGTAGATGTCGACCTGTCGGGCGTTCGCGATGAGTTTGGTGGCGTGGTCGAGCTGCGTGGGGTCGAGCAGCTCCTGCGTCTCGGCCAGCGTGTTCTGGTAGAGCCCCTCCATGCGCTCCATGACCTGCGCAGGCGATACTCGGCTTATCGACCCGCGATGCAAAGGAGATGCTCATCCCACGAGCACTACCGGGAAGGGCTTGCGATTCGAGCCCTCGCCTTAGTATTTTGGCCATTTGGCACTATAATCACCATAGGCATGCGCAAAACGTTGCGCTTAATCAAGAGGAGAAAATGTATGGGTCTGTTTGACATGTTCAAGAAGAAGGCCGAGCCTGCCGCTGCTGCTCCGGCCTCCATCTCTGCTTCTGCCGGCGCCGACGTGCTGTGCTCGCCTGTCAAAGGCAAGGTCATCAAGATGGCCGACGTGCCCGATCCCGTTTTTGGTGGCGAGGTTCTGGGCAAGGGTTGCGCCGTGTGGCCCGAGGACGACCTGGTCTACGCTCCCTGCGACGGCAAGGTGACCGTCACCATGGGTCACGCCGTGGGCCTGCAGTCCGATAGCGGCATCGAGGTTCTGGTGCACGTTGGCGTCGATACCGTCAATATGAACGGCGACGGCTTCGAGGGCTTCGTCAAGGCCGACGACGTCGTGAAGGCTGGCCAGCCCATACTCAAGATCGACCGCGCCAAGATCGCCGCTGCCGGTTACAAGGACTGCGTCGTCGTGGCCGTGTCCAACACCGCCGAGTTTGCCGATGTCGAGCTCGCCGTCGAGGCCGAGTCCGCCGTCGCCGCCGGCGATGCCATCGTCAAGGTCGTCCGCAAGTAAGCTGTAACGTCCAGAGGATGTTTTAGGGTGGTTGGATTGTCCGGCCACCCTTTTTATTAGACCGGGTGCACGCGTTTATTGCACGTTGGGCAAGTCTACAGACCGTTCGGATACTAAAACGAACCGACCGCGCCTTCGTACTGCCGAGGGTGTTCATAAGTGGATACTATGGGCTTACCTTATTACAACGTGCGCCGTGTCCGGGAAGCGCGGTGCCGCTCATTGGGAGGAATAACATGAAAAAGAAGCTGCTGCTTGCGCCCCTCATGGCCGTCTTGGTTGCGTGCGTGGTCCTACTTTCCGGCTGCGGAGGCCCTTCGGTCGAGGAGCTCATCACCAAGGACCTTACGACTCAGTTTGATGAGGTTAAGAATGGCGGAGACGATTTCCTCGCCGGTCTGGAAGAGGCTTCGGGCGACGAGTTCGAGCAGCTGGGCATCGATCCCAAGGAGTATGCCAAGAGCTATCTCGAGGGCTTTGACTACAAGATCGGCGACGTGACGGTCGACGAGGACAAGGGCACCGCAACTGCCGAGGTCACCATTACCTGCAAGTCCATGAACCAGATCGTTGAGGATTTTGCCACCCAGTATCAGGAGAAGGTCGCCGCGCTCGATTCGATGCCTTCCGATGACGAGTTGTACAAGATGGCCGGTCAGGTTATGGTCGATGTGACCAAGGCTGCTAAGACCAAGGACACCACGGTCACCTTCAAGTACACCGCCAATGACGACGGCGAGTGGTCTGCTGACGATTCCGCAACCAACGAGATGATGAATGCGATGATGAACTAGGGGGTTACGCGGTTCTACGAACCGCGTAACCAGTTGACGCTGCAAACGCCCCTAAGCGGCAATCTGACGTTCAATTTCAAGGGCGCGACCAGAAGGTCAGCGCCCTTTCATTTCACGTCACCTTGCTCGCTTAGGGGCGTTTTCGCTGTCCGTCCTCTACCTGCGGCGTTGCCATGGTAGTCATTGGGGCGGCACTTGGGGACGCTCCTTTTCTGCCGACAGTTGGGGACACTCCTTGGCGCATATGAACCTGTCCCCTTTGTCCAACGTTGCATCGAGTGCTCGGGAAAATGTGGCCCGGTTTTTGGTCGAATTCCGGGTCTCGGTTTCCGGATGGGGTTGGTTGCGGAAAGTGCGACCCGGAATATTGCTCTGAAACGGGATACCGTTTCCCCGACGCGCCGCAAACGGAAAGCGCATCCCATTTCGGAGCTCCAAAACGGGACGCGCTTTCCTCGCGGAAGAATTGTCGCAGCTACGTTAAGCAGTGCCGCTCGCTACTCGCCCAGCACCAGCGCCGCGAGCTCTGCCTGGGTGTCTACCACGTAGTCGGCGCCGGCGGCCTCCAGCTCTGCGCGGCCGCGGAAGCCCCAGCTGACGCCCGCGCTCTTGAGGCCGGCATTGTGACCGGTCAGGACGTCGACATTGGAATCGCCCACATAGAGCGTGGTTGCCGGGTCAGCGCCCAGCGCTTCCATCACATGCAGCGTGACGGGCGCTTCGGGCTTGGGCGGAAACGCATCGACACGGCCCTGGACCAGCGCAAAGCGGTCGGGACCAAAGTACTTCTCGATAAGCGGAGCCGCCGAGACGTGGTCCTTGTTGGTGAGCACGGCAAGCTGCACACCCGCGGCGCGCAGGCGGTCGAGCATCTCGATCGTACCGGCATAAGGGGCGGTGTGGTCCTCCTTGTGCTCGCCGTAGTAAGCCCTAAACTCGGCAAGCGTCTGCTCAAACATGCGGCCGTCGCCCACATACTCGGCAGGCATAAAGCGCTCAACCAGCTTGAGCATGCCGTTTCCCACCTTGTAGCGGTATTCGTCAACGGCAAACGTGGGCCAGCCGTGCATTTCGCAGGTATGGTTGCCGGCGGCCGCCAGGTCCTCGAGCGTGTTGAGGATGGTGCCGTCCAGATCAAAGATCACATGGGAAAAAGCTGCTGCCATGAAAGCTCCCGTCATTGGGTTTCAAAACGCACCTCATAATACTGGGCTTATGCGTTGGGCGTGCTTGGAATCTGAACATCTCCAGGGATGTCTAGCCACATCGCGCCGACCGTGCGGTTCCGCTTAGCAAATCCTTGGCAGCTGTTCTCCCACAAGCATGTCGAGGATGCGGGTTGAGCCCCAGCCGGTGCGTACGCGCACGGCGGGTCGAGCGTCCGATCCAAGCGGCAGCACGCGGCCGATAATCGCGGCGTTCTCGCCGTAGCGGGCAGTACGCATGGCGGCTAGAGCCGCATCGGCCTGCTCGGCTGGCACCACGGCGACCATCTTGCCCTCGTTTGCCACCTGCAGCACGTCATAGCCGAGCATCTCGCAAGCCGCCTGCACATCGGGACGCGCGGGCACGGCGTCCTCATCGACCTCCATCGCAACGCCGCTGGCCTGCGCAAACTCATTGAGTGTGGATGCAAGGCCGCCGCGCGTGGGGTCGCGGAAACAGCGCGTGTCGGGGGCTGCGGCCAGAACGTCGGCTATCAGGTGGTTGAGCGGCGCGGCATCGCTTTCGATGTTGCTCGAAAACGCCAAGCCCTCGCGTTGGCTCATGATGGCGATGCCGTGGTCGCCGAGTGTGCCCGACACCAGGATGACATCGCCGGGCTGGCAGTTTGCGCCACTGAGCGCCACACCCGCGGGCACTTCGCCCACGCCGGCGGTATTGATGTAGACGCCGTCGGCCCCGCCGCGCTCAACCACTTTGGTGTCGCCGGTGATAATCGCCACGCCCGCCTCGCGCGCCGTCTCGGCCATGGTCTGCACGATCTGACGCAGCTTGTCCATGGGATAACCCTCTTCGAGGATAAAGCCGCACGATAGGTAGCGCACGTTGGCGCCCGAGGTCGCGACGTCGTTGACGGTTCCGCACACGGCAAGGCGACCGATGTTGCCGCCGGGGAAGAACTGGGGCGAGACGACAAAGCTGTCGGTCGACATGGCGATGCGCCCGCTCGCGGGCAGTGCGGCGACGCCGGCATCGTTGCCCTCGAGTAGCTCGGGCGACCCAAAGGCATCCAAAAAGACCTCGTCGATGATGCGTTTCATCATCTGGCCGCCGGAGCCGTGGCCCAGCAGGACGGTGCTATCGGTAACGCTATGGGACATATCGAAAACTCCAATCGTGGGTGGAATTATATGGGTGAGGCGCAGCGTCGACTGGTCCGCCGTTCGTTAGAACGGCGGAACCTATTAGCCTCGGTAGCGGAAATATGCTGCGCAGCTGCCCTCGGAGCTCACCATGCAGGGGCCGACGGGATGCTCGGGCGTACAAGCGTGGTCGAACAGGGGGCAGTCGCTCGGCGTAATGGCCCCGCGCAGCACGTCGCCGCAGCGGCACCCGCGTGGCTCGACCGTCGGCTCGATGGACACGTCAAAGCGCATGCTGGCATCAAAGTGCGAAAACTCGGGACGAATGGCGAGTCCCGAAGCCGCAATCGATCCCAGCCCGCGCCACGTGGTATCGCACGGCTCAAATACCTGCTCGACCAGCTGGCGCGCCACAGGATTGCCGTCGGCATTGACGCCGCGACGGTAGGCGTTGTCGATCGCGGGTTGCCCCTCAACAACCATCTGGACCAGCATGCAGATACCCTGCAAGATGTCGACCGGCTCAAATCCCGTTACCACGCCTGGAGTCTTAAACTCGTCGACCAAAAAGCCAAAGGGGGCTAAGCCCGTGATGGTGGCGACGTGGCCCGGCAGGATAAAGCCGTCGATAGTGGTCTCGGGATCGTTGGCGATGGCGCGCAGCGCCGGCGGCGTGGTCTTGTGGGCGCAGTAGACCGAGAAGTTCTGGAGTCCGCGTGCATCGGCCTCCAAAATGGCGGCGGCGATGGTGGGCGTTGTGGTCTCAAAGCCCACGCCCATAAAAATGACCGGGCGATCGGGGTTTTGCTCGGCAATGTCGAGCGCGTCGAGCGGGGAGTAGACGATGCGAATGTCACGCCCTGCCGCCTTTTGCGCAGCGAGCGAGGTGGATGACCCGGGCACGCGCATCATGTCGCCAAAGGTGGTGATGATGGCGCCGTCTATGTTGGCGAGCGCGATTGCGTGGTCGATGTCGCGGTTGGCGGTAACGCAGACGGGGCAACCCGGACCGCTCAGCAGTTTGAGCCCGGCAGGCATAATGGAGCGAAAGCCATAGCGCCCGATACTCACGGTATGCGTGCCGCAGACTTCCATAAGGTTGATGGCGCGGTCGCCGGCAAGCTCATGAATGCGCTCGATGAGCTTGCGAGCCAGCTTGGAATCGCGAAATGCCGAAAAGTCGATACCGGAGCGCGCCGGCTGTCCGGCCGCCACTAGTATGCCTCGGCCGGGTTGCTGGCCAGTTGGTCTTCTTCGGCCAGTTCGGTCATGGCATTAACGAGCTCGAGCGTTTCTTGCGCTTCCTGCTCGTCGACGATCTGGATGCCAAAGCCGGCGTGTACGAGAATATAGTCGCCTACCTGCGCCGTCGGCACGAGTCTCAGCGACACGGGGCGCTCGATGCCCATCATGTCGACGGTGGCCTTGAGGTCGTCGTCGCGTTTGACTACTTTGCCGGGAACGGCAAGGCACATATTGTTCCCCTTTTATACGCTTTGCGCTGGATGGGCGCTTAATAATCCATCAGTTGATGGTAGCGCTCGCGGGGTTCGCGGGCAAACGCGTTACGCCTGTGAGACGGCTGGGCGCGGCGGCGTGCGAGGGCGAGCTACTGTGATGCAATCTGCGCGAGGCGAGCGCGTGCGACTGCCGCCTGACCGTAGGCGATGCAGCCGTCGTTAACGGGCACGGTTTGGGGGACGAGGGCAGTAAGGCCTGCGCTTTTGAGCTCGCGGGTGAGGAGTTGAAGCAGAAGTCGGTTCATGAAGACGCCGCCCGAGAGCGCGACGGTGTCGATGCCCTCGTGCACGCAGATATCGCTGGCGATGCGCGCCGAGGAGCGCGCGACGGAGACATGGAAATCGAGTGCGAGCCTGTCGGCGGGCGCTCCGGCTTCAATTCCTCCCAAAAGTGCCTCAAAGAGTGCTTTCTGGTCCAGAACATAGGGGCCGTCCAGCCACGATGGGCCAGATGCGAAATAGCCGGCGTTGTTGTCGGGAAAATGGGCGATTTCGTTGTCGAGCGCGCGCCAGGCGGCGGCCTCAAGCTCGATGGCGGGTTCGCCCTCGTAGGTTGCCTTGTCGCAGATGCCCAGAATTGCTGCCGCGGCATCAAAGAGACGCCCCATGCTGCTGGTACGCGGGCTGTTGATGCCGCGCTCGATCATGGTGGCTGTCACGCTGCGCGTTTGCTCGTCGAGGCTGTCCAAAAGCCGAGCGGCACCTGGGTGCTCGAGCAGACCGAGCTCACTGAGCAGGGCAAAGGCGTTGCGGCGGGCGTCGCGCACGGAGGCCGCCCCGCCGGGGAGCGCCCAGGTGCGCAAATGCGCGGCGCGTTCAAAGCCGCCAAGGCTGGCAACAAGAAACTCGCCGCCCCAAATGGTCCCATCGGTGCCGGCGCCGGTGCCGTCAAAGGCGATGCCAAGGACGCGCGCGTCGGTTGTAAGCTGGCCCGCGGCGATGGCCTCGGCCATTACGCTCGCGATATGCGCATGATGGTGCTGCACCTCGACGAGCGGCAGATTGCATTTTCGCGCCTGCTCGCGCGCCCACTGGCCCGATAGATAGCTGGGGTGTACATCGCAGGCCAAGGCGGCGGGCGCCAAATCAAAGAGATCTTCCAAGCGCGTGCGCGCGGCGTTCCAGGCATCGAAGGTCCCGCCGTTTTCAACATCGCCGATATGCTGCGACACAAAACAGGGCGCCTCGCCGTTCGTCCCTTCACGTGTGAGCGCAATCGTGGCCTTTTGTTGTGGCCCGCAGGCGAGCACGCAGGACGGAGCGCCGTCGAGCGCCGGCAACGGCAGCGGCTGGGGTGCATATCCCCGAGCGCGGCGCACGGGCATAACGGCGCCGTCGACCACGCGCACCACGGAATCGTCATAGCGCGAGAGAATCGCGCGGTCGTTACCGAGCAACGCGTCGGCGATGCCGGCGGCAACGAGGTGTTCCCAGGCAAGGTCGTCGTCGGTCTCGATGGGTTCTTCGCTCAGGTTTCCGCTGGTCATGACGAGCGCGTGCATACCGCAGACTTCTGCCGCGGCAAGCAACAGATGTTGAAGCGGCGTATAGGGGAGCATGACGCCGAGCTCGGGCAGGTCGTGCGCGACAGATGGCGCGAGGGCGAGGATGTCGGGGGAACCGTCGTTGTCCTCGCTAACAGTGCGCCGGCGCAGCAGCACGATGGGACGGATACTGCCAGCGAGCAGATCGCGTTCAGCATCATCGATATGACACAGGCGCTCGGTATCAGCAAGACTACGTACCATGACGGCAAGTGGTTTGTTGCTGCGGCGTTTGCGACGGCGCAACTCGGCCACCGCCTGCTCGTTGGCAGCGTCACAGGCTAGATGGAATCCGCCCAGGCCCTTGATGGCGACGATGCCACCGCTGGCCAGCAGCTCAACGCAGCGCTCGATGATAGCGTCGCTGGCCTCGCGTGTGGTGCCGACGGCCGGTGTCGCGGACGAATTCCCGCACGCATTGCCGTTTACAGCCTCGCGCCACGTAATATGCGGCCCGCAATCAAAGCAGGCATCGGGCTGCGCGTGAAAACGCCGGTCGAGTGGGTCGACATACTCCGCAGCGCACTTGGGACACATGGGAAAACAATCCATCGACGTGGCCGCTCGGTCATAAGGCAGCGATCGGATGATGGTAAAGCGTGGGCCGCAGTTAGTGCAGTTGATAAAGGGGTAGTGATAGCGTCGGTCGGCGGGATCGAACAACTCGCGCAGGCAATCGTCACAGGTGGCGATATCGGGCGAGACGAGCGTCGTGTGCGCGGTCTGGTCCTGCGATGCTACGATGCGAAAGCCCTGTTCGTTGGCGGCATCCCAACCGTTGGCTGCCAAGTCCACAACCTCGACATGCTCTACGCGGGCTGCCGCAGGCGCATGCTCAGAAAGCGCGGCAACAAAAGCATCGAGCGCATCGGCCGGAGCGTGCGCCTCGATATGCACGCCGTCGCCCGCATTGAGCACCCATCCACAAATGCCATGTGCCATGGCCTCGCGATACACAAACGGTCGCATGCCAACGCCCTGCACAATGCCCGTCACATGAATATGCGCATGCCGCATGCGACACCCCTCATCAAAACCGACCAAAAAGGGACAGGTTTATTTTGGTAGGTAAAACTTCTAAACCTGCCAAAACAAACCTGTCCCTTTTTGGCAGGTGCGCTGCGGGAAATCCCGCTATAGCCCCAGGCTCTGCTTGGTGGCGGCGCAGGTGAGCTCGCCGTGCTTAACGCCGCGCAGGCCCAGCAGGCGGTCGGCTAGTTCGTAGACGCGCTCGCCACGACCCTTGAGCGCCAGAATCTCCAAACAGTTGTGGTGATCCAGATGCACGTGCATGGTCGATACGATCTCGTCGGTGTAGTCGTGCTGCACTTCGTCCAGACGGCGCGTCAGGTCGCCGGTATGGTGGTCGTAGATCATGGTGAGCGACCCGATAACATGCTCATCGGGCGTGCGCATCTGCTCCTTGGCGATCGAGGCGCGAATCAGGTCGCGCACGGCCTCGGAGCGGTTGGCCACGTCGCCGCGGCGCGCGATCTGTTCGTCAAAACGGCGCAGCAGGTCGTCCGGTGCGGTAACCGAAAAGCGGACCAGCTCGGAGCCGGAGCCACTACAGTGGCAGCCTGCGTCACCATCCGCCCCGTGCGGATGCTCGTGCTCGTACCCGCAGCCGTGCTCATGTTCGGCCACGTTACACCAGCTTCACGGAGCCGACGGAGTTGTGGTCGGCCTCGATGGCTTCCTCGTAGCCCTCGAGCGCGTCATGCGCCTCGTGCAGCGCGGCCATGGCGGCCTCGAGCTTGGCGCCGATGCGCTCCATGTCAAAATTCTCGGTCGCATGCAGCAGCTGATGGCTCCACTCATGAGCGAGCTCGATGGTGTCGTCGACCTGTTTGACGCTCATGGCAAGCTGGCTCATGTTCATTCCAACATCATGCATGGAAAATCTCCTTTTGTATGGGGCAGTTCAGTGGTTCAGATTTTACTACGCCCGCTCTGCGCGCAGCTGCATAAGAAAACGGGTACGAGTCTGTGCGACCCGCACCCGTTCACTGGGGGCTGTTTGTGACTACCATACTATCCGTGGTTGCACTCGGTGCATCCAGAAGTCCGGCGAGCGGTGCAAAAGCGCTCATGGACGGCGGGTAAGTAACAAGCGTATTACAGATGCTTCTCCAGCAGCGCCTGCAGCCTCGTCTTGGGCAGAGCGCCAACCGAGCGGTCAATCTCCTCGCCGTTCTTAAACACAATCAGCGTGGGGATGCTCATGACGCCATACTTCATGGCCAGGTCCTGGTTGTCGTCGACGTTGCATTTGGCAACGGCAAGCTTGCCCGCCAGCTCATCGGCAACCTCGTCAACGATGGGCGAGAGGGAGCGGCAGGGACCGCACCACGGTGCCCAAAAATCGACCAGCACGGGCAGGCTGTCGTTAACGACGGAATCGAAGTTCTCGGGGGTAATCTGCTTAATGTCAGCCATGGTGACCTCCATAATGCGACGCGGCTCGGCCGCGTAAAACTCAGTACGACCGTGCTTATACCCAGCCGCCCGCAAAGCAACCACTCGCGGGCGGCTCTTTTATATAATGGTGGGCACGCAAACGATTGGAGAGCGCATGCCCACGTCACAAAGCCAGAAAAAAGAAGCCATCGCCCAGGCGACCGAGCAGGAGCTCGCATCGCTCGCGGGCCGTGGCGTGCGTATCGCGGGCAACGCGTGCTCGCCGATCGTGCTGGTCAAAGGCGATTTGGACGAGGCCGAGCGTTCGGGTGGCGAGCTTGCCGCCGGCCCGGATGGCGCGGCGTTGCGCAAGGCGCTTGGGGCCATCGGCTACGCGCCCGAGGATTTTTGCGTGCTGGCAAGCGTCGCCGGCGTGGGTGACGGAGCGGTCGCGGTGGGCGAGACTCTGCCGTGCGAGCTGTTCCGTGAGGCGCTTGAGGCTTTGGACCCCGAGGCGGTTCTGCTGCTGGACGATCGCGCGGCCGATACCATGCGCGAGACCTATGCCGACATGCTTGTGGCAATCGACGACTTCGATACCGCTATGCTCAAGCCCGGCCTGGTCGCCCATGTGCAGGGCCGCCGCGTGCTCGCGCTCGACGGCTTTGAGGCGGCACTCACCGACAAGGCCGCCAAGCAGCGCATGTGGGCATACATCAAGCAGCTGACCCCGGCAGCCGCTCCGCTGTAGCGGATTGGCGCCGGCGAGCGATTGTCTGGCGGGCAAGGCGCGCCTCGAGATCGGCGCCGCACTTCTACATCACAGCGCGCAGCTCAAACCGATCGCCGTTAATGCGGAACTGGCAGTTGCCGTTCATGCGTTCGACGGCAAGCTTAATGCTCTTGGTTCCAAAGCCGTGTCCGGTGTGCCCGGCTACGGGCATGCCGTCGACCATGCGCGGCGCGCGGTCAAACGTGTTGGAAACTAACAGCAGCAGCTGGCCGTCCTCTAATCGCAGGTCAAAGTCGACGAATCGCTTTCCTTGGGGTGCGGTGCTTGCGGCGGTGATAGCGTTTTCCAAGGCATTTGAGAGCACGCTAAACAGGTCGGCTTCACCTACGTGGATGGTTTCGGGTACGGCGGCGCGCAGGTTGGCGGTAATGCCGTTTCTATTGATATCCGAGTTAAATGACGAAAGCGCGATGTTTACGGTCTCGTTGGCGCAGAAGCGGCGTACGGCGGTGCGGTCGCCGGCTTCGCAGAGTTCGTCGATGCGATCGAGCGCCTCGTCGGTGTGGCCCTCCTTAATTAAAGCGGCCAGGCCGCGTAGGAAGTGGCGCATGTCGTGGCGAAGAATCGACAGCTCGCGCCCAGATTGACGCCAAGCCTCGAGCTCTTTGATGGCGGCGCTGTCGCGGGTTTCGAGCATCCAGCGCTCTCGCTCGGCGGTTTCCTTTTCTTCGTATTCGCGCAGGTAAACGGCAAGAAACATAAGATAGAAGGCACAGAGCGCAAATGCCAAAAACTCAACCGTTACCACCGAGCCCGAGTGGAACAGCGTGGTGTAGACGTTGGTGGCATAGTCAAAGACGTAATAGACGAGCGGCAGGATTAAAAGGATGCCCAGCTCGGTGGTGCTTTTAATCGCCAAGCGCGGACCGATGTCGCCGGCCCAATGCAACAGGACGGCAAAGACGGCGAGTGTGGTCGCGATGCGCGCCAGATAGTACGCGATCTGAGAATCGGTTGCGGCAAATGCGGCGATGCCCATCCAATTGCTGAACTGGCAGCTCAGATAGGCACTCGTAATGCCGAGCACGGCAAGCAGCGGGCTCAGGCGGTAGCGCGCGCACAAATAGATGACGAGCGGCAGATGCACGACGATCGGATATACCTGGCGGGCGAAAAGCTCGCCGCCGACGGCATTGGCGAGGCCAAATGCGCATCCGGTTACGGCACCGACCAGCACCAGTTCAAGCGCATGACGCCGGTTGATCTCGACACCGCACAGCGCCGCCGAGGCAAAGACGCCAAAGAGCAGCGTCGTGGCGTGGTGGATTGCCCAAAGGACCATTTCGACCGAGGAGACCATCAGTGTCTCCCACCCTCAAAGCGCGCCGCAAAGTAGGCGTCTTGGAATCCCTGCTTGCAGCTGCGCGAAAGCGGGATGCACGCGCCCGAGCGCATGACGATGTCCGTGCGGTCAAAGTGATCGATATTGCGCAGGTTGACCTGGTAGCTGCGGTGGCATTTAAAGAAGGTGGCATTTTGCACCAAACGGTCCTCGACGCTGCGGAATGACTCGAGTGCCTCGATATCGCGTCCGTCGCGCAGGTGGAAGACCACGTGCTTGTTGCGCGCTTCGGCATATTCGATGTCGGACAGGCGCAGGGCGTGGTAGCCAAAGGAAGTTTTGATCACGAGCTCGTCGGTTGCCGCCGGGCGCATGCTCGAAAGCTCGTCGAGTAACTGCGCCAGGCGTTCGTAAGTCACGGGCTTGAGCAGGTAGTCGAAGGCGCGGACCTCGTAGGATTCCAGCGCGAACTCGGGCGACGAGGTGAGGAACACCAGGCGCACGGCGGTATCGGCCTGGCGCAGTTCGCGCGCGGTGTCCATGCCGTTGACGAGCGGCATGATCATGTCGAGCAGGATGATGTCGGCGCGCGACGCGGCATGGCGCGCCAGCAGGTCCTCGCCGCGCGTGACGAGCGCAACATCGACCGCCGTGCCCGTCTCGCTCGACCAACGGTCGATCATCCGGTGCAGTCTATCTAGAAAAGCGACGTCGTCGTCGCAGGCAATAATCTTGAGCATTCTGAGCCCCCTTAGTAGTTCGATTTTGCCACATTGGGTGCGGACCGCTCGCGGAGGCGTGTCCCATTTGCGCCCCACGTCGCGCAACTCGCGCCGAGCGGTATTGCGGTGGCGAAAGATGCCTCCTGCGCTATCGAGAGCTCGGCTATCCTCAGCTTGCCAGTTCGAAAATGGACCTGACACATGATTGAATCTTTATTTCAGCTTTACACCTAGGTTTACAGCTGTCTTGTCAGCTGTAAACCTAGGTGTCATACTAAAGCCCCAAGATTCGCCAAAAGAGAGGGGCCTTGATGGCACAGAGCGCGAACATGGATGCATCGGAGCTTGCACGCGATATTGCGGCCGGCCTGGCATCGGCAACGACGGCAACGGAGCGCGCGGCGCTGGTGCCCGCAGAGCTCGTCGAGGCCATTCAGCAACTAAAAATCCAACGCGACGCGGTGATTCTGGCGCACTATTACGTGGCGCCCGAGGTGCAGGCCGTGGCTGATTACGTCGGCGACAGCTTCTACCTGGCTAAGCTCGCTAAAAGCCTGCCGCAGCAGACCATCGTGCTGTGCGGCGTGGAGTTTATGGGCGAGAGCGCCAAACTGCTCAATCCCACTAAGACCGTGCTGCTGCCCGAGCCGGGCGCGGACTGCCCCATGGCTCACATGGTCAAGCGCGAGACGGTCGACGCCGCCCGCGCCGAGTACGGTGACGACCTTGCCGTGGTCTGCTACGTCAACTCGACGGTCGAGATCAAGAGCTGGAGTGACGTGTGCGTCACCAGCTCCAACGCCGTCAAGATCGTGTCCGAGCTGCCGCAGCAGCATATCCTGTTCATTCCCGACCAAAACCTGGGCCGCTTCGTAGCCGAGCAGGTGCCGCAAAAGCACGTCATCCTCAACAACGGCTACTGCCCGCGCCATCACATCATCACCGTCGAGCAGATCGTCGACGTGACGGAGGCCCACCCCGACGCGCTCGTGCTGGCGCATCCTGAGTGCAAGGCCGACGTTCTGGCCGAGGCCGACTACATCGGCTCCACCGCCGGCATCATCAAGTATGCCGAGGAGTCCGACGCGAGCGAGTTCATTATCGTGACGGTCCGCGGCGTGCTCTACGAGCTCGAGCGCCGCTGCCAGGGCACTGGCAAGAAGTTCTACTTCCCCGCGGTGCAGCCCACCTGCGTCAACATGGATCTCATCACGCTCGAGAAGCTCGTGCGCTGCCTGGAGACGGGCGAGGGCGAGGTGCAGATCGGCGTCTCGGACGAGGCGGCAGACCAGGCCAAGCTCACGCTCGACCGTATGCTCGAGTACGCAGCGCGCTAGAACAATGTTGCATGAGGGACGGTCCCTTATGTCACATCACAAGGGAGAGGATTCCTGTGGAAACCAAGCAATACCCCGACATGGAGTGCGACGTCGTCATTGCCGGCTGCGGCGTGGCGGGCCTATACGCTGCCCTCAATCTGCCGACGAGCGCGCGCGTGATCATGCTCTCCAAGGGCGCGGTCGACGAGTGCGACTCGATGCTCGCACAGGGCGGCATCTGCGTGCTTCCCGAGGGCTCGGACTACGATGCCTTCTTTGAGGACACCATGCACGCCGGTCACTACGAGAACCGCCGCGAGAGCGTAGACATCATGATTCGCTCGAGCCGCTCGGTCATCAACGACCTGCTGGCGATGGGCGTGGACTTTGAGCGCAAGGCCGACGGCAGCCTCGACTTTACCCGCGAGGGCGCGCACAGCCGCCCGCGCATCGCCTTCCATGCCGACATTACGGGCAAGGAGATCACGACCAAGTTGCTCCAGGCCGTCCGCAAGCTGGACAACGTGCAGATTCTTGAGCACGTGGCCATGACCGACATCCTGACGGCCGAGCGCGATGGGGCCACGGTGTGCACTGGTGTCGTCGCTGTTGCGGTGGACGAGGACAACTCGGTCCGCCCCGCCGACGAACTGGTAAATGCCGCCGAGGGCGCGCATACCGGCGAGCCGTTTGAGATTCATGCTCGCCACACGTTGTGGGCGACGGGCGGTATCGGCGGCGTATACGACCACTCCACCAACTACCCGCAGCTCACCGGCGACGCCTGCTACATCGCGCAGGAGCACGGCATTACGATGGAGCATCTTGACTACGTGCAGATTCACCCCACGGGACTGTTCTCGCCGCAGCCGGGCCGCACCTTCCTGATCAGCGAGAGCTGCCGCGGCGAGGGCGCGATTCTGCTCAACGCCGCCGGCGAGCGCTTTACCGACGAGCTGCAGCCGCGCGACGTGGTCGCCGCCGCTATTCGCGAGCAGATGAAGCAGGACGGCACCGAGCACGAGTGGCTGAGCTTTGCCCCCGTCGAGCGCGACGTGGTGACCGGGCACTTCGCCAACATCCGCGCGCGCTGCCTTGAGGACGGTCGCGACATCCTGGATGAACCCATTCCCGTCACGCCCACGCAGCACTACTTTATGGGCGGCGTGTGGGTCGACAAGGACGGCCGCACCTCGATGCCCGAGCTCTACGCCGCCGGCGAGACGGCCTGCAACGGCGTTCACGGCAAGAATCGCCTAGCTTCCAACAGCCTGCTCGAAGCACTGGTCTGGGGTCGCCGCGCTGCTTGGCGCATGCGCACCGGCGAGTCGCTTGCCGTGGAGCAGGCAGGCGAGCCCGCGCTCGATGGACGCCATCGCGCCCTGAGCGCCGACACCCTGGCAATCGATGATTTGGCCCGTGCCGCCGGTACGCAGGCCGTGGAGGAGTAGACCATGAATCCCATTACCATGAAGCTCGTCGTCGATGATCTGATTCTGCAGGCCCTGCGCGAGGACATTACCTTTGAGGACGTGAGCACGGCGAGCGTGTGCCCCACGGCGCGCCCCGCCACGGTGGAGCTCATCGCTAAGGCCGACGGCATCATCGCCGGCCTGGACGTGTTCGCCCGCACCTTTGAGCTGCTGGATCCGCAGAGCTCCGTGTTGTTCGATGTTGCCGACGGTGACGAGGTGCACGCCGGCGACCACGTGGGCCAGGTGCGCGGCGACGCGCGCGTGCTGCTTTCGGGCGAGCGTGTGGCGCTCAACTACCTGCAGCGCATGAGCGGCATCGCCACCTATACGCACCGAATGGCGGCGGCGCTCGAGGGTACCAAGACCGTGCTTGTCGACACGCGCAAGACCACACCGGGCATGCGCGTCTTCGAGAAGGCCGCGGTCGAGATCGGTGGCGGCAGCAACCACCGCTACAACCTGTCGACGGCTGTCATGCTCAAGGACAACCATATCGACGCAGCCGGCGGCGTGACGCGTGCGATCGAGATGGCACGCGCCCACGCATCGTTTACCACGACGGTCGAGATCGAGTGCGAGAACCTGGACATGGTACGCGAGGCCGTGGAGGCCGGTGCCGACATCATCATGCTCGACAACATGACCCACGACGACATGGCTGCCGCGATTGAGCTTATCGACGGCCGCGCCAAGACCGAGTGCTCGGGCAATGTGGATGCCAGCAATATCCGCGCCCTGGCCGACCTGGGCGTCGACTTTATTAGCTCGGGGGCGTTGACGCACTCTGCGCCGATTCTCGACCTCTCGCTTAAGCACCTGCGTCTGCTGGACGGTAAATAATGAACGCCCGCGAGCGTCGCCGTGCCATCATGGGCGTGCTCGAGGAAGCCAAGGAGCCCGTTTCGGGCAGTGCACTTGCCCGCGAGGTTGGCGTGAGCCGTCAGGTCGTGGTTCAGGATATTGCCCTGTTGCGTGCCGATGGGCACGATGTCGTGGCAACCAACCGTGGTTATGTGCTGCAGGAGGCTCCCAGCAGCCCCGCCGTGCCCACGCGCTTGGTCAAGGTTCGCCACAGCGTGGAGCAGGCAGGCGATGAGCTCACGAGTATCGTCGACGTCGGCGGCTCCGTGCTCAACGTGATCGTCAATCACCGCGTGTACGGCAAGATCACGGCCGACTTGGACATCCGCAATCGTCGCGATGTTGAGCGCTACCTGCACGATATCGAGAGCGGCAAGAGCTTTCCGCTGCTGACGGTAACCAGCGGCTATCACTTCCATCGCATTGCGGCAGAGGATGAGCAAACCCTCGACGAGATCGAGGCCATGCTCAAGGAGAAAGGCTATCTGGCAGACCTGATGCCCTACGAAGACGACCTATCGTAGCCGACGCTGCAAACGCCCCTAAGCGGCAATCTGACGTTCAATCGTCGGTCGCGTACAAAAGTACGCTTCCGTTTGGTATGCCGGCTCACGTAACTAGCGAAGGCATCGTTGTTGCTCCGGTCGATACACTCGGAATCTAAAGTTATTTGCATTTCCAGAAATCCTCTAGAAGGCGTCTAGAGGATTTCTGGAAACAACCGGTATTTTGATCTGGGCTACGAAAGGTTGCGGGTCCAAATTCCGTGCTGCGTGGAGCCGGTGATTTTGTTCAGGAACTCGCGCTGCCCCTCGGTTGCGAGAATGTAGGTTGAACAACCGCTGAGCATCTGGTTGACGTCCGAGATCTTGGACGTTTCCCAGCCCGAGATGCTGACAGCCTTAAGCGCTAAGCAGTTGAGGAACATATAGGACGTGTTCTCGACGTTTGAGGTGTCAAGACGGTCGAGATCAAAAAGCTCCGTGACGCTTGAACATCCCCTGAACATGCCCTCCAGGGTCGTGCAATCCGATGTATCGAGTTTCAATAGGTCGAACGACTTGCATTGGGTCAGCCCGTCGAACAGGTATCTACCGCTCTCCGGAGCCCAGGTATCCAGGACAACGACCTCACGGATTCGATTCCTGTAGGGATACCACGGTTGCTTTCCGAATTCGTCGACTTGCCCCGCGTCATCGAACCAGCCGCTTGCGAGGGTGTCGCGCACCTCACCGTTGTTCGGCCTGCCTGGCGTGTTGTCCTTCTTGCCTGGAACGTCTTTGATTCTCTTAAAGTACTCGATATATAGAGTGCAGTCACCGAGCGCGTCGGAGTCTCCGGCGCAATCCTTCGGGCACGCGATTACCCAGCCGTTCGCCAATGCCATTACTCTTCTCCCTTGAACATATTCTCGAACTCATCGGCACTGATGATCTCGATGCCGTACTGCTCAGCTTTATTTCTCTTCGTCATGCCCGCACCCTCACCGCACACGAGGTAGCCGGTCTTCTTGGTGATGTTGTCCTGTGGCGTGCCTCCGACGTTCGCAATCGCCTGCCAAGTCCTCACTCGATCGCCGTCGAACATCGCCACGTCACCAGAGACGACGACGAGTTTTCCGAACAGCGGGTGAGACTCATCGAGTTTATCGGTGGTCGGCTTAATGTCCTTGGCCTTTACCTTGTTGCCCCAGTTCTTGTTGTAGACGGCACCGGGTCGGCTCGCGCGACGGCGCGGCGGCTCGATCGAAAGCTCGCCGGACTTCACGCCATCCCTTATCGCGTCGTAAACAGACATCTCGTCTTCGCAGTCCGCAAGCGCACGGTGGGCGTCGTCATTTTTGATATTAAGAAACTCGCGAAGTACCTGCATGCTCCATCGTTCGAGGTGTGGCCATGCCAGTTGTGCGAGTTGGTATGTGTCAATCGCCTCCGCGTAATCGAAGTCGAGTCGGCATGCGGTGGCAACCCTTTTCATAATCGGCAGGTCATATCGCTTGATGTTGTGTCCGACCAGGACAGCGCCTTCACCGATGAACTCGATAAAAGATTTCATGGCCTCGGTCGCGTGTGGAGCATCGGCAAGCATCTCGTCGGTGATGTTGTTAACGTTCAACGCGGCTTGCGGCATCGGGAAGTCGATGTAGACGAGTTGGCTGAATGTATCGACGACTTTCCCGTCGCGGACTTTTATCGCGCCGATCTCTGCGATTTGGCAATCCGTGCAGTTGAGTCCGGTTGTCTCCAGGTCGAAAACGACGTAGCTGTTCGGCAATCCAGGGACATCATCGGATGTCTCGGCAGTTTTCTTTTTAGCGACCGCTTTTTTCTTTTTGGGAGTCGCGGCATTCGTTTTCTCGGGGACGCTGTTCATATCGGAGAAGTACCAAGAGTGAGTTCGATTCGTAATCGTTCCGTTCGCGAGCTTCACGACAACGTTGCACCACCGGTCCCATACGTCCTCGATTTTGAAATCGAGGACCTGTGAAACCGTGTCTCGGTCGCGGTACATAATTTTCTTCGTGATCGGTAGGCCGAGTTCGCGCAACAATGGCTTGCGCGTCTCCTCGGACAACTCTGAGAACCAGAAGCCGTTCACCTGGACGCGGTTTCCGTTTTCATCTTCGACGTACGCGTCGATCGGATAAGTCCGCGGCGTTCCCGGAGCGGCATCAGCCGGAACCGACTCGACTTTGCTTTTCGCATCGTCCCAGTTTTTGAAAATTTCACCGTTGGCGCCGTAAATCATCTGGCACTCCTTATAGATTTTGAAACACTTTCCTAAGGATACCGTTTTTGATTAGTCATCCGTACAAATAAAGGAGGCCTCCGCGGCGATGCGGAGGCCTCCTTTTGTGCACGGTGTACTTTTGAGTGTGCAAGTGGGGGAGCTGTTACTCCTCGACGATCTCGGTGATCGCGCCGGCGGGGCAAGCGTCCTGGCAAGCGCCACAGGCGACGCAGGAGTCCTCATCAGCGACGGTAGCGACGTCCTGGAGCTCCAGAACGCCAGCGGGGCAGGAGTCGACGCAAACGCCACAAGCGATGCACTCGTCGGCATCAATTACGGGATGAGCCATGGTAGTTTCCTCTCTGTTGACCGACGCTACAGGCGATGCGCGTCGGTTTGATTCGGGCAAAAACATACCACGGGAGCGACCGTTTGCAATACCCTCTGACCGGCATCTTCATACCGTTCGCCGAGTATGCTACGGCTTACTAAAAAACATGCAGGTGAGGCCGTTGAGCTGCGCAAATGTTAGCTATAGGTGACTTGAAATATAGGGCGATTGAGCGCGCCTGCGGAAAGGGCATCCCGTTATTTGGCCGAAAACCGGGTCGCAGTTTCCGGTTGGGCCCGCTAGAGGAAACTGCGACCCGGAATCCACGCTCAAACCGGGATGAACTTTCCGCAAGACGGCCCCCAGGCACCCCCGGACGCAAACCTCAGTCAACTCTACATAGATCTCAATAGATCTGCCGAGAACTCAAACAGTACATCTACCTGCGCATTTGCGAACCTAAACTCTCAGAGATAAGAAATCTTATATGAATTGACTTAGATTTTGTATATTCCGGCCCATAAGGGGATACACTACATCCTGAAAGACAAGCCGAAGCGCTGCGCGACAGACCGTCGAGGCAGCGCGAACGCAAAAGAGAGAGGGAATTTCTAATGAGTAAGATTCTTGGTATCGACCTTGGTACTACTAACTCCGCTATGGCCGTCCTCGAGGGCGGTTCTCCGACCATTATCGTGAACGCCGAGGGCGACCGCACCACCCCGTCCGTTGTTGGCTTCCGTGCTGACGGCGACCGCGTCGTGGGTAAGGCCGCTAAGAACCAGGCTGTCACCAACCCCAAGAACACCGTGTTCTCCATCAAGCGCTTCATGGGCCGCAAGTACTCCGAGTGTACCTCCGAGATCAAGACCGTGCCGTATGAGGTCAAGGAGGGCCAGGGTGGCCGTGCCGTCGTCGACATCGAGGGCAAGGATTACACCGCCGAGCAGGTGAGCGCCATGACGCTCGCAAAGATGAAGGCCGACGCCGAGAAGTATCTGGGCGAGACCGTCACCGACGCCGTCATCACCGTCCCGGCCTACTTCAACGACGCCCAGCGTCAGGCCACCAAGGACGCCGGCAAGATCGCTGGCCTCAACGTCAAACGTATCGTCAACGAGCCGACCGCTGCCGCCCTGGCCTATGGCCTGGACAAGCAGGGCACCGACCAGCGCATCCTGGTCTTCGACCTGGGTGGCGGCACCTTCGACGTCTCCATCCTCGACCTCGCCGACGGCGTGTTTGAGGTTCTGTCCACCTCGGGCGACAACCACCTGGGCGGCGACGACTGGGATCAGCGCGTCATCGACTGGATGGCCGACAAGTTCCAGCAGGAGAACGGCGTCGATCTGCGTCAGGACCCCATGGCCCTGCAGCGTCTGAAGGAGGCCGCCGAGAACGCCAAGAAGGAGCTCTCCGCGGCGCAGCAGTCCACCATTAACCTGCCGTTCATCACCATGAACCAGTCCGGCCCGCTGCACCTCAACTACACGCTGACCCGCGCCGAGTTCGAGAAGATCACCCGCGACCTGCTCGAGCGCTGCAAGCAGCCTGTCACCAACGCCCTGCGCGACGCTAAGCTCAAGCTCTCTGATCTGACCGAGGTCATCCTCGTCGGCGGCTCCACCCGTATGCCCGCTGTCCAGGATCTGGTCAAGACCATGACCGGCAAGCAGCCCAACATGTCCGTGAACCCCGATGAGGTCGTTGCCGACGGCGCTGCCGTCCAGGGCGGCGTGCTCACCGGCGACGTCGAGGGCATCCTGCTGCTCGACGTTACCCCGCTGTCGCTGGGCGTCGAGACCATGGGCGGCATCATGACCAAGATGATCGACCGCAACACCACGATCCCGACCTCCAAGACCGAGGTCTACTCCACCGCTGCCGACAACCAGACCAGCGTCGAGATCAACGTGCTCCAGGGCGAGCGCGAGCTTGCCCGCGACAACAAGTCGCTCGGTAAGTTCCAGCTGACCGGTATCCCGGCTGCCCGCCGCGGCGTGCCGCAGATCGAGGTCACCTTCGACATCGACGCCAACGGCATCGTCAAGGTCTCCGCTAAGGACAAGGGCACCGGCAAGGAGCAGCAGATCACCATTTCCGGCTCCACCGCTCTGTCCGACGACGAAGTCGATCGTATGGTCAAGGACGCCGAGGCTCATGCCGAGGAGGACAAGAAGCAGAAGGAAGAGGTTGAGGTCCGCAACCAGACCGATAGCCTGTGCTACTCCACCGAGCAGACCCTCAACGAGCTGGGTGACAAGGTTTCCGCCGACGTGAAGTCCAAGGCCGAGGCCGCTATCGCCGACGCCAAGAAGGCGCTCGAGGGCTCTGACGTCGAGGCCATCAAGGCCGCTGGCGAGTCCCTGCAGTCCGTGGCCTACGAGCTGGCTCAGGTTGTCTACGCCGACGCTCAGCAGCAGACCGACGGCGCCGCCGGTGCCCAGCCTGCCGACGATGACGTTGTCGACGCCGACTACGAGGTTGTGGACGACGAGGACAAGTAATCATGTCCGCCCGTAAAGCTCGCACGGAGGCGGCTGCCGCTGGCGCCGCCCCCGTTGACTCTGAGGAGAAGGACGTGAAGATTCCCGTAGAGGCCGTCGACGATACCGAGGCCAACGAGGCCGAGGCTGCCGAGAACCAGGTAGAGGATTCCAACAAGGAGGCGACGATGACCGAGGACGAGATGGTGGAAGCCGCTATCCGCGCCGGTGAGGAAGCCGCCGACAACGACTTTAAGCTCAAGTTCGAGCAGGCCCAAAAGGAGCTTGCCGACGTGCGCAACGAACTCGATGCTGCGGCAGAGGCTCAGAAGGCCGCCGAGGACAAGGCAAAGGACGCCACCGAGCGCACCGCCCGTCTGCAGGCCGACTGGGAGAACTTCCGTCGCCGCACCGCCAACGAGCGCATTGCCGAGCGCGAGCGTGCGACCGAGAAGCTCGTCACGGCGCTGCTGCCGGTGGTTGACGATATCGAGCGTGCAATCGACCATGCCCGCAGCCAGGAGCTTTCCGACGATTTTAAGCAATTCGTCGATGGCGTTGACGCGGTGCATGCCAAGCTGCTCGATGTGTTTGCGCACGAGGGCGTTGAGCCCATCGACCCCAAGGGCGAGGCGTTCGATCCGCTCGAGCACCAGGCCGTGGGGCGTGTCGAGGACGCATCGCAGTACGACGAGACCGTCAACGACGTGTACCAGAAGGGCTACCGCATGGCGGACCGCATCCTGCGTTCCGCGATGGTGACGGTGACCTACGGTGGCGAGAAGCGCCCCGCACCGGAGCCCGAAGCGGCGCCCGAGGATGCCGCGGCCGATACGGCCGAGAGCACCGAGGAGTAATTGAGAAGGGCCCCGGGGCAACACCCGGGGCCCTTTCTGGCCTAGTGCCATATGAAAGCATGAGCCGCCGTCCGCAGGGGCGGCGGATGTAACAGGAGAGGAGCTACGATGGCTGCAGGCAAAACCTTCTATGACATCCTGGGCGTATCCAAGAGCGCCTCCGACAAAGAGATCAAGAGCGCGTTTCGCAAGCTCGCGCAAAAATATCACCCCGATGCCGGCGGCGACGAGGCCAAGTTTAAGGAGATCAGCGAGGCCTATGAGACGCTTTCGGACGAGAAGAAGCGCAAAGAGTACGACCAGATGCTCATGTTTGGCGGTATGCCGGGCGCGGGCGGCGCGTATGGCGGCGGCTACGGTGCCGGCGCGGGTGCCAGCGGCTGGGGCGACATCTTCGACAGCATCTTTAGCGGCAACGGCGCCTGGGGCAGTGATTGGGGCTCGGGCTTTGCCGGGGCTGCGGGCGCTGCCGGTGCCGGCGCTGGCCGCAGCCGTGCTCGCAAGGGCGGCGACCTGTCGCTGACTGTCGACGTAACGGCCGAGGACGCGTTTCGCGGCGTGACGCACAAGGTTACCTACCGCATTCCCTCGACGGGCGAGCAGCAGACCATTACGGTCTCGGTGCCTGCGGGCGCGGTCGACGGAGGCAAGCTGCGTTACAAACGTCGCGGCGAGTACGGCGTTGCCGGAGGCGAGCGCGGCGACCTGGTCGTGACCACGCATGTGGAGGAGCACCCGCTGTTTAAGCGCAAAGGCGCCGACGTAACCATGGAGGTGCCGGTCTCGGTCTATGAGGCGGCGCTCGGCTGCACGGTGGACGTGCCCACGCCCGGCGGCGCGACGGTTCGTCTGAAGGTGCCCGCGGGTACCCAGACGGGCAAGAAGTTCCGCTTTAAGGAAATGGGCGCGCCCGACGTCAAGCACCGTGGCCGCACCGGTGCGCTGCTCGTCGAGATCAAGGTGCAGGTTCCCACGAACCTGTCCGATGACGAGCGCGATGCCATGACCAAGCTGCGCGAGGCCGACACGCGCGACTATCGCGAGAAGGTCAACCGTTACAAGGCGACGTACTAGGGCGGTCGCGGCACACGCCCACGCCCGCGGGCTTATGATGGACGATAACGAGACGGAAAGGGGTCAGGTAGTATGGCCGAGGACAATAGGAACAAACCGCTGTACATGATCAGCGTGGCGGCCGAGTTGACCGGCATGCACCCGCAGACTCTGCGCGTCTACGAGTCCAAGGGCCTGGTGAACCCCCAGCGCTCGGGCGGCAACACGCGTTTGTATTCGCGTGCCGATATCGAGCGTCTGGAGCTCATCAACCAGCTGACCGACGAAGGCATCAACCTTGCCGGCGTGGTGCGCATCCTCGATATGAAGGAGCGTGCCGAGGAGCGCGAGCGCGAGAACGAAAAACTCCGCGCCCGCGTGCGCCAGCTCGAGGACGAGCTGCACGAGTACAAGATGCAGAAGAAGATCACTGCCCTGGCCCCGCGCGATGGCTCGGTTAACCCCGAACAGGTCATGCGCAAGCTGCTGGGCGCGGGGACCGATTTGTAGTTACGCGGGCCGCATTCGGACAATCTGGCATTCAACTTCATGATCCCTTGGGGACGGAGGAAAACGGATCACTGGGTCAGGCCGACCCCCTCAGTGATCCGTTTTCCTCCGTCCCCAAGGGATCATTTTGCCGGCTCACACTGGGCTCGTCCTTTACTTTACCGAGATAAAGTGAATGCGCAGATTCGTAACCCACTCGCAACCGTTCTATGGCACGATATTGAACGAATATATGCTATGCGCCCAAATCTTTTGGGCAGAGTGGGAGACAGTATGGTCAAGCTGTACGAGGACGGCATCTACCTGCGCGGTGGCAGCGAGGTTGTGCCTGCGGCCGAGGCTGCCGAGCGCGGTATTACGCAGACGCCTGAGGATGCCAAGCGCGGCACCATCGCGTATTCGATCCTCCGGGCACACAATACGTCCGGAGATCCCGAGGCGCTCAAGATTCGCTTCGATGCCATGGCGAGCCACGACATCACCTTCGTCGGCATCATCCAGACGGCGCGCGCCTCGGGCATGGAGCAGTTCCCGCTGCCCTACGTGCTCACCAACTGCCACAACTCGCTGTGCGCCGTGGGCGGCACCATCAACGAGGACGACCACGTCTTTGGCCTTTCCGCGGCCAAGAAGTACGGCGGCATCTTCGTTCCGCCGCACATTGCCGTCATCCACTCCTTTATGCGTGAGAACTTCGCCGGCTGCGGCAAGATGATCCTGGGCTCCGACTCGCACACCCGCTACGGCGCCCTGGGCACCATGGCCGTGGGCGAGGGCGGCGGCGAGCTGGCAAAGCAGCTGCTGCGTGACACCTACGACGTTGCCTATCCCGGTGTCGTCGCCATTTACCTCACGGGCGCCCCGCGCCCCGGCGTCGGCCCGCACGATGTGGCGCTCGCCATCATCCGCGCCGTCTTTGCCAAGGGCTACGTCAAGAACAAGGTCATGGAGTTTGTGGGCCCGGGCATCGCGAGCATGACGACCGATTACCGCAACGGCGTCGATGTCATGACCACCGAGACCACCTGCCTGTCGAGCATCTGGGCCACCGACGAGGACACACACGCGTTTTTGACCATGCACGGCCGCGGCGACGACTACCGCGAGCTCAAGCCCGCCGATGTCGCCTACTATGACGGCTGCGTCGAGGTCGACCTGTCGAGCATCAAGCCCATGATCGCGCTGCCGTTCCATCCTTCCAACGGCTTTGAGATCGACGAGCTCAACGAGAACCTCGAGGACATCCTGCATGAGGTCGAGCTCGAGGCCGCCAAGATCGGCGAGGGCAAGACGCACTTTAGCCTGCTCGACAAGATTGTCGACGGCAAACTGCGCGTGCAGCAGGGCGTTATCGCCGGCTGCTCGGGCGGCAACTACGACTCCGTGGTTCAGGCTGCCCGCGTGCTCAAGGGCGCCAACACCGGCTGCGGCGAGTTCTCGCTGTCGGTCTATCCCACGAGCCAGCCCGTGGCGCTCGAACTTACGCGCCGTGGCTATATCTACGACCTCATGGAGGCCGGCGCGATCGTGCGCACGGCGTTCTGCGGCCCGTGCTTTGGCGCCGGCGACACGCCTGCCAACAACGGCCTATCCATCCGCCACACCACGCGCAATTTCCCCAACCGCGAGGGTTCCAAGCCGGGTAATGGCCAGCTGAGTGCCGTGGCCCTGATGGACGCCCGCTCCATTGCGGCGACGGCTGCCAACGGCGGCGTCCTGACGCCGGCGACCGACCTGCCCGAGGAGACTTGGGACGAGGCCTGCGAGTACACCTTTGACGACGCTCCTTACAAGAAGCGCGTGTACTGGGGCTTTGGCAAGGCGGAGCCTGCCGACGAGCTGGTCGAAGGCCCCAACATCAAGCCGTGGCCCGCGATGGAGCCCCTCGGCGACGACATCCTGCTCAAGGTGTGCTCCAAGATCATGGACCCGGTCACCACGACTGACGAGCTCATTCCTTCGGGCGAGACGAGCTCCTTCCGCTCCAACCCGCTGGGCCTGGCCGAGTTTACGCTCAGCCGCCGTGACCCGGCTTACGTGGGCCGTTCCAAGGAGGTCGACGCCGTGGAGAAGCGCCGCGTGGCTGGTGAGTCCGCGGGCGACTTGGCCGCGCTCGATGCCGAGCTTGCTGGTGTGTTTGAGGCGCTGGCCGGCGCGGGTGTCGCTGCCGATGCCAAAACGACTGAGTACGGCTCCATGCTCTATGCCAAGAAGCCCGGTGACGGTTCTGCCCGCGAGCAGGCCGCGAGCTGCCAGCGCGTAATTGGCGGCCTGGCCAACATCGTCCACGAGTACGCCACCAAGCGTTATCGCTCCAACGTGATGAACTGGGGCATGGTGCCCTTCCAGATGGAGGCCGAGCCCAACTTTGAGGTGGGAGACTACGTCTTTGTGCCGGGTATCCGTGCCGCGCTCGATGGCGACCTAAAGGACATCGCCGCCTACGTGGTGCGCGCCGACGGTGCGGTTGAGCAGATTGAGCTCTACATTGCCGATATGACGGCAGAGGAGCGTGCCATCGTCAAGGCCGGCTGCCTGATCAACTACAACAAGTTCAAGGCCGCTGCCGAGTAACGCACTTAATTGTCCGCCCGGGGCTTATCCTTTCCCGCCCGCTCACGCGCTTCGCGAGGGTCGCGTTCGGGAAAGGGTAAGCCCCGGGCTACATTTCTGCGTTCTCGTTGGGTCTTGAGGGACGCTAATAAATAGACTTGTTTGATGCCGCCTCTGTTAATGGGGCGGCTTCTTTTTGTCGAGAACCGCCACAAAGGGGGCAGACATCTTTGTGGTGGTCCGCGGTTTGTCTTGTTCTGTAACAGGTAGACCCTTATTTGCCGAGTAGTTGTTACAGATTTAGATAAACGGAAACTGCTGAACATTTCGTCTCGATCTGTAACATCTGAGGTCCAAAACGGCAGCTAGGTGTTACAGATCGAGACAGTTGAGCGCCAGAGTCGAAAACCACCACAAAGGGGCCTGTCCCTTTCGTGGTGGTGGGGGGCGAGCTCGATGTTGCCGTGCTCGTTGAACGACATTCTAATGAGCGTCTCTACAGAATTTCATCTGGGCTGGCGGGTTTGGTTGTTTTGGGGATGCCGAGTTTGGATGACGCGAAATCGTCAACATTGTCCTTAATTCCGTCTTTGGTGTAGACGGTGACCATATAGGTGCTGTGTCCGAATTCGCCCTTGTCGCGTGTTGCCCAGGCATCCCAGTAGGCGGCCCTGTTTCGCCCTTTGATTTTTCCGACACGGCGGAGTTCTGTTCGCTTTAATTTCTGGTTGCTATAGATGGTTCGACCGGCCTCCTCGGTGAGCCCGCACTGTCCAAGCATCTTGTCGAGGACTTGGTTCATGTGGCGCTCATCGGTGTTTGGTGCGTAGTCGTAGGCAAGGCCGATGGAGTCGAGTGGCTGGTCGTCGATTAGATAGTTTAGCGCCTGAGGTCCAAGGCAGAAATAGGGGGAGCATCCGTCGATCTGACCGAGCAACGGTAACTTGGACTGCCAAAGTCCGGTGGGAATTGCATATTCGTAGAACACGCCACGGCAGACAAAGGAGAGCGAGGTGGCACGCGAGCCGGCGTCGATCATCCCGCAAAGATCGAAGGGCGAGGCGATACCAAAAGAAAAGGGCGTGATGACGATAAGGAAGAGCATCACGATGGGTATGGCGAGAATGGCGATGACGTTGCGACCGGTGGAATGAGGCGGCTTCATATGCGCTCCTAGAGACAAAGATCTGTTGAGGATAGGCAGAAATGGATATGTTCAGAGAACAATTCAAGTTTAATCTCATGGCGCGAGATGGTCGACCGTTAGCGTCGAAAACCACCACAAAGGTGCCTGTCCCCTTTGTGGTGGTTCTCGGTTTGTCTCGATTTGTAACAGATAGAGCTCTATTTGCCGAGTAGATGTTACAGATTGAGACAAACGGTTGCCACTGGTCATTTTCTCTCGATCTGTAACATCTAGGATCAAAAATGGCTGCTAGATGTTACAGATCGAGATGGTAGTGCGCCTGGGCAGCGGCGGGCTGACATCTCAGTACCCTATCCATCAATCACTCAGAAAATCTTATATATAGAGACTTAGATTTGTGTATAAGATTGTACAAAGCTGGCAACAATACTTCTCGAACAACGTGAAGCCGCCCCGTAGGGCGGCCACCCCAAGAGAGGTGATTCCATGAGAATCGATAAGCTAGCAATGACTTCGCGCGAGGCGCTGCAGACCGCCATGAGCACGGCTGCCGACGCGCAGGCCGGCGCGGTGGAGCCGATTCACCTGCTGTCCGCCCTGCTCGGTGCCGGCGAGCGCAATATCTCCGTGATCATCGAGCGCATCGGTGCCGACCCGGCTCAGCTTGCACACTCCACGCAGGATGCCATTGACCACGCGCCCAAGGTTTCCGGCGAGGGTCAGCAGATGGGTCTTTCCAACGAGCTCGTCCGCGTTATCGAGAAGGCCGAGAAGAAGGCCACCAAGATGGGCGACAGCTTTGTGGTGACCGAGCATTTGCTGATGGCGCTTGCCGAGGACAAGGGCGAGGCCGGTCGTGTACTGCGCGACGCCGGCGTGACCAAGGAGCGCATCGAGCAGGTCTACGAGGAGCTGCGCGGCGATGACCGCGTGACGTCTGCCGAGGACAAGACCCAGTTTGAGGCGCTGGAGCAGTACGGTCGCAATATCTGCGACCTTGCCCGCGCCGGCAAGCTCGACCCGGTCATCGGCCGTACCGACGAGATCCGCCGTACCATTCAGGTCCTGTCCCGCCGCACCAAGAATAACCCCGTGCTTATCGGTGAGCCGGGCGTCGGCAAGACGGCCATCGTCGAGGGCATCGCTCAGCGTATCGTGGCCGGCGACGTGCCGAGCACCCTGCGCGACCGCGACCTCATCGAGCTCGACATGAGCGCGCTGGTCGCCGGCGCCAAGTACCGCGGCGAGTTCGAGGACCGCTTGAAGGCTGTACTCAAGGAAGTCCAAAAGTCCGAAGGCAAGGTCATCCTGTTCATCGATGAGCTCCATACCATCGTGGGCGCGGGTGCCACCGAGGGCTCCATGGATGCCGGCAACATCCTCAAACCGGCGCTCGCCCGTGGCGACCTGCACGCGATCGGCGCGACCACGCTCGACGAATACCGCAAGTACATCGAGAAGGACGCGGCGCTCGCCCGTCGTTTCCAGACCGTGATGGTCAGCGAGCCTACCGTCGAGGACACCATCTCGATCCTGCGTGGCCTGAAGGAGAAGTACGAGATCTTCCACGGCGTGCATATCACCGATAGCGCGCTCGTGGCAGCTGCCGACCTCTCCGATCGCTACATCGCCGACCGCTTCCTGCCCGACAAGGCCATCGACCTGGTCGATGAGGCGGCAAGCCGCCTGCGCATGGAGCTCGACAGCATGCCGGTCGAGATCGATGCCACCACGCGTCAGCTCACCCAGCTGCAGATCGAGGAGCAGGCGCTCATGAAGGAGACCGACGACGCCTCCAAGGAGCGTCTGGAGGCCCTGCGCCAAGAGATTGCCGAGGTCCAGGAAAAGCTCAATGTGCAAAAGGCCGGCTGGCTCAACCAAAAGAACGCCATCGACCACGTGCAGGAGCTCAAGGGGCAGCTCGACGAGGCCAAGAGCGAGGAGGAGCGTGCGACGCGCAACGGCGACCTGGGCCGTGCGTCCGAGCTGCGCTACTCCGTGATTCCGGGCCTGCAGCAGCAGATTCAGGATTCCGAGGCCGCGCTCGAGGCACAAAAGCAGCAGGACGGCGAGGGCCTCAACGAACAGGTGACCTCCGATGAGATCGCCGAGGTCGTGAGCGCCTGGACCGGCGTGCCCGTCTCCAAGATGATGCAGGGCGAGCTCGACAAGCTGAAGGGCTTGGAGGGCGAGCTGCATAAGCGCGTCATCGGCCAGGACGAGGCCGTCTCCGCCGTCGCCGCGGCCGTGCGCCGCAGCCGTGCGGGTCTCTCCGATCCAGACAAGCCCATCGGCAGCTTCTTCTTCCTGGGCCCCACCGGCGTGGGCAAGACCGAGCTCGCCAAGGCGCTGGCCGAGTGCCTGTTCGACGACGAGCGCGCGCTCGTGCGTATCGACATGTCCGAGTACATGGAGAAATTCAGCGTCCAGCGTCTGATCGGTGCGCCCCCGGGATACGTGGGCTACGACGAGGGCGGCCAGCTCACTGAGGCCGTTCGCCGTCGTCCGTACTCCGTGATCTTGCTCGACGAGATGGAGAAGGCCCATCCGGATGTCTTCAACGTGCTGCTGCAGGTGCTCGACGACGGCCGCCTGACCGACGGTCAGGGTCGCCAGGTGTCCTTCAAGAACACGATCATCATCATGACGAGCAACGTGGGCTCCAAGGCTATTGCTGAGCTTTCCGGCAAGGACGAGGAGGAGATGCGCCATCAGGTCGACGCGGCCATGGCTCAGACCTTCCGCCCCGAGTTCCTCAACCGTATCGACGATATCGTGGTGTTCCATCCGCTTGGCATGGCGCAGATCGAGAAGATCGTCGATATTCAGCTCGCCGACGTCCGTGCACGTCTGGCCAAGGAACGCATGACGCTTGCCATCACCCCGGCGGCCAAGCAGATGCTCGCCGTGGGCGGCCTGGATCCGGTCTTTGGTGCCCGTCCGCTCAAGCGTCTGGTGCAGCGTGAGGTTGTCGATGCCATCGCCGCCGCCATCATCGACGGCATGGTGCGCGAGGGCGATCAGGTGACGGTCGATGTCGATAAGGACGGCGGCTTTACCGTCGTGTGCGATAACACGCCGGCGGCCACCTACGAGGTTCCCGACGCAGAGTAAATTATGGGGCCGGCTTTAACCGCACCTCATCGCAAAACGCCAAGGGCGGCGGATCCAATCGGGTCCGCCGCCCTTTTTCGTGCGACAATCGATGATGCTGAGCATGAGTACATGGCAAGGAGATATGCAGATGAACGTCGAGATCAAGACGAACACGCCGGCGACTAACGCCGCGTCCGCCGCACCAAAGCCCGCACCGAAACCGGCGCCCAAGCCGTGCGACCCCTACATTCGTGCCGAGAACGAGGACGATGACGGTTACGACCCCTACAGCGACCGACGCCCCGAGCGTGAGCCGATGTTCGAAGCCGATCCGTGGCGCTAAGTGCCACCAATAAGTTGCGGTGAAATAGGGACTGTTTTGCGGTTTGACCAGCAAAAACAATCCCTATTTCACCGCAACTGCGTTGGGCGGCTGTCTTCGGGCCGGCTAGTCCTGGGCTTTGATGCTCGGCAGGAGAATCTGGGCGAGGTAGTCGGTCTCGAGTTTGGTCGCGGTGTCTGCCTTGCCGTCTTTGCCGACCAACACGTTCTTGATCTGGCTATACGTATAGCGGTTGCCGGTCGTAAGCTCGACAAGCTCAATGGCCGTGTCCATGGGGTAGGTTGACACGGGGTTCTGCGTCCGTCCGTTGATGGTCTGGGGCACCACGTACGGATAGACGGGGCCGCTGGCGTAGACGGTATAACCGTTGCCTAGATTGGCCGCACCCAAAACCGTATCGCCTTCATCGGGCGTAAAGCTCTCGCCCTCGCGCACCGCGACGAGCGTCACGAGCGGCGTATTGGCGTCGTCGCACAGATAGATGCATAGCGTGCTTCCGTTTTGCCAAGTTGCGACCTTGCCGTACCACTCGACGGGAATATCGAGCTGGTAGAGGTCGGTTGCCTTGTGGCGAGCGTCAGCATCACGGGACGCCTGTGCCTTTTGCGCGCTCACGGCATTGACGGCGGCGTCGCGCCGCGCGGTTGCTGCCTGCTGGAGCACTTTGGCAGCCGCGGCGGAGCTCGCACCGCCCTCCTCGGCGTACTTGGCGGCGGCATCGATCTGGTCGTCGGTCACCGTGTCGGCTGAGGGCACCTTAAGCTTAAAGGTGGCTTGAGCGCGCAGATCCTGCCCGTCATTCTTGACTGTAACCTGGGCCTTGGTGGTCGGGACGGTGTAGATGGTGCCGTCGGCCGCGATGGGGGAGGCGGCGATGGAGAACGTGTAATCGCCGGGCAGCAGCTTAATGCCGCGACCGTGCTCGTCAACGTAGAGCGTTTCGCTCACGGAAGAACCGTCGGAATCCTGACCGCTCACCTGCACGGGAATCTTGGAGCCAGTTGAGCAGTCGAGCCCCGCGGCATGTACGCCAATTTGCACCGACATCATGGTATGGGCGTTTGCGGCAACCACGGCGGCCTGCTCTTGCCGGTATCCATTCCAAGCGGCATAGCCTGCGCCGCCGGCGACAAGCGCGACGGCTACGACGCCTGCCACCATCAGGTTGCGGCGCTTGGGCGACATCTTACGGTGACGAACCTCGGCTTCGCGTGCCGAAGGAACGGACGGTAGGGGAATATCGCCCATGGCGATGGTCTCGTCCACGGCAGGCGCAGAGCCTAAGCCAGGGAGCTCGCGGGTCAGCGAATCTTCGGCCGGCAAGTTGTCGAGCAAGATGGTTTCCTCGCTCGTGTCGGATCCGGGCTGGTCGTCGGCCTCGCTTTCGGTGTCTTCGTGATCTGCCTCATCCTCGGCAGGCTCAACGTCGCCTGTATCCTGATCATCGGGCTGCGCCTCGATTTCCGGCTCATCCTGCACATCAACGCTCGAATCGTCAAACGCAACATCGTCAAGCGAAATCCGGTCTAGGCTCTCCAGGGCCTCGGCACACGCTTCTGCATCTTGGACCGCGTCCTCTTGGCCCGTCGTCTCATCTTTCATATATCCCCCAAGCTCAATATCGGGACAACACTGTACCCAAAAACAGGACCCTATAGAGCCGCCTCATGATTTGAAATCCGATTTTATATATGCGCATGTTTTTGAATAGATGAATAGAGACGCAACGACAAAAGCCCCCGAAAAGCGAGCGAAACGCTTTCCGGGGGCTCTGCGAGGCATTGGATGAAAAACCTGGCGGGCGGGCCTATGCCCAGGCGCCAACAGCGACCAACATGTTACTCGGCGTGTGCGTAATCAACCTTGGCGCGGCGAGCGGTAGCCTTCTCCCAATCGCTGGTGCCCTCAAAGACATCCTGCTTGTAGGGATTGCGGCCGAGCTTCTTGGCGCGGTAGGCGATGTAGATGATCGCGGCGACGTTGGCGACCAGTGCGGCGATCGAGATCGCGGTAGCGGCGCCGGGGTCGAGCGTGGAGTGGGTCACAAAGATGGACTCCTCCTGGAAGTACGGGAACACCTGGGCAAACATGCACCAAATAGCAAGCGTAAAGGCGCGGTTCTGGATCCAGCCGCCCTTGTTCCAGATAAAGGCGGCGACGGTGGGCGCCAGCAGCAGCGCAAAGCCGCAGAACCAGGAGTGGGTGGGCAGGCAGTTGTAGGTGTAGCAGAAGTTCCAGATATCGTAGGCGATGATGTAGACCCAGGTCATATCGGGCCACAGCATGTCGGTCTGATCCTCGGAGGCGTAGACGCTCCACCAACCGGTCATGCAGAAGATGTTGATGATACCGGCGATGCCGTTGAACACGTTGTTCCAGCCGGCCAGCTGCGTGGCGCCCTCGGAGGTGACCCAAGTGGACTGGCCCAGGACAAAGAAGTGATAGGCGCTCTCGAAGTCGGACACGACGGCGATCATGATGTTGATGGCGACGATCACAAACGGCCACGCGCGGAACCAATGCGCCTTGCCGATCTTTCCCCACTGGTACTTAATGGCAATGAAGCCCCAGCAACCGGCGAGCGCCGCGTATACCTTGGCGTAGTGGAACCAGCTGTTCTGGTACACATGGGTGGGGTTGGTGAGCGCCCACTCGGCACCCTGTGAGACGCCGATGGCGATGGCGACGCAGTAGATGGTCATGGCCAGCGGAGCCACGCCAAAGATGATTGCCGCGCCCAGCTTGGTGCGGCGGCCGACTTCGTTGAGCACGATCAGGCCAATAAAGACCATGGCCCAGCCGGCCCAGTGGATAAGGGTATCGCTACCCCAAACATCGAACAGCATGCTGCTCTCCTTTCACACGCCCGCGGCCCCTCTTCTGATCGCGGGCAGTTTGGCCAAATGTCGTCAGTTCTGGGGCTTGCGCTCCGGATACTTGGCGGTATAGCCCTCGATGTGGAGTGTCGAGGCGATGATTTCCTTGACCGTTTCGTCGGGCACATCGGGGTGCGTGCGGATATACATCAACAACCCCATGATGAGGGTGTAGAACGTCTCGTAGACATGGTTGATGCGTAGCTCATGATGGGCGACAAAGTCCACTACGGTGGTGTCGCAGATATACTGCGCCACGCGCTGGACCACGTTGTGCAAAAAGCCGCCGTAGAGCGCGCCGCTGCTCGAGGTGAGCGTGCTCGGCAGCTCGTGGCCGCTGGCGACCAGGCGCTTAAAGAGCGGGGCGACGGTGTCGAGCGCGCCCTCGATATCACCGACGGTGCGGTCGGCGTTCCACTGCTCGAGCTCGGAGATAAAGCCGTCGATCGCCTCGTCCATAACAGCGGTGACGGCGGCGTCCATATCGGCGAAGTAGTGGTAGAACAATGAACGCGTGCAGCCGGCTCGCTTGGTTACGGCCGATACCGATAGGTGGGACACGCCCAGCTCGGAGCTTACGGTGCGCACGGCGGCGAGGATCTCGCGACGGCGTTCGTCGCCCGTCAGGCGCTTTGCCGCGCTATCGGATGCGGGGACGGCATCGACCACAGAGGTATCTGCTGTGTTGTTGCCCATGTTTTTGCCGCCTTTCATCCTCTTTTGCCTGACCGTTCGCCTAACAGTCTTGAATATTGTTGACGGTTCGTCAATACTATTTTTGACACAATGTCAACAATGGCAGGCGAACGGCATGGGGCATGCCCGGCCTGCAAAAAAGAGGGGCGCCGCGGTCTCGCCGGGCTGTGGCAAGAGAAGGGACAACCATGATTCTCAACGGACCGGGAATTAGCTACACCGAGCCCGATATCGGCGCGGAGTTTGTGCCGCCGCTGCCGGAGCATCCGCGTGAGGCCATCGTCAAGCTGTGCGAGCACTGCACCAACCGTCTGCTGCATCGCGATGAGCTGCTGGGCTACGAGTACTGGTCGTTTGCCGAGGCCGCAACCGACGAGCAGGCCGAAGTGCTCTGCAAGATGAAGATGCGCCGTCCCTATACGCTGCCCGAGATGGTCAAGCTCACCAGCATGCCCGAAGCCGATATCGAGAAGATGCTCGACGACATGAGCTACACGGGTCTGCTCGAGTACAACTGGGAAAACCCCGAGCGCGCCAAGCAGTGGGTGCTGCCCATGCTGGTGCCGGGTTCCGCCGAGTTCCTCAACATGCGCGTGAGCCAGCTCGAGGAGCACCCGGTCTATGCCAAGTTCTTTGAGCAGGCGTCCAAGGGACCACTGTCCAAGGCCACGCCGATGGTGCCGCCCGGAGGCGCCTGTATCGGCATGCACGTCATTCCGGTCGAGAAGGCTATCGATGCTTCGAGCACCTCGGTGCCGATCGAGCATATCGAGCATTGGCTCGACAAATACGATGGCAAATATGCCGCCAGCACCTGCAGCTGCCGCGCGAGCCGTCGCGTGATGGGCGAGGGCTGCGCCGACGACCCCGCCGACTGGTGCATTGCCGTGGGCGATATGGCCGACTATGTGGTTGAGACCGACCGCGGCCATTATGTAACGCGCGACGAGGTCTACGACATCCTGCGCCAGGCCGAGGACAACGGCTTTGTGCACCAGATCACCAATATCGACGGCGAGAACAAGATCTTCGCCATCTGCAACTGCAACGTCAACGTGTGCTATGCCCTGCGCACCTCTCAGCTGTTCAACACGCCCAACCTGTCGCGCTCGGCCTATGTCGCCAAGGTCGAGAAGGACAAGTGCGTTGCCTGCGGTCGCTGCGTTGAGGTGTGCCCCGCCGGTGCCGCCAAGCTCGGCCAGAAGCTCTGCAGCAAAAAGGCCGGCGGACAGGTGCCCGAGTATCCGCGCCAGGAGCTGCCCGATGCCACCAAGTGGGACCACACCAAGTGGTCGCCCAACTACCGCAACGATAACCGTATCGAGACGCACGAGTCCGGCACCGCGCCCTGCAAGACGGCTTGCCCCGCGCACGTTGCCGTTCAGGGCTATCTGAAGCTTGCGGCACAGGGGCGCTATGACGAGGCGCTGGCGCTCATCAAGCGCGAGAACCCGCTGCCCGCTATCTGCGGCCGCGTGTGCAACCGCCGCTGCGAGGATGCCTGCACCCGCGGCCGTGTGGACGCCGCCGTGGCTATCGACGAGGTCAAGAAGTTTATCGCCCAGCGCGATCTTGATGCCGCGACCCGCTATGTCCCGCCCGTGGTGACGCCGACGCGTGCCGGCGGCTTCGATCAGAAGATCGCCATCATCGGTGCCGGCCCGGCCGGTCTGTCCTGCGCCTTCTATCTGGCCGAGAAGGGCTACAAGCCCGTCGTGTTCGAGAAGAACGAGCGCCCGGGCGGCATGCTCACCTACGGCATTCCCAGCTTTAAGCTGGAGAAGGACGTTATCGAGGCAGAGGTCGAGATCATTCGCCTGATGGGCGCCGAGTTCCGCTATGGCGTGGAGGTCGGTCGCGATGTGACGCTCGATGAGCTGCGCGCGCAGGGCTTTAAGGCCTTTTATGTGGCCATCGGCTGCCAGGGTGGCCGCCTTGCCGGTATTCCGGGTGAGGATGCCGAGGACGTGACCGTGGCCGTCGACTTTTTGCGCGAGGTCAACAGTGGCAAGATTGACGCGCTGCCCGGCCGCACCATCGTGGTGGGCGGTGGCAACGTGGCTATCGATGTCGCGCGCAACGCCTGCCGTCTGGGTTCCGAGTACGTTGAGATGTTCTGCTTGGAGAGCGAGGCCCAGATGCCCGCCAGCGAGGAGGAGCGTCGCGAGGCCGTTGAGGACGGCGCTCACATCAGCTGCGGCTGGGGCCCCAAGGAGATTCACCTGGACGAGGCCGGTCGTGTGTGCGGTATCACCTTCAAGCGCTGCACGCGTGTCTTTGACGACGAGGGCCGTTTTGCGCCCGAGTACGACGAGAACGACCTGCGTCGTGTCGATGCCGACCGCGTAGTCATGTCGATTGGCCAGTCCATTGTGTGGGGCGACCTGCTGGCTGGCTCCAAGGTGGAGCTTGGCCGCGGCCAGGGTGCCCTTGCCGATCCCCAGACCTATCAGACCGCCGAGCCAGACATCTTTGTGGGCGGCGACGTCTATACCGGTCCGAGCTTTGCCATCGATGCCATCGCCGCCGGTCACGAGGCCGCTGTGTCCATCCATCGCTTCGTGCAGCCGGGCTCCACGCTCACCATCGGCCGCAACCAGCGCCGCTACACCGCGCTCGACCGCAACGACGTTGTGCTCGAGAGCTACGACAACGCGAGCCGCGAGGTTGCGCATGTGGACCGCGAACGCGAGAAGGCTGCGCCGTTTAGCGAGTATGTTGAGACCTTTACCGAGGAGCAGGTGCGCGCCGAGACCGCCCGCTGCCTGGGCTGCGGCGCCTCGATCGTCGACCCTAACAAGTGCATCGGCTGCGGCCTGTGCACCACCAAGTGCGCGTTTGACGCCATCCATCTTGATCGCGATCGCCCCGAGTGCTCCACGATGGTCAAATACGAGCAAAAGCTCCCAAGCCTGGGCAAGTACGCATTGAAGCGTGCAATTAAGATCAAATTTGGGAAGAAGTAAGAGACCTAACAAGTAAGTGAACGGCGCAGAGGGCGGTTGGACAGCGAGCAGGTCCCAGGCGTGGCGAGGTGCCTTGAAAGAGGAGGGCATAGGGCTTTTGCCCATGCCCGACGATTGAAAGGCAGATCGCCCGTCTGGGACTCGCGCAGCGTCAAGCCGACCGCCGTTCGTTAGAACGGCGGAAGGAATTAAAAGTGCACGAGCTGGGGATCGTCTATCACATCATTCGCGATGTCGAGAACGTGGCGCGCGCCAATGGCGTGCGTCGCGTTTCGAGCGTCACGCTGCTGCTGGGCGAGGTCTCGGGCGTCGTTCCCGACTTGCTACTCGACGCTTGGCGCTGGGCGGCAGATAAAAAGCCCATCACCGAGGGTGCAGAGCTTATCGTGGAGCCCGTTGAGGCCGTGACACATTGCGAGGCGTGCGGCCGCGACTATTCGACAGTCGAGCACGGCAAGACCTGTCCCCATTGCGGTAGCGGCGAGACCTATTTGCTGCAGGGCCAAGAGGTCATGATCAAACAGATCGAGACCCCCGACGAGGACCCGGCAGACACTGTTCCCGATGACCCCTCCGACGCCCCCGACGCCGTCGACGCCGCCAACCCTCTCCACATCGTCTAGCCCCTAGTCGTTGAGGACGCTCTTACATGACCAGTCAATCAAGGACGTCCCCAACGACTAGTCGTTTAAGAACGTCCCCAATGACTACTTGCGCTAGTGCATAAGTCACGCTAATAGTCAAGCCATGTCTGTTTAAACAAAATAGCGGCAGTACAAGCGCGCTCGCGCTTGCCTAAAATCGATATTAATGAACAGCCTGCTTGTATCTGTAAAATGCATGGCTTGATGAGCGACGCCTTGTCGTGTAATGAGTCAAAAAGCAGTAACGTAATCAATTTGTAACAAACTTAGACGTTTAAATAAATAAACCAACCTTTTACGAATTTAGCTATAAATCCACAAACCAAACAGCTATACTCCTTTCATGTCGTGTAGGAAATACGTAGACAAAAAGGAGGTTATGTGATGGTAAGTATTGTTCTTGCTAGCCACGGGGACTTGGCAGCTGGAATCAAGCAGACGGGCTCGATGGTCTTTGGCGATCAGCCGTCTGTTGCCGTGGTCTCGCTCGAGCCGAGCATGGGCCCCGACGATTTCCGTGCCAAGGTCGAGGAAGCAGTCGCTTCCTTCGAGGACCAGGAGCAGGTGCTCTTCCTCGTTGATCTGTGGGGCGGCACGCCGTTCAACCAGATCAGCGGGCTCATCGAGGGCCACGATTCCTGGGCTATCGTCACCGGTGTCAACCTGCCTATGCTCATCGAGGCATATTCGCAGCGCTTTGACGCAAAGAACACTGCACATGCGATCGCAAAACATCTCGTGACTGAGGCTAAGGCTGGCGTGCGCGTCAAGCCCGAGTCTCTGGAGCCCGAGGAGAAGAAGCCGGCTGCGGCCGCCGCTGCTCCTGCAGGCGCCATCCCTCCGGGAACGGTCATCGGCGACGGACACATCAAGATTGCCCACGTCCGTATCGACACCCGTCTGCTGCATGGTCAGGTGGCCACCACGTGGACCAAGCAGATCAACCCCAACCGCATCATCGTGGTTTCCGACGGCGTTGCTCACGACGAGCTCCGCAAGACCATGATCGAGCAGGCTGCCCCTCCGGGAGTCCATGCCAACGTCGTTCCCATCAAGAAGATGGCCGAGGTCGTCAAGGACACGCGCTTTGGTGACACCAAGGCCATGCTGCTCTTCGAGAACCCGCAGGATCTGCTCAAGGCCATCGAGGCCGGCGTCGACATCAAGGAAGTCAACATCGGTTCCATGGCTCACTCCAAGGGCAAGGTCGTCGTCACCAACGCCGTCGCTATGGGCGATGACGACGTCAAGACTCTCGAGGCCCTCAAGGCCAAGGGCGTCAAGTTCGAGGTCCGCAAGGTTCCTTCGGATTCCTCCGAGGATCTCGACGCCATGTTGAAGAAAGCTAAGGCCGAACTGGCCGCTCAAGCATAGTAAAGGAGGGTCCGATACATGTCTGCAATCACTATTCTGCTTGTTGCGATTGTCGCGTTGCTTGCCGGTATGGAAGGCGTTCTGGATGAGTTCCAGTTCCATCAGCCGCTCGTGGCATGCACGCTTATCGGTCTCGTAACCGGTCACCTTCAGGAGGGCATCCTCCTGGGCGGTTCGCTCCAGATGATGGCCCTTGGCTGGGCTAACGTTGGCGCCGCTGTCGCGCCTGACGCCGCTCTGGCCTCGGTCGCTTCTTCGATCATCATGGTGCTCGCCCTCAACGGTGGCGCCACCGATTCGGCCAAGGCCGTTACCACCGCTATCGCCGTCGCCGTCCCGCTGTCGGTCGCTGGTCTGTTCCTGACCATGATCTGCCGTACCATTGCTACCGCTATCGCTCACGCCATGGACGGTTGCGCCGAGAAGGGCGACTTCTCCGGCATCGAGCGCTGGCAGTATGCTGCCATCCTCATGCAGGGCCTTCGTATCGCCATCCCGGCAGTGCTTCTGTGCGTCATCCCGGCCGAGGCCGTTACCAACGCGCTTAACGCTATGCCCGACTGGCTGTCCGGCGGCATGGCTGTCGGCGGCGGCATGGTCGCTTCCGTCGGTTACGCCATGGTCATCAACATGATGGCCACCAAGGAGACCTGGCCGTTCTTCGTCCTCGGCTTTGTCCTTGCTGCCATCCCTCAGCTCACGCTGATCGCCCTTGGTCTCATCGGCATCTCCCTTGCCCTCATCTACCTTGGCCTTAAGGATCTGGCCAAGCAGGGTGGCGGCATGGGCGGTGGCTCCGGCGACCCGCTCGGCGACATTCTGAACGATTACGAGTAGGAGGGGAGTGATACATATGGCAGAGAACAAGATTCAGCTCACCAAGGCTGACCGCAAGAAGGTTTGCTTCCGTCATCAGTTCCTTCAGGGCTCGTGGAACTACGAGCGTATGCAGAACGGCGGCTGGTGCTTCGCAATGATCCCTGCGATCAAGAAGCTCTACACCAGCAAGGATGACCAGATTGCCGCTCTTAAGCGCCACCTGGAGTTCTATAACACCCACCCCTATGTTTCCGCCCCCGTCATTGGTGTTACCCTCGCCCTCGAGGAGGAGCGCGCCAACGGTGCTCCGATCGATGACGTTGCCATCCAGGGCGTCAAGGTCGGTATGATGGGCCCGCTCGCCGGCGTCGGTGACCCCGTCTTCTGGTTCACCCTTCGCCCGATTCTGGGCGCTCTGGGCGCTTCCCTGGCCATGTCCGGCAGCATCGTCGGTCCGCTGCTGTTCTTCTTCGCGTGGAACATCATCCGTTACGCTTTCCTGTGGTACACGCAGGAGTTTGGCTACAAGGTCGGCTCCTCCATCGCCAAGGACCTCTCCGGTGGTCTGATGGGCAAGGTCACCGAGGGCGCTTCCATCCTGGGTATGTTCATCATCGGCGCCCTGGTCGAGCGCTGGGTGTCCATTTCCTTCACCCCGATCGTCTCCACGGTCAAGCAGTCTGCTGGCGCCTTTATCGACTGGGCTAGCCTGCCCTCCGGTTCCGAGGGTATCAAGGAAGCGCTGACGATGTACAACTCCGTCGGTGCTACCGCCCTTGATCAGATGAAGGTCACCACGCTTCAGGCCAACCTCGATCAGCTCATCCCCGGCCTTGCCGCCGTGTGCCTGACCCTGCTGGTCTGCAAGCTCCTCAAGAAGAAGGTCAGCCCGATTGTCATCATCCTGGCTCTCTTCGCCGTCGGCATCATCGGTCGCTTCTGCGGCTTCATGTAAGCACGTTTCGGCTTAAGACCGAGAGTTGCTAGGTAAGGGCTTTTGAGCCATTGAAACGGACCGCACCCGGTGGGTACACTGGATGCGGTCCGATTGTTTTTATTGGAGGGCGAGGCGCGTATGGCGCAATCTCAGAACAGCACGGTCGATCTGGCAACGCCGGCAACCTGCCTGATGGGGCTTACCAGCCACGGTAACGTGATGGTGGGCAATAAGGCGTTTGAGTACTATAACGAGCGCAATCCCGAGGATTATATTCAAATCCCGTGGGACGAGGTCGACTATATTGCCGCCGAGGTTTTGCGCGGCACCAAGAAGATTACGCGTTTTGCCATCTTCACCAAGGACAACGGTCACTTTACGTTTTCGACGCGCGACGACAAAGAGACGCTTCGTGCTGTCCGCAAGTACGTCGACGAGGATAAGCTCGTGCGTTCGCCCGACTTTATCGATGTGACGGCCAAGGGCGCCAAGAGCATCCCTGCTGCCATCAAAAGCCTCTTTCACAAAGGCGACTAGTCGTCTGCGATAGATGGCGGAAAATGCATCCCGGAATTCGTTCTCATTCCGGGATGCATTTTCCTTTTGAGCGCCAGTTGGGAAAGCTTGTCCCATTTTTTAGCCGAATACCGGGATGGAATTTCCCTTACATGTGGTTAGAGGAAACCCCATCCCATTATTTTGTGTTATTCTGGATTATAATTTTCCGTTATTGAGAAGGCTCTACGGCGATAATTCGCTGCAGAGCCTGCTTGATGAGTGGCCATGCGCTACATGGCCAAGGGGCAAATCTGCTACACTAGTACAACATGCCTCCGTAGCTCAGGGGATAGAGCACCGCTCTCCTAAAGCGGGTGTCGACGGTTCGAATCCGCCCGGGGGCACCAGAGAAATAGCAGGTCAGACGGTATAAATCGTCTGACCTGTTTCTGTATGGATAGGGGTAAAACCCGCCTGAGGGGTGAAAAAGGGGTGAAAGTTCATTCTATGGGGAAAACATCGCGACTTCATATTTCACCCCAGAGTTTCACCCTCAGGGCCGGTTTTCAACCCTTCCCACAGCCTACGGGCTGGATGTGGGACCCTCCGGCTATGGAAAGCGTTGAAAACCTAGGCTGTCGTTGCCGTAGGGCAAGCCAGTTTCCGGCAGCCCTTTGATACCTTTTGATTGCTATTGAAGCCCTGTTGGACATTAGATGACGTTGGAAGTCTGTCCTTTCGTTCTAATTCGATTTGTGCTCTGTCTTATTTGACAAAGAGGTCAGAGTTGAAGAACTCTTTCAGGGAAACGCCGAGCCCTTGTGCAATCCGGTCGATATTTTCAATTGATATGTTCCGCTTGCCGGTTTCGACCTCAGCGAAGTATGTTCGGGACATTTCGATAGAGTACGCAATAGTTTCCTGGCTATAGCCGAGTTCGTTTCTCAACTCTTTTATTCTCAGCCCGACCCTCATCTTTATATCTAACTGAGTCATCGGCACCTCCTAATAGGTTGTGCCAATGATTCGTTTCGGTTCTATATGAGTCACACCTATATAAGTGACAATTTGGAATACAATGCCGCTAAGTTAGACCTCTGATAATTGAACTGGAGTTTGCCGATGGATGAGTACGGCTCTCGGGAAATTAAACGATCGGATTCGACGAAGGAGGAGAATGCTAAGAAGCCGCTCGTGCTCTTCGGGCGCGAGTTCTCCCGTAAGCAGGTCTGCGCGGCTGGTGCGGGAATCCTCTGTGCGGCGCTTCTCATCGGCGGCGGGGCTTACGCCATCTCACATGCCAGTTGGACGGGAGATTCCAATGCCCCTGCGGTGTCCCAGTCAAAGGACGATGAGAAGCAGGACATGGTACTTACCCTTGAGGTAAAGGCTGACGGCTGGGATGCGGACACTTCCACGCCCGTTATCGCCCATATAGAGGATGCGAACGGGAAGGTGGACTTCTACACCGCCATCGCCGCGAACAAGCAGGTGACCGTGAAGGTCGGCAAGTCCGGCACCTACACCGTCACCCTCATCCCGCCGGTGAACGCGGACGGCTCTACCTATAAGGCCGCGTCCAGTAAGGTCAAGGCCGGGAAAGATGACAAGAAAACGAACGGTACCGTCATCACGCTCGAAAAGGTGGATGCGGACAAGGTAACGAAAGATGACTTGACAGCCATTGCCAAGGACGTTGCGGAAGCCGTGAAGAAGGGCGATTCCACCCTGACCGGGGACAAGGGCGCTGAGGTCGTGAAGAAGTTCGAGGACAACATCAAGAAGAACCCGAACGCCGATACCGATGCCGTCGAGAAGGAGACCGAGAAGGCTCAGGAGTCCGCCAAGGAAGAGAAGTCCGACGCGAAGACCCCGGAAACTTCCGACAGCAAGAAGAGCGATTCAGGTTCATCCAACGGCTCCAAGAAGGATAATGGGAAGACCACAGGCAGCTCCGATAATTCTGGAAACAAGAGCAATTCATCCTCCAAGAAAGACGAGGGAAAATCCGATAGCAAGCCGAGTGGCGGCAACAGCAGCAACTCCGGCTCAAACTCCAATTCAGGCAGTTCATCGAAAAAGGATGACACCCCGGCGCATCAGCACAACTGGGTTGCCCAGACAAAAACCGTCCATCACGACGCTCAGTACAAGACCGTCCACCACGACGCGGTGACGCATCAGGTATGGCATGACGCGGTGACGGAGGAACACTATATCTGCAACCAGTGCGGTGCGGATATCACGTCTGACCCTTGGGGGCATATGAACAACTCTCTTTTGAATGGTGGTAATTGCGGAGGCTATCACTCTACCTATGTGACTGTAAAGCAGGGGTATTATGAAACCGTGACCGACCAAGCGGCCTATGACGAGCAGGTGCAGGTGCGCGATGCATGGGACGAGACCGTGACCACTGGATATAAGTGCTCTTCCTGCGGTGCCACGAAGTAACTAGAAAGAGCAAGGCAATCGTCTGTTTCAGGCAAGGAAAGCCCCGACCAAATGGCCGGGGCTTTCTTAATGTTCATCGATCGGCCTTGCGGCCGATGGGTCCCGCCCATAAGCGGGACCCCCGCGACGCGTGGCGTCGCTCTCGCTACGGCTTCCTGCAACGCTCCCAAGGATCGCGTTTCCGTCCGCCTCCGCTCACACCGGCCCCGCCCGCCGAACGGCTGCGCTCGATGGCTTCCAGAGGTCGCCATCGCTCCGCCGTTCGCCGGACGGGGCCTCTCGCGCCGGGTCGCCGAGCACCGTCGTGCGACGCTCCCCATGGGTCGCGTCTCCTCGGCGTCGGCTCAACCGGCGCTCACCTGCCCGGGCTCGCGTTGCCTCGGCAACCGGCTCGCTCCGTGCAGGCAAGATATGGATTCCGTTGCACGGAATCATCTTGCCGCCTGCGGCGGAGGGCGAACCGCTCCGAAGTCGCTCCCGCCAATAATAAGCCGGGACGCTTGTTGCGTCCCGGCCCAAGCGCTCAGTCCCCTCGCCCGTTCTGGTTCTCCCACGACTTGCGCTCAAGTTCCCAGAACGCCCTCATCGCCGTCGCGATCCCGCGCAGCGTGAAGCGGACGACGAGGCCGGTTGAGCGGTCGACCGCGAAGCCGAGCCTGCCGCCGTTGACTTTCCGCACGGCCCCGAGGGCCTTCGAGAAGAAGCGGTACTGGAGGCTCCCGCCCTTCGACCTCGCGAGCTCGATGCCGTCTCGCCTGAGCCGCCGGTCGAGCTCGGCCATGCGGTCGGGGCAGTCCCTCATTCGTCCGACCTCCTCGACGCGACGGGCGACCGCCACGCGGACGCGGGCGTTCTCGGAGCGCTCGGCCTGCCCCTTGCGGGCCATGTCGCGTTCCTCCCTGCCCGGCTGTCTCGCGTGGACGCGCGAGTTGGCCTTGCCGCGCTCAAGCTGCTTGAGCCCATACCTTTCGTCCAAGGTGCGAACGGTTTTCACGCGTGCGGCAGCGGCTTTGCGTGCGGGGCCCTCGTCGAGCCTCCTGCCCGTCTCAAGGTCGCTGCGGTTGATGCCGAGGTGCACGGCATAGCGGTCGGTGTCGTCGGAGCGGCAGCGCTCGCGATGCAGAACTATGACGACCTCTTGGTTCGGATAGCGCTCGGCCACGTAGTCGCGTGCGTATCGCATGCACATCTCCGGCGTCATCTTCCCGCCGTTGAGGTCGCACTCGTCGGGGAGGAAACCAAGTATCTGATGCTGCATGTAGGTGCACTTCGCCCCCGCCTTCCCCGGCTTGTCATGCCCCATGGCCTTCCTCGTGTCTGCCATCTCTTGGAACCAGCGCTCTTCACTGATGATGTTCTGCGTGTCGTGCGCGAGAGCTTTGTCCCTGTCCCATGAGAGATAGTCCTTGAGGCGGGAGAGGTGCTTCTCGCTGCACACGCTTGTCTGTTTAATCGCTGTCATGGGTCCTCCCTAGTCGAGCGAAAGGCCGCTGAATTTGCCGGTCGGCTGGATCTCGGCTTTCTTCTTCGGCTCGGGCCACTTGGGGCACCAGAGGCCGACGCGTTCGCCCATCTTCTCGGCAGCGGCCTCGTCCAGTTGCTTTTGATAGGCACGGCGCTTCTCCGCCTCGTGCTCCGGAGTCCCGAGGTCGAAGTGCTCCTTCGTGGGCGTCTTGGTGCAATCGGCGACGGGTGAGCGGAAGACCCCGGCCCGCTCGGCGGGTATTCCGTTATCCGCGTGCTTGACGACGATTATCCCGTCCCTGTCCGGGGCCATGTCGCGCCATTCCCACGCGTGTATCACGTCGTCTGCGCTCTCGCTGTAGGAGGTCGATGCCGACGAACCCGACGCCGCCTTGCTGCTGCTCGTGCCCTGCGTGTGGCGGGTGGTCTTGCCGATGAGCTCCGTGAAGTATCGGCGGTCTTCCTCCTCGGCGAGCTTCATGGCGACTTTTACGCCGCAGTTCGCGAGAATCTTCCTCCGTCCGTCCCTCTCTCCGTATTTATTAAGCTGGGATATATCTTGCGTTGCCCCCGTCCAGTAAATCTGGAACGACCTTCCAAGCGAAAGGAGGGCGGGCAGGCATTCGATGCGGGGCAGGTTGCCCCATTCGTCGCCGAGAATCTGGACGGGGCGCGGAAGTCTTCCGCCGTTGGAATCGGCGACGATTTGGACGGATTCCCAGAGCTGGGAGAGGAATATCGCCGCTATGCAGTTGTATGGCGAGCCCTCGTCGAGCATATGGAGGAATACGGCGCTCTTGGTTTCAAGAACCGCGCGAGGGTCGATGTCGGACCCGGACGTCATCCATGCGACTGGGGCCGACGAGAACGGGCGCAGCGCCACCTTGAGCGTCGAGAGGATGCTTCTGAGCTCGTTGCCGCCCGAGGAGACGAACTGCGAGGCTCTGTTTTTAGCGGGGTGTCTGCTTGGTAGGGCGCGGAAAACGCTCTTGAGTGGCTCGGCCGGGTCGTCACCCTCTGCCTCGGTGCCACGGTCCAGCACCTCGCAGACGGTCGCAAGGTGCTTTGCTTCCTTGGGGCATTCATCGGACATGGAGACCAGCAAGACGAGGGCAGACAGGAGGCCCCGCGCGGATGCGGTCCAGTGCGAGCCCTTGCCGTTCTCGTCATCCTGCACCACGAGCTCCGCAATGGTGTCAGCCGCCTGCTCGGCTTCTTGGTCGCGGCTTTCGGCGTGGAGGTCGATGACCTGCTTGAGCGGGTTGAACCTCTGGCCTCGATAGGGTCGCTGCGTGTCGAGCAGGAGGACGTTGTAGCCGCGTCGGGCCAGCTCGTCACCCGTGAGCTCTATGAGCTCGTTCTTGACGTCGGAGACGACGAGGGTCGCGGGCTCGGAGCCGTTTGCGCCGTCGCCGTACGAGAGCAAATCGATTGAGGGCAGGTAGAGGAAGCGGGACTTGCCAGAGCCAGTGGACCCGGAAACATAGACCATCTTCTTTGGCTCGAAGAGGTAGCAGGGTTTGCCGAGCCATCTGGTGAACCCGTAGACGAACCCGCGTGAAGAGGGGTTAGCCGAGCCGTCCCATGTAATCGAACCTTTCACCGCATTGCGGCCCGTCTTGATGCAAGCATTGCCGAGCACGCCGCCATCGTCGGCACGCGAGTTGAGGGCGCTCGAATAGGCAACGAGGGAGCAGATGCAGAGCGTGAGGAGGAAGGTGAGGACGGTCCCCGTGATATGGGCGATGAATGCGCCCGAGAGCCACCAGCCGAGAACCGTGGCCGCATCGAGCGCAGAGGGGAGGGCTGACGCGTCGGGCATGATCCCGGAGGCAATATCGCCGATAGGGGCGGCAAGGATTGGGCAGACGAGGAATGCAATGAAGACGGATGATATGAGGGCGGTGAACATCTTGCTTTTCATAGCCGCTCCTTTGCTTTCGACAGAAGGGTTGAGAGTTCGGAAGCTGTGCTCGATATCAACTGGACGGCGTTTTCAAGCTGGACGGCCGTTTGCCGGTCGATGCCATAGGCGTTTATGGAGCGCATAGCTTGGTTGAGGTTGTTGCCCTGCCGCTTCATCTCGACGAGCATTTGCCGGAGGGTCGACTCGTCGGCGACCTTGACGGGCTTCTCGCCGATTCGGAGGGCGGCCTCGCGCAAAAACGTTGATGGGGGCATGCCGAAAGAGGAAGAGCGGGCCACGATTTCGGCCCGCTCTCCATCGGTCATACGAACGTTGATATGCGCGGTCCTGCTAGTGCCGCGCATCGCCTAGCCCCTATCGAGGAAGGTAGCGTGGGCTCCGTCGAAGTCGAGCCGAGCTTCGCCTAACGTGCCGTAGCGATTCTTGAGGGCAACGAGCTTGAGCGGGGTGCCGCTCGCGGGGGCCTCAAAAGGGAAGTCGGGTTTTCCGTCATCGTCGGCAAGAAAAAGAACGGAGTCGAAGCTGTACTCGACCGTCGAAGAGCCGCCGAACATGCCGAGGTTGGGCTTGCTCGACTTGCCAGACTTGTAGGACTCGCGCGTGGTCGAGCTCAGGGCGATGACTGGCGAGCCGTAGAGGTTTGATATTTCGCGCAAGCCCTTTACGCACGCTGTGATTGCCAAGCGCTCGTCGATGAACTGCTGTCCCGCCGTGATACCGCAGGCGAGGAGTTGGAGATAGTCGATGAAAACGATAGGGGCCTCGTTGCGCTCACGTGCTATCAGCCCAACGAGGTTCGAGAGTTCAACGGTGTTCAACGGGCCGGTAATACAGAGATTCGGGGCGATACAGCTGCGATACCTGTCGAGAGCAGCCTCGAAGGCCTCGTGCTTGGGATGGTCTGCCGCCGCCGCGTCCGCGACCTCGGAAAGGGCAAGCTTGCCTCCGCTGAGTCGTGCAAGGCTCTTCTCCAAGAGCTTATGCGCGGGAAGCTCGGCGGAGACATAGATTACTGGGTGACTGTCGTTCGCAAGCTTGTCGGCCTCCTGCAAGGCCAAGGTCGTCTTGCCCCTGCCGGGACCGGTGCCGATGGCATAATCGAGCCCGGGATGGACTCCGCCGAGGATGTCGTTAAGGGCCTTGAGCCCGAAGAGGGCGATAGGTTGGTCACCCCTAAGGGCGCTGAGGTGCTCATCGAGCCTATCGGATTCGAAAACGAGAGGGTTGGGGGCCGGGCACTGCATTACTCGTTCGCCTCTTCAGCCAAAGTCCTGAAATAGGCGATGAGGTCTTCTTCCATGACAAAATACTGGTTGGCGATGCGGAAGCAATGGTGCGTCGACTTCATGAGCTTAATGGCGCTCGACTGGCCAATGCCGGTGAGAATCTGAACATCGAGACGGCTCAAGATACGCTTGGGACCAGTGCGATGAAGGTTGATGCCTGCGGAAATGGCGTCAACCTTGGGGTCATCTGCAAGATGCATGATAAACTCCTTGTTTGGGGTGCTCGGCTCCTCTTCGAGGTTTGGCGACTAAGAGAGGGGAGTCGGGTGCCGTTTTTTATTACCAGTCGGAACAAACCTCTTCAAGAAGACTGCTCCATTTGCGACGCAACTCCGGGGTATCCGGGAGTACGTGCTGGTTGCCGCAGTCTGCGGCAGAGGTCGTGACGCTCTCTTCGAGCGCGGAGAAGGCGTCGGCGAGATAGGCGCATGTCGCGTTCAGCTGGCCGATTTCGTCAAAATATTCGATGGCGAAGCGCACGAGCGCCACAACGGGGGCGCGGTTATAGTTGGTGGACGCCTCGTCCATCAGGGCGCGGCCGTACTTCACCGCCCTGTCGGTCTCGTAATCGACAAAGGGGTCTGAGGGATCGCGCGGAACCTTGTGCTCCATAAAGTCAATGACGGAATCAAAGCAGCGGCGAAGGTGCGGCATGTCCATCGCGCTGGTAAAGAGCGCGGTCTCACAACGCCTCTCGTGGATTAGCTCGAAACCGAACTCGACAATGGGCTTATAGCCGCCGTGGGCGACGGTTCCCGTCGCGCCAGTGACGTTCGAACGCAGAACGTCCGAGACGCTCGCAAACAGACCACTACCGCTGTAGACGTCGAGCATCCTGTCCCTCGGAAATGCCGGGGAGGGAAGCACCTCGTCAAAGACAAGGCCGATAATGGCTTTTGACTCATCGGTCGCTCGAAGGTAAGCCTCGTCGGAGACCATCTGTGAGAAGGGGGTCTTGAGGTTTTCGGGTATGCGGATACGCTTCTCGGCCTTCTTCTTATAGACCATTTTATTCACCTCCAATCGTTTGTCTGCAATCATCATACCATCAGACGGCGCATGTAGCCCTAGTAGTAGCCCACCGTATGAAGAGATAGTGAACATCGAGGTAAACTAGCCATTACTTAGATGACAGCAATTCAAAGACTTCTGCTGCGTTTCGGTCATTGGCCCTGATTGCATGGGTGTAGAAATTAGCCGTTGTGCTTGCGGAGGCATGGCCCATTCGCGCCTGAACGGTCTTTAAATCGACGTTGCTCGCCACGAGAGCGGTCGCGGCGGTGTGACGGAGGCCATGGGGAACAAGTCCTGAGTAACCAGTGCCGCGCGTATGAAGCTTGCCGTCTCGCATGAACTGCTTCGTCACATCGCTATAAGTCCCATAGCCGTTATCGACGCAGAAGTCCCTAAACCATCGAGAGTAGTTGTGCCCGCTTGGTCTGGTGACGCTTATGCTGCGGAAACCGTCGGCATCCTTTCCAACGCTGAATGCGTGGACGATGGGGTCGGTATCCTTTTGTTCCAACCCGCGACGTCTGAATATGTCGCGCTGCATAGTCTTCCACTTGTCTAAATACTCGGCCAGAGCTTTGTCTATGGAGAGAATGCGTCTGCTCATCTCCGATTTCGGGGGCCTCAAGGTCTTGTCGCTGGTGTACTGCCGGACGATTCGGAGCTCCATGGCTTCGGGGTCGTAATCGAGCCAGCTGAGCCCTAAAGCCTCGCCTTTCCTCAGCCCGAGGTGAAATATAAGCATGGTGCAGACGGTCATGGGCCCCATCGGCTCGGAAAGCAAGCACTCAGTGAATCTTGGGAGCTCATCGGGAGGGAGAAAGTTTCGTGCTCGCAGGTCCGGTTTCGGCAGCTTTATGCCGATGCAAGGATTGCGGCCAATCAGTTCGTTCTCAAGGGCATCTTGCATGACCTGCTTAAGCTTGACGTGAATGCGACGGATCTCGGCGTCGGTGAACCTTCCATTTGAACGGGCCTCAGCGTAGGCGCGTTTAACATCGTCGGGCCTCAGGTCGGCTAGGGGCACGTCTTCGAACAGTTCGCGTATGTGTCGCACGTCGTATCCCTCTCGCTCATATGAGAGAGGGGAGCCGAATGAGCTCTCTCGGAGCACGTGGAAGGATTCGGCATATGCCGCTACGGTGCTCGGAGCATCTCTAGATGGTTCATAGCTCTCAAGTTCCTCGCGGTACTCGTTGAGAGCGTTTGCGACTTCGCTAGGCCAGTTCTTCGGGTTCTTGCTCTTGCAATGGATGGTCCTCTTGGGTGTTTTGAGATACTTAACTTTGCTGCCGTTCTTTCCGGAGTTCGGGTCTCTCCCAAGAGAGAAGTAAATCTTGAATGAGCCGGGCTTTCCCTTGATGGGCTCAGATGTTCCCTTTGCGGTTGGTTTGATTCTGGTTTCCAAAAGTGTCCTCCAAGGGGATTACGTTAGGCTCGGGGCCGGGGCTTTGAGGGCCTCGGCCCCGAGCCTAACGTAAACTTTTCACCCCTGCAAGCCGTAAACGCAACTGCTAGGGGTGAAAAAGAGGTGAAATAGAATTCTAATAAGAACCAGCAGAAACTCAAAAACAGCTAATCTACCTGCGAATATATATAATAGAGCAAAATTGCATTTGCCCAGGTAAGGTAAATGACCATGACCTCCTAAAGCGGGTGTCGACGGTTCGAATCCGCCCGGGGGCACCAGGGAATATGACGGCGTCGCGGGAGCGGCGCCGTTTCTGGTTTGCGGGGGCCGCCGGCGGATTCGGGCCGTCGACACCCGCGTCACCAATTTCCCGCGGGGGGAGTTTTCGAATCCGCCCGGGGGCACCAGAGGAATATCGAGCCCGGTACCGCTACGGTGCCGGGTTCTTTTGGTTCAATGCCATGTCAAAAACGAAGCGCCCGCTTGCTGGGGAAGCAAGCGGGCGCCTGTGAGCGAATATGTTTGCGGCGAGAGCCGTAGGCTTATAGGACAAAATGTGTGTCTGCTTTAGGGGCATCGGCGCAGGTCGATGCCCCTTTTTCAGCCGTTTAAATTCCGTGCCCGCTTTTAACCGCTCGGACAGAATGTGTGTCCGGTTGCCTATCGTTCCCGCAGGTAG
>JAXIXR010000002.1:0-25705 GCA_036304905.1 Collinsella sp. | reverse complement strand
CTACCTGCGGGAACGATAGGCAACCGGACACACATTCTGTCCGAGCGGTTAAAAGCGGGCACGGAATTTAAACGGCTGAAAAAGGGGCATCGACCTGCGCCGATGCCCCTAAAGCAGACACACATTTTGTCCTATAAGCCTGGATCCGTCGGCAGTCGCCGGAGAAGATCCATCCCAAAAATCAGAGCGCGCTAGAACGTTCCGCCGCCGCCTCCGCCGACGCCGCCACCACCGCCACCGGAAAAGCCGCCGCCGCTGCCGCCGCTCGAGCTATCGGAACTCGAAGCCAGCTCGCGGATGGTCTCGTGATACACATCGTTGAACGAATCGAGCGGAGACTCGTTGCCGTAGTGATGGTAATACCACCAGTAGCAGGGGTAGTTGTCGTAGAAATCGTCGCTGTTGCGCAGGTCCGCAGGCACGGCCTCGGCCAGCTGTCGCAGCACTTCTTTCGAAACGCCCAGGGCAACGCCCATCACCAGCAGCTTGTTCCACAGGACCAGATCGCCGGGGACGGCTTCCTTGAGGCGCGTGAAGTCCTCGAGCCAATGCTTAAGCGCCTTGCAGCGAGCCGCCACCTCGGCGCCCTCCGGCGTAAAGCGGCGGAACGTAAGGCCCACGCCAATACCCACCAGCACAATCGGCGCCGAGATAACCGCGGCGATAATGTTCACCTGCGCGCCGTCAGTAAAGAAAATGGATCCCACGGGAACAAAGGCGATCAGAATACCAAGAACCAGGCAAAACACCATTGCAACGATGCCGTCCGAGGCAACGTACTCGCTATCGGCCAGCTTGCCCTTAACGGTGTTCTGATAGTCCTCGAGCTTGTCCCCCACGGGCGTAGCGTGCTGTTTAACGTAGTGCTGCAGCTCGTCAAACGTGCGCGAGCGATCGCCGTTCTCGTCGGGCTTAGCACCGGCAAAGAAAACCTTGAGCACCATGTGGTCAATGCCCTTGGCCGACTTCCAGCCCGCATCACTCACCGTCACGCGATATGTCTGCTCTTCTTTTTCACGCCCCAACAGACCCTTCTTGGCCTTGGTCACGGTCGCCTGCTCCAGCTTGATCACACGGTCGTCGGTGAGCTTCATGAGCGTGGCGATATATGCCTGATCGGGTACCTCGTTCCAGCTCATGAGGGCCGAAAGCACGGCGGGATGGTCGGCCGAAGGCACATCGCGGAAATATTCGTCCTGGAAAAGCGGCTTGGGCTTGCGGCGGCGCAGCTTGAGCACAACGATTGTGCCGGTAAAGGCCACCGCCGCGACAACACTTAACACGGCAAGCGCATTGGAAATCACGCGAGCGTGAGCGCGGCGGGCGTTAGCTTCGTCGGCCCACGCCTTCTCCTCGCTCAGGATTGTCGGCATGCGCTCCTCACTTGAAGCGGAAAGCCATGGCACCCAGTCGCTAGGGAAGGCGATGCGTGCCTCGGCGAATTCGCCCTGATGCACGCAGGGAATGGTATAGGTGACCATGGGCTCGTCCTCATCGAGCGACACGTCGCCCGTCAGCGGACCGTGGCCCCATGCGCGGAAGTTATCGCCTTTGACGGCCGCCGTCCCGGCAGCGGCATTTGCGAAGCGCACTTCCATCTCGACATCGTCGGAATCCGCAGACCAGCCGTCACCCACGAACTTCCAGTAGAGCTCGGCGGTATCGGCCCAGTTCATGACTGCACCGGTCATGGTATAGCTCACGTAATAGGTCGCGCTGTCGCCGCTCTCGTGAGGGCTGAACACCTTAATCCTTGCGCCGTCACCGGTCTGCTCGACCGTATAGACGCCAGAGTCGCCCTTGTTCGCGCTATCGACTTTGTTAAACGCGGTGTCCTCTTCCTCGACACTCAGCACATCGACGCCCGCCGTGCCGCCCTGCTGGTTGGCGCCCGTATTGATCTCCCAAAACACGCCGTTGATGTCGTCGTCGAAATCAAACTGGCGTCCCTCGACAACGGTCAGCGATCCATCGGCCTCAACCGTGGCACTGATATAGGTCTGGGTCATGGAATAACCGTCGGCGTGTGCGGCGGCGGGCAGTAGCAGCAATGCAAGCGCGACGAGTGCGCAGACGGAAGCAAATCGCGCAAACAGGCGGCGCTGCCGACAGATTTTGGCAACGGGGTCGTTCATGGGCACATCCTTTGTCTGTGATACCAGTAACGCCATTGTCCCACGTTTACGGGCGCACATGACGAACATCTAGGCGACCGGAGCGCCAAACGGGATGAAAGTCACACCCGCACCCCGGCAGCTAGTCATTGGGGACGTTCTTAAATGACTAGTCATTAGGGACACCCTTGGCATGGCCTGCGCCAGCAATAGATACCACTTCACAGCCCCGTCACAGGTGTAGCGGCTTTGTGTGGGCGCGGCACGCGCTGATTGAGCCGCCAGCCGAGGGGCATAAAGCAGTTGAGCGAAAACGGTTTGCCCCTTTGCCGTTCGCTCGAGGATCATGTCCCCCTTTTCCGCGGAAACCCCGGCAGTTGCGAAGAGCTGCCGGGGTTTCTGTCGTCTAAGGTGCCAAGTTGATGGACGGGAATCAAAGCACCGAGTCTGCAGCCCGTCACACGCAATGTGGGGCCCCGACAACTTACGGACCACGGCGACGCCTCCCCATCGCGTCCCGCGCTATACTCGTCCGCATGGATATCGAAGCTCGCAACATAGCAACGCCCGCCGCGGACGCGCCAGCGACGCCACCCGCCCCCGTCCCCGCGCCCGTCGTGGGCCGTTTCGCCCCGTCGCCCTCGGGCCGCATGCACCTGGGCAACGTGTTCAGCTGCCTGTGCTCGTGGCTTTCGGCCCGCAGCCAGGGCGGCAGCATCGTGCTGCGCATCGAGGACCTGGACGATCGCTGCAAGCGCCCGGAACTTGCCGCTCAACTGATTGACGATCTGACCTGGCTGGGGCTCGAGTGGGACGAAGGCCCCTACTACCAGCACGATCGCCTGGATCTGTACGAGGACGCCCTGCGCCAGCTGCAAGACGCCGGCCTCACCTATCCCTGTTTTTGCACGCGTGCCGAACTCCACGCCGCGAGCGCGCCGCACGCCAGCGACGGCACGCCCATCTACCGCGGCGCCTGCAGAGGTCTTTCTGCTGATGAAATCACCCGCCGCAGTGCCCTGCGTGCTCCGGCCACGCGCCTGCGCGTGCCCACCGTCGACGACCTCGCCAGCGACGTGATCGAATTCGTGGACCGCACGTACGGAGCCCAATGCGAAGCACTCGCCACCGAGTGCGGTGACTTTTTGGTGCGCCGCAGCGACGGCGTTTTTGCCTACCAGCTAGCCGTGGTGGTCGACGACGCTGCCATGGACGTCACCGAGGTCGTGCGCGGATGCGATCTGCTGGGCTCCACGCCCCGCCAAATCTACCTGCAGCATCTGCTGGGACTTCCCACACCGCACTACGCGCACATTCCGCTGCTCATGTCGCCGGACGGCCGCCGCCTTTCCAAGCGCGACCGCGACCTGGACCTGGGCGAGCTCCGCGCCCGCTTTGGCGCGCCCGAGGCACTGCTGGGCTGGCTCGCCGGGCAAACAGGCATCGCGCCGGACGCCACACCGCGCTCTGCCGAGCAGCTGGTTGAGCACTTTAGCTGGGATGTTATCCGTACGCATCGGGAAAACATCACTGTAACGGTCGAGTAGCCAGCCACCCCGCCCCTACGCGACATCCCAGGGCTGGAGTTCGTCGCCCAGGCGGACAATACAGTCGTAGAGCACGGTGTGGCACTCGGCTGGGTTGGCGTCACGATGAAAATGCCCGTAGTACCAGCGTTTGTAGTCTATGCGATCTTCCAGCTCATCGAAAAATGCCGTAAGTCGATCAACCGTGGGGCAATTCCAGCCGGGTGCCGGATAAAGCGTGGGTGAAAGCATGCGCGTAGAGCAGGTGTGGGTGATCACGTAGTCGACCTTCCAACCCACGCTGCCGAGCTTTGCCCGCGCCTCCTCAAAGTTGCGCTCGTCCGGCAGCTCCTGCGGCCACCAGCTGGAATACGGAATGCGGTATTCCTTATCCACGCTCGTGGCGCCGCCCATGGTAAAGATCGTTGAGCCGTCGAGCTCAAAAACCTCGCCGCGCGTCAGGCGTCGGATGGGCGAGGTGTCCGACAGGCGCTGCGTCAGGCCGCCGTGCCACAGTTCCATGGGACGCTCCGCCCAGTGATCGAAACGTTCGTGGTTGCCGTCGGCGAACAGCACGGTATAGGGGCGCGACTCCAGCCAGGCGATGTCGGCACATTCCTCGGCAGAGAAATCCCACGGAAAGCCAAAGTCGCCCGCGATGATGAGATAGTCGTCACTCGTCAGACCATCCCCAAGATCCCAGTCGCGAAGCTTTTGCATGTCGACGCCGCCGTGAATATCGCCCGTCACATAGACCGTCATCGGATCACCACTTCCCTGTAAGTCGCTAGCCCACATTCTGCACGATCACTAAGCCAACCGTTCCAGCCCTTCCATCCTTTGGGACCTACCCCTCGTTCTTCCATCCAAACGGGTCAAGCACCCAAAAAATCAGATCGAGCACGCCGCCGGTCATCATGGCGCCGGCAAGGGCCATGCAAACGTGCAGGGAACTGGCACTTCGGAGCACGTCGAATGGCCCCAGAACAGCCAGCAGCGCGACCGCTGCGCCGGCTACGCACAGCGCGAGGCACGGCCCCGCGTCCTTAACGCACTTCTTTGCGAGATGCTTTGCGTTGTCACTCATCGGTATCGAACTCCTTAGAGAGTCGTTGTTCAGACGCATGCCGCCGCGGCAGAGCGGGGCGGCAGGGTAAGTGTCACATGCTGTGCGGACATCAATGGAGAAACCGCCTGCTCGACCAACCTTTGACGCCGTTTTGCACCGGCACCACATCCCCCGCTATCGAGGTCTAATACTTTTCCCACCGCTACCCAAAAACTCATCCAACGTTAATCTTGGCTCAAGAATCGCTTAATCTATAACCTGCACTATAGAGTTCGACCAAGGGCGGGGCGGCGCCGCGCAACGCAGGCCGCCGAACGCAACGCTCGCGCCCGGGCAGATCGCCCGGCGTCGCGCCCATCGAACGAAAGGACAGGTCATGGACGACCTCGAAAAAGTTGAAACCATCCGCACCAAGTGCAACGTGAGCTACACCGATGCCAAAGCCGCGCTCGACGCCGCCGACGGCAACGTTTTGGACGCCATCATTTGGCTCGAGTCGCAAGGCAAGACCCAGACCACGTCGGCGCACGCCGCCACCGAGTCCGCGCCGGTCGACGAACCCTCGGCCGAGATGGTCGCCGCGCAGGCCGCCTACGAGAAGTCGAGCGAAAAGACCGACTTCTCCAAGAAGATGGACAGTGTGTGGGAGTACCTCAAAAAGCTCTTCCGCCTGAGCCTGGACACCAAGTTTATCGCCACGCGCCGCGATGCAATCATCCTCAACATCCCCATCCTGATCCCCATCATCGCCCTGTTTGCCTGGGGCGCCACGATATGGCTAATGCTGATTGGCCTGTTCTTTGGCATGCGTTACCGCATCGATAGCGACGGCGACGTGCCCGGCAGCATCAACAACCTTATGGATCACGCCGCCGACGCCGCGGACGACATCAAGCAAAATCTGAACGACGACAAGTAATCGCAAACGGGGGCACGCATGGCACGGATCCTGATCGTAGAGGACGAGGAGAAAATCGCCCGCTTTGTGACGCTCGAGCTGGAGCACGAGGGCTACCAGGTGGAACACGCCGCCGATGGCCGCACCGCCGTGGACCTGGCGCTGGAGCGCAACTACGATCTTATTCTGCTCGATGTGCTGTTGCCGCAGCTCAACGGCATGGAGGTCCTGCGGCGCGTCCGCAAGCACAAGGATGTGCCGGTGATAATGGTCACCGCGCGCGATGCCGTGATGGACAAGGTGGCCGGGCTCGATGCCGGCGCCGACGATTACCTGACCAAGCCGTTTGCGATTGAGGAGCTGTTCGCACGGATCCGCGTGGCGTTGAAGCGCTCGGAGGCCGTGCGGGCGGCTTCGGGCGTTGGCGGCATCGGGACGGGCGCGGCAGGCGGCACGGGTGTCGGCGCCACTGCGATGCCCCCGGTCAGTGACTCGACCCAGGTTTCCGCCTCGCTCTCCCCCGCCACGCTCGCCGTGGGCTCGGTCGCGCTCGATCCCGACCGCCGCGAAGTCACGGTCGGCGGCTCGCCCATCGTGCTGACCGCCCGCGAGTTCGACGTCCTCGCCCTGCTTATGGCACATGCCGGCACCGTGCTCACGCGCGAGCGCATTGCGCACGAGGCGCTGGGCTACGAATACGTGGGCGACACCAACAACGTCGACGTGCACATCGCGCACCTGCGCGCCAAGATCGAGGACGCCGGCGGTGCCCGCATCATCCAGACCGTGCGCGGGGTGGGCTATGTCTGCCGCACGTAACGCCGAGGCCAAGCGCGTCACCTCCATCGCCCGCGCCATCAACTGGAGCTATATGTGGCGCCGCCTGATGAGCTACGTCTGGCTCGATCTGTTGCTGGTGGTGATTGCGGCGGCGATCCTCGTCTATGGATACAACCAGACACTGCCCGACAGCGCGTTTACCGCAGGATGGATCCCCGGCGCCACCGTTCGCGGCATGTCGCTGAAGCCCGCGCGCGGCTGGGACCTGACAACGCTCACCTATACCGTCGAGCTTGCGCGTACCACCAAGACCTTCCCCCTCGCGCAGGACCTCGCCACGCTATGGCCTCTCTACCTTGTCGTTGTGGGTTGGCAGGTCATCAGCGTGCTCAACATGCTCGGCGGCGCCCGCCGCGTGCGCCGCACCATGGCGCCGCTCAACGATCTGGCCCTGCGCGTGGACGAACTCGGCCGCATGCAACTCGCCGGCGGCAAAATGGAAACACTGGAGCAGGCCATCGAGCGCGCAAGCGTCGACTCGCCGAGCGTCACCACCGGCGACGCCGACCTGGCAAGCATCGAGGTCGCACTCAACCGCCTGCTGCGCCAGATGCAAGAGGCCAAGCTGCAGCAGATGCGCTTTGTCAACGACGCGAGCCACGAGCTGCGCACGCCCATCGCGGTGATTCAGGGCTACGTGAACATGCTCGACCGCTGGGGTAAGGACGACCCGGACGTGCTGGCGGAATCCATCGCGTCCCTTAAAGCCGAAAGCGAGCACATGCAAGAGCTTGTGGAGCAGCTGCTGTTTTTGGCACGCGGCGATGCCGGGCGCACGGTCCTGCGGCGCGCGCATACCAACTTGGCTGCACTGGTCAGCGAGGTATGCGAAGAATCGCAGATGATCGATACCGAGCACACGTATCGGCTGGCTTCTGACGCTGCGCTTGCCAGCGACCCGCGCTGCGACGCGCCCGTCGACGTGGCGCTCGTGAAGCAGGCTCTGCGCGTGATCGTGCAAAACGCCGCCAAGTACTCGGATGCGGGAACGACCGTGACATTTGGCATAACGCCAGATGCGGGCGCGGGCACGATCGACATAAGTGTTGAGGACGAGGGCATCGGCATGAACCAGGAATCCGCAGCTCACGCGTTCGAGCGGTTCTACCGTGCCGACAACGCGCGCGATGCCGGCGCACAGGGTTCGGGTCTGGGGCTTGCGATCGCCAAGTGGATCGTCGACAGCCACGGCGGCGTCATCGGTGTGACCTCGGTCGAAGGGGTCGGCAGCCGCTTTACGATTCGCCTGCCACGATAGGAAGCCCCTCGGCATAAATAAAGGGATAGGGCCACGCGACCCTATCCCTTTTTGCCAGCTATGGCAGCTTGTGCGCTACTCGCGGCACAGGTGCACGGCGAAACCGGCGAACTCGCGCTTAAAGTACACGAGCTTGGTGCCGCCGTCGGACAGCAGCACGCGCGACTCTTCGTTGACCTCGAGCCCGCGCTCGGCAAACCACTTCTCAGCTGCATCGATGTCGTTAACGGCAAAGCCGATGTGGCCCTTGGTGCCACGACCGTTCTGCTTCATGATCTCGACCAGCGAATCGTTGAAGTACGAAACCGGGGTCTCGATGACGGGCAGGCCCATCATCGTCGAGAACAGCTCCGCGATCTCCAGGGCGTCTGCCGGGTCGGTGGCGTTAATGCCCACATGGGCAACGCGCATACCAAAGAGCTCTACCGGGTTGGCGTTCTGCTCACTCATGCAGTCAGCGCCTACTGAGCCATGACGTCGAGAACGGCCTTCTCGGCGGCAACGCGGTTCATGCCGGTCATGAAGGGCACGCCACTCACGTACGGGCAGGTGAGGCCCTCGGGGGCAACGGTGGTGGCGATCAGCAGGTCAGCGCCCTCGTCGCAGTAATCCTTGGCCTCGGAGATGGCGCACTGCACGATCTCGTACTTGTCGGCATAACCGTTGGCGTCGAGCAGAGTAGCGACCTTCTGGGCAACGAGCGTGGAAGTAGCAGCGCCAGCACCGCAAGCCAAAACGATCTTCTTCATAGGTAATGTCTCCCTTCATGGTTTACTTTAGGTAAGTGTACCGCAGCGAGCGATGGCACTCGGCCTCGATGAGCTTTTATGCCAGTTTGCTTGCGCGCTGCGTATAATACATCTAGTACGTGTTGTCATACCGCTCGCTTTATGAGCGACTAAGGACCCTAATATGCCCGATTCCCGCACACTCTGGACCGCCGTCGTTATCATCTGCATCGCCGTGTCGGTGTTCTTTAGCGTCAAAAAACGCACCACGTTCAAGCGTCTGCAGCAGCTTATGGCTGCCAAGCAGTGGGACGAGTTCGATCGTTTGCTCGACGGCAAACTCACCAGCATGCTGTACCCACGCTACAACCGCGACTACCTGCGCCTTAACTCCTATCTGCTGCGCGAGGACCACAAGCGCGCCGATGAGATGTTCGATTTGCTGCTGGGGCTCAATCTGCCCAAGATGCAGCGCGTCGACCTGGTGATCAAAGCCTTTAACTACTACGTTGGCCAGGAGGACCGCAAAAAATCCAAGGAGCTGTTGCACGAGATCAAGGGCTTTGAGGGCGGTCAGGCCGAGGCGGTCGCGCACGAGTGCCAGCTGATGTACGACACGATGATCCTCAAGCGCCACAACGATATTCCCGAGCTGGAGCGCATGCTCGAGGATGTCGGTGACGACCCGGTCAAGCGCTGCCGACTGGAGTACCTGCTGGCCCTGCAGTACCAAAACAAGGGCGACGAGGCCAAGTTCCAAGAGTTCCTTGAGAAGTCGGGCCAGCACTCGATGGCCGTCAACGCGTAATGGGCGGCTTGTGCTAGACTTCTAGTCTCACGGGGGCGTGGCGGAATTGGCATACGCAGGAGACTTAAAATCTCTCGCCGCAAGGATTGTGGGTTCGAGTCCCACCGCCCCTACCATTTGGCTTTTACGAGCTCGTGTCCCCCGGGGATGCGGGCTCGTTTCTTTAAGATGCCGGTGGGACTCGAACCCGCGAGGGGGCGAGCGTTAAGCGGACGCGCAGCGTCCGTAGCGAGCCGACGAGGGCGCCGACAGGCGGCCGAAGCCGGTGCGTATTTGCGCAGCAAATACGCAGACGTCCCACCGCCCCTACCATGTATTGTTTACGAGCTCGTGTCCCCCAGGGATGCGGGCTCGTTTCTTTTACACGCCGGCGGAGCTCTAAGTTGCGGTGGAATAGATCCTGTTTATACCGTTTACCAGCTTATTTAGGAACTATTTCACCGCAACTTATTTAGAGGGTGCTGAGCTCTGGGGTCCAGGAGATGGTGGGGATCGCACCGTCGAGAGCCTCGTTGATGGTGGCGGCCATGCCGGCGAGTAAGCTGTTCTCGCTTACAGTGAGCGTCTTGTAGCCGCCGGCTCGCATAAGCTCGCGGATTACCACGGCACCAGCCAAGATCACGCCCGCGCGTTTGGGCTGTACACCCGGTAGAGCGGCGATGCCGTCCGCATCCAACGCAGACATGCGCTCGATAGCGGTCGAAACCTGCTCCAGCGAAAGCTCGCGCAGGTGCACAAAGCTCGAATCATACGGCTCAAGCTCGTGAACGAGTGCCACGAGCGTAGTGACGGTACCACCCACCGCCACCAAGCGCTCGGCGCGCTCAAAGTCGACAGGCAGGCTCTCAAAATAGCCCGCAAACTGCTCGTTTGCCCAGCCGGCAGCAGCCGCAAGCTCGTCCGTTGACGGCGGCAGCGCCGAGAAAAACCGCTCGGTCACGCGGCGGCAACCGATATCCAGCGAGCGCGTTCCCTCCAAAGCGAAGATGCCGCGCTCCGGTGCATAGACGCCCGTCGCGAGCTCCGTGGATCCGCCGCCCGAATCGGCAACGATGATGCGTTCGCCCGCAAAGTCGTGTGCCACGCCAAAAAACGTCAGGCGCGCCTCGACCTCGCCCGGAATCACCTGCGGCTCGAGCCCCAGCTCGCGCAGGCCGTCCAGCAGTAGCGCGGCATTGGACGCATCACGCGCGGCACTCGTGCACGTGGTGCAGATGCACGCGGCCCCAAAGGCACGGGCCTCGTCCACAAACATTCGGCACGCAGCGAGCACGCGCTCAACGGCCGCCTCGCAAAAGCGCCCCGTCGCATCCACGCCCTCGCCCAAGTCGGTAATCTCGGTATGCTTGGACGATTCCACGATCGCCCCGCCCTCGACCTGGGCCAACACTAGGCGCGACGATACCGTTCCCAGGTCGATCGCCGCCACCTTATATCGTTTGCAATCTGCCATTGCGGGCTCCCCTCCGGGCGCTATTTGCCGTTGGACACGACCGTCTGGCCCTCGACACCGTTAAACCCAAACAGTATGTCGAGCGCCTGGATGTACCACGGCGCGTCCTTGCCGACCTCTTCGATCTCTTTGGCGACTTCGCTGGCCTTCTTGGCGTTCGAGGACTTTTTGCTCGACGACGAGTCCGAATCGTCGTCCAGGCCCTGCACTTCAATCCTCTTCTCGCCGGGCATCACCAGGCCCAGGTCCTCGGATGCCGCGTCTTTAATGCCCTCCTCCGAGAGCAGTTTGTCGGCGCTTTTCTGCAGATCGTCGTTGTACTGCTGGCGAATCTCGACCTGCTTGGCCAAGATATCGTTCGAGCGTTTGGCAACGTAGAGGTCGCGCACGGGAAAGTACAGGCTCACGAGCACCAGGACGACGACAATGCCAATGAACAGCCCGCGCTGGGGTCCATGGGTAAAGTCGTAGATCGCCTTGACCACCGCGTTGTCGTTGGCGTAGTGCATGAAGTCCGAGCCCGAAAGACGGCTCGAGGGCCTGGTCGACTTTTCGTGTGTTTGAGCCGAGGGGTGCTGCGTACGCGCCGAGGGTGACGGACGGCCCGTCGACGTATTCATTTGAGCACGGGGATGTGAGGCACTTGCCGGACGCTGTGCGCGTCGATCGGCGCCGGCGTAGTCGGACCCGCCGAGCTGCACGGTAGGTGCGCGGCGAGGCGACGGCTCGCGCGAACCGGCGGAATAATACCTGTTGTCGTAAATCTGATCCATGTGCGCCTTGTGCGGTTGAGGTTTGTTTGCGCTAAGTCTTTTAGTTATAGCACGAGCGCCCGCACTGCCTTCGCCAGCCTTTGCTCGACATAAAAAAGGCGCTGAGCCGTATGGCTCAGCGCCCTTAGCGCTTTGCGGCATCCAGCCAAGGCTGGGCGAATCCGAGTCAGCCCCGCCCCCGCGAGCACCACTTGTTTAGCGAATGTTGTAGAACGCGGCCTTGCCGGCGTAGCGCGCGCTGCCCTCAAGCTCGTCCTCGATGCGGATGAGCTGGTTGTACTTGGCGATACGGTCGCTGCGGCACGGGGCGCCCGACTTGATCTGGCCGGCGTTAACACCCACGACCAGGTCGGCGATCGTGGAGTCCTCGGTCTCACCGGAGCGGTGGCTCACGATGCAAGCGTAGCCGGCCTCCTTGGCAGTCTCGATGGCCTCGAGCGACTCGGTGAGCGTGCCGATCTGGTTGACCTTGACCAGAATCGCGTTGGCGGCGCCCAGCTCGATGCCCTTCTTGAGGCGCTCGGTGTTAGTGACGAACAGGTCGTCGCCCACCAGCTGCACCTTGTTGCCAATGCGGCGGGTAAGCTCGACCCAGCCGTCCCAGTCCTCCTCGGCCATGCCGTCCTCGATGGAGATGATGGGATAGGTGTCGACGAGCTTCTCCCAGTAATCGACCATCTGGGCACTCGTGTACTCCACGCCCTCGCCCTTGAGCTCATACATACCGGTCTCAGCGTTGTAGAACTCTGTGGACGCCGGGTCCATGGCGTACATGAAGTCGACGCCGGGCTTAAAGCCGGCTTTCTCCACGGCCTTGGTGATGTACTCGAACGGCTCGGCATTGGTCTTGAGGTTGGGCGCAAAGCCGCCCTCGTCGCCCACGCCGCCGCCCAGGCCGGCCTCGTGCAGCACGCCCTTGAGGGTGTGGTAGACTTCGGCGCACCAACGCAGGCCCTCGGCAAAGCTCGGGGCGCCCACCGGCATGATCATGAACTCCTGGAAGTCGACGTTATTGTCGGCATGCACGCCGCCGTTGAGGATGTTCATCATGGGCGTGGGCAGCAGGTGGGCGTTGACGCCGCCCAGGTACTGGTACAGCGAAAGACCCGCCGACTCTGCCGCAGCGCGGGCAACTGCCAGCGACACGCCCAGAATGGCGTTGGCGCCGAGCTTGGTCTTGTTGGGCGTACCGTCCGCAGCGGTCAACGCGGCATCGACAGCGCGCTGGTCGAAGGCGTCGAGGCCCACGACGGCATCGGCACACTCGTTGTTGACGTGCTCGACGGCCTGCGAGACGCCCTTGCCCAGGTAGCGACCCTTGTCGCCGTCGCGCAACTCGCATGCCTCAAAGGCGCCGGTCGAAGCGCCCGAAGGCACCATCGCGCGACCGAAGCTGCCGTCCTCGAGCACGACCTCGACCTCTACGGTGGGGTTGCCGCGGCTGTCGAGCACCTCGCGACCGTAGACGTCCAAAATGTCACTCATGTTGTCTCCCTCTCACTTAGAAACGTAGTGGATGCAAGCGACCGGCTGACCGTGCACCGTCGGTGCGTCTCCGTAAGTTAGCCATGTCGCACTTTTTGCATTATGCCCTAAGTTAGCCGAGGGATACACTTGATTTTCGAAAAATTTAGCGGGAACGATGAGGCGTGTCAGCCCGTCGTTCCCGCAGTCTTACTCCTCAGCCTTGGCGGCATCCCAAAGGTCGTTGAGGCTGTGGGTCGAAAGCTCGGCCAGACCCACGTTGGCGTCGGACGCCATCTGCTCCATCGCAGCCCAGCGACGGCGGAACTTTGCCGTGCTGGCACGAAGGGCGCTCTCGGCGTCAATCCCCTCCTTGCGCGCAACGTTGACCAGGGCAAAGAGCAGGTCGCCAAACTCCATCTCGCGCTCGGGCGAGCCAGGGGCCTCGGCCTCAAACTCGGCACGCTCCTCGGCGACCTCGTCCCACACATCCTGGACCGTCTCCCACTCAAAGCCCACGGCAGCCGCCTTGCGCGACACCTTCTGGGCCTGCATCAGCGCCGGCAGATGCGTGGGCACGCCATCGAGCAGACCCTCGGGCGCGGCCTCGCCCGCTGCCACAGCCTTGTCCTTGGCGGCCTTCTCGGCAAGCTTGACCTCGTCCCAGATCTTGAGCACCTCGTCGGAGCTCTCGGCATCCGCATCGCCAAATACGTGTGGGTGGCGGCGAATGAGCTTGGCGTCAATATCGCGTGCCACATCGGCCAGCGTAAACTCGCCGGCGTCAGCAGCAATCTGCGCATGCAGCACGACCTGCATGAGCACGTCACCCAGCTCCTCGCGCAGGTGAACCGCGTCGTCCGCCTCGATGCAGTCGAGCGCCTCGTAGGCCTCCTCGATCATGTTCTTGCCAATGCTGCGGTGCGTCTGCTCGCGGTCCCACGGGCAGCCGTCGGGCTGACGCAAGCGCCAGACGGTCTGCACCAGATGCTGCAGCTCGGCCGACGCGTCGACCAGCGTGGACAGGTCACGCGAACCCTCGGCATTTTGCTGAGCCATGTGCTGCGCCATGGTTATTCCTCCTCCAGGATCACATGGCGGAACGCGCCGTCCTCGTAGATGCCGTAGCTGTGCGTGCCGTCCTTGGGAATGCTCACACTACCGGGGTTGAAGAGCCACAGGCCCGGGTGCGCGGCGCTTTCCTCGTTGACCTTGATGTGCGTATGACCGTAGACGAGCGCGGAGCCCTCGGGCAACGCGGGCGCGTGGTCGACGCTGTTGTGCATGCCGGCGCCAAAGACATGGCCGTGCGTCAGGAACAGCTCGCGGCCGGTCTCGTCGAACAGCGTGGCGTAGTCGGCCATGACGGGGAAGTCGAGCACCATCTGGTCGACCTCGGCGTCGCAGTTGCCGCGCACCGCGATGATACGGTCGGCCAGGGCGTTGAGCAGCGGGATCACGTGCTTGGGGGCGTAATCGCGCGGCAGGTCGTTGCGCGGACCGTGGTAGAGCAGGTCGCCCAGCAGCACGATGCGGTCGGGCTGCTGGGATTCGATGGCGGCGACCAGGCGCTCGGCCCAGTATGCCGAGCCGTGGATGTCGGAAGCGATGAGGTATTTCATGGTGGTCCTTTCGGTGAGGTTGATGGGGCGGGTGTGGCGCGTCGCCGACCGTGTCACTCAAATTGCAGAGCCGCGGCTTGTGCTGTCTGTATCACGCGCTGGAGCGGCACACCGTGCTCGCGGGCAAGGCGGGCGCAGTCCTCGTACTCGGGCGCTGCACGCTCGCTGCCGTCGGGCAGGGTGGCCACCTTGATGAACACCTCGCCCCATGGCGTCGTTACGCGCTCAAAGCGGCGTGGTAGGCAAACGCGCTCCATAACCTGGCGACGAATGCCGTTGGTCGTGGTTTCCAAGAAGATGATCGTCTGCAGGCGCTCGATATCCTCGTAGGTGCAGATTACCTGCAGCTGCCAGCCGGGGCGGCCTTTCTTACAATAGAGGGGCAGCCAGTGCACCTCGCGCGCACCCGCCTCGCGCAGGCGGTCGGCGGCGTAGGCGAGTACCTCAGGCGACGCGTCGTCGATGTCGCATTCCAGCTTGACGATGGTTTCGGGCGCATCGGTCTCGCGGGACAGCGGGGATGTGCTATCGCATGGCATACGGTCCGGCTCCTTTCCGCGCGGGCTCGTTTTGTTCATCCAAACGCTAGCACATCGGACGTGGCACAAGCGTGACTTTCGTCCGTCGCCGCCCTCGCCCCCATCCAAACGTGTACGTCAGCCTCCAAACATGTCATTATTTGTCGATTTTGGAGGCTGACGTACACGTTTTGAGAGCAAGCGAGGCCGCACCACGCGCCGCGCAACCTTTCCAATCGATTTCGATCCCCGGCGTGCCCGGCGTGTTGAGAGCTGCGCCATTACAATGAAGCGGATTCGCTTGACGCAAAGGAGCCGCTATGCCCATGTGCCCGCTGGTCGATTGCCATACCCACACCTCGTTTTCGGACGGGCATGCCTCGTTTGAGGACAACGTCCGTGCCGCTGCTGCGGCCGGCTGCCGCGTCATGGTCTCGACCGATCACCTCACCCTGCCCGCCAGCATGGACGCCAACTGCGAAGTACAGGTTGTCGAGGGTGACCTGACGGCACATCGTCTGGCCTTTGAGGACGCCCGCAAACTCGCCGCGCAGATCGCTCCGGAGCTCACCTTTATCTACGGTTTTGAATGCGATTGGTACGAGGGTTGCGAGCCCTTGGTAGAGCGCTGGTCCCAGGGCGCCGTCGTACGCCTTGGCAGCGTGCATTGGATTGGCAACCCAGGCGATATCATGACCGGTGCCGCGGGTACGGCGAAAACGGAAAACGTCGCTCGCCCCGATACACCCGATTCCCTTTGCGGTTGGATCGACGACGACACCGACCTGCACGTTTGGGAAAACCTGGGCGTGCGCGGCGTGTGGGAGCGCTACGTCGACGACTGGTGCCGCGCCTGCGAAAGCCCACTTAACTTTGATGTGATGGCTCATCCCGACCTGGTCATGCGCTTTTCGAAGGAAGGCTTTGCGCCCGACTTTGACCCCGCACCGTTTTGGCAGCAGATGGCCGAGTGCGCGCACGATACGGGTCGCCGCGTTGAGGTCTCGACCGCCGCACCCCGCAAGGGCCTCGACGACTACTATCCCGCGACTGGGCTGTTGCGTTGCTTCGCCCACGCCGAGGTACCGATTACCTTTGGCTCGGACGCGCACCGCGCCTGCGACATCTGCTGGAACATCCGCGAGGCCCAGGCCCACGCCTACGACTGCGGTTATCGAACCTTCGATATCCCCCACCCCACCGGCGAATGGCAACCCACGCCCCTCGCCTAACTAGTCGTTTAAGAACGTCCCCAATGACTAGTGGCGGCGGGCATTGAGTTCGCCGGCTAGCTCGTCGAGGGTGATACCGTAGCGCTCGAGCGTCACGAGCAGGTGGTAGACCAGGTCGCCGGCCTCGTAGCGGATGTGATCGTGATCGTTATCCTTGCAGGCCATGATCACCTCGCTTGCCTCCTCGGCAAGCTTCTTGAGCAGCTCGTCCTCGACGTCAGTCAACAGACGAGCGGTGTAGCTCTCCTGCGGCGATACATCACGACGACCGTGAATCACCTCGGCCAGACCTGTCAGCGTCTCACCGATATTTCCATCCTGAACGTTTGCGGTGCGCACACCCATAGTTCAATCCTTTCTGGTGGCCGAGCGTCTAATCGAGCGCCCGCCCTACGCGAGTTTCTTAAAGAAGCAGGTACGGTTGCCGGTGTGGCAGGCCGGACCCGGCGAGTCGACCTTGACCAGTAGCGTATCGCTATCGCAATCGGCCCAGAGCTCCTTGACCTCCTGCATGTTGCCGCTCGTCGCACCCTTGTTCCAGAGCTCCTGGCGGCTGCGGCTCCAAAACCACGTGGTGCCGGTCTTGAGCGTCAATCCCACCGACTCCTCGTTCATCCAGGCGACCATAAGTACCTCGCCAGTGTCATATTGCTGAACTACACAAGGAATCAGCCCCTTGGCGTCATATGTAAGCTTTGAAGGATCGGTTATCTCTTCCATTTCTCTCCCCAATTTAAACCCCACAGGTCGGCGAGGGTTGTCCAGGTGCCCGAGATTCCGAGCGACAAGCCCGACGACGCGTGCTTAAGTACGCGAGGAGGGTTGGAGCCGGAAGGTCGGGTGCCTGGGCAAGCCGCAGCGCTAAAAGTCCAGCCTGACAGGGATGCCCTGCGACGCCATATACTCCTTCACCTGGCGAATGCTGAAGGTTCCAAAGTGAAAGACGCTCGCTGCTAGCACGGCATCGGCCTCGCCCTCGATCACGCCCTCGGCAAAATGTTCGAGCGTGCCCACGCCGCCGCTCGCAATCACCGGAATCGGCACCGCGCGCGCCACGGCGCGGGTGAGCGCCAGGTCAAAGCCAGCCTTGGTGCCGTCGCGGTCCATGCTGGTCAGCAGGATCTCGCCGGCGCCGCGGCGAGCCGCCTCCTCGGCCCACGCCACCGCGTCGATGCCCGTGGCGTTGCGGCCGCCCGCCGTGAAGACCTCCCACTTGTCGGCACCAGATGCGCCGGGCAGGCCCACGCGCTTGGCATCGATCGCCACGACCACGGCCTGGCTGCCAAACGCCGCGGCAGCCTGGCTAATCAGCGACGGGTCGCGCACGGCGGCAGAGTTGAGCGACACCTTGTCAGCACCGGCTGCAACCATGGTGCGCATGCCCGCCAGGTCGCGAAAGCCGCCGCCCACGGTATAGGGAATGGCGAGCTCCTCGGCCGCGTGCGCCGCCATCTCGATGGTCGTCGCACGGTTGTCGCTCGTGGCGGTAATGTCCAGGAAGACGACCTCGTCCGCACCCTCGCGATCGTAGGCACGCGCTAGCTCCACCGGGTCGCCCGCATCGCGCAGGCTCACAAAGTTGACGCCCTTGACCACACGGCCATCCTTGACGTCCAAGCAGGGAATTACGCGTTTGGTAAGCATGGGCTACTCCTCCCCTCGGGCGGCGGCCAGCGCCTGTGCCAGCGTAAAGTTGCCTTCGTAGAGCGCACGGCCGGTGATGGCACCCTCGATGGCGTCCTCACCCACCGCGGCAAGCGCGCGGATATCGTCGAGCGTCGAGATGCCACCCGATGCCACGACGGGAAAGCCCGCGACCTCGGCCACATGGCGATACGCCGCCACATCGATGCCCGTCTGCATGCCATCGCGCGCGATGTCGGTATACACCAGATGCTTAAAACCCAGCTCGGAAAGCTGCGCCACGGCATCGTCGAGTGCCACGCCCGCGCCGTCGCGCCAACCATTCACCTTGACCTGACCGTCGCGCGCGGCGATGTCTGCCACCAGCAACTCGCCAAAGCCTTGGGCCGCCACCTCGGCAAAACCCGGCTCGGTCACCAGCACGGTGCCCAGTGCGATGCGGCGTGCGCCGTAGCCTGCCAACTCGTCGATGCGTGCAAGCGAGCGAACGCCGCCGCCCACGTCCACGGACAGACCGTCGACGCCGCAGATGGCCTTAATCGCTGCCGAGTTGGCAGCACACGCATCCTCGTCCTCGCCAAAGGCAGCGGACAGGTCGACGACGTGCACCCAGCTCGCGCCCTGCTCGGCAAACGAGCGGGCAACGGCCACGGGGTCGTCGGAATATACCTTGCAGCGACTGCGGTCGCCGCGCTCCAGGCGCACGACCTTGCCGCCGATCAGATCGATTGCGGGAAACAGGATCATCGGCCAGCCTCCTCGACGATGTTGACGAAGTTCTTAAGGATGCGCTGACCCAGCGCGGAGGATTTCTCGGGATGGAACTGGCAGCCCCACACGTTGCCATGACGCACGATGCACGGGAAGCTCCGCGTATAGTGCGTGCGTGCCAGCACATCGGCGGTATCGGCGTCGTCGGCCACCGCATAGCTGTGGGTGAAGTACATGTTGGCGCCCTCGGCAAAACCGGCGAGCAGCGGATCGGCCGCACCGGCAGGCGTCATATGCACCTGGTCCCAGCCCACGTGCGGCACCTTAAGGCGGCTCGACTCCAAGCGCGTGCACGAACCGCGCATAATGCCCAGGCCATCGACCCAGGGACCGCCAGTCTGCTCAGAGGCATTGCCGTCGGCGACCGCGCCCTCGTCCGCAGGCACGCCCTCGTTGCCGCGCTCAAAAAATAGCTGAAGGCCCAGGCAGATGCCGAGCAGCGGAGTTCCGGCGGCGACGGCATCGAGCACCGCGTCCGCCTCGCCGCTCTGGCGCATAAAGGCGATCGCGTCATAGAACGCGCCCACGCCCGGGATGACCAGGCCGTCGGCGCGGCGGATCTGCTCCGGATCGTCCGACGTGCAGGCGGCGGCACCGGCGCGCGCAAGCCCGCGCGCAACGCTCGACAAGTTGCCCTTGTGGTAGTCAACTACCACGATCTTCGGTTCGCCCACGCGACCCTCCTTTTCCCCATTCAAAACCTGCCAAAAAGGGACAGGTTACAGCGAGCCCTTGGTGCTGGGGATGCCCTGCACGCGGGGATCGAGCTCGCAGGCATGGCGCATCGTGCGGCCCACGGCCTTAAAGGCGGCCTCGATAATGTGATGCGAGTTGCCACCCGCCAGTTCGCGCACGTGCAGCGTGAGCTTGGCATCGCGTGCGAAGGCATAGAAGAACTCAACGGCCAGCTCGGTATCGAAGCTGCCCACGCGCTCGGTCGGCACGGGCAGCTCGCAGTAGGCCTGGCCGCGACCCGAAATGTCCACGGCGGCCATCACGAGCGTCTCGTCCATGGCGATCGCCGCGTCGGCAAAGCGCGTAATACCCGCCTTGTCGCCCAGCGCTTGGCAAAACGTCTCGCCCAACACAATGCCCGTGTCCTCGACGGTGTGATGCGCGTCGACCTCAACGTCGCCTACCGCATGTACCGTCAAATCGAACAGGCCATGGCGACCAAAGGCGTTGAGCATGTGGTCGAAAAACGGCACGCCGGTCGAGATATCGCACATACCGGTTCCATCCAGGTCGAGTTTGACGATAATGTCGGTCTCCCCCGTCTTGCGGGTCACCTCGGCATAACGGCCCATCTACATTTCCTCCTTCACCAGCGCGGCAAACGCAGCCAGCACCTCGTCGTTTTCCTGCGGCGTGCCCACGGTAATGCGCAGACAGTCCGCGAGCCCCGGCGCATAGCTAAAGTCGCGCACCAAAATCGAATACTCGTCGCGTAGACGCTCGCGTACGCGCGTAGCATGCGGCGTGCGTACGAGCACAAAGTTAGCCGCGCTCGGCCATGCCTCCACGGGCAGGCCCTCGGCAGCCATCGCGCGCAGGGCGCACAGCTCGCGCTCGCGCTCGGATGCGACCTGCGCCACCACGGGTGCATAGGCATCACGGGCATGCACGCAGGCAAGTGCTGCCGCCTGGCTCAGCACGTTGACCGAATAGATCTGGCGAATCGCCGCGAACACGTCGATGACCTCGGGAGCCGCGATCACGTAGCCCAGACGCGTGCCGGCGGCGCCAAACGCCTTGGACAGCGTATGCAGAATCACCAGGTTTGGATACTCGGCGATAAGGTCTTGCGCCGTGGTGACCGCGCCAAACGAATCGTCGGCAAACTCAACGTAGGCCTCGTCGACCATGACCATGCCGGGGCACGCATCGCACAGGGCCGCGACAAAGTCGAGCGGCGTCACGTCACCCGTGGGGTTATTGGGCGAGGTCACGATCGCCAGATTGCACTCGGGCGCCGCTGCGAGCACAGCCGCTTGGTCGAGCTCAAAGGTCGCCGGGTCGCGCCACACATCGCGCACCTCGGTCTGACAAAGCGACGCAAAGAACGCATACTCACTAAAGCACGGCGGGCAGTTGAGCAGGGTCCGTCCCGCGCCGCCAAACGCCAGCAGGTAGTTATAGAGCAGCTCGTCGCCGCCGTTTCCCACGCAAATATTCTCACGCGCCACGCCATGCCAAGCGACAAGCTCGTCGCGCAGGTCGTTGGACATGGGATCGGGATAGCGGTTGAGCGGTGTGGCAGCCAAGGCCGCGTCGATCGCCTCGCGCACGCCGGCCGGCACGGGATAGGTGTTCTCGTTGGCCGAAAGGTTGATGCGCGTGGGCGTAAAGTTGGGGTCATAGGGCTCGATGCCGGCCAAGTAGGGCTGGACGAGCTCCTTCATGCGAGGCGTCAGCTCGGCCATGTTAGGCCTCCTCGCCGGTCGCGCCGGCGCCATCCGAGCCTGCAGCCGCCAGGTCCACACCCTCGGCGACCGTCGCCACAGCGTCGCCCGGCCAGGCGACCTTGGTCAGGTCGGCCGCAGCCAGCGACTCGGCACTCACGGCATCCTCACCCTGCTCCAGCACGCGGCGGCGCAGCGCGGCGGAAAGCGCGTGTGCCCACAGGCCCTCGGCCTCGGCCAAACGCTGCGTAGCGGGAGCATCGGAGAGCAGGCCCTCGGGCGTATAGCAGATAACGCTTGAGCGCTTAACGAACTCCTCCACCGAAAGCGGGTTGGAGAACATGGCCGTGCCGCCGGTCGGCAGCGTGTGATTGGGGCCGGCAACGTAATCGCCGAGCGGCTCGGAGCTCCAAGCGCCCACAAAGATGGCGCCGGCGTTGCGAATGCCGCCAAGCAGGCCCATTGCATCCTTGCAGTGCAGCTCCAGGTGCTCGGGCGCCACGGTGTTCACGGCCTCGACGGCGGCAGCCATATCGGCGGCCACCACGATGGTGCCCTCGTTGTCGAGCGAGGCGCGCGTAATCTCGGCACGCGGCGACTGCGCCACCAGAATGTCGATACCCGCCTCGACCTCGCGCGCAAACTGCTCGTCGCAGGTCACCAGATAGCAGGCGGCAAGCGGATCGTGCTCGGCCTGGGCCATCAGGTCGGCCGCGACCACCATGGGCTTGGCCGTGGCATCGGCCAGCACGCAGACCTCGGAGGGGCCGGCGACCATGTCGATGCCCACGTCGCCCGAGACAATCTGCTTGGCCGCGGCGACAAAGGCGTTGCCCGGGCCGGTGATCTTGTCGACGCGCGGAATGGTCTCGGTACCGTATGCCAGCGCGGCCACGGCCTGGGCGCCGCCCACCATATAGATCTCGTCCACGCCGCCAAGCTTGGCCGCGGCGAGCGTGTAGGGGCTGATCAGGCCGTCCTTTTGTGGCGGCGTCACCATGACCACGCGCTTGACGCCGGCCACCTTGGCAGGGATAGCGTTCATGAGCACGGTGGAGGGATACTGCGCGCGACCGCCCGGCACGTAGATGCCGGCCGCGGCAAGCGGGGTCACCTTAACGCCGAGCATCGTGCCGTCCGGGCGCGTGGTAAACCAGCTCTGCTCGACCTCGCGCTGGTGAAACTCACGGATCTGGCGCGCAGCCTTCTCGAGCGCGGCGACAAAGGCCGGGTCGAGGCCTTCGAGCGCAGCATCGATCTGCTCTTGCGGCAGACGAAAGCTTTGCAGCTCGACACCGTCAAAACGCTGGCAGTAATCGCGCACCGCAGCATCGCCGTTGGCACGCACGTTGGCCACGATATCGCGGGCGGCGTCGACGATGTTTTGCGGCAGCACACCCTTGCGGTTGAGCTGGTTGGTAACGAGGCGCTCACCGGGAGCAAGCTTGATGGTCTTCATATCGGTATCCCCTATCGGTCGAGGTTGCGTTTGGAAAACGAGATGCCGGGCAGCGGCACCAATCGGCCCGCAGTCCGGATATGGGGGCGCCCGTGCGCGCTCGCGCTATTGTGCCGAGCCCGCGACGGGCTCAAAATGCTTGTCCTTCACGGCAGCCGCCAGGCGATCGGCCAGGTTGCGAACGCGCGGATCCAGGCGCGCGGCACCCGGGTTGACGAAGAAGCGGGCCGTGCAGTCCATAATGCGGCCGGTGATGACCAGGTCGTTGTCGCGCAGCGTGGCGCCCGTGGCGGTGATATCCACGATGCGATCGGTCATACCGACGATGGGTCCCAGCTCGATGTTGCCGTGCAGCGAAACAATGTCGGCGTTCACGCCGCACTCGGCATACCAGGCACTCGCGATGCGCGGGTACTTGGTTGCCACGCGAAGCGAACCGCGGCGGGCATAGTTGCGCTCGGCCTGACCGGCGCGCCAAACGGGCTCAGCCTCAATAAAGGTGCACAGGCCGTAACCCAAATCGACCAGCTGCAGCAGGTTGAGGTCGGCCTCGATAAGCGAATCCCAGCCGCAGATGCCGCAATCGGCACCACCGCAGCCCACAAAAGCGGGCGCATCGCTGGGGCGCACGATGACAAACTCGATATCGCCGACCGCGCCCTCGCCGGCACGCGTATCGCGACCGCGCACGATCAGGTGACGGCCGGGGTCGCGCAGCTCGGAGACGTCCAGGCCCGCGGCCTCGAGCACGTCGAGCGTGTCGGCCTTAAGCGAGCCCTTGGGAACGGCGATGCGCAGCGGACCCTCAGCACCACGGCCCGCGGCGTGGTCGCCGTCGGAAGCGGCGTCCTCAGCCGAAGTGTGCGCGGCCTCCAGACGCTCGAGCGAAAAGGCAAATCCCGCCGCCGGTACCTCGATGCCATCGCCGAACGCGCCGGTAAAGATGGAGTCGTAGCGACCGCCCGAACCCACCGGATCGGGCAGGCCACCGGCATAGGCCTTAAAGACCAGGCCCGTGTAGTAATAAAAAGAGTTCATGATGGAGAAGTCGAAGGACAGCACCTGGGCGTCCTCGGGAGCCAGGCCCTCGACCAGGGCACGCAGCTCGCGCGTCAGCGGCGCGACGATACCGGCAGCTTCCAGCAGCGCATCCACACGGTCGAGTATCTCGGCACCGCCGTGCAAGCGCGGCAGCTCGCTAATGGCGGCCTTGACGGCCTCGGGCTCGGCGCTTGCCGCCACGCGGGCATCGAGGCCCACAAAGTCATTGGCGTGCACGCAGCGCAGGGCCTCGGCAGCCAGCTCGCGATCCTCGCACGCCGCGAGCAGCTCCTTAAAAGGACGCACGCTACCTGCGATAATGCGCGCATCGGGCAACGCCAGCTTGCGCACGGCATCGGCTACCAGCGAGACAATCTCGACATCGCCCGCGGCGTCGCCCGCACCGATAAGCTCAAAGCCCAGCTGTGTAAACTGGCGCGAGCCGCCGGCATTGCGCTGGCACTCACGAACCACCGGTGCCTCATAGCGCAGGCGCAGCGGCAGGTCGGCCGCGCGCATGCGGGTCGAGACCAGGCGCACGATGGGCAGCGTGTTATCGGGACGGACCACCAGCAGACGCCCATCATCGTCAAAGAGCTTAAACGGCGTGTCCGCGATGCGGCCGCCCTCCTCGAGCGAACCCTTGTCCTCGAGCAGCGGCGTTTCGACCGGCAGGTAATGATGCTCCCTAAAGCAGCCCTTCACCGTCAGCGCAATCTCCTCGCGCGCCTGAGCCTCCTCGGGCAATATGTCCCGGAATCCCCACGGTGTGGCCGTCATCTGGTGAGCCTCCTCATGCTGTGCTTCGTATAGAACAGAAGACCGGCATAGCTCCGCCGGTCTTCTGGGTACTTTAGCATACTAGAGTGCTTGCGGGGAAAATACGTCGCAGCCGCTCACACCGTTTTCATTTGGAAACATAGGGTAGGTTGCCGCAGCCCGACCCCACCTAGGCGCCAATCGCACGACGATACTCTGCCATTACCTGCGCATCGGCAGCTGCGGGGTCGGCAAAATAGCGCCCGTCATAGGTCTCGGCCGAAACAACTCCGCGATAGCCGCGCGCCACCAGTCTATCCAAGTCGGCGCGCATATCGCGACCGCCGTCACCCCAGGCAAGGTGCGTGGTGCCGTCTGCCGCAACATCGACAAAATGTACGTGGGCGACATCATCGCCAAGCAGATCGAAATAATCGTCGATGGTATCCCCCGCCACCGCCATGGCGCCCATATCCAGACATGCCTTAAGTGCCGGATGATCAACTGCCTCGATCATGCGCTTCGTGTCGGCCGCCGAGTTCACGATCATCGACTCAACTGGCTGCAGGGCCTCGAGCACCAGTCGCACGCCGCGCTCTCCCGCATGCTCGGCAATCGCACGCAGCATCGAGGCGCTGCGACCCCACGCGTCCTCGATCGGCTCGTTCAAAAATGCCCAGCCGCTCGAGACCATGACCTGCTCGGCTCCAAGTTCCGCCGCGATATCTACAAAGTTCTTAAAGTACGCGAGCGTGCGGGCACGCGCCTCATTCCCGCGCGCCGCGATATTCCACGGCTTGGGGTTGTTCTGTTCGGGACAAAGCCCCACAATCCGAACCCCATACCGCTGTGACAGCTCACGCACCTGCTCGAGCGAATCGTAACCATGGCAGTCCACATACAGGTGCATCGCCCCCGTCCAAAGTTCGCAGCACGTGTAGCCCGAGGCCGCCGCCGAAGAAAAGAACTCTTCAAGGCTAAAGTAGCGATGGCTGATATTCATAACGGCAAGCTGGGGATAGCTCATAGTTACTCTCCAACCTAAACGAGGCCCCGCTCCATATAGGAGCGAGGCACAATTGCACAAACGTTATTTGCTCTTAGTAGTCGAACTGGTGGTAGTAGCGACGGTACTTGAGGTTGTGCTTGGTGACCGTCTCGTAGTAGCGAGCCAGGCGGTCGGTAACGAGCACCGTCAGGATCCACGGGGACACGATGACGCGGAACTCGTCGTCGAGGCCGGGGATCGCGAACTCGGCGGTGTCGATGATGTTGATGTCGGTGTCGCCGGTCACGCCGCGGGTCAGGAAGGCGCGGACGCGCTCG
>JAXIXR010000001.1:0-60277 GCA_036304905.1 Collinsella sp. | reverse complement strand
GGACATCTTCAAGTACATAGAGCTCTATTACAATAGGGTGCGCATGCATTCCACCCTGGGCTACATGTCTCCAGTGGAATACGAGCGGCAATACGCTTGAGGATCCTTAAAAGAAAGTCCAGTTTATCCTTCCCACTCCAGAAAGCGTAGTCAAAAAGTCCGATTTCCCGTCATCGATTGCTTGGACCGTCTTATCCGTCCAAATTCGGCCGACGTTTTGCGTCGTGACCTTGCCGCCGTCATAGCCCGCCCAGAACTTCCAATGGTTGCTGGTGTCGTGGTCGACTATCTTTGTCGCTTCCGGTCCGTCCATTCCTGTGCTGGACCTGGCGTTGGCCTCGGGCAGCATGGCAAATGCTGCAGCCGGCAATACCAGCACTACGGCCAGTATCACCGCCAAGAGACCCCTCGTGTACTTACTCATCGCGTCTCCCTTCTCGCAGGCTCAGACCTTGCATCAGCCTAAAGTTACGGAATGAGACACAATTTGAGCAGGTGACACACGTTCCAGATTCGGTTTTGGGCGTGAGACAAATGTCTCACCAAAGTTGAGACACGGCGTTTTCGCAGGAAAATAGGTGCGACTCAGAGCCATCGGGCCAAAATGATCCGTTTTCCTCCGTCCCCGGGGGCTCAAGGGCTGTCACCGATATGGCGCCATTTCAAAACTATGCCGGATTACGGGGCTAAGCTCGGAGACCTCATCCATACCCCCTATTTTTGAAAAACAGCAAGCGATCTACCTGCGGTTTTGTTTTTGCGATTTTCGGTATGATCGGAGGTTCGCTATCCAGCCCCGTAAACCGACATAGTTTTGTTCGCGACGGCACAACCGCGCGTTTAAGCGCGGGGCCGGTGGGGCATTTTTGCCCCACCGGCCCCTATCCCAGCTCTATTCCGGCGCTACTCCGGCTTGGTTTCTACCGTGGGGGTCTTGTCCGCTGCGACTGGGGTGCGGGCGGTGTCCATAGTCAGGCAGTGCTTGGGGCAGCTCTCGATGCACTCACCGCACACCACACAGGCATACGGGTCGATCGACCACGTTCCACCCTTGCGATCGACCGCGAGCGCGCCCGCCGGACAGCGACGCGCACACATGCCGCAGCAGATACACACGTCCATGTCGTTGACGATATGCCCGCGCAAGCGCTCGGGTGCCGCGAGCTTCTCCTGCGGATAGCACACCGTTACCGGCTGCTTGACCATAGAGCCCAAGGCCGTCTTGGCAAATGTCAGCAAACTCATGCCGCGCCTACCTTTCCGTGCAGCTAATGCAGGGGTCGATGGTCAGGATAATCATGGGCACGTTGGCAAGGAGTACGCCCTGCAGCGCATGCGTCAGACCCGCCAAGTTCTGCGACGTCGGCGTGCGCACGCGGAAACGGTCCAGGTTCTTGGTGCCGTTGCCGCGCACATAGTAATACGCCTCGCCGCGCGGCTGCTCAATCACAACCTCGCCGCGCGCGCCGTCGGCCGGCGTAAGCTTGGTGCGCCCGCCAATCCCGTCGTGCGGAATCTTGCCCACAAGCTCCTTAATGATGTCCATGGCCTGCGTGACCTCGGCGCAACGCACCTGGCAGCGGGCATAGCAATCGCCATCGGTAGCAACGATGGGCTCAAACGCGGCCAAGTCCGCATAGGCGCCGTCGTCAAACATGCGCACGTCGTAATCCACGCCCGATGCGCGCCCAAACGGACCGACCATCGAAAGCTCCAGCGCGTCTTTCTTGCTAATCACGCCCACGCCATGCAGGCGCTCGCCGCAGCTGTTGTCGTCCAAAAACGTATGCACCAGGGCCTCGTAGTCGGGGCGCATGGCGTCGAGCGTCTCGACAATGCCCGCCAGCTCGGAGTCCTCGATATCGTGCTTAAGGCCGCCGATCTCGTTAATCGACAGAATCACGCGCCCACCGCAAGTGCTCTCGAAGATCTTGAGAATCTGCTCGCGCAGGGTCCACGAACGATAGAACAGCGCCTCAAAGCCAAAGGCATCGGCGAGCAGGCCCAGCCACAGCAGGTGCGAGTGAATGCGCGAAAGCTCGTGCAAAATAGTACGGATATACTGCACGCGGCCGGGCACCTCGATGTCGAGCATGCGCTCGCAGGCTGTGGCATAGCCGTAGCTGTGGCCCACGGCGCAGATGCCGCAGATGCGTTCGGCGATGTAGCCAAACTGATGCATGTCGCGCTTTTCGGTGAGCTTCTCGAGTCCGCGGTGCACAAAGCCGATCTGCGGAATTGCCTCGATAACGCGGTCGTCCTCGATCACCAGGTCCAGATGAAGCGGCTCGGGCAGCACCGGGTGCTGCGGGCCAAACGGAATAACGGAGCGATGTGCCATGGACCTTACGCCTCCTTTTTCTGCTTGTCGCGGGCGGCCTTGGCGGCAAGCGCCGCGCGGACCTTGGTCGCCTTCTCGGGATCCATGGCGGCGAGCTTTGCCTCTATCTCGGCGGCCTTGAGCGCGGCCTTCGCAGCAGCCTCATCATGCTGAGCATCGGAGCCGGCAGCCGCAGCGGGCTGAGCAGCGGCGCCCGCAGCATCGCCAGCGCCCGCAGCGCCCTCCCCCGCAGCAGCCGCAGCCGCGGCGGCCTTCTCGGCCGCGGCCTTGCGCGCCTTGGCCTCGGCGGCGGCACGGACCTTCATGGCCTTCTCGCGCGAGGCCTTCACCTCGGGCGTGATAACGCTCATGGGCTCGGCAGTCGAAACCTGGTAGAAAAAGCCCTTAAAGTCGATCTGCATGTCGGTGATGGCAAGACCAAATAGATCGTGCGCTTCGTTTTCAAACGGGAATACCGCCGGATAGTACGAGCTGACGGACGGAATCTCCTGGTACCGATCAATTCCCTCAACCACCAGGTTCTCAATCGCATAACTGCCGTCCTGGGCGATCTGCTCCTGAGCAGCGCGAACGTTGATAAACGTATAGACCAAGCGATACGTGCCGTCGTCGACGTTGCGCTCGGCGTGCATTTGCACAAAGCGCGCGCCGACGCCCTTGAGCGCCTGGACATGCGACAGGAGCTCGTCGATCCCAACGGTGGTATAGATAGCCTTTTGCATTACTCGGCCTCCTTTGCAGCGACGGGCGCGGCGGGCGTCCCAGCGGGCGTGTCGCCAGCCCCCGTAACTGCCACAAACCCGTCCTCGCCCAGCTCAACGCCGCCGTCCCAGGTAGCAGCGCCGCCCACGGTGAGCGGGTCGCCGCCGGCGCGCATCACGGCCTCCTTCTGGTCCAGGATGCCGCACGCCTCCACGATGGCATCGATCACGGTCTCGGGACGAATGGCGCACCCGGGCGCGTACACGTCCACGGGAATCGCGCGGTCTACGCCGCCGATCACGTTATAGGCATCGCGGAATACGCCGCCCGAGCACGCGCAGATACCGCAGGCCACCACGCACTTGGGCTCGAGCATCTGGTTGTAGATCTGGCGCACGACGGGCAGGTTCTGAGCGTTGACCGACCCCGTCACCAAAAAGATATCCGCATGCTTGGGGTTGCCGGTGTTGACCACGCCAAAGCGCTCCGCATCGAACAGCGGCGTGAGCGAGGCCAGCACCTCGATATCGCATCCGTTGCAGCTCGAGCCGTCGTAATGAATGACCCACGGCGAGCGCGACATTTTATGATCCATGGATGCCGCCTCCTAAATAAACACGTCGACGAGGATGGGCATAAGGTTGAGCAGGCCAAACACCAGCGCCACGCCCCATCCGAGCTTAAAGCAGCTGCGCCAGGTGCTGCGCGCGAAGGTGTTATCGATCAGTACCTCGACAAAATACGTCGCGACCATCACGACCAGGGCGACCACCCAGCTCACCGGGTTGTCCCAAACAAAGAACATGCCCACCCACATCAAAAACAGCACGGTCTCGCACCAGTGCATAAGGGTCATCTTGGCCAGCGTGCCGCCGCTCATCTCGGTGGCGACGCCCTGGACGATCTCCTGATGCGCGTGATGCGAGTACGAAAGATCGAACGGCGACTTACGCAGCTTGATGGTAAGCACCGCGAGCAGCGCAAGGAAAATGGGCGCGCTGTACACGATGATGGGGGCTGACTGCCCCGTCACGGCAATGGAATCGAAGCTATCGGTGGCAAGATACAGGCCCACGCTCATCAGCAGAACGGCGGGCTCGTAACTCATGACCTGCAGCAACTCACGATCGGCGCCAACCTGGGCAAACGGGCTTTGCGTCGAGGCGGACGCCAGCACCACAAAGATCGCGGCGAGCGTCACCATAAAGGCACACAGCAGCGTGTTGGAGCCCGACACAAAGATGCCGCCGCCCACGACGGTGAAGATGAGCGCGCACGCCATGTAGGTATCATCCATGGTGTTTACGCTGGCAGGGGCCTTGCGCAGCAGCTTGGCAACGTCGTAGAAGGGCTGCAGCAGGCGCGGGCCCACGCGGCCCTGCATACGGGCCGAAAGTTTGCGGTCAACGCCGTCGATCAGGCCACCCACAAGCGGCGCAATCAAGGCAAACGCCACGGTGCCTATAAAGATGCCCACGACGCCCGAGCCTTCGAAATACTTGCCGCGCAGCACCGAGGGCGCGCTCATGGCAAGCCGCTCGGGCCCAATCCACGCGCAGCACAGCAGCGCAAACAAGATAATGCTGCAGCACACGACGCTACCCGCGGGGCCAATACGCTTCTCGCCAAGGGCGTCCTCCGAGTACCAATTGCGCTTTTCGGCCTTCACCTCGTGTCCCATCGAGCCACGGAAATGGCGGTAATTGTCGGTTCCCACACCCGAAAGATATACGTTTACATGCGGTTTGTTGCTCACGCGGAATGACGTCAGCAGCACCACGGCGATAAACGCCACGATAACCACCATCAGATACATGGCGTCCTTGCCAATAACGTACGGCACGCGGCCAAACACCATGGCCAAGTAAGGCGACACCAGGCCGCTCGAGATAACCGGGAACGCCACGCAGCACAGAATCAGCAGCGCGGCGATGGTGTTGAGCGCCATCCATTCGGTCTTATGGACATTGACCTCAACGTTTTGAGCCGTGGGGTCGACGCCCGAAAGCTTGGCAAGCCACTTGCCCCAGAAGTAAAACGTCGCGGCCGAGCCAAAGGCAAGTACCATGATCATGAGCACGTTGCCGGTCTGCGCGAACGCCACCAGGGCGCCCCACTTGGACACGAGCATGCCAAACGGCGCCACAAACATGCCCATAATGCCCAGCATCATCAGACGCGTCAGGTGCGGCATGCGGCTGAACAGACCGTCCATGTCCTCGATATTGCGGCTGCCGATATGATGCTCGGCCGTGCCCACGCACAGGAACAGCAGCGACTTTGCCACCGTATGGAACAGGATCAGAAAGATGGCGGCCCACACGGCCTCGGGCGCGCCGACACCCAGGCAGGCACTGATGAGGCCCAGGTTGGAGATGGTGGAGTACGCGAGCACGCGCTTGGCGTTACTCTGCGAGATGGCCATGAGGGCAGCGAGCAAAAACGTGATGGCACCCACACTCGTGACCATAAAGCCGGTCACGGGATAGATGGCATAGAGCGGGCTCAGCTTAACCATCAGGAACACGCCGGCCTTGACCATGGTGGACGAGTGCAGCAGGGCGCTCGTGGGCGTGGGGGCAACCATGGCACCCAACAGCCAAGTGTGGAACGGCATCTGTGCGGCCTTGGTGAGTGCGGCGAGCGACAGCAGAACGACCGGCATCACCAGCAGCGCGGATTGCGCGGTTCCGGCGCCGGAAAGCTCGATCATGCCCGAGATGGTCAACGGCATGCCGTTGACGTGCAGGAACATAAGGCCCGCCAAAAACGCGATGCCGCCCAGCATGTTCAGGATGATCTGGGTGAAGGCGTTTTTAATGGCCTCGGGCGTGCGCGTGTAGCCAATCATGAGGAACGAGCACACGGTGGTGATTTCCCAGCCGCAGAACAGCCACTCAAGGTTGTCGCTCGTCACGATGACGAACATGGCCGAGAGGAACAGGAACATAAGCGCCAGGAACTGCGGGCGACGGTCGGGCGCGGTCTGCCCGCGCAGCGCGGCCTCGTGCTCGTCGTGCGCTTGGAAATCCTTCATGTAGCCCAAGGCGTAGATACAGATAAGGCTACCGACAATGCCGACGGCGAGGACCATGATCACACTCATGTAATCCAGATAGAGCGGCGTCGCCGTGACGGCTTCGGCCGCGGGCAGCGTCATGGCTGCAAAGGCGAGCGAACCCACCAGCTGGACTACGCCGAGCACCGTGGTAAGCGCGTTCTTATATTTGTGCGCGTTGTACAGGATGACGGCGCACAGAATTACGTCGATGACGGAGCTGATGATCGAGAGCACATGCGAGGTGCCGGGGGCAACCTCAAAGCTCTGCGGGCCCGTGCCAAAAAACATGACGGCGACTACAACTGTCACCGCCATAATCATGCCGGAACCTATGAGCCCCACCGCATCGCGGGCGCGGTCACCGCGCGCGAGCAGCATGCCCAGCGCCGGTACCAGCGGAAACAGGGTAAGGAAATACAGTAGCGTCATACCATCACTCCCCCATGCAAAAACGCTGCAATTGTTTAACGTTATAGCTCAATTGAGGAGTAGCAGCGGCGGGTTTTCGGTCAACTGGGGAGTTTTAGGCGTACGGGGTAAGGAGTCTGTCCGCATTGGAGCAGAGGGGTGACGCTCCACCTATCGCAGCGACAGGCGCGCGGGCCACTGCGCGCGGTTGATTGGCCACGCTGGAGGATATCCCGATAGGCTCGCGACGGTCCAAATAGTTGGCGCGGCAAGAAAAATGCGCCCCTGTGGGCGCACCCTCTTGCTACTCTGCCTGCTTAACGCGCGGCTTGCGACCGCGCGGCTTATCGACCAGTGCGGACTCACCGCTCTCGCGGTACTGGCGGCACCAAGCCTTGACCGAAGACTCGCTGGGAATCTTGTACTTGATCATGGCCTCGCGAACCGTCAGGCCGTTTTCCAGACGGTCCTTAACCACGGCGAGCTTTACGTCGTACGAATAGGTGTGATGACAAGCGCCCGCATTGAGCACGGCGTCGGCACCGCCCACGGCATATGCGCGGGCCCACTGACGAGCCGTGGCCTGGGGAATGCCAAGCTTTGCGGCGAGGGCGCGGTGACCGACCCCCTCTTGGAGGATCTCGACGGCGCGCTGCCTAACCTCGGGCGCATGCGTGCGAGTCCTTGTTGCTTCCGACATACCTGCCACTTCTTAGCCTTAACCGTTAATCTGCTTTCTTACGTGCATGCTAGATAGTAGCATTTTGCTGTTTGCTCAAAACAGTTAATTAAAATAGACGCGGCGTTATCTGGACATTTGGCACCAATTTACGACATTTCTTTATTGATTATTTACGCTGGTAGCTGACTCGCAGCTAATCGTCATTCGCTTGTCAACAAAATTGGCATCTCTTTATGTCCTTTGATATAGAGGATATAATTATTAAACCCTCCCCCAATAATTTTGAGCGGCCTGCAAGGTAGTAGATGTCCTCACTCCTCATGATTACCGCGCATTGCCATCCATCAGAGCAAAACAAAAAGGCGGGGCCTGCTGCGCTTGCAGACCCCGCCCCGGTTGACACCCGATGGGACGCAGTCGGGCGAGGCGGATCCGTGCTACCGCCCCGCCTGGCCGCGAAGTTAACTACAGCTCGTTGGCCGCGTGATATGCCGTGCGAATGGCGCTCGCGATGTCGGCGGTGCGCTCGCCCGAGCAGTCGCCCACGCAGGTCACGGGCACCGTCACGCCGTCCAGGTCAAACGCGTTGGCCTTGGAGCCCACGGCCATCACCACGTAATCGCAGACGATCTTCACCGGCTCCTCGGCGCCGTCCTCGGCAGTGCGAACAGCCTCCACGCCCTCGTCGGTAATGGCGGTCAGGCGGGTCTTAACATGCTGCTCAACGTTATGCTCGGCAAAGTCGCTCATAATCAGCGGCAGAATGGTCTCGGACTCGCCCGCGGCAATCTTGTCGAGCATCTCCACGATCGCCACCTCGCAGCCGCGCTGCAGCAGGTACTCGGCAGTCTCGGTGCCCACCAGGCCACCGCCAATGACGGCGACGCGCCCACTGAGCTCCACCTTGCCGGCCAGCACGTCCCAGCTCGAGATGACCTTGTCCGAGTCGGCACCCGGAACGGGGATGACAACGTCGTGCGCGCCCACGGCCACAATCGCGGCGTCAGCGGCGTTGAGGTCCTCAGCGGTAGCGGCGTGGTTGAGCTCAACCTTCACACCCAGGCCAGGCAGAATCTTCTCGTAATACTCGACCGAGCGCATGATCTCGTCCTTGCGCGGAGGCGCGGCCGCCAGCACAATCTGGCCGCCCAGATGATCGCTCGCCTCGTAGACGGTCACATCGTAGCCGCGCTTGGCCGCCACGCGCGCGGCCTCCAGGCCGGCAATACCGCCGCCCACCACGGCGATCTTCTTGTCGCCCTCGCCCGGCTTGATGGCGATGGTCGCCTCGTCGCCGTTCTCGGCGTTGAGCACGCACGAGATGTACTTGCGGTTTTGAATCGCGTCGACGCAGCCCTTGTTGCAGTTGAGGCACTCGCGAATGGGCTCGCCCGTGGCGGCCTTCAGCGCAATGTCGGGGTCGCACATGAGCGAGCGGCCATAGGCGATGATGTCGGCCGAGCCATCCTCCAGGATCTTCTCGCCGGCCTCGACCGAGACAACACGGCCCACGGTTGCCACCGGCACGGAGACCAGGGCCTTGACGCGCTCGGCCACGGGCAGCGTCCAGTTGTAGGGCATGGCACCCATGGGCGGAATGGTGTCGCCCATGTTGCCAGTGTGGTTTGCCTGCGCGACCTGGATCATGTCGATGCCGGCGCCCTCGAGCAGCTTGGCAAACTCGCAGGCCTCGTCGGGCTGCAGGCCGCCCTTGCCGCGCGGCGTGCCGTCGGGGTTCTCCATGATCACGGGGAGCTTGTACTCCACCATCAGCTGCGGCGCGGCTTCCTTGATGGCAGCGACGACCTCGAGCGCATAGCGAACGCGGTTCTCGAACGAGCCACCATACTCGTCGGTGCGCTTGTTGAGGATAGCCGAGCACAGCGAACCCACCAGACGGTCGCCGTGGACCTCGATGGCGTCGATGCCGGCCTGCTGCGCGCGGGCGGCCGAGGCGGCGATGGATTCCTTGATCTGGGTGAGCTGCTCTGCGCTCGCCTCGTTCACAAAGTGCTGCATGTCGTGATGCAGCTTGGCGTAAGCCTGCTTGCGAATCTCGTTGGACTCGGCCATCTTGGCGGCAAAGGTCTCCTCGTCGCCGGCGGCCTTGGCCTCCTGCGCGGCCTTGGCGGCAGCCATGGAGCCCATGACCATGCGACCGACGCCGGGCACGTCGTACTCGGGGTGGAACAGCTGCAGCGCAACCTTGGCGCCGTACTTGTGGACGGCGTCGGCCAGCGCCTTAAACGTGGGGATTTGGGCGTCGGTCGCAAGCTTGGGCGTGGGGCTTGCGGTCATAACGGGAGCAACATCGCCGATGACGATGTAGCTCACGCCGCCACGGGCCAAGCGCTCGTAAAAAGCCAGGCTGCGCTCGCCGATGGAACCGTCACGCTCCTCGTAGCCGGTGGTCAGCGGCGGAAACATAATGCGGTTCTTGAGCTCAAGGGGGCCAACCGTAATGGGCTGGAGCAGCTTGGATGCAGGTGTGGTCATGGACATTCCTCTCTTGTAGGCGCGGCGGCGATGATGCCGCGTAGTTATCTAGAGGATATGGCATGGGAATACAGCAGCGCAACGGAAATCGGCGGACAGCAGGTAGCGGCAGGTGGATGGGATGAGCCCAACAGCGGGTTTTTCTCGATCTGTAACACCTAGCCGCCTAAATCGGGTCTAGATGTTACACGTCGAGATTTTGTTTGAGAGGCCGAGAATTGGACCGAAAACACGGTCCCGAAATAACAAAAAAGCTCGCCGGCTAGGCCGACGAGCTGCAAGTTCTTGGTCGCGGGGGCAGGATTTGAACCTACGACCTCCGGGTTATGAGCCCGGCGAGCTACCAGACTGCTCCACCCCGCAATGTCTGGGCGCCTCATGTGCGCAAAAAAGAATATTACGCGGGAGTTCGGTAAACGGCAAGGAAAATCTCGTAGAGCATAATTCCTTCATATTTAAACCCCTCAGCCCCTATCACCGTAAACGAATCGCAGCCGAGTGCCGTCGGCGGCGCGTATACAATGGTGCGCGTCCTTTTATGCCAACACTGGGAGTAGACATGCTGCTCGCTATCGATATGGGAAACACGCAGACGGCCATGGGCCTGTTTGACGGAGACGAGCTGGTGCAGTCGTGGCGCATGCCCACCGACCGCTCCTATACCGCCGACGAGATCCATGTGCGCCTGATGGGTTTCTTTAAGATGTACGGCCTTTCGCTCGACGCGGTCGACGCGATCGCCTTTGCCGGCGTGGTGCCGCAGCTCTCGCGCGAATGGCACGCCGTGGCCGACCGCATTGCCGCGGACGCCATCGTCATCGGGCCGCAGACGGCCGCGGTGACCAAGCTGCGCGCGGCGCGTCCCCAAGCCGTAGGCGCCGATCGCGTCGCTAACGCCGTTGCGGCCGAAACTTTCTACGGCGCGCCGGCAATCGTGGTGGACTTTGGCACCGCGACCAATATCGACGTCATCGATGAGGACGGTTATTACATTGGCGGAGCGATCGCGCCGGGCATTCGCATCTCCATGGACGCGCTTGCCGCCCGTGCCGCCAAGCTCGCCAGCGTGCCGCTCGAGGCGCCCGAACACGCCATCGGCCGCGATACCGAGGAGTGCATTAAGGTCGGCGCCGTGATGGGCGCCGCCGCCATGGCCGAGGGCCTGGTCGCGCGCATGAAGCGCGAGCTGGGCCGCGAGGATGCCACCGTTATCGCCACGGGCGGCCTCGCCGGCATCGTCGCCGATTCGACCGATGCCTTCGACGTGGTCGACGGACAGCTCACCATCAAAGGCATCTGCGAAATCTACCGCCGCATGCAGAAGCTGGGATAGAGCAGGGGCTAAAGTCGAGCGCGAGCGGCGAACTAGGCAACGCATCGGTCCTATTCCTCAAAAACGAAAATTTTTCAGTTTTGAGGAATAGGATTAAGGCAGCTCGGCAGTCACGCGAAAGCCCTCCCCGGCACAGGCCGAGGAGGGTCTTGTTGTCATGTCTATCTTTGGGCGCGAACGCCCCGCGCTACAGCCCGCGAATTCGTACAGCCTCGGGCGGAAACTCTTGCTCGCCGGCATCGGTCTTGATAGTCGCACGACCCCAGATATCCAGGCCCGCAAACACACCGACCGCAAGCGGCAAACCGTTGGGCGACACCGCCGCAACTTGGCGGCCCAGCAGCGGCACCATGTCGAAGTACTCGCCCAGCACGGGAGCCAGCGGCCCTGCGGCGCCTTGCGGCGTGTTGGCAACAACCGCCCAGGCGTCCACGCGGGCCAGCACGGCGGCGGCCAGCGCCTCGACCAGCGCTTCGTCAGCCACGTCCACACCAAGCTCGCTCAACGCCGAATGCTCAATATCAACCGTCACCGCGGCAAACATGCCCGCAGCACCGGCACCGCCGTTCACGGCAACACGCGCGAGCGACGTCTCAAACGCAGGCGCACCGCACACGATATCGCTCGGCCACTGGATGCCCACCTTGCCGGCAAGGCCCAACCCCGGCGTCGAAGCCGTGCCCACGAGCGCGTCCATCATGCCCATCGCGGCCACAAACGGCAGGCCGTGGAAGGCATGCATGTTCACATCCGGACACACGACCAGCGAAAACGTCAGCGAAGCATCGCCCGCGCTCCATGCGCACCAGCCCGCGGACACGCCCTCGCGGCCCGCGTCACGCGCCGCGTCGAGCTCGGTGCCGGCGGCAACAGCATTCATCTCGATCATCTACATACGCCCCAATTCGCCCACGATATGGCCCACGCGATCCTCGGGCTCCTTGACCTCGACGCCGTTGTAGCGGAAGAACCGCGCCGGGTCGTGCATCAGGTCCTCGAGCGGCACCAGCACAAAATCGCGCTCGCCAATGAGCGGATGCGGCAGGCGCAGCTTTTTGCCGCCGTGGGTCTCGCCGTCCATCCACAGCAGGTCCAGGTCGATGGTGCGCGGACCGTTGGCCTTGGCCTTTTTGGAACGGTCGCGGCCCAGCTCTGCCTCGATCTTCATGAGCTCGTCGAGCAGCACCAACGGCGCCAGCTCGGTCTTAATCTCGATGACGGCGTTGGCAAACGCGTCCTGGCGCGTCTCGTAGGCCGGCTCGCTCTCGTAGATCTTGGAGGAGTTGGACACGCAGGTGAGCGGAATCTCGGCGATCATGTCGCGTGCGGCGCGGATGTTGTCGCAGCGATGCCCCAGGTTGGAGCCCACGGCCACAAACGCGCGGCGCGGCTGCGGCTTGGCAACCGCCCAGTAGCCGTTCAGGAACTGCGCAAAACCCGCGGCGTCGTGCACGCGCACGATGTTGGCACCGGCCTGGATGGCGCCCAGGCACACGCCAAACGTGGCGGCATCGCGCGCGGCGGCCTCGGTCACGCCCGAGACGGCGCCCACAAAACGCTTGCGCGACACGGCGCACATGAGCGGATAGCCCAGTGACGCCATCTTGGCAGTCTCGCGCTGGATGACGATGTCCTCGTTAGCCGACTTACCAAAGCCCGGGCCGGGATCAATGCAGATGCGGTCGCGCGACACGCCGGCATGGATGAGCGTGCGGGCCTGGTCAGACAGAAAGCCCATGACGCGGCGCATGATGGGCGCCGAATCGGGCAGGGTGAAGCGGCGGAGCTGCGAGGTGGACACGTAGGCTTCCTCGCGGCGGGCGCTGCGGCGCATCATGGCGGCCAGGCGGTCATTGGGCTCCGATGCGGCCTCGGTGGCTGCGGGCGCGGCCTCGGGCGCGAGCGCGACGGTCTCGGCTGCAGCAGCCTGCTCGGCGGCCGGCGTCTCCTGCCCCGGCTCGGTTGCAGGCTCGGACGTGGGCTCCGATTCGCCAAACGGCAACGAGGGCTGCACCACGCCGCCCGGAAGCTTGGCCTCCGGCTTAGGCTCGCCCAGCAACTTGCCGCGACGGCGGCGAGCCGGCTTCTCGGCCTCACGCGCGGCCTCGGCAGCCGCCTCGCGCGCCTTCTCGGCAACAAACGCCGCTGCCGAGGTATCGAGCTGCACCGTTGCGTGCGTGCGGGCGGGCGCGGCGACCTCGCCGGCATGCATCACGATGACGCCGCAAGTGCTCGTCTTAACAAACTCGACCATCTTGGGATCAGTGAAGCCGGTCACGTCGTTGACGATCGAGGCGCCGCAGCGCACGGCCGCCTTGGCAACCGCCACGTGGCGCGTGTCGATCGAGACGATGGCACCCTCTTTGGCCAGCACGCGCACAACGGGCAGCACGCGGCGAGCCTCCTCGTCGGGGTTGACCGGAGTAAAGCCGGGACGCGTGGACTCACCGCCCACGTCGATGATGTCGGCGCCGGCGTCGAGCATCGCCAGGCCGTACTCGATGGCGGCATCGGGGTCGAAGTGCTCCCCGCCATCGCTAAACGAATCGGGCGTCACGTTGAGGACGCCCATGATGCGCGGACGGTCAAAGCTGAGCTCGTACTTTCCGCACCGCCATGTCTTGCTGTCGTTCGCCATGAACATCCTCCTAAAATGCCCACGCCGCCGAGCTTGGAGAGCTGGCGGCGGGGTCGCTTTGCACTCAGTCTTTCTATTGTATCCGCGCGCGCGGGCTAGAACGCAAACGCGGCCGCGATGTCGCAAGAAATCAGCAGGTCGGCATTTGCATCCTGATCGGTGGGAGCAAGGTTGCATATGGCCAGCGTATCGCCGGTAAAGTAACGCGTAAGGCCCGCCGCCGGATACACCACGAGCGAGGTCCCACCCACAATGAGGGCATCGGCCGCGGCGATGGCGGCAACGGCACCGGTCAGCACATGCTCATCGAGCGGCTCCTCGTAGAGCACCACATCGGGCTTGATGCGCCCGCCGCACGCAGGACACACAGGCACGCCCGCGGCATCCTCGTGCTCGCGCGAGCAAATCCACTCGGCGCTATAGACCGCGCCGCACGACTGGCAAATGTTGCGATGGACCGATCCGTGCAGCTCGAACACGCGCTGCGAGCCGGCCATCTGATGCAGGCCATCGATATTTTGCGTCACCACGGCATCTAGCTTGCCGGCGCGCTCCAGCTCGGCCAGCTTGGTGTGGCAGCGGTTGGGTTTAGCGTTAAGCGCGATCATCTTGGTGCGGTAAAAGTCGAAGAACTCCGCAGGATGCGTCTCGTAAAAGCTATGCGACAGCATGGTCTCGGGCGGATAGGCAAACTGCTGGTGATACAGGCCGTCCACGCTGCGGAAATCGGGAATGCCACTTGCCGTGGAAACACCAGCGCCGCCAAAGAAGACCACGCGCTTGTGGGTATCAAACAGATCCGCCAGCGCGGCGGAAGCCTGCCTGGGGTCCGATATTGCCTGCGTCATATGAGTCCTCCGTCCTTGTTAGTCGGGCAGCGTTGAGCGACGTCCCAGCATGCGGCCTTTAAGTCAGCATGCGCGGAGCCCACCCCGCCCCTGTTGCGCTAATCTTAAGCCTGCCAACCCCGTCGAAAGGACACCATGCCTCAGACTTACACCTTTGCCTCGTGGAACGTTAACGGCCTGCGCGCCGTGCTCAAAAAGGACCCGAGCTTTATCCAGATCGCGCAAGAACTCGACGTCGACATCTTGGCGCTGCAAGAGACCAAACTGCAAGAGGGCCAGGTCGATATTGACCTGCCCGGCTATCATCAAACCTGGAGCTACGCCGAGCGTAAAGGCTATTCGGGCACCGCGGTCTTTAGCCGCCAGGAACCGCTGCGCGTGCTGCACGCCGACGCGCTGCTACCCTACGCCGGCGAGGGCGAGGCGGCCGAGCTCGTCGCCCAAGCCACAACCGAGGGCCGCGTCTGCGCGCTCGAGTTCGACAAGTTTTGGTTTGTGGATGTCTACACGCCTAACGCCCAAAATGAGCTCGCGCGCATTGATGTACGCATGGCCTGGGACGATGCCTATCGCGGCTTTTTGGGCGCGCTTGAGCACGAAACCGGCAAGCCCGTCGTAACCTGCGGCGACTTTAACGTGGCGCACGAAGAGATCGACCTTAAGAACCCCAAGTCCAACCGCGGCAACGCAGGCTTTTCGGACGAAGAGCGCGGTAAGTTTACCGAGCTGCTCAACGCCGGCTTTACCGATACCTGGCGCACGGCTAATCCGGACGTTGAGGGCGTCTACAGCTGGTGGAGCTATCGCTTTAATGCCCGCAAGAACAACGCCGGCTGGCGCATCGACTACTTCCTGGTAAGCGACGCAATCGCCGCCAACGTTCGCGACACCGGCATCCGCGGCGACATCTTCGGCAGCGACCACTGCCCCGTCACCCTCACGCTAGAACTCTAGCCCCAATTGATCCCCTGGGGACGGAGGAAAAGGGATCATTTTCACCTCGCGAGGGAACCCACGCGGCCCTCCCGCCACGGAACTGACCCATCTACTACGTTTAAGCCACTACCCTCAACCACAGCGAACAACGCAAAAAGAAAACCGCAGGTAGAAAGCCTGCGGTTTTTCGTAAAACGCGGTCATGGTCGGGGGTATCAAGCTAAACGTAGTAGATGGGCCAGTTTCGTGGCAAGCGCCGCCAACTGATTCCCCGGGGACGTCTGGGGACGGAGGAAAACGGATCGATTTGGCTCTCTGAGGGCCACGATGCCCGTCATATCAGCCGGCCATTCCAAAACTATGCCGGTTTACGGGGCTGAATCGCGAACCCCCAACCATACGCAATTCCGAAATAATAAAACCTCAGGTAAACGGCTTGCTCTATTTTGAAAAAAGCCGGTATGGTCGGCCTACGCTAATCTAGCCCCGTAAACCGGCATAGTTTTGAAATGGTACTTCGGAAGTATTGATTCACGCCCCGGCGCAACCAGCCCTAAAGCCCGTACTTCACGACGACTCGGCTGATGCGGCGGCACCAGGGTTTGTACAGGGCAGCCAAAAACACGCAGGTCGCAAGGCCGTGCGTGATATCGAATGGCACCGCCGTGGCAAGACGCGCTACGGCGCCTGCCCAGGTGAGCGGCTGCACAAAACCGATGATGTCATACGCATTGATCACGACGCCGTACAGCAAGCCCGACGCAAAGCCATACGCCATCAGCGCCGGCAATCGCACGGTGCCGTCGGCGCGGTCGAACGCACCCGCATGCGCCAGCGCACCGCCAACATAGCCAACCAGGCCCCAGGCATACATCTGCCACGGCGTCCACATGCCCTGTCCAAAAAAGAAATTGCTGGTCAGCGCCGCCAGCGCGCCAACCATAAAACCATTGCGGCGACCAAGCGTCGCCCCCGCGATAATGGCGATGGCGCTCACCGGCTTAAAATCGGGAATGGGTCCGAACAGGATGCGCCCCGCCGCGGCCAGCGCCGCCAGCACCAGTGTGGGCATAATCTGGCGCAAACCCGGACGAGATGCCTCGTAACCCGCAAAGAACAGCGCGAGCACCAGCGCCACCACAATCAGCATGGCCAACGCCGCCTGCTCAACACCCGCCAGCAACGCCGCAGCCATCACCGCCGGCACCGCCAACAACAGCGGGATCTCCAGTTTTGCAAGCAAGCGCGAGAAACGACAGTCCGTCATCCCATCACGCCCTATAGAACACGTTGTCGGCAAAGAAGTCGGCCGGGGGCTCCATGCAGGCAATCTCGCCGTCAAACATCATGGCGACGTCGTCGGCTACCTGCTCGGCAAAGTCCAAATCGTGCGTAGCCATGATGACAGTGCCGCCAGCCTTCGCATGGTCACGCAGGGCGCGGGCGATGATGCGGCGGCTCTCCAGGTCCAAGCCCTTCGTGGGCTCGTCAAGCAGCAGCAGCTCGGGGCCGATCAGCAGCAGCTTTGCCAGTGCGAGCAGCTGGCGCTGTCCGCCCGAGAGGTCGTAGGGGTGGCGCGTCTCCAGGCCGTCCAGTCCAAGTTGCACCGCACGCTCCCGCGCCAAGTTCTCGTCATATCCGCAGGTCGAGACCCATTCCATCAGCTCATCGCGAACCGTCTCGGCAACCAGCAATGCTTTGGGATTCTGAGGCAGCAGCGCCGCCGAGGCCGCTCCGCGCACCATGCGGCCGCGCTGCAGCTTGGCGGTCTTCGCCAGCACCGAGAGTATCGTCGACTTACCGCATCCGTTGCCGCCCACGATCGCATGCACCGCACCGGCCGAAAACGACGCATCGAGCCCGCGCAGCACCCAGCCGGACGCTCGATCGTAGCGAAACCAGCCTTCCGACAGGGTGGTAGCCGACCCGCCGTGCATTTTTTGGAGTATTCTGCTTCCATCCGTGCGCGAGAAGGCTTCCAAGCCGTTCTCGAGCGACGTTTGCGCCACAAATTCGGACGATTTGTCCAATTCCAAACTTTTTTTCGCGCTCGATACGTCCCCGGGCGGCTCCAGAGAGCCCAAATTGTCCTCACGCCTGCTGAATACTCCGTTTTTTGCACATCGGATGGCACCCCACCCCAACATCTCATCGGAAAACAGCGATTCTCGGCGTCCCAAAGAAGCCATATCCGCCACCTCGCGCACGCGACCGCCCTCAATCCGGTACGCACGCGTCGCATACTCGAGCATCGGCCGCGGTTGATGCGTAGCCACAACAACCGTGCAGCCCAGCTCACGGTTCACGCGAAACAGCGCGTGCAGAAAATTCTTCTCGGCAACGGGATCGAGCTGAGACGTGGGCTCGTCGAGTAGCAGCACACGCGGACGCAGCGCCAGGACGGCGGCAAGCGACAGCAGCTGCTTGCGGCCACCCGAAAGCGTGTCAATATCGCGGTGAAGCCAATCTTCCAGCCCAAAGAAATAGCTGGTCTCAGCTACGCGACGGCGCATCTCATCACGTGCTAGCCCCAAGTTTTCCAGGCCAAACGCCATCTCGTGCCACACGGTTTCGCACACGATCTGGTTCTCGGGATCCTGGAACACATAGCCCACGCGCTCCGCCGATGCCCGTACGTCCATGTCGGCAACGTTCTCGCCCAGCACGCTCAGTTCGCCAGTGCGCTCGCCCGCCGGAGCGATCTCGGGCTTGAGCAGCGACAGCAGCGTCGACTTGCCCGAACCGGTACCGCCAACAAGCAGCGCAAACGCACCTTGGGAAACACGCCAATCAAGCCCCTCGAGCACCGGTGCCTCGGCCCCGGGATAGGCAAAACTAAGGCCTCGCACCTCAATCGCCGGCGCGGCCGAGCCATATGCCACACCCGCCGCCGGGCCCCTATCCAACCGAGCCATCAGCCAAACCTCCTCTCATCAATCGCGTGCAATGCGCAAGGCAGCATCATCCAGGCAGCGTACACGACATAGCCCAGCCACGGCGCCGGCACCGAGAGCTGCGGATAAAACGAATACTGCGTCGTCGCGGTCGCCGCCACGGCCACCGCGGCGGCACCAAACAGCGCGAGCCCGACCAGCGCGGCAACGTCGCTGCGCCCCAGTCGATACCGCGCATACGTCGTACGGCGTGTCGCGGCACCCCACCCGCGCGAGCGCATCGCGTCCGCGCGCTCCAGCGAATCTTCCATGCCCCAGCCCATCAACACGCTCGACGCCCGCAGGCGCGATCGCACGGGATCGGTGGGCGCGCGGCCCGGCACATCAATCGCATCCTGCACCGCCAGCACCGTACGACCGCGGCGCAAAAACTGCGGGATAAGCCTCATGCACATCGAGATCATGAGCGCAATCACCGGTGCGGCATTACCCAGCAGCGCGAGCACCTTGTCGTATTCGAGCATCGACGCCGCGGCCTCAAACCACAGCACGCTCGCCACAAACAGTCCGCCCATGCACAGGCCATATACCATGCTCTCCAGATACACCGTGCGCATACCAATACGGAACAGCTCCGTCGAGCCCGAGGCGTTAAACAGCGGATTGACCAGCGCGATAATCAAAATCACCGGCAGCTGCCAGCGAAGCGCCCCCAACGTGCGCGCAGCACCGCGCGTCGCAAGCCCGTACGCCAGCCCGCCCGCAAGCGACAGCGCGATCAGCACCGGTTGCATCGAGAACATGGTGAGCCCCAGCGTCAGCACTATATAGAGTGCCGGCACAGCCGGATGCGACATCGAGAATGCCGCGACGGGCTCGCCGCCAAACTCCTCTCGTATGTTGTCCACGGGCACCCCCGTCCCCTCGCTCAAACGACAGCTCCGCAGCACCGCCAACGCCGCACGCAAGCAGCGCAAACGCCACGCCGGCGGCGCAAGCCTCAACCGCCGCAAACCAATCGCTACGCGCTCAACATATGCCTGCGGTATCATATTGCGCCGTGTATCGTTTCCAAACACACGTCTCTATAACGTAACAGGAGATCACATGGACGCAACCGCAATTATCCTCGCTGCCGGCGAGGGCACCCGCATGAAGTCGAACCACTGCAAGGTTTCGCACAAGATCCTGGGCAAGCCCATGGTCCAGTGGATCGTCGACGCCACCATCAAGGCCGGCTGCAGCCGCGTCGTGGTCGTCATCGGCAGCCACGCCGACGAGATGCGCGCCCTCATCGACGGCGCCTATGCCAACAGCGCCACCAAGGTCGAGTGCGTTGAGCAGACCGAGCGCCTGGGCACCGGTCACGCCGTGAAGGTCGCGCTCGAGGCCTGCGGCATCACGCAAGGCCCCGTCGTCGTGCTCAACGGCGACCTGCCGCTCATCACCGCCGACACCGTCGCCAAGTTCGCGCAGACCGTCGCCACCGGCGAGCTCGCCTGCACCGTCATGACCATGACCCCGCCCGACCCCTTCGGCTACGGCCGCATCAAGCTGGGTGCCGACGGCCAGATCGAACGCATCATCGAGCAGAAGGACTGCACACCCGAGCAGGCCGCCACGCTGCTCGAGTGCAACGCCGGCTGCTACGCCTTCGACGGCGCGCAGCTCGCCGCGCACATTGACGAGATCGGCAACGACAACGCGCAGTCCGAGTACTATCTGCCCGACATGCTCGAGATCCTCAAGGGCCACGGCCAGGCAGTCTCCATCTTCCACTGCGATGACTACCGCGACGGCCTGGGCGTCAACAGCCGCATCCAGCTCGCACAGCTCACTGCCATCGCGCGCGACCGCATCAACGAGCACTGGATGGCCGAGGGCGTTACCTTCATCGACCCCACGCAGGCCTGGATCGGCCCCGATGCCGTCATCGGCCGCGACACCATCGTGTGGCCGCAGACGCATCTGATCGGTCACGTCACCGTGGGCGAAGAGTGCCAGCTCGGCCCCAACAGCCGCCTCACCGACACCACCGTCGGCAGCGGCTGCATCATCGATGAGACCATCGCCATCGAGGCCGTCATCGAGAACGGCGTCGACTGCGGCCCGCGCGCCTACCTGCGCCCGGGCACCCACATGCTCGACGGCTCCAAGGCCGGCACGCACGTGGAGATCAAGAAGTCCACGATCGGCGAGGGCTCCAAGGTGCCGCACCTGTCCTACATCGGCGACACCACCATGGGCTCCGGCGTCAACGTGGGCGCGGGCTCCATCACCTGCAACTACGATGGCGTGCACAAGCACAAGACCGTCATCGGCAAGGACGCCTTCATTGGCTCCGACACCATGATGGTCGCACCCGCCCAGATCGGCGACGGCGCGCTCGTGGCCGCCGGCTCCGTCATCACCGAGCCGGTCCCGTCAGACGCACTCGGCCTGGGCCGCGCCCGTCAGGTAAATATCGAGGGCTGGGCCGCCGATTATCGCCGCCGCCTGCACGAGGACGACGAGGCATAACGTTTTATCAAGCACAAAAGGAGCTGTTCCCATGGGGGGCGGCTCCTTTTTCTATCGTGACCTGCGCAACCGGATGAGTGGTCGGTTCGTGTCCGTTGACGGTAAAGACGTTATCAAGACTCGATAAACCCCGCCGCGCGGTTACAATGCAACAAGGCATCTATATGGCATTCGATATAAAGGAGAAGGGTAATGCCGATTAATGATCCCGAGAAGTCGGAGAATATGCGCAAGTCCATCCGCGTGTATTCCGGTTCCTCCAACCGTCCCCTCGCTCAGAAGATTGCTGAGTACCTTGGGGTCGAGCTTTCGGGCCTTACGCTAAAGCAGTTCGCCAATGGTGAGATTTACGCCCGCTACGACGAGACCGTCCGCGGCGCCGACGTCTTCCTGATTCAGTCCGTGGCCGGCGGCAACGTTAACGACATGCTCATGGAGCTGCTCATCGCCACCGACGCTGCCAAGCGCGCATCCGCCCGCTCCATCACCGCCGTTATCACCCACTACGGCTATGCCCGCCAGGACCGCAAGGCCGGCCCGCGCGAGCCCATCACCGCCCGCCTCGTCGCCAACCTGCTCGAGCGCGCCGGCGTCAACCGCATCATCACCCTCGACCTGCACCAGGGCCAGATCCAGGGCTTCTTTGATATCCCGGTTAACCACCTGTCCGCGCTGCCGCTGTTTGGCCAGTACTACAACAACATGCACTTCGACACCGACAACCTGGTTGTCGTCTCCCCCGACGTGGGTCGTGCCAAGGCCGCCAAGAAGCTGTCCGACATGCTCGGCTGCGACCTGGCCATCGCCCACAAGGGCCGTCCGCGCCACAACGCCGCCGAGGTCATGGGCATCATCGGTGACATCAAGGGCAAGACCTGCATCATCAACGACGACATGATCGACACCGCTGGCACCCTGTGCGCCAACGTCAAGGAGCTCAAGGCTATGGGCGCTGGCGACATCTACGTCTGCGCCACCCACGGCATCTTCTCCGGTCCGGCCATCGAGCGTCTGAACGACGCCCCGATCGTCGAGTGCCTCGTCACCGACGCCATTCCCGTTGAGGTCGGCGGCAAGATCAAGACCATCTCGGTCGCCGAGGAGTTCGCTCAGGCCATCTCCGCCGTTTACCACGAGGAGCCCGTCTCCACGCTCGTCGGCGGCGACTTCGCGCTGTAGCCTGCCGCGCATCATCTTTGATGCTTTTAAAGGGTCGGAAGCGAGCTTCCGACCCTTTTTCTATCCCTCGCCAACCTTCCCTGGACAATTAGTTCAGATACGTATTTTTTTAAAGCTCCAAAGGACCGTTCGGAGCCTTCTGAGCTCCCCAGCGGATGCCATGCCGTCCAAATCTCATCGTTCTCGAGTACAACCGCTGCATATTTACCCTCAAATCGCCCTCAAGGGCCTTAGGCACGCCTCGAACGCCCGCCGCCTTATACGTATCTGAATTAACCGTCCAGTAGCTATCGTCAACCTTCGCGGCAGAGCTTAATTTCCTGCAATCCCCTCAACCGATTTCATAACACCCAGCCGTTCATGGCGCGCAGCGCCCCGCTGAGCGAAAAGAACGGTATGGGGTCGCATTCTGCCGCCAACTTAGTACGTTATAGCTATGACGACCGTGATTTCACATTTCTCCGCCCTCCGCGCAATTCGTCGCGCACGACGGGCGTACTCTGCCCTACCCTGGGACTCCGTTGATAGTGAACAGCAAGCACAGGCCTTGGCTAGCTGCATTCCCAATAATGACGCGATAGACTTTGGCGCACTTTCGATACTCGATGCCTGGAATGAAGATGATTCCGAACTACTCGATCTTCTCGTTTCAGACGAAGACAACAGACGCCCCGACAAGCGGCTTCTTCAGCATATTCTCACCGCTCCGCTTCCTGAAGGTGCAATTATGCACGTCGAGGCCGACATCTACGCAACGTCTCCTGCCGTGACAGCCATGCTTTGTTCCAAAAATGAATCAGTCGCCAAAACCTTGATGCTTCTCATGGAACTGCTCGGAACCTACTCCCTTCCTCCCGGGGCAACATACCCCATTGCCCATGACGACATCTGGCCCAAGGGCGATGGCTGCGCAGCGACGGGCGATCTTGATTGCTTGGGCAACCAGTCGGTGGTCGAGCAACAGAACGAAACCCGCTATGAACAGGCACACTACAAATGCGAGCCCGCCACAACTATCGAAGAGCTTGAGGCGGTTGCACGCTTCGCCAAAAGTAGCTCATACACATCGTTTCGCACGGCAGTCAAACTTGCCCGACCCGGATCTGCATCCCCAGCCGAATCCCTAATGTTTGCCGTTCTCGGAGCGCCCATGCGCTTTGGAGGATTCGGATGTTGCAGTCTGCCCATGGGAGGCCTGCTACTCAACTATCGAATCGACTTCGACACTCTTGCGGTCAACATGTCCTCGGGCATCCCCTATGCCATCTGCGACCTATATTGCCCGGCAGCCGGAGTCGACAACGAATACAACGGAATTGGGCATGAGCTTCAAAACGCTCGCATCCACGATGGCAATCGAAATAATGGCCTCAAGGCAATGGGCATCCACGTCCTGGTTATCAATCGCGACCAAATGAAAGACCTTGTTGCACTCGAAGCCTTCGCCCAAACGATGCATCGACTCGCGGGAGTCCGATTCCGATACCGTATCAAGGGCTATCGCAAGCGTCAGGCCGCTTGGCTCAACGCTCTGCGGGCCGGAATCGGCCTTGCGCCGGTCTAAACGGCGAATCACCCGCGCGCCGCCGAACAGGACTGGACAGTTAGTTCAGATACGTATAGATGGACACATTGAATTAGGCTGTTTTGCAGCTATCTCTATACCATTCGCCCTATTTGAAGGCAGGGTAGACTTCAAAACAGCGCCATATGGACTAACTAAAGCTCCGAAACAACGTATCGGCATTGAATTGAGCACTTCGAGTCCTCAGAACTTATACGTATCTGAACTAACTGTCCACCTCTGATTTCGACGGCCGTCCAAACGCCCCTAAACGCCCTCAATTACCCTCCATTTGACAGCGGCAACAGGGTCGCTCACCATAGCAGGCGACAAATCAACGAAAGGATGAACATGGCAGCTGCACAGCCGCTTAAGATTCGCATGGTTGCCGGACTTGGCAACCCCGGCGAGGAATATGCCGAGACCCGCCACAACGCTGGTTTCAAAGCAATCGACGAGCTGGCCCGTCAGGCCGGCGTCACATACTGGAAAAACCAGGCAGGCGCCGAGGTCGCGCTCATCAATATCAACGATGCAGAGGAAGAGAACGGCAAGCGCCAGATTGTGCTGGTCAAGCCGCAGTCGTATATGAATACCTCGGGTGGTCCCATCTCCAAGCTCTGCCGCGAGTACAAGATCAAGGCCGAGGAGCTGCTCGTGATTCACGATGAGCTCGACATTCCCGCCGGCGACGTACGCGTCAAGGTGGGCGGTGGCCACGCCGGCCACAACGGCCTGCGCTCCATCATCGACAAGATGGGCAGCCGCGACTTCAGTCGCATCCGCACCGGCATCGGCAACCCTCCCGGCAAGATGGCCGTGGCAGACTATGTGCTCAAGCAGCTGCGCGCCCGCGAGGCCGAGGACTTCCAGGACACCTGCGCCCGCGCCGCAGATGCCGCCGGTCTGGCCATCGTCCACGGCGTAATCTACGCCCGCGATCACGTAAACGGCGCTGCTTCCGCCAACGGCAAGCACTAAAACCTACCATTTAGGGACAGGTTTATTTTGGCAGGTTTTATCTGCGAAAACACCGCAGTCGGCACATCGCAATAAACACGCTGCCACCATACATGCATAACACCCCAAAGGGGGCCGGCCTCAACGAAGCGCGAGGCCGACCCCCTTTGCCGTTTTGCCTGATAAAACCGAACAAAATAAACCTGTCCCTATTAGGTAGGTCGAAGTGGGTAAACCCTTTTCCCACCTGCCAAAGATACACGTAAGCGACATTGCCATGAGGGTATAATTTGCACCGTATGTCTGCACATCGCCTGTGCGCGTACGGTTTTATTCGGGCTACCGTCCATTTCCGTGGAGGCACGGTTCGGCAGCCCTAACAAGAGAGGGGTTCTATGTATAAGATCCTGGAGAAGACGCAGTTCTCGGAGAAGGTGTTCAAGTTCCGCATCGAGGCGCCTGCAATCGCCAAGCATGCGCACGCTGGACAGTTCCTCATGGTCCGCGCCAACGAGACGGGCGAGCGCGTCCCGTTTACCCTGGCCGGCTGGAACGGTGACGAGGGCTGGGTCGAGTTCATCTTCATGGTGATCGGCAAGACCACCGAGATGCTGTCCACCTACGAGGCCGGCGAGTCGCTGCGCGACGTCGTGGGCCCGCTGGGCGTTCCTACCGAGATGGCCGAGGGCCCCTGCGCCGTCATTGGCGGCGGCGTCGGCCTGGCAATTGCCTTCCCGGTCGCCAAGCACTTGGTCGAGACCGGTCACGAGGTCCACGCCATCATGGGCGCCCGCACCAAGGACCTCCTGCTCATGGAGGACCAGTTCCGCGAGCTCCTCGACGAGGACCACATCCACATCACCACCGACGACGGCTCCTACGGCGAGCAGGGCGTTGTTACCGCTCCGCTGGAGCGCCTGCTGCAGGACAAGGCCGTGAGCCAGGTCTTCTGCGTCGGCCCCGTTCCGATGATGAAGTTCTCGACCCTCACCGCCCAGAAGTACGACACCCCCATCACCGCGTCGCTCAACCCCATCATGGTTGACGGCACCGGCATGTGCGGCTGCTGCCGCGTCGAGGTGGGCGGCGTGACCAAGTTCGCTTGCGTCGACGGCCCCGACTTCGATGCCACCCTGGTCGACTGGGATGACCTTCGTGCCCGCCAGGCCGCTTACCGTTCCGAAGAGGGCGAGTCCCTCAAGGCCTATGAGGAAAAGAGCTGCGCATGCCACTAGTTAACGGTCGTTTCGTTGCCGATATGAAGTCGCCCCGCACCCCCGATAACGAGGAGCCGGCTGCCGAGCGCGCCTGCGACTTCCGCCCCGTCGACAAGGGCTTCACCGAGGAGATGGCGCTGGCCGAGGCCGAGCGCTGCCTCAACTGCAAGAAGCCGTTCTGTGTTGAGGGTTGCCCCGTCAACATCAACATCCCCCGCTTTATCGAGCAGATCCGCGCGAAGGACTTCGGCGGCGCTCTCGATACCATCCGCGAGGACTCCATGCTTCCCGCCATCTGCGGCCGCGTCTGCCCGCAGGAGAACCAGTGCGAGGGCAAGTGCATCCGTGGTAAGAAGTCCGAGCCCGTGGCCATCGGCCAGCTCGAGCGCTTCCTGGGTGATCGCCCCGAGCTCGCTTCCACGCCCAAGATGGCTCCCAAGAACGGCAAGAAGGTCGCCGTCGTCGGCTCCGGCCCGTCCGGCATCACCTGCGCCGGCGAGCTCGCCCGCAACGGCTTTGACGTTACCGTCTTTGAGGCCTTCTTTACCGGCGGCGGCGTGCTGGTCTACGGCATCCCCGAGTTCCGTCTGCCCAAGGCAGTCGTCAAGCGCGAGATTGACGGCCTGGAGGACATGGGTGTCAAGTTTGAGTACAACTCCGTCGTGGGCAACATGGCCACGGCCGAGGAGCTGTTCGAGCAGGGCTTCGACGCCATCTACGTGGCGACCGGCGCTGGCCTGCCCAAGTTCCTCAACGTCCCCGGCGAGAACCTGCCCAACGTCTTCTTCGCGAACGAGTACCTCACCCGCGTGAACCTGATGAAGGCCAACAAGTTCCCCGAGTACGACACCCCCACCAAGCACGGCAAGAACGTCGTTGTCTTTGGTGGCGGCAACGTGGCTATGGACGCCGTCCGTACCGCCAAGCGTCTGGGCGCCGAGCACGCCATCATCGCCTACCGTCGTACCGAGGACGAGATGCCCTGCCGTCGCGCCGAGCTGCACCATGCTAAGGCCGAGGGCGTCGAGGTTCTGCCGCTCGTCTCCCCGCTCGAGTTTGTCGCTGGCGAGGACGGCTCCGTATGCGCCGTCAAGGTCCAGAAGATGGAGCTCGGCGAGCCCGACGAGTCCGGCCGTCGTCGCCCGGTGCCCATCGAGGGCGCCATCGAGGAGATTCCCTGCGATGTCGCGATCTCGGCTATCGGCACCAACGCCAACCCCTTCGCAAAGAAGATCGGTGGCAAGATGGAGCTCAACAAGTGGGGCTACATCGTCGCCGACGAGGAGACCGGCCAGACCACCGATCCCCGCATCTGGGCCGGCGGCGACATCGTCACCGGTGCCGCTACGGTCATTCTGGCGATGGGCGCCGGCAAGAAGGCCGCCGCTTCCATCACCAAGAGCCTGCTGGGCGAGTAATCACCCTCAACGCTAGCCATCAAACGGCAAAGTCCCCGTCGAGCACACGCCCGGCGGGGACTTTTTCTATGCCGATCGCCCGACCACCACGATGGGGACAGGCACCTTTGTGATGGTTTTGGTCGGTTAGCCTTCGAGCTGCGCCACCTTGTAGCGGTAGGCAGCGGCGATAACGTCTTTACAGCCCTCGCGGCCCAGCTTGGCGCGGTTGACGACGATGTCCTTGCCGCTCGTCATCTTCCACTTTCCGGCACTGTAGCGCTTATAGAACGCCTCGCGCGCCTTCTGCTGCTGTTTGACCAGCTTGGCGCCCTTCTTTTTATTAAGGCCACGCTTCTTGCGCACGATCTCGACGCGGTCCTCAAGGGGTGCGGTCACCAACACGGCAATGTGGTTGGGGTTGTTACGCAGCAGGTAGTCGGACAGACGGCCTTCGATAATGCAGCTCTCGGTCTCACCCAGATCCAAAATCACCTGGCTCATCTTTTGGAACAACTTGTCCGAGTACGAACGCGCGTCGTAACGGTCGGGCAGAAACGCCATGTTCTCCACGGCCAGGCGCTCGTCGTAAGCGGCCATCTTGTCGAGCGACTCGCCTGCGCGCAGCGAAGCACGCACCAGCAGCTCGTTATCGTACAGCGGAATCCCCAACTCGTTGGCAAGCATGCGACCAATCTCGTGGCCTTCGGCGCCAAAGTCGCGCGCGATGGTAATGACCACAGGACTCTTCTTATTCTCCAGATCGCTCATCGCGATTCCTTTCTCTATGTGACAAAGGGACTGTCCCTTTGCCACATTCTACGCTGCCACCATTCGCCTCTGATAAGCCCTCACCAGCAGCGAGATACCAAAGTTGAGCACAAAGTACATCGCAAACACCAGGCCGTAGAGCATAAGCACCTGCGACAGGTCGATCGCGTGGGCCATCACGACGTTTGCCGTGTACATGAGCTCGGCCACGTTAATGCCCGAAAGATACGAGCTGTCCTTAATGACAGTTGTGCACTGGCTAAACAGCGCCGGAATGATCGTCTTAAACGTCTGCGGCAGAATGATGTAGCGCATGGTGGCAAAGAAGCCAAAGCCCTGGCTCTGCGCCGCCTCAAACTGGCCGCGCGGAATCGAGTTGAGGCCGCCGCGCACAATCTCGGCCATAACAGCGCTGGTGAACAGCGTAAAAGCGATGGTCGAAATCACAATGTCCAAACCCTGCACCGTAAAGTAGATAAACAGGATCCACAGCAGGTTTGGCGTGCAGCGGAACAGCTCGATATAGGCGCTCACCAAAATACGGAACGGGCGGGGCGCATAGCTCTTAACGAGCGCCAGCACCGTGCCAAAGATGAGCGAGAAAAAGATCGACAGCGCCGAGATCTCGATTGTCTTAACAAAGCCGCCCCAAATGTAGAGCAGGTTGGTCGCGTTGAAGATTTCCATGCGCTAGGCCTCCTCTACGTTGTCGAGCCCCAGCTCGGCCAGACTCACGCCGCGCGGACGCTCCTTGGAGCGGCGCTCGAGCCACTGCACCAGCATGGCGAGCGGAAAGCAGATGATGAAGTACATAAGGCAGCAGACGATGTATCCCTGCAGGTAACCGTACAGACTCACAAAGTTGTCGGAACGGTACATAAGATCGCCGCCGGCCACAAGCGCCAGCACCGACGTGTTCTTGACCAGGTTGAGCGCCTGGTTACACAGCGGCGGCAGAATGATCTTGAATGTCTGGGGCAGCACGATGTACCAGTACGCCTGAGCACGGGTGAAACCCTGGCTCTGGGCCGCCTCCATCTGACCGCGCGGAACGGCCTCGATACCGGTGCGGATGACCTCCGAGATGTAGGCCGCGTGATACAGGCCCACACCCAAGAAACCCAGCACGAACGGCGCGATGCGCACCGGCTGGTCGGCACCGGTTATGGCCTGCAAAAACTGCGGACCGGCCATGTACATAAAGAGCACCTGTACGGGCAACGGGGTGTTCTGGTAAAACTCCACGTACACGCGGCTTATGGCGCGCAGCACGCGCGAACGGGTGGTGGAGAACACGCCCAGCAGCGTGCCCAGCACCAGCGACAGCAGCAGACCGGCAACGACCACCTGTAGCGTCACGCCAAAGCCCTCCCAGAAGGGCCCCATGTTTTGAAATGTCGTCGACCAACGGTCGGCGTCAAATAATCCTTCGAGCATTTGATTCCTTCCCTGGACGATGCGCCTATACAAGACCCCAGGTCTTGACCTCTTGGTCGAGCCAGCCGTCGGCCAGGCGATCGCAAATCACCTGATCGACCACGGCCGAAAGGTCGCAGCCTTTCTTGGTCGCCACGCCGTAGCCCTGCTCGCCAAACTTGACCTCGGGCTGCAGCAGCTCAACGGTCTCGTTCATGTAACCGGCCAGCGTGGAGCGGTCCATGGCAAAGACGTCGATATTGCCGGCATCGAGCGAACTCTTGATGATGGGATAGCCGCTAAAGGCCCTAAACTCGGGCTTACAGCTAAAGCCGTTGTCCTTGATCATCTGCTCGATCAGACCCTGCGTGGTGGCACCCTGGCTCACACCAATGACCTTGCCGTCCAGGTCCTCAATCGAGGTAAAGCCCGAACGCTTCTTGACCATAAGTCCCACGTAGTCGGTGCGGTACGGCGTCGAGAAATCCCAGCTCTTCTTGCGCTCGTCGGTGATGGTGTAGGTCGCCGCGACCACGTCAAGTTGGCCATTATCGATCAGCGGGCCGCGCGTCTTGGGCGTTACGTCGGTAAACTCGACAAGCTCCTGGGCACGGGCCTCCTTGTAGCTCACGCCAAAGACGGCAGCGGCGATCTGGTAGCACAAATCGACTTCCATGCCCTCAAAGCGGCCCTTGGCGGTGTCGTAATAACCGTAGCCGGGAACGTCCTTCTTAACGCCGGCATTCAGATGGCCGCGCGACTTGATAGCCGCAAGCTTGGACCCCTTGTCGGAGCCCTCGCCGCTGGTGGAGTTGCCGCAACCGGTAAGCGCGGTCCCCGTCAGCGCGAGCATGCCGGCGCCCGCCAGCTGCAAAAAGTGACGGCGCGACACGGCCGCCCTCGTCATATCCGTCATGTCCATCACCGCGCCTAGTGCAGAATCTTGGACAGGAACTCGCGGCAGCGCGGGTTCTCGGGGTTATCGAAGAAGTGCTCGGGCGTACCCTCCTCCAGAATGCGGCCGTCCTCCATAAAGATGACGCGGTCGGCCACCTGACGCGCAAAGCCCATCTCGTGCGTCACACAGATCATGGTGATGTCCTCCTGCGCGAGCTCAATCATAACGTCCAGAACTTCCTGAACCATCTCGGGGTCGAGCGCCGAGGTCGGCTCGTCAAACAGGATGATGGGCTGCTTGGTGCACAGGGCACGGGCGATGGCGATGCGCTGCTGCTGACCGCCCGAGAGATTCTGCGGATACTCGCCGGCCTTATGCGCCATGCCGACGCGCTTGAGCGCGGCGATGGCGATCTCAGTCGCCTCCTCCTTGCTCTTCTTTTGCAGCTTGATGGGCGCGAGCGTCAGGTTGCCCAGCACCGTCATGTTGGGATACAGGTTGAACTGCTGAAACACCATGGAGCTGTACTTGCGAGCCATCTCCAGGTGATTCTTCTTGGTGAGCGGCGTACCGTCGATGACGACCTCGCCCGACGTGGGTTCCTCCAGATAATCGACGCAACGGATGAGCGTCGACTTACCCGAGCCGGAAGGCCCGATCATTACGAGCTTCTCGCCGCGCTTGACGGTGAGATTGATATCTTTGAGCACATGCAGGTCGCCAAAGTACTTGTTGAGATGCTTGATCTCGATCATGTCTGCCATGAATGTCCCTTCCCTGCGTTTACACGAGTTGAACTATTGTACGGAAAGAACCACGTTTTCGCAGCCCACACTACATTCCCGTAAAGAACCCGCAACCTTCCACCTGCTCGTCGGCACTCATTGGGGACAGACTTAAATGAGTGCCCGCTCATTGGGTACTCATTTAAGCCTGTCCCCAATGAGTGCCCGGCCAGCAAAAAGGGGCGCGACCATGACGGCCACGCCCCCTCAACATCAACTATGTACCGCTCGGCCCCTACGCGAGCTTGGCGCCGACGATCTTTGCCGCGGCCGGCTTATCGAAGTTGCCGCCGGTGGCCTTGCCGAGTGCGCCCATAACCTGGCCCATCTGCTTCTTGGACGTGGCACCCAGCTCGGCGATGACCTGCTCAATCAGGGCCTCGAGCTCCTCGCCCGAAACCTGCGCGGGCAGCAGGCTCTCCAGAATCTTGACCTGCTCGGTCAGGTTGTCGGTACGCTCTTGGTCGGTGCCGGCCTTGATGGACATCTCCAGCGTCTCGCTCGTCTGCTTGATCAGACGCTTGATCATGCTGTTGACGTCTTCCTCGGTCACATCGCGGCGCTCGTTGACCTCGATATTCTTCACCTCGGCCTTAACCTGGCGAATGATGGACAGGCGAACCTTGTCCTTGGCCTTCATGGCCGCGATCATTTCCTTCTGCAGTTCTTCGTTGGTCATCTGCAAATCCTCTCTAATAGCGTGGGCGGCACTCGCACGAGTACCGCCCCATGATTACTCAGTTGTCGACGAATCGTCGGTCGAACTCTTGGTGACGTCCTTCAGGCTGACGTTGTACGGCACGTCCTTGGGCATGGGGTTAACGGTGATGTCGGCGTCCTTCTTGTACTGCTCCAGCCACTCGCTGTACGCGGTGCTGGCCGCTTGCGTCTTCACCACGTTGGAGACGTACTTTTTGATGTCCTTGGGCACCTGGTTGATGTCATCAACCTGATTATCGACATGGAAGTAGTCGGTGCACTTGATGATGTGGTAGCCATAGGTCGACTCGACGACTTCGCTCACGTCGCCCTTGTTGAGTCCCTCGAGCGCCGTCTGGTAGCTGTCGACGAAAGTGGTGAGCTTATCCCAGCCCACATCGCCCTTCTTCTCCTTGGAACCGGTGTCCTCGGAGTACTGCTCAACGGCGTCCTCAAAGCTCAGCTCACCGGAGTTGATCTTGTCCAGGCACTCCTGTGCCTTGGCCTTGGCGGCAGCCTTGTCCTCGTCGGAAGCGTCGGAATCAACCTTGATCAGGATGTTCGACGAGCGGCGGGCGTCGTTGTAGCTGGACAGGTTTTCGTTGATGTAATCGACAATCTCGCTGTCCTTGGGCTTGCTCGTGGGCGCGACGGCATCCTTGAGTTTCTGCTGCGCCAGACTCTCCTTGAGTGAGTCCTTGTAGGTGTCCTCGGTATAGCCGTAGGTCTTGAGGGTCTTCTTAAAGGCCTTGGCACCGCCCGCGCTCTTGCACGCGTCCTTCCAAGCCTTCTCGACCTCCTCGTCCGACACCGTCACGCCGTTCTCCTTCTGTGCCTGCTGAAGCAGAATTTGCTGCGTGTAGGAGTCGATGAGTTGCTTGCGGTACTTCTTGGGCGTGAGGTCGTTGTCAACCAGATACTGCGCCCAATCCTTGTCCTTGGTGTAGCCGTTGGACGTGCGCATGCTCATGATCTGCTTGGTCACGGTGTCCTCGGTGAGGTTGGTGCCGTTGATAGTGGCAGCAACACCGCCGGTCAGCTTGTAGCCCGAGGTGTCCTCAGCCTGCGACATAAGGCCGGAGCACGCCATCGCCGAGACGGAAAGCAGCATCGCCAGCACGCCGATGACCACCAGAACGATCTTGACGGTCTTAGACACGCGGGTCTTGCGCTGCTTCTTGCGAGAGCTGGAGGCGGCGCGGGCCTGCTGCTCGGGCGTCGGCGCGGCCTCGGAGTTCTTTTTCTTATTTGCCATAGTTGGCCTTTCGCATAACGAATCGAACAAACGCCATTGTGTCACAACGCAGCCCCCGCGGCACGCTTGGTGCATTGGGGACAGATTAATCTGCACCATTTTGGTGCAAAGGGGACAGCTCTGGCAGCCGGCAGTTAGGGACAGTCCCCAAGTGCCGACTCAGCCCCACCTTAGAAATGACGGCGGATGGCGTCGACCATGCCCTGGGACGTGGTCTGGCCGAGCACGTCGGCTGCGGCATCGGCGTCCATAAAGATGTTCATGAGCGCCTGCAGGGCCTCGACCTGGCCGCCCGGCTCGGCGATGCCCAGATTAATGACGATCTGCGCCGGCACCGGAGCGCCCATGCCAGCCATAGCGTTAAATGTCACGGGCGCGGTGGGCTTCACCACCGCGATATAGGGCTTGGTCACAAACCCCGGATCGGTATGCGGAATGGCAATGTTTGCCGCCGGCATGGCAAGGCCCGTGGGATAGGCATCCTCGCGCGTGAGAACGGCGTCGAGCCAACCGTCGGCAATGTAGCCACGTGGTGCAAGCTCGCCCTCGAGCCGCGCAAACACCTCATCCGGTGTCGCACACTCCCAATCAAAAAACACCAGCTCAGGCGTAAACAGCGCTTCGTTATCCGCCATGCGCTCACCTCTCTCACCTAGCCATCGGGGACGTTCTTAAATGACTAGTCGTTAAAAAACGTCGCAGGTGACTACCTAAAACAAAAGGTGGCCACGCGCGCCTTGGCGCCAATGACCACCCTGACTACTCGGCTAAATTGTACTGTGCGCCGCTAGCCGCGAGGCGCGTCAATTGCGACCTTGCCGCTCTCCAGCACGTGGACGCGGCCGTCGGCGAGCATTTGCACGACCTCGGGATACAGCACGTGCTCAATCGCGTGGATGTGCTCCTCGAGCGTGTCGACATCCCAGCCCTCCCCGACAGCCAGCGCGCGCTGGGCGATGATGGGGCCGTTGTCGTAGATCTCGTTGGCAAAGTGCACGGTCACACCGGTTACCTTGACGCCGCGCGCAAAGGCATCGTCGATCGCATGCGCGCCGGTAAAGCTCGGCAGCAGTGCCGGATGCAAGTTGACCACGCGGTTGGGAAACGCCGCCAGCAGCGGCGTGTGCACCATGCGCATGTAACCGGCCATGACCACATATTCGCAGCCGCGCTCGAGCAGCTCGTGCGCGATGATCTCGTCAGCGGCGATGGGGTCGGCGTAGACATCCTTGGACAGCGTGAGCGTCTGGATGCCCGCGCGCTCAGCGCGCTGCAAACCCTTAGCCGAAGGACGGCTCGACACCACAAGCTCAATCGAAGCGTTGAGCTTGCCGGCGGCGATCAGGTCGATCAGCGCCTGCAGGTTGGTACCCGAACCGCTGATGAGCACACCGATCTTGAGCGGCTCGGCCGTATCGGTGCCGGTCGGACGGGTGTAGGGCACAAAGCCCAGGCTCGCGGCAGCAGCCATCTGCTCGTTAGCGCTCATCGGAGTACACGACCTTACCGGAGCCCTCGACGCACTCGCCCACGCGGAACGGCTTCTCTCCCAGCGCGACCAGGGCCTCGGTCACGGCAGCCTCGTCCTCGGGGGCGACGATCAGGCACAGGCCAACGCCCATGTTGAAGGTCTTGCATGCCTCGTTGGGCGCGAGCTCGGCCTGGCGCGACACGTAGGTGATGACGGGCGGAACGTCCCAACCCATCTCGGCGCCGTTACGGGTGACCACGGCGTCGACGTCGTCGGCGAGCGCGCGGTTGAGGTTCTCGGTAATACCGCCGCCAGTGATATGGGCGATGGCGTGCACCGGAGCGCCACCGCGCAGCAGCTCCAGAATCGGCTTGACATAGATGCGCGTGGGGGCCAACAGGGCGTCTGCCAGCGATGCGCCGCCGAGTTCCTCGAGCGGACGGCTCAGCTCCTCGGCCTTAGCGGCGGCCTCGGGCGTGCCCGGCTTAATACCGTCGACGCCAATGACCTTACGCACGAGCGAGTAGCCGTTGGAGTGCACGCCGGTGGAAGGCAGGCCCAGGATCACGTCGCCGGGACGGACATTCGCGGGGTCGAGCATCTTGGGACGGTCGACGACGCCCACGGTAAATCCGGCAAGGTCGTAGTCGGCAGGAGCCATGACGCCGGGGTGCTCGGCCATCTCGCCGCCCACGAGCGCGCAGCCCGCGAGCTTGCAGCCGTCGGCCACACCCTTGATGATCTTTGCCATGTGCTCGGCCTCGATGTGGCCGATGGCAACGTAGTCCAGGAAGAACAGCGGCTCGGCACCCGAAGCCAGAATGTCGTTGACGCACATAGCAACCAGGTCCTGGCCCACCGTCTCGTGACGGTCCATGATCTGGGCGAGCACGAGCTTGGTGCCCACGCCGTCGGTACCGCTAATCAGAATCGGGTCTTCCATATCCTTAAGCGCGGCAGCCGAGAACAGGCCACCAAAGCCACCGATGCCGCCGATGACCTCGGGACGGTTGGTGTCCTTAACCATCTGCTTAATAGCGTCAACGGCGCGGCCGCCCTCGGCGGTATCGACGCCGGCATCCTCATACGTCACATGCTTGCTGTCGCTCATCTGAGCCTTCCTCTCCCACTACCGTGGCGCCGCCCGGGCGCCAAACGGTGCTCATAGTTGCGTTCATTTCGGCGCGCGCCATAACAACGCGCGCCGTCATATCAACAAAACAGCAGGTAAAACCTACCAAAATAAACCTGTCCCTTTTTGGCAGGTTTTAGGCCTCGCCGTGTTCCTCTTCCCAGCTGCGATCGTCGTATTTCTCGACCACGGCGTCGTCATCAAAGTGCAGCGGCTTGTCCAGGTTGCGGGGCTTAAAGCCCTCCATGAACTTGTCGCGGCCAAAGCTCTCGGGAATCGCCACGGGGTAGCGGCCGGTAAAGCACGCATCGCAGTAACCGCCCTTGGGCATGACCTTAAGCAGGCCCTCGACCGAAAGGAAGGCCAGCGAATCGGCGCCGATATACTCGCAAATCTCGTCGACCGTCTTGTTGGCGCTGATAAGCTGCGACTGCACGTCGGTATCGATACCGTAGAAGCACGGCCAGATGACCTCGGGCGAGTTGATGCGGATATGAATCTCCTTGGCGCCGGCGTTGCGCAGCATCTTGACGAGCTGCACCATGGTGGTGCCGCGCACGATGGAGTCGTCGATCACGACCAGGCGCTTGCCCTCGATGTTGTCACGCAGCGGGTTGAGCTTCATACGCACGCCCATGGCACGCAGCTCCTGCGTAGGCTCGATAAACGTACGGCCCACATAGCGGTTCTTGATGAGGCCCTCGCCAAAGGGAATGCCACTCTCGTGCGAATAGCCCTCCGCGGGCGGCAGGCCGGAGTCGGGCACGCCGATGACCAGGTCGGCCTCGACGGGCTCCTCATGTGCCAGCTGACGACCCATGTCATAACGGCAGGCGTAGACGCTCTTGCCGTTCATGATGGAATCGGGGCGAGCAAAGTAGACCTGCTCAAAAATGCAGTTAGCAGGCTCTTCGGCGGCAGGCACGCCCTGCTCGGACACAAGGCCCTCGGCGCTGATGCGCAAAATCTCACCGGGACGGACGTCGCGGACGTACTCGGCGCCCACGATATCGAGCGCGCAGGTCTCGGAGGCAACGACCCAGCCGCCGGCGCGCGTGACATGGGTGGTGGCGTCGACCGTCGCGGCGCCGTCCTGCGACGGCAGCTGCGAAACGGATGCGGCATCGGCCTGGTCCAGGCCCTCATCCACCAGCTTGCCCAGCACGAGCGGGCGAATGCCGTGCGGATCGCGGAATGCGTAGAGCGCCTGCTCGTTGATGAGCGTCATGGCGTAGCCGCCGCGCACGAGCTCCATGGTCTTGCGAATGCCCTCGCGCAGATGGCCTGTACGCTGAGTAAAGTAGCCGATAAGCTTAGTCGCGACCTCGGAATCCGAATTGGAAAGGAACGGCACGCCCAGCTCGATCAGCTGGCGGCGCAGCTCGTCGGTGTTGACGAGGGTACCGTTGTGCGCGAGCGCGATAATGACGCTGTTGATGGTAGAAAGATGCGGCTGCGAGGCTTCCCAGCTCTTGGCACCGGCAGTGCCATAGCGCACGTGGCCCACGGCCAGCTGGCCGGAGAGTGTCGACAGGTCGGCGTTGGAGAACACGCGGTCGAGCAGGCCCAGATCCTTGCGGACCATAACCGTGCCGCCATCACCCACGGCGATTCCCGCCGATTCCTGGCCGCGATGCTGCAGCGCGCGCAGACCAAAGTACGTCAGTCGAGCCACATCGCGATCGGGTGCCCACACACCAAAAATGCCGCATTCCTCATGCAGCTGGTCGGAGTCCGGATCATACGTCGACATGGTCTTCACCTGTCCCGCGGCACGCTCGGCCGCGCGGATGGTTTCTTGAGACATGGCATCCCCTCAGAGCCTCGTTATTTGGCGTTACCTGCCCTATTATACGCACGGCAAGACAAGCACTCCCGCGCATGAACAGCGCTTTTTAAAAGCCCACCGAGCTTATTATCCGTTTTGCGACCAAACATTTTATTGGGTAGTCCACTCTCAGGGGCAACGGCCTCGAAGACTTCCCGTGCGCCGTGTCTCGCCCGCGCTAGGGGCTACATTGTTGCAATTGGGACGTTCGTCCTGTCTTTTAGCTGGTCGTCGGCGTATCCTTGTAGGCTACTACAAGACGAGAAAGGTAGCGTATGGATCGAAATCAACTCGACCCCAGTGTCCCCAGCACCACGGAGGCCAAGAAGATCCCCCTTATCATCAAGGTCTACGCAGTCCTGTGCACCCTATCTGGCGTGGGCACGCTCCCGTCAGTCGCCGTCTTTATGTGGCAGGTCATCACCGCACTCATTAACGGCAACGTCGCCGCTAAGCTCGGTGATAACACCCTGGTCGCGGTTGGCCTTATCGTCGCCGGCATTATGCTCTCGGCGGCAAGCGCGATCATCTTGATCGTCTTTGGCCTGGACCTCATCAAGGACCAGCGGCGCAATGCCGCCCGCCTGTCTTACGTCCTCATCGCACTTACCGTCGTGGAGCTTTTAGTTGACGTGATGCTCCAGGGCATCGGACCCTTCCTGCTGCGCCCCGCCGTCCAGCTTGTCATCCTCATTGCGCTGTCGGCCACCGTCGACCCCACGCTACGCCAGGAGCGCGAACTGCAGCGCCGTCTGCAAGAGATGCTCGACCGCGATGCCGCCGCCGAGGGGATGCTCGGCCGCGACGAAACCGGCGAGGGCTACATCAAGCTCAACTACTTCAACCTGTTCTGGGTATTCTTCGTCTGCAGCGTGTTAGGTCTCATTCTCGAGGAAGTCTGGCATATGGTCGTCGTCGATCCCGGCGTCTATCAGGACCGTGCCGGTATGCTATTTGGCCCCTTTAGCCCCATCTACGGATTTGGCGCGGTGCTCATGACCATGGCGCTCAACCGCTTCTATAAAAAGAATCCTCTGATCATTTTCCTGGTAAGTGCCCTGATCGGCGGCGCTTTCGAGGTGTTTGTAGGCTGGTTTATGCAGACCTCATTTGGCGTGGTGTCGTGGAGCTATTCACACATTAGGCTATTCGGCATGCCCGATCCCATCGCGGTATTGACCGGGGGACGCACATGCACGCCGTTTGCCTGCATGTGGGGCCTGGGTGGCCTCATCTGGATCAAGGTCTTGCTGCCGCGCCTGCTTAAGCTCATCAATATGATTCCATGGAAACGCCGCTACTCTGCTACCGTCATCCTGACCGCCGTCATGTTGATCGACGGCGTCATGACGTTGCAATCGCTCGACTATTGGTATCAGCGCGTCAACGGAACCATTCGAAATATTCCCGTCGCACAGTTCTATGACAAGCATTTCGATAACGAATATATGGAGAACCGTTTTCAGAGTATGACCATGAGCCCCAAGGACGCCACACGCGTGTAGCAAACGCCCGAGCAAAATAGCTCCAACACATCAAAGCCCGCTGGCAGATCTACATGAACTGCCGGCGGGCTTTCGCTATAGACAGACTCGGATTGCCGACGAGGCCTTACGCCTCGCGCTCAACCTCGCTCACGCACTCGTTCTTGATGGTGCCGACGAGCGACTGCAGCGCATCGACCACATGCGGGCGAATGTCTCCGCCAATGAGCACGAGCATGATGTCGTCGCCCACGGTAAGCTCGCCGCTCGCCAGCCACACGCGCACATAGCCGATACCCGGCATCGTGCGCGTCGCCTCGATAGCGGCCTGCACCTTTTCGGCATCGAAGCCAAACACCATGCCGCCCACCTTGTGGCCTGGCGCCACGCCATCGGTCTCGACTCCGCGCGCTTCGGCCTTGGGCGTCGCGCGCACCACGCCGTTGTGTGTCAGGTACATCCCACAATCAGCCGCCGAAACATCGGCCTTGGCTTCGCGCAGCCAAGCATCAACCGAAGGCATCGATTTGCCGTTCTCAAGCATCATTTCTCCTTTTGATTTCCAGGGTAGTCTTTTTGGGACGGGGCCCGGACACTTTATTCCTCGACCGGCGTGAGCACCATGACGGCGCGCGTATTGCTAAATGACAGCGAACGGCAGGTCACAAGCGTTACGACCTTGGTTGCCGAAGCGGCACGATCGGTGGCATCGCTCGCCACGGCAGAGGCACCGTCGAGCATCTCGGACAGATAATTCTTCAGTCCGTCATCGCCCTCAAAGTTGGGCGTGCGCGCCTTGGCATACGTGTCCTCGACCACCTTGGTCGCCAGCGGACGCAGCTTATACGTTGCATCGCGCGTGATGTAATACACGTACTCGATGCTATCGAACGTCGCTTGGTCGGTGGTGTCCGAAATCACGTTGAACATCGACCCATCGTTCATATGGTGGCCGTAGATCGTGGTCTGCTGATCCACCATGCCCGGCGCGGTGTCGTCGCTATCCAAGAAGATGGCACCGGACGCGTTAGCCGTACCGTCAAACAGCGTGTTGAGGTATTTGGAGTTGTTGTTGGTCTGCACGACGGGATAGTTGATGTTGGTGCCGGGCGCATAAATCCAACCCACAACCTCGGGATTCGTCTGGGCAAGTGCATCAAAGTCGATAATCGGCACGCCGCTGGCGTCCTTGTCGCTCACATATTGTTTTTCGATCTTTTGATACGACTCGCTCGCCTGCTTGTAGCCAATCTGCGCGTTGATAAAGATAGCGGCCGCAGCAACGATCAGGCCAATACCGATGATGATGAGCAGAATGGGAATGACGGAGCGGCGATTTTTGCGCGGCGGCTCGGTATAGCTCGATGGCGCGGCATGCGCCGAAGAGCGAGGTGACTTCTTGGCCGTACTGTATGACGAAGGGCGATATGCAGCAGGTGTATCCTGACGGCGATGCTTCGCCGGCGTCACGGGGCGCGGCGCACGTGACTGCTGAGGAGAGGATGTCCGACCCTGCTGCGGCGCGCGGGCTGCTCCCGACTTGGCTGGATCGGGAATCCGAGAAGCCGAAAAACGCTTTCCCTGATAGTCGGACATGGCTCTCCTTATGCTGCAAATGGACTGGCAGAGCGCTTAGGCGTCAGCCATCTCCTGCTTCATCTTCTCGATAACCTTGCGGTACTCGGGGTCGCATGCGCCCAGAATCTGCGTGGCGTAAATGGCAGCGTTCTTGGCACCGTTGATGGCCACACAGGCAACGGGCACGCCCGAAGGCATCTGCACCATCGACAGCAGCGAGTCCATACCACCCAGATCGCTCGTCTTCATAGGCACGCCGATGACCGGCAGCGGCGTAAACGCAGCCACGACACCGCCCAGGTGAGCAGCCTTGCCGGCGGCGGCGATAATCACTTTGATACCGCGATCGGCGGCAGTCGAGGCCCACTCGTGGACCTTCGCCGGCGTGCGGTGTGCGCTCGCAATGACGAGCTCATAGGGCACACCAAGCGCCTCGAGCTCGGCGGTGCAGCCTTCCATAACGCCCAGATCGGACTTGGAACCCATGATGATCCCGACGACCGGCTTTTGATCTGCCATAAACAAAGACCTCCTGTTGAGAGCGGCGACGCGGCGGATCCGCGACCCTTAACTACTGAGAGTAGTATAGCTGCTCCCGTCCCTGCGGTCCCCGGGTGCCCCGCGGCGGGCTGGGTTTTTATCTTCGCTCCCCTTGCTTCGCAAAGTCGCTCAGACAATAAACCCAGCCCGCCGCGGGGCACCCGGGGACCTACCGGGGATTGCCATGACGTACGTTGGCTGAAATATTAACGTGGGATACGCCGTTCGAACGAACGGCGTATCCCACACTCACTTTTTATTCAGCCCTAGTCATCGCGCAAAGCCCCTTCGGCAGCACACGGTGCTACCGAGTCACCGCAGGCCGGGGCGGGAGGCGGTCCTTTCTCTCGGAAAACTTCGCGAAGCCCAGTTTCCGAGAGAAAGCGTCCGCCTCCCGCCCCGGCCGACCGGGTCAACTACACCGTGTGCTGCGGCAGGTCCTGCAGGGCGATGACGTCCATGCCCATGTCGTTGGCACTGCCGTGACCCTGCTGGTCCTCGCGCACCGCCTCGATGGCGCTCACGTACGTGTTGGCGGCAGACATCGCGGTCACGCAGGTCACGCCGCGACGCACGGCCTCGGTACGTAGCAGGTAGCCATCGCCACGCGAGCCCGGGCCATACGGCGTATTGACGATCACCGCGATCTTGCCGTCGGCGATCAGGTCGCCGATGTTGGGACGCTCGCCATCGTGCGGGCCGCTGATCTTCTCCACGACCTCGCACGTCACGTTGCCTCCACGCAGCACGCGCGCCGTGCCCTCAGTGGAGCAGATGTCAAAGCCTAGGTAGCGCAGGATACGGGCGACCGAAAGGATATGACGCTTGTCGCGGTCGCACACGCTGATGAACACCTTACCGGCGCTCGGGTCGGGCAGCTTGTAGTCAATCGCCAGCTGCGTCTTGGCGTATGCCTCGGGATAGCTCTTGGCGATACCCATGACCTCGCCCGTCGACTTCATCTCGGGACCCAGGATAACGTCGGCGCCCGGGAAACGACCCCAGGGCATAACGGCTTCCTTCATGCAGAACCAATCGAGCTGACGCTCGTCGCTCGGCAGGCCCAAGCTCGCGATGGAATCGCCTGCCATGATGCGCGCCGCGCACTTGGCCAGCGGCACGCCGGTTGCCTTGGAGATGAACGGCACGGTGCGGCTCGCGCGCGGGTTTGCCTCGATCACGTAGACGGTCTCGCCCTTGATGGCGTACTGCACGTTGACCAGGCCGCGTACGCCCAGCGCCATCGCGATGCGGCGCGTGGTCTCGCGAAGCTTTGCCTGCAGGCTCTCGCTAAAGCTGAACGGCGGGATGCAGGTCGCGGAGTCGCCAGAGTGGATACCGGCCTCCTCGATATGCTCCAGGATACCGCCGATATAGACCTTTTCGCCATCGCACAGGGCGTCGACATCGGACTCGATCGCACCCTCCAAGAAGCGATCCAGATACACCGGGTAGTCGGGGCTAATGCGCGCAGCCTCGGCCATGTAATCGCGCAGATGCTCGGCATCGTAGGCGATCATCATGCCGCGGCCGCCCAGCACGTAGCTCGGACGCACCAGCAGCGGGTAGCCGATGTGCGCGGCCACGGCCTCGGCCTCCTCAAACGAGGTGGCCTGGCCCGCCGGCGGGTACATGATGCCAAGCTTGTCGAGCAGAGCGGCGAAGCGCTCGCGGTCCTCGGCAAAGTCGATGGCATCGGGCTTGGTACCCATGATGTTCACGCCGCTCTCCTCGAGCATACGCGCCAGCTTAAGCGGGGTCTGGCCGCCGAGCGTCACCACGACGCCGTCGGGTCGCTCAACGTCGATAACGTCCATGACGTCCTCGTAGGTGAGCGGCTCAAAGTACAGGCGGTCGGATGTGTCGTAGTCAGTCGAGACGGTCTCGGGGTTGCAGTTGACCATGATGGTCTCGAAGCCGCGGGCCGCCAGCGCGTAGCTCGCGTGCACGCAGCAGTAATCGAACTCGATACCCTGGCCAATGCGGTTGGGGCCGGCGCCCAGGATCATCGCTTTGGGCTTGTCCGCCGGCGTGGTCTCGTCGGGAGCCACGCACTTCTTGGCATCCGGGCTCGTGCGGTAGATGTTCTCGTACGTCTTGTAGTGGTATTCCGTGGCGCTCGAGAACTCCGCAGCGCAGGTGTCGACCGTCTTCATGCTGGGAACCACGCCCAGACCCTTGCGGTAGGCGCGCACAAAGCGCTCGTCCGAGCCGGTCAGCGCGGCAATCTCGGCGTCGCTCGTACCATACTGCTTGAGCAGGCGCATCGCGTCGGCGTCAATGTCCTCCACACGCAGGCCGCGGACGCTCTCCTGGACCTGCACCATGTCGTTGATGCGGTTGAGGTACCACGGGTCGATGCCGCAGATGGCATGGATACGCGCGACATCCCAGCCGCGGCGCAGGGCCTCGACCACAAAGAAAATGCGGTGCTCGGTCGGGGTTGCCACGGCCTGAGCGAGCTCCTCGTCGCTCAGCTTGTCGGCACCCTCCTTGCCACCGGCGCAGATACCCTGGTGACCGTCCTCCAGCGAACGCATGGCCTTGCCGAAGGCTTCCTCAAAGGTGCGGCCGATCGCCATGATCTCGCCCACCGCCTTCATGCGCGTGGTGAGCGTGGGGTCGGTACCCTTGAACTTCTCGAAGGCAAAGCGCGGCACCTTGACCACACAGTAGTCGATTGTGGGCTCAAAGCAGGCGGGCGTTGCCTTGGTAATGTCGTTGACGATCTCGTCGAGCGTGTAGCCCACTGCCAGGCGCGCGGCGGCCTTGGCAATGGGGAAACCCGTGGCCTTGGAGGCCAGCGCGGACGAACGGCTCACGCGCGGGTTCATCTCGATGACGATCAGGCGGCCGGTCTGGGGGTTCACGGCAAACTGCACGTTGGAGCCGCCGGTCTCGACGCCGATCTTCTCCAAGATGGCGAGCGAGGCGACACGCATGCGCTGATACTCCAGGTCGGAAAGGGTCTGCGCCGGCGCCACGGTGATGGAGTCGCCGGTATGCACGCCCATGGGGTCGAGGTTCTCGATGGAGCACACGATGATGCCGTTGCCGGCGTGGTCACGCATGACCTCCATCTCGTACTCTTTCCAGCCCTCGATGGACTCCTCGACCAGCACCTCGTGGGCGGGCGAGAGCTCCAGGCCCTGGCTCACGATGGAGACGAGTTCCTCGTGGGTGTGAGCGATGCCGCCGCCGGCGCCGCCGAGGGTAAAGCTCGGGCGCAGTACGCAGGGATAGCCCACGCGCTCGGCGATGGCCTCGGCGTCGGCCACGCTGTAGGCATAGCCCGAGCGCGCGACCTCCAGGCCAATCTCGGCCATGGCCTCGTTAAAGAGCTTGCGGTCCTCGCCGCGCTCGATGGCGGCCAGGTCGCAGCCGATCATCTCGACGCCGTACTTGTCGAGCGTACCGTCTTTCGCCAGCTCGACGGCGGCGTTCAGACCGGTCTGGCCGCCCAGCGTGGGCAGCAGCGCGTCCGGGCGCTCTTTCTTGATCACGCGCTCGATAAACTCGGCGGTAATGGGCTCAACATAGGTGCGGTCGGCAAGACCCGGGTCGGTCATGATGGTCGCCGGGTTGGAGTTGACCAGGATGACCTCAAAGCCATCCTCCTTGAGCACCTTGCAGGCCTGGGCGCCGGAGTAGTCGAACTCGCAGGCCTGGCCAATAACAATGGGGCCCGAACCGATAACGAGGATGCGCTTGATGTCAGTACGTTTCGGCATGTTAGTTCTCCTCGGTCTCGGTCGCGGCGGTCTCGGCAAAGTTCCAGCCAGCCAGGCGGTCCTTCGCGGTGTCGATGTCCAGGTAGTTCTCCTCGCCGTCCATGAGTCGCGTAAAGGCGGTAAAGAGATAGTGGGCATCGGTGGGGCCAGGCGAGGCCTCGGGGTGATACTGGACCGAGAAGCACGGGGCGTCGAGCAGCTGGATGCCCTCGGCGGTGCCGTCGTTGAGGTTCACATGTGTTAGGCGAATGCGGCCAAAGCGCTCGTTCATCACGACCGGCGCGATTCCGCGGCGCACCCAGACGCGCAGATCTCCATCGGCCGCATGCTCGGTCTCGCCGCCGGAAAGCTCGGGGACAAGCTTGCCCAAGCTGGGGAACAGCAGGCCAAAGCCATGGTTTTGCGCGGTGATCTCCACACGGCGGCTTACCAGGTTCATAACCGGCTGGTTGCCACCGCGGTGACCGAACTTAAGCTTTTCCATCTGGGCGCCGCAGGCCAGGCTGATCATCTGGTGACCAAGACAAATACCAAAGACCGGCACCTTGCCGATCAGCTGCTGCACCTGCTCGTAGGTCTCCACCACGGCGTCGGGGTCGCCGGGGCCATTGGACAAAAAGACGCCGTCGGGATTCATGTCGAGCACCTCACTCGCGGGCGTGTCCCACGGCACGACGGTAAGGTCGCAGCCGGCGCGGACCAGCCCCTCCAGAATGCCGCGCTTCACACCGCAGTCGTAGGCGACCACTTTGTGACGGGCAGGAGCGGCAGCCGAAAGCGCAAAGTCATGCGTGGCAGGCAGGTCGGCAGCCACAAACTCATGAGGCGCGGGGCAACTTACGGTCTTGACCAGGTTCTCGCCTACCAGCGTGGGCGCTGCGGCCAGACGCTCGGCAAGCTCGTCGACGTCGAAGATCTCGGTCGAGATAATGCCCATCTTGGAACCATTGTCGCGCAGATGGCGCACCAGAGCGCGGGTGTCGACGCCCTCGATAGCGACGATGCCGTGGGCGCGCAGATACTCCGGCACGCTGACGGCCGAGCGCCAGTTAGAAGGCGTGGTGCACATGTCGCGAACGATCATGCCGCGCATAGCCGGAGCGCTCGCAGGGCGCACGGCGTCGCCGGGGAAGGCCGACTGGACGTCGGTCTCGTCGATACCGTAGTTGCCGATCTGCGGATAGGTCATGGTTACGATTTGGCCGGCATAACTCGGGTCGGTCATGACCTCAAAGTAGCCCTCGAGTGAGGTGTTGAAGCAGACTTCGCCGGTCGCGGTGCCCTCGGCGCCGCATGCACGTCCATAAAAAATGGTCCCATCCTCAAGATACAGGATGCAGGGACCGCAGGTGCCCTTGCTGGTTTTGGCCAGCATACGCTGGCAAAGTTCGCTGGGCGCGAAGGTGCGGGCGGCAGCGCCCGCGGTATGGTTGTTCGCCATAATTCTCCTTCCCGGTCTCACAGGACCGGCTTAAAGGTGTGTAGTTAGGCCTCGCGGTATTGTAACCGCAAGCATGCCTCATGGCGTTAATTTCATCGAAATGTTTACGAAATGATAATTATGACTTTCTATGCATAATGATTTCTCTGGGACGGGGATTAAAAAATCATCCCGCGGGGCTTATGGCTCACGCGGGATGATGGCGTCTTACTTTTTCTTGTCCTGTTCCAGCAGTTCGGACGGTGTGCGATCGGGCTTGCCGCCGCGGAAAATCTCGCGGCCATGCAGACGATGCTCCAGGTCACGCTCGGCCTTTTCCTCGTCAATCTTGGTCTGGCTCACCACCGGATCCTCAATCAACGACGACACCGAGTTCACCTGCTTCTGAATGCGCTCGGCGATGGTGTCATCCATACTCACGATGCGCATCTTCCAGTCGATACTCGTGGCGTTGGATGAGCTCTTGGTCCACACGAACGTCAAAATGGCGCTCTGGTGGCCCCGCGCGGGGAACATGCCAAAGAAGGAATCGTGCTGAATGTTGCTATCCTCGTCGATATAGGCGTGAACGTTATACACCACGCGGTCGATCTTATCGTTGAACAACGCGTTGGTCGCAAGCGCCGCGGCCTGAATCTGCCCGTTGGACAGCAGCTCGAGCTCGTTGGCAGACGATGTGTCCAACACCGTCACCTCGACCGTGCCCGTGCGTTCATCGGCTTCATCGACGGTAAAGTCGAGCGGGAACTGCGTAAAGCCGTTGCCCCATTCAAGTCCACCCTTGAGCGCGGTCGAAACGGTATCGACCGAAACGCTCTCGGACAGGTTGGCGGTATTCAGACGGCGCATCACGCCGTAGCCGATCTGCATGCCCACGATCAGCACCAAAATACCGATGACCACGGCCATCGCGGTCTTCGTAATGGTATGGCTCACCTGCGAGCCCGAAGGATCGTCCTCGGACAGCGGGTCGATATGTTTTGCCTGGCTCGCGCGGTCCTCGCTGCGCAGCTGCGCTAGTGCCGCTTTGTCACCGCGCTTGGCCGCGGCCTCCTTCTCACGCATGCGCTCAGTTCGCTTTTTGGCAAGCGTCGGATCCAAGACGCCGGATGCATCGATTTCGGAGAATAACTCCGTCACTTCTTCCGGAGTCAAAGGGTTCTTGTCAGCCATAAACTTCCTGTCATATCAATCAGTCGAGCTCGTGCGCACGCGCACCTTCGAACTGCATTCGATAGTAACGGGCATAGGTGCCGCCACGGGCGAGAAGCTCCTCGTGCGTGCCACGCTCCACAACGCGACCATGCTCAACGGTCGCAATCTCATCGGCATGCTTAATGGTAGAAAGGCGGTGGGCGATGATAATCGTGGTGCGGCCGCGTGCCAGCTCTTCGAGCGACGCCTGCACCGCCTCCTCGCTCTCGTTATCCAAAGCACTCGTCGCCTCGTCCAAAATCAGGATCTTGGGGTTCTTGAGAAACACGCGCGCGATGGCAACGCGCTGCTTCTGTCCGCCCGAAAGACGGCTGCCGCGCTCGCCCACGACCGTGTCATAGCCCTGTGGAAGCGACTCGATAAAGGCATCGATGTTGGCGCGACGGGCCGCCTCGGCGATCTCTTCCGCCGTAGCGCCCGGCTTGCCGTAGGCGATGTTCTCGCCAATCGTACCGTCAAACAGATAGACATCCTGCTGCACCAGGCCGATGGCGCGACGCAGGCTCTGCTGCGTCACATCACGCACGTCCTGGCCGTCGATGCTAATGGATCCGGCAGCCACGTCATAAAAGCGCGGCAACAGCGAACAGGTCGTGGACTTGCCACCGCCCGAAGGGCCAACCAAAGCGATGGTCTGCCCGGGCTTGATGGACAGATCCATATGGTCGATAACGGGACGCTCGTCGGCATCGCCCTCGCCCAGCTCAACGTCCTCGTAGTTAAAGCACACGTCGTGATACTCCACGGCGCCGGCAGTCACCTGCAGATCCGTGGCGCCCGGCTTGTCCTGGATATCCGGCGCGGTCGAGAGCACCTCGTCCATACGCTTAAAGCCGGCGATAGCCTTCTGATACGTTTCGGCCGAATTGACGAGCGTCTCAAGCGGCGTGCAGAACAGCGAAATATAGAGTGCAAAGGTCGCCATATCGACCGCCTGCAGCTGTCCCTGGGCGACCAGCCAGCCGCCCAGCAGCACCACGATCACATAGAGCACACCCGAGAGCAGGCCATACGTCGCGGTATAGACGCCCATGGCGTGATACATGTTCTCCTTGGACGAAAGATAGCGATTGTTTGAGGCGCGGAACTTGAAGCGTTCGGTCTCCTCATTGGCAAAGCTCTTGACCACACGCATGCCCGCCAGCGAATCCTGCAGCTGCGCATTGATGCCGCTGATTTTTTTGCGGTTGTCGCTAAAGACCTCGCGCATGCGCATGTTCTGCCAAAACATGATGACCGCAAACGCCGCCGTCACCACGGCCATGGCGAGCGCCAGCACCGGGGCAATGGTAAAGAGGATCACAAATGAGCCGATGATCTCGATGCCGCAGATGATGATCCACTCGGGCACGTGGTGCGCCGCCTCGCAGATATCGAACAGGTCGTTGACCACGCGGCTCATCATGTCGCCCGAGCTGTTGCGGTCGAAGTATGCAAAGCTAAAGCGCTCATACTGGTCGAACAGGTCCTCGCGCATTTTGGACTCCATACGCGCGCCCATCACGTGACCCCAATAGCTCACAAAATAGCGGCAGGCGCAGCGGACGGCATACATCAGCACCAAGCCCACCGCGATCATGCCGAGCGCCTGCATAATGGCAGCCTGACCCTGAGTAAATAGCCCACCGGTCAAATTGCGCAGAATAATGGGGAACGCCAGGTCAATGGCGGCAAGCACCAGAGCACAAACAGTATCAGCAACAAAAAGCCCCATCTGGGGCTTGTAATAAGACAAAAACCTCTTCAGCATAATCACCTTACGCGGTTTTACCAAACCGCGTTTCGTCTCGACGCTGCAAGTGCTCCATTTGGACAATCTGGCCTTCAATCGTCGGTCGCGTATATCCATACGCTTCCCTCCTCTTTTAGGCCACCTTGTCTCAAATGGAGCACTTTCGCTGACTTACACAAACCTGCGGGATCATCCCCGCTCGTTAAAGCTCGGCCCCGCCTAGTCGGTGCGCGATGCTGTCGCAGGCAAGCGCGCCTACGACGGTCTTGGCGTCTTCGATCTTGCCGTCGAGCACGGCGTCGATCAGCTCGTGCAGCGGCACCAGGTCCACGTTGACAAACTCGTCATCATCGGGGTTGGGCGCATCAAACTCGAGCTTGGTAGCCAAGTAGATGTGGATGATCTCATCGCAAAAACCGCAGGACGTGACAATCGACGTCAAAAAGCGAATACGACCAGCCTTAAAGCCCGTCTCCTCATGCAGTTCGCGCTTGGCGCAATCGAGCGGGTCCTCGCCCGGGTCGAGCTTGCCGGCAGGAATCTCGACCGTCACGCGGTCGATGGCGGTGCGGTACTGACGCACCAGTACGATCTTGCCGCTCTCGGTCAGTGCCACAACGGCCGCCGCACCCGGATGGCGAACGATATCGCGGGCGCTGCGGTGACCGTTGGGCAGCTCAACCTCAAGACGGTGGACGTCGAGAATCTTGCCCTTCCAGGCGCACTCCTCCGAAAGAATCTTCTCGTGCAGCTCGGCATCGTGCGGGTCGTCGTCGCCCAGCACCAGTGCCGGCTCGTCAGCGACCTCGCCACCAGGCTCGCCCTCGGCGTGCCCATACATGCGGCTGTCCTCTTCGACGATTTGCGCGTCCACGAGCTCTTCGTTCTTCTCGTCCATCCGTCTCATTCCTCTCGGATTTTAGGCATCCCAGGCGTCGCGGCCGCGCAGCGCGCGCAGGCCGATGTCGTGACGCAGGGTCTTGCCCTCAAAATCAATCTTCTCGCAGGCCTCGTAGGCAAGGTTGCGAGCGTTCTCGAACGTGTCGCCCAGAGCGGTCACGGCAAGCACGCGGCCACCATTGGTCACGAGCTGGCCGTCCACCACGGCGGTGCCCGCGTGGTACACGATCACGTTCTCCATGGCCTCGGCATCGGCGATACCGGTGATGACCTTGCCCTTCTCGTAGCTGCCGGGATAGCCCGCGCTCGTCAGGACAACGGCCACGGCCCACTCGTCACGCCAGTCGAGCTCAATCTGATCGAGCTCGCAGTTGGCACAAGCCAGCATGACCTCGACCAGGTCGTTCTTAAGGCGCGGCAGCACGACCTGCGTCTCGGGGTCGCCAAAGCGGGCATTGAACTCCAGCACCTTGGGGCCGGCAGGCGTGAGCATAAAGCCGCCGTACAGGCAGCCGCGGTAGTCGATACCCTCGACAGCGAGCTCGGCCACGGTCTGCTCCATGACCTTCACCATCGTGGCGTGCTCCTCGTCAGTCACGATGGGCACCGGGCTGTAGACGCCCATGCCACCGGTGTTGGGGCCCTTGTCGCCCTCGAGCGCGCGCTTGTGGTCCTGCGAGGTGGCCATGGGGCGAACGGTCTTGCCGTCGGTAAAGGCCAACAGCGAGCACTCGGGGCCGGTCAGCATCTCCTCGATAACCACGGTGTTGCCGGCATCGCCAAAGGTGCCGCCAAAGCACTCGCGCACGGCCTCCTCGGCCTGCTCAAGTTCGGTCGCCACGATAACGCCCTTGCCCGCGGCAAGGCCGTCGGCCTTGACGACCAGCGGGGCGCCCTGCTCGCGCACGTAGGCGAGAGCCGAAGCCTCGTCGGTAAACGAGCCGTAGGCTGCCGTCGGAATACCCGCGCGCTCCATGAGCTGCTTGGAGAACAGCTTGGAGCCCTCCATCTGGGCGCCCTCGGCACCCGGGCCAAAGCAGGGAATACCCGCCGCGCGCACGGCGTCGGCCACACCCGCCACGAGCGGAGCCTCGGGGCCAATTACCACGAGTCCGCATCCGTGGCTCTGCGCAAACGCCGCCACGGCCGCAGGATCGCAGTCGTCGAGAACAACGTTCTCGCCGCAGCTCGCGGTGCCGCCGTTGCCCGGCGCGATGTAGAGCTTGCCGGCGCGCGGTGATGCTGCGAGCTTAGCTGCCAAAGCATGCTCACGGCCGCCGCTGCCCAACAACAGGATGTCGATGGTTTGAGTGTCCGCCTTCAAGGGTGCCTCCTCTATGGATGAACGGCCCGCTCCGCGCGAGCCCTTTGCAAGCAAATATACCCCTCGGCCGCCCGTCCGGGCTGCAAAGGGGTATATCGCAATAACCAAATAGTCCCGATTACTTCCAGAATCGGTTGATGATCTGCTCGCGACCAGCGCCAACGCCAATGAACGTCACGCGGGTGTGTGCCAGATCCTCGATAAACGCCACGTAGTCCTGAGCCTCCTGCGGCAGCTCCTCAAAGCTGCGGCAGCCGGTGATATCGCACTTCCAACCAGGAAGCTCCTCGTAGATGGGCTTGGCGCGCTCAAAGCGAACCTGATGCTCGGGCACGCTGGTATAGCGCTCGCCATCGACGTCGTAGGCCACGCACACCTTGATGGTGTCGAAAGCCGAAAGCACGTCGAGCTTGGTCATGGCGATATCGGTGAGGCCGTTGACGCGCGAGGCGTAGTTGGCGATGGGGCCGTCGAACCAGCCGCAGCGACGACGACGACCGGTGGTCACGCCGTACTCGTAGCCCTCCTCGGTCAGCGTGTGACCGGCCTCGGACTCATAGGAAAGCTCGGTGGGCATGGGGCCCGAACCGACGCGGGTGATATAGGCTTTCATGACGCCCAGCACGCGGTCAACATTCTTCATACCGACGCCGGAGCCGGTGATGGCGCCGCCGGCGGTGCAGTTGGAAGACGTCACGTACGGATAGGTGCCGTGGTCGATGTCGAGCAGCGTCGCCTGGGCGCCCTCAAACAGCAGGTCCTTGCCCTCATCGATCATGTTGTTGAGCAGCAGACTCGTCTCGGTGATGTAGGGACGCAGGCGCTCGGCCATCGGCAGGTACTCGTCGCAAATCTGGTCCACGGTGTAGGTGGGCAGGTGGTAGATGAGCTCGAGCTCGGGGTTCACGCGGGCGAGAGCGGTCTCCAGCTTGTCGCGGAACAGCGCCTCGTCCAGCATGTCCTGCATGCGCAGGCCAATGCGGGCCATCTTGTCCTGATAGCACGGACCGATGCCACGCTTGGTGGTACCGATGTTCTTCTTGCCGAGCTTCTGCTCAAAGGCGCCATCCAGATCGATGTGGTACGGCATGATGACATGCGCGTTGCCGCTGATCTTGAGATTCTTGGTGGTGATGCCGTCGGCCTCGAACATGTCGATCTCCTCAAGGACAACCTTGGGGTTGACGACGCAGCCGTTACCGATCACCGACACGTGGTCGGAATACATGATGCCGGAGGGCACCTGGTGCAGGCCGTACTTCTTGCCGTTGACGACGATGGTGTGACCGGCGTTGTTGCCTCCCGAGTAGCGCACGACGGCATCGAAGTCGCCGGCGACCAGGTCGCAAATCTTACCTTTGCCCTCATCGCCCCACTGGGCACCGACCAAAACGGTTGACGGCATGTTTACTCCTTACATTCATGGACTGTCTACGCGCCACGCCGGCACGCAGAAGCACAAAACATTCCCAGTATACCCGTGCAACGGGCGCCTGTCCTACTCCTCGGCATGTGCCCCATCAAGCTCATAGAACTTGGTGGATGCCGGCAGGAACATCAGATCGACGTCGCCGATCGGGCCCGAACGGTTCTTGGCCACGACGATACGCGTAACGCCCTCGTCGGGTCGATCGTCGCGCGAGGCCTCGGCCTCGTCGGCGGAGCGGTCCAAGAACATAACGATATCGGCGTCCTGCTCGATGGAGCCCGATTCACGAAGGTCGGAAAGCTGTGGGCGCTTGCCGGTACGGGATTCGACCTGACGTGACAGCTGCGACAACGCGATGAGCGGAATCTTGAGCTCCTTGGCCATGATCTTCAGACCACGCGACATCTCCGAAACCTCGACGGTACGGCTCTCGGAGCGGCGTCCCGGCGGAGGACTCACCAGCTGCAGGTAGTCCAGGATGATGATGGCTTTCTCCTTGTTATGGAGCATACGGCGGCTCTTGGCGCGAATCTCGGTCACTGTGGTGCCGGGCGTATCGTCAATCAGAATATCCAGCTTGGACAAGGTCTGCGTGGCCTCGTTGATATTGGCCCACTGCTCGGGGCTAATGCGGCCCATGCGGAAATCACTGATCGAGATCATGGCATAGGCGCAAATCAGACGCTGGGCAATTTCCTTGCCCGACATCTCCAGCGAGAAGAAGCCGACGGTATAACCAGCAGCGGCAGCGTTGAGCGCCAGATTCAGAGCGAACGACGTCTTACCCACGGCAGGACGGGCACCGATGATGATGAGCTGGCCTTCGCGAAAACCCATGAGCATGCGGTCGAGCGACGGGAAGCCCGTGGGCACGCCCGCAGCCTGGCCACCGGCCTGGCACACTTCCTCGGCCTCGTTATAGGCCTCGACCATAAACTCGGTCAGCGTCTTGTAGCTCGACTTGACCTCGCGTGCCGTGACCTTGAGCAGCTTGCTCTCGGCCAGCTCGACAACCTCTTTGGTGTCGGTGGGGGCGTTATATGCCAGTGCGTTGATCTCGTTGGTGGCGCCGATCAGCTCGCGCAGCATCGAATCGCGGCGAACGATGGCGGCATGGTGCTGCCAGTTGACGAGCGACAGGGTCTGACCCATCAGCTCCAAAATGTACGCCTCGCCGCCCACGGCATCGAGCTTGTTGATGCTTCGCAGGTAATCGATCAGCGAGATGGAGTCGATGGGAATGCGGCTGTTGTACATATCGACCATCGCGGTATAGATGGTCTTATGAATGGGCCGGTAGAAGTCATCGGGCTGCAGCTCGACCTGGGCCTCCTCGACCACCTCGGGCGATAGCAGCATAGCGGCCAGTACATTGGCCTCTGCATCTTGGTTTTGGGGAAGACCCAACTTTGAGCCGCGGTCCTCAACCATCAGCCCGGTCTCCCTATCGTCATATGCCATGAGCATCCTCATTCATATTGCTTGCGAGCATCCATAGTATCAGCCATGGTCCCAAAACGCGCCGCGCGCCGCCAATCATCACCGAACCAAACGGATGAACGGTCCTGTATATAGGACTTCGGCGCAACGTTCGCCATGACACTCACTCAGCGCAAAAAACAAAAGGGCGCCCTGGTTTCCCAGAGCGCCCTTCTTAGAACAAGATTGTTGCGTTGCAGCAAATGCTACTCGGCAGCAGCCTCAGTCTCGACCTCGGCGGTCTCGGCCTCGGCGACCTCAGCGGCCTCCTCGACCTCAGCCTCGGCAGCGAGCTCCTCGGCGGTAACGCCGACGAGAACGACAACCTCGGCCTTGATCTCGCGGTACAGCGAGATGGCAACGGTGTGGGCACCGGCAACCTTGATGGGCTTACCGAGCTCGACGCGCTTGCGGTCGATGTCCATACCGAGCTGAGCCTTGATGGCGTCAGCGATCATAGCGGCGGTAACGGAGCCAAAGAGGATGCCCTCGTCGCCGACCTTGACGTCAACGGTGACCGTCTTGCCCTCGAAGGCAGCCTTGGTCTCGTTGGCGGTAGCCAGACGGACGGCCTCGCGCTTGGCGATGTTGTTGCGACGCTCGTCAAGCTGCTTGAGGTTGCCCTTGGTGGCGGCAACAGCGAGCTTCTTGGGGAACAGGAAGTTCTCAGCGTAACCCTGAGCGACCTCTACGACGTCACCCTCGCCGCCCTTGCCCTTGATCTCATCGAGAAGAATAACCTTCATGATGCGTCTCCCTTCTTAGCCGCGGTCGCGGTTGCCACGAGAGGAAACCACGGGGACGGTGTACGGCAGGAGAGCCATCTCGCGGGCGCGCTTGATGGCGTTGGCGATGTCATGCTGATGCTGCGTGCAAGCGCCAGTGACGCGACGGGGCTTGATCTTGCCACGGTCGGTCATGTACTTACGGAGAAGCTGAGTGTCCTTATAGTCGATGAACTCAGTGTTCTCCTTGCAGAACTGGCAGTACTTACGACGCGGCTGACGTGCAGAAAAATCATTAGCCATGTCAAAATACCTTTCGTTTGGCAACTTCGGCGAACCGAAGCCGCCTCTCACTCAAAAATAGGTGAACAACCCTTAGAACGGGATGTCCTCATCGTAGACGTCGACCGCGGGCGGCGTAGCCACCGGTGCGGCAGGACGTGCTGCGGGCGCGGGAGCTGCGGGGGCGTAACCGCCCTGATCGTAGCCACCCTGGCCACCACGGGAGCTCATAAACTCGATCTCATCGACGATGACCTCAAGCTTGCTCCGGCGCTGGCCGTCGCGCTCCCAAGAGCTGTAGCGCAGCTTGCCCTCGATCGCGACCTTGTTTCCCTTTGCCAGGAAACGGCTCACGGCCTCGGCGCGGGTGCCAAACATGGTGCAGTCGACAAAGTTGGGATAGTCCTCCCACTCGCCAGTCTGCGCGTTGCGGCGACGATCGTTCACGGCGACGCCAAAGGACAGAACCTGGGTTCCGCCGGCGGTGGCGCGCAGCTCGGGATCGCGGGTGAGGTTACCGGTGATGTTCACTCGATTGATGCTCATAACTCACTACTTCCTCTTGGGGCACAAGCCCAGTCCAAAACGACAGTCTTACTCCTGGTCGTCGCGGCGGACGATCATGTGGCGAACCACAGCGTCGGTGATGCGCAGGACGCGATCAAGCTCGGCGATCTGGGTAGGATCTGCGTGGAAGTTGATGAGGGTGTAGTCACCATCGGTGAGATCGTTGATCTCGTAGGCGAGCTTGCGCTTGCCCCACTCGTCAACGGAGTCGACCTTGCCAGCGCCCTCAGCGATCGTGGTATCGATACGCTTCATAACAGCGAGACGAGTCTCGGGGTCGAGCGACGGGTCAACAAAGAACAGCAGTTCATAAGCCTTCATATTGTCACCTCCTCTGGGCAAATGTGGCTTCAGGTCGTGAAGGTGCGCCTGAAGCAGGAAAAGACTTGGTAATAATATCTTTCAACCTCCTAGGCTGCAATAATTTGCAGCTACAACCTCATGACCTCCACATATGCCCATACTCGCACGACGTTTCATGCGCATTCCAACCAAATGCTGACCAAAAGCTTGACGAATCTGTGGACAAGATACGGTGCCGTGGAGACAAGCTGAGCCAAGCCACAGGTCAACGGGCACAAGGCTGTGGTCGCAAAATGCATACCGGTGGTCCACAGTACCACCCAAAGATTTTTATATTCATTGCCAAGTCGCTTATGAATACCCCTTTTGAACAATTGAGTTGATCAACCACACTGGTCGGAAGCCGTTTTTTGGCACCTCAAACCCCACTGCAACGCCAAGCGCGGCCAAGCGTTTTAAAAAATGCCAACTTTTCTGTTTGCACTTTGCGATTCCTCGTGTATACTGACTTTCGCATTTAACGGAGAGTTGTCCGAGTGGCCGAAGGAGCACGATTGGAAATCGTGTAGGCGTCAAAAGCGTCTCCAGGGTTCAAATCCCTGACTCTCCGCCAGTTAATTCCAAAGCAGGCCTTTGAGCCTGCTTTGTTTTTACCCCACGCGGAGGGGTGGCAGAGTGGTTGAATGCGGCGGTCTCGAAAACCGTTTGGCCTGTATAAGGTCACGAGGGTTCGAATCCCTCCTCCTCCGCCATTTTGGTTGAGAAAGCTCCCAACAACGGGAGCTTTTTTCTTTTGAGTCCCTTACAAACAAATACGGCGGAGGAGGAGGGATTCGAACCCGCCAGGGCGCTGAGCGTAAAGAAAACGCGCCCGTGGCGCGTTTTTAGCGCAGCGCGGTCGGCGTAAGCCGACCGGATAAATTTTGAGCAAAGCTCAAAATTTGGACATCCCTCCTATTCAACCGCGCCCCCATCGCGTTCAGCATCAACCCAGATCCCCAAACATGGTACCTACGCCCCTACCCAGTCCCAACCGTTTACCGAGCAATAGGGTCGCAATCGGCACCGAACATGTACTATGTACGGGCATTGTCCAAATCCGTAATCCAAAGGACCCCATCTTGCCCGTCGTCGCCGCTATAACCATTACCTCACACGCCTCGGATGCCATGGTTGCCATCCCGTTTTGGCTCGAGATGTTCGCCGTCGTCGCGGCATCGATCTCGGGCGTGTTGGTCGCACGCGAGCACAAACTCGACCTGGTGGGCGCCGTCGCGCTCGCCGTGGTCTGTGGACTGGGCGGCGGTCTTTTGCGCGATATGACGCTGCAGGTGGGCAACGTCTACATCCTCAACCAACCGATGGCGCTCCCGCTCTCCATCGCCACCGCGGCCATCATCTACATCTTCCCGGCAATCGTCGACAAGCCCGAAAAGCTCATTCCCCTGCTCGATATCATCTCGGTGGGTATTTATGCGGCAACCGGCGCAGACAAGGCGCTGGTCTACGGCTTTGCGCCGGCGGTGTGCATCATGATGGGCTTTTTTACCGCGGTGGGCGGCGGCATGCTGCGAGATGGTTTTATGGGTGTGGTGCCGGGTATCTTCCAACGCACCAACTTCTATGCCATCGCGGCCATCGCCGGATCGGCAAGCTATGTTTGCCTTGTCATGAGCGGCTTGGTCAGCAATGTCGTCGCACTGGTCGTTTGCGTCGTGGTGACCATGGGACTACGCTGGCTGTCGCTGCGCTTTGATATCAAAAGCCCCACCGAGGATGACATCGCACGCTTTTTGCACCGCAAAAAGTAGGTGGTGCGGGCTCATCCTTCGAAATGCAACCGAGAGGTTCTTTTAGAGCGCCCACGCGTTGGGTACCCTGTTAGGTGCATGTCGAGCATCTGACGAAGGATTCACTATGCCCTGTAATCAATTCCCGTCGACCCAGCGCCGTAAAGCGTGGGGCCGCATCACGATCTTATTCGCGCTCATCGCTCTAGCGGTCACCGCGCTTCCCACGGCGTCGTTCGCCGGCACGGACACCGCAGGCAACGTACTTGCGACCGACAATGACGCCAATTCGTCCGGCGTCGAAGGTGACCTGTACTGGGCAGGTCAGGCCCTCAACTTGGACGATGCGTCCATCGGCCGCGACATAATTGCAGCAGGCGAGAGCCTCTCCATCCGCGACTGCACGGTGGGCGGCGCCGTCCGCTTGGCGGCACGCACTATCGATATCGCCAAGACCACGGTTGATGGCAGCGTCACGGTCGTCGGTCAGCACGTTGTGCTCAATTCCGACAGCACCGCCAACTGTTTTTACGCGATAGGCGAGACGGTTGCCCTGCGCGGCTCTACCAAGTCGGCAGCGCTTGCGGGCGACACGGTGACCATCGATGGCACCGTCGAGGGCGATGTCGAGGTTTGGGCCGACAAGCTCATCCTGGGCAAGAACGCCCACATCACCGGCACCGTGAACGCGCACGTCTCCGAGGACCCCGAGCGTGCCGCAGGAGCCGAGGTAGGCGCGCTCAAGATCGACCGCACCGAGAACGAGGATACTTCCACCGTTAACGATGTCATCGGCGGTATCGTCGCCGCGGCACTCTCGACCTGCTTTGTCGCTCTGCTGCTCGAGCTCGTCTTTCCGCGCGCGACCGCCAGCGCCGCCGGCATGCTCCACCAGCGCCCCATGCCCCTGTGGGTGAGCGGTCTTCTGGGCACGATTGCTATCGTCCCCGCCGTCCTACTGCTAATTATCTCTATCGCTGGTCTGTCGCTTGCCGGAGCCCTCTTGTGCGGCGTTATCGGCATCGCGTTGGTGTCGAGTGCCTTTGCGGGGTGCGCGATCTCCCGCATGGTCGGACACAACCAAAACCGCTACGCCATGGCAGCCGTGGGCGGCGTAATCGCAGGCGCCCTCACGGGGCTTCCCCTCGTAGGTGACTTCATCAGCGGCGTAGCCTTTGTCTTTATGCTCGGCTACGTTATCCAGATCATCTGGCGCAACGCCCACCTCAAGCCGCAGCAGCCGGCTAACATGCCAGGACTCCCCACCGCTTAGCCACCAACCACCACAAAGGTGCCAGGTTACTTTGCACCAACAAACGAAGCGGGGCACTCGGTCATGTCGACCGGGTGCCCCGCTTTTCTTGGAGGGTTCTCTAGTAACTTTTTCAAAACCAATGATCATCAGGTCGGTAGGCCTGTGCGTCACTCGCTACGGAGGCAGTACGCCATTGAGCAAGGGGGCAATTATTTTTCACGGCGACCTCCTCCTCGCTTGATGACGAGCGCGACAAAAATAGCCGCCACTCCGATGGCAGCCAAAACCGCCACCAGCACCAACGTTCTATCTCCCGTCGAGGGCATAAAGCCTCGACTCGCTTCTTTGCTTGGGGTGTTGAGCACCGACAACTCAATCGAACCCATCCCAGCATCGGCAGTATCAACCCGTAGAGGGCTTTCGGCCGATACGATCACCTTGGGCTTCGCGGCCGCCACCTGTTTAGCGTTCAGGCCCTCGGCCGTAACCGTCACCGTACGTTTGCCCTCAAAGGCGGTGTAGCCCTTGGGAGCCGCGACCTCCTCGACGGTGTAGACACCCGCGTCCACACCGCTCAATTCCACATGGCCATCCGCGCCCGTGGTGACGCATGCGTCGGCATCCGTCGACCACGAGCCGTCAGTCGTTAGGATGCGCCCGCGGTCATCGATGATGCGCAGTTTGGCACCCGCGAGCGGTTTATCGTCCGAGCTTGAGCGCTTGATCAGACTGAGTCCCCAGGTGTAGGCGCACGCGTCATCGCTCGGCGTGCGGCTGAATCCGGCATCGCCGGACTGGTCGGCGAGGGGAGAGCGCGGGTAACGCAGATAGACCTCGTTGGGGTTGCCCTTGGCAGCGCCTCGATTGCAGTTGGCCCCCAACGGCGCATTGTAGACAGCGACCACGCGGGCGCCCGAGGTAAAGGCGTCTGCCCCGCCGAGCGCGGCGATGAGGTCGCCGGTACGCACGGTGAAGGCATTGCCCTCGGTCGAGACCTTGCACTGTGAAGTAATGTCTGTCCACCCTTTAGCCGGCGTCGAGCTGGCGTTGCCGCCCTCACATGCGACGGCG